>NZ_AJLL01000001.1 GCF_000317225.1 Fischerella thermalis PCC 7521
AATGACCATCGCAATCGGACGTAGTACTACCAGAGGGTGGTTTGACGTTCTCGACGACTGGTTGAAGCGGGATCGCTTCGTATTCGTAGGATGGTCTGGTTTATTGCTATTCCCCTGTGCATACCTAGCACTAGGAGGATGGCTGACCGGAACAACCTTCGTCACCAGTTGGTACACCCACGGCTTAGCATCTTCTTACTTAGAAGGCTGTAACTTCCTAACAGTAGCAGTATCAACACCAGCAGACGCAATGGGACACTCATTGTTGCTGTTGTGGGGACCAGAAGCGCAAGGAGACTTCACCCGTTGGTGTCAATTGGGTGGATTGTGGACATTCGTGGCGCTGCACGGAGCATTCGGATTGATCGGGTTCATGCTGCGTCAATTTGAAATCGCTCGGTTAGTAGGATTCGTCCTTACAACGCCATAGCCTTCTCCGCTCCCATCGCGGTATTCGTATCAGTATTCTTGATGTACCCCTTGGGACAGTCTTCTTGGTTCTTTGCACCCAGCTTTGGGGTAGCAGCGATCTTCCGTTTCTTGTTGTTCTTGCAAGGATTCCACAACTGGACACTCAACCCGTTCCACATGATGGGAGTAGCGGGTGTATTGGGTGGTGCGCTGTTGTGTGCAATTCACGGTGCAACAGTTGAAAACACCCTATTTGAAGACGGCGAAGGGGCAAATACCTTCCGTGCTTTCAACCCCACCCAAGCAGAAGAAACCTACTCAATGGTGACAGCAAACCGTTTCTGGTCTCAGATCTTCGGTATTGCTTTCTCCAACAAGCGCTGGTTGCACTTCTTCATGTTGTTTGTGCCAGTGACTGGTTTGTGGATGAGTGCGATCGGTATCGTTGGCTTGGCATTGAACTTGCGGGCTTACGACTTCGTTTCTCAAGAACTGCGGGCTGCTGAAGACCCAGAATTTGAAACATTCTATACCAAAAACATTTTGCTGAACGAGGGTATCCGTGCTTGGATGGCTCCTCAAGATCAGCCACACGAGAAATTTGTATTTCCTGAGGA
>NZ_AJLL01000002.1 GCF_000317225.1 Fischerella thermalis PCC 7521
GATAAAAAAAAGTGGTGTTGCTGAATTTGGTTATGAATTATGTTTGTATATATTTTGTAGTTCTATGCCAAATCCTTGACCAGACTTAGCATTGCTACGTCTGGTCACCCCGTAAATTGTAAATTCTTATTTTAATTTAGCGCCCATCGCTTACGCACTAACCTTGAGTAGCTGCATGAGTTAATACTAAATCATCTTTTTTTATGTAGCGGTTTGCTGGTAACTCCTTTTTCATATTTCAATGTATAAACGCCGTGTCCTTGTAACACCCGATACCACATACCAGACTGCACACCAGTGGAAAGCATTTTACCAACATTTGTTTTTGCTGTTTTTAACTGTTCTGGTGTTAATTTATCGCCATATAAGTCCCGTACAATAGCATCAATATGAAAATGTAGGTTTGGTCGACGGCGCATCAAAATCAAGATTGCATTTTGTATGGAGTATTCTTGAAATTCAGGTAGTAAAGGTAAAGTTCCAGGTTTTCTGGGAGTCGTCAGTTTGGGAATATCGGAAATGTCTGGTTGTTCCGTTATGGGAGTAGTAGATTTAGAATCTTTGGAATTTAACGTCGAGGTAGATGACGATGACAATGTGGTTACTAGTGAATTTGTCTTATTATTTAATTCTTGTTCTTGCTCAAGCGTCTTGGGTTCTCCCTCTTCCTCAAGGGAATGAAGGTTACCCTCCAAATATGCTTGTGTAGATGATTCAGGTAAACTCTTTTGGAGATGACTCATTTTCTCTTCTAGGGCGTACCCTGAAATAAGAGCTTCTAGAACATTCATCTGGTTGCGAATAAAAGATAGGCGACGCTCTAAATCAGCAGTTTCTAAAATGTAGCGATCGCGTTCTGCTTCTAGTAATCTAAGAATCTCAGATAAATCAGCCATAGTAGTTTCGTTCTTTTTGAAAGGATATAGACAGGTGGACAGCAAAGAAGTTTTTGTGAAAGCCCACACTCGCATCATTAGGCAAAGAGTCTATCGTTTTGTATGTAAAGGATGCAACCTGGTAGTTGAACGCACTTGCTATCCTTCTAGACCTTTGTTTTGTGAACGATGTCGGCCACCAAAACATCATCCTCCACAGCCTCAGTCAAAGACTGAGTTGAAGGTAACACGTGGTAAATCAAAAACTGCAAAAAAACCAATCAAACAACGCAAAAGAGGCTAGATATGTAAAAAACTGTAACCACTACTTTCTAATTTGGCTTTAGAGTAGTGGTGAGAGTTACCCAGCAATCACCCATTAAAGCTTCTTGCATTGTCATTTCATTGCTAAAGGTATGGCGTAGAAACTTTCCTTCATAAACTAGTGTGACTTCATTGAGTTGGAAAGGCCAGGGAAATACGGCTATTTGTTGATGATTCTCGTGATTGTCTAGCAAGGTCAACTCTAGTGTGGCTTCACCATTAAGCATTGGTACATGATGAACTAATTGTTGTTGTAAATTCATTCCCTGACAAACGATGATTGAAAGCGCATCCCATGTTGCTACCAACTTCCGATTGCGTGTGATTACTTCTGGTGTAACGTAGGCTGAATAATATGGATCGTTTTTCAAAAGATTGATAAGTTGGTCTTGCCAGAGATACTCCTGTTTGAGGAACTTCTCTACTATTTGAGTGGAGGTTGGTGAGTTTTGCCAACTTGTAAACCTTTCATACAGACCTGTTCCATGTAGTGATATTAGCAACGCTACATATCTACCCAATACGAATGCAAACTGTTTAGCATTTGACCAAATTTTTATATGTTCTTGAGTAGGAAGTTCCGTGAAATGATGGGGATAACCAGTTTGAGGATTAAGTGTAGGAGATTGTTCCCAAACTACCCAACCGATATCATGTTGTTCTGCACCAAAACAAACTTCTTTTCTGGGGACAAAATCACCAAACTGTTCATTACCCCAGATTTGCGCTAATTGACCTGAAAGCCAAGCGTGATTTGGTTGAGTAATACAAATCATTCCCTGTTTTGAGAAGCGATGCAACATGAATCAATACTCGGATTTATTGGCTCAGCAATCTTGATGTAACTATGCAGCTGTGTTCAGTCAATTATCTTGCTGTCTGGATACACTGCTAATTTCAGTCTAACTTAGGGGAAAGGTAAGGCAAGGAAGACATAGCAAATTTCAAACCTTTACCCTTTCCCCAAAAATTCATCATATCTGCCTATTCTATTTAGGCAAAACTTGTTGCAGAGCTTCTATGAGTCGGTCTACATTTTCTTTACGGCTGTTGAAACCCATCAGTCCAACGCGCCAGACTTGACCTGCTAATTCGCCAAGACCGCCACCAATCTCAATGTTATGTTCTAAGAGTAACTGGCGTGCGATCGCTTTACCATCGACTCCTTCGGGAATGCGGACTGTTGTAAGAGTGGGTAGACGGTACTCTCGCTGTACATGTAAGGACAATCCAATATTTTCTAATGACTGCCAGAGATATTCTACATTTTCTTGATGACGTCGCCAGCTGTTTTCCACTCCCTCTTCGGCAATGAGACGCAGTGCTTCCCGGAGTGCATAATACATATTGATGGGTGCGGTGTGATGATAAACTCGCTCACTACCCCAATATTTATACAACAGCGTCATATCCAAATACCAATTAGCCACTTTTGTTCGCCGCTGTTGCAATTTCTCAACTGCACGGGGACTCATCGTAAAAGGAGAAGCACCAGGCGGACAACCCAAGCCTTTTTGGCTACAGCTATAAGCTAGGTCAACTCCCCACTCATCCAAAAAGATGGGAACACCACCCAAACTTGTAACTGTATCTATGAGCAGCAAACAGCCAAACTCACGACACAGCTCTCCGACACCTTCCAGAGGTTGACACGCGCCGGTGGAGGTTTCAGCATGAACTAAAGCCAAAATAGTTGGACGATGAGTTTGTACAGCAGTACGCAACTCATCTAAGGAAAAGACTTGTCCCCAAGGCTTGGTAATGGATCGCACATCAGCACCATAGCGTCCAGCCATATCTGCAAGTCGATTACCAAAGTAACCAATTACACCTACTAACACTACATCGCCTGGTTCTACGACATTAGCAATAGTTGCTTCCATTGCTGCTGTCCCCGTACCACTAACAGCGATGGTAAGGGGGTTTTCTGTTTGCCATACGTAACGCAGCAACGATTGAATCTCATCCATGACTGCAAGAAAAGCTGGATCGAGATGTCCGAGTGGGGGAGTGTTCATCGCTTGCAGAACTGCGGGATGAGCATTCGAGGGACCAGGACCTAACAGCAAGCGTTCTGGTGTGGAAAGAGGCTCTAGTTGCAACCGCTGGTTATTATTGATTGATACTGTCTGCGTCATTATTTCTATTGGGCCAGATCATACTTTCATTACGCATCATACCCTTGAAAGGGAACGGGGAAGAGGGAACAGGGAACTACCTCTGGATTATCTGCAAATCCATAATATATTTCTGGCGTTGCTGAATCAAAATATGAATTTACCATTTACGGGTGTGACCAGACGTAGCATTGCTACGTCTCTACAAAATGTAGACAAACACAATTCATGACCAATTTCAGCAACGTCATATTTCTTCTCTAGAATTATTGCAGAGATTGCGATCGCTTACTTTAAGATTAGGTTTTAGTTAACGCATCCCACCCCTAAGTCTTTCAGCTTGGAAATAAGAATTATTTGCTTCCTGTTGTTTTCCTAACTCCTTTAAAATTTCTCCTCGAATATCCCAAATATCTGGGTCTTTTGGTTGCAAATCTTTAGCTTTTTCAATAGCTTCTAAAGCTTCTTGAGAGCGTTTTAATTCTAATAATGCTAGTGCTTTACCCACCCATGCTGGATGAAAATCGTCTTTCAGTGCAATTGTTTGATCAAAAGCTTTAATAGCTTCTTCGTGATTTCTTAAGGTTTGTGTGAGTAAAATTGCTTGATTAAACCAAACTAAATAATCTTGGGGGCGGACTTTACTCGCTTGTCTAAAAGCAAAGAGAGCTTCACTAGGTTTTCCTAATAAATTTAAGGCGTTACCTTTACCAATTAACGCTTCATAAAAATTGTTATCTAGTTTGAGTGCTTGTTCATAAGAATCAAGAGCATCCTGGGGACGATTTAATTTAAGTAATATTGAACCTCTGTCAGTCCAATATATTGGATTATTTTTTTTTACCCTGAGAATATCATCATAAGATGAAAGAGCTTCTTGAAAGTATTCTTTAGCAGCTTGTCGTCCCTGAGATTGTTCGATTGCAAAGCCTATCTCTTGCCAAATTCTGGGATCATCAGGTCTAATTTGCTTTAGTTGGTCTAAATACTGCAAAGCTTCTTGTTTTTGACCCAATGCTAATAAAGATAAACTTTTTCCGCTCAAAGCCTCTGGATTATTATTATCACTTTTGAGTGCTTTTTCATAAATTTCTAGAGCTTCTTGATAATTTTGTTGTTTATATAAAACTTTTCCTTTATTAATTAAAATTTTAACTAAAAGTTTTTGGTCTTTGGGTTGTAAAAAAATAGCTCTATTATAAGATTGTAATGCGGCAAAATCCCGTCCTAAAATAAATAAAGCATCCCCTCTTCCTTTCCAAACTTCCGGGGAGTTAGGCTGGATTTCTTTGAGGTAGTTAAATTTATCTAGAGCTTTATCTCCTTTGCGTTCGTCAAGCAAATTATTAGCTTCATGTAAATAGTATGTAGGTCTTATAAATGGATGAATAAATTCTATGCAAGTTATTATTCCTGTTAATAATATTAAGACAATAGGAATTTGCCAAGTTTTTATAAATCGTGTATTAGCAAGTACCCCTCGACGATTGGATGAGTAGTAAGTTGGCGGTTGAGTAGGTGGTGGACTAATTTTAGTCTTATTCAAATCTTCAATCACAGCATCTACTGTTTGATAGCGCTGAGCTGGGTTATTATGAACCATTTTGGTTAAAATAACAGCAAGAGAATCATCAATTTTAATATCGCTAGGTAAGAGAACATAATCTTTTTCGTCCCATCTTAATTCTCTTGGGTGCATCCCAGTTAATAGTTGAATTGCTGTCAAGCCTAAAGCATAGATATCACTATTAAAACGTGGTCTACCTGCCATTTGTTCTGAAGGAGCATATCCAGGAGTTCCAATCATTGTTTGTGTGACTGAGGATTGAAACGATGGATATTGTTTCTCTAGTTTTTTGACAGAGCCAAAATCAATTAAGACAAATTTCTTATCTCCCTTTCTAATAATCAAATTAGAGGGTTTGACATCACGATGAATAATATTCTTTGCATGTAAATATGCTAATACTGATAAAATTTGTTGTAAGAAATTAACTACTGTCTGTTCTGACCATTTTTGACCAACGAGGTCAGCTAGAGACGTGCCTTCTATATATTCTTCAACAATATAATAATTGTTGTTTTCTTCCAGATAGTCAAAAAACTTAGGAACTTGCTGGTTAGTTTGTAAAGTATTTAAAATATTAACTTCTCGGTGAAAGAATCTTTTAGCTGTTTCGATATCGGCATTGAGAGGGTCGAGTTTCTTGATTGCACATAATACATTAGAGAATGTATCTGTAGCCAGATAGGTTACTCCAAAGCCTCCCCTGCCTAATTCTTGGATGATTTGGTAGCGGCCACATAATAGCTTGTTGTTGCCTTCCGTCATCTTAATATATATTCCTTCATTTAAAGCAATATCTTATAAATACCTATATTTCCTTTTCGTTTCCTAAACTACCTCGTTAAATTTTATTATAATTCCCTATGCTACAAACCATATTCTATGGTATTTAAGTTTAATTAATAAAAATTAATCAAGTTTTAATGCACCACCACACTTTGAAACTGAATTTAACTGTTTGTTTCTTGTTGGAAGTTTTAATAGCTTTCTCGGCTGTAAAAGCTTCGGTAGGAAACTTACCATCTAAGGCTCCCAATCCTGAGGACTTTTTTTTAGGAAATAATGAGACACAGAGCAACACACTACAGCTAGAAAATACCACAGCTGCTGTGAAAAGCCAAATCAGGCAGGTTCATGAAACAAAAATTGGCAACGAAGGTTATTCTCTCAATCCTGATTTTGGGTTCAAATTATATCCTCCCGATGCTTCTAATTCATATGAACTAGTTGGAAGCCAGAAAAACAGAGAGTTGGATAAAACCTTAATTTTATCGCAACTTCCTAGTCCGACTGCTCCTATTCCACCTGCACCACCACCAAAGCCAATTCCAACGCCGCAACCATCACCTACACCTCCTTTAGAAGAAACTCCATCTCCACCACCCGAATCTCCACAGCGTCCAGAAATTCCTGGAACTATTACTATTAAGAGATTCGAGTTTGAAGGAAACACAGCATTTAGTGATGAACAATTGAGCAAAGAAACCGCCGAATTTCTTAACCGACCGATAACCTTTGCTGAACTTTTACAAGTTGAAAACAACATTACTAACTTATATATCAAGGAGGGATACATTAATTCCGGCGCGGTGATCCCAGCCGAACAAACTTTGTCACCAGAGGGCGCTGTTGTCAAGGTACGGATTGTTGAAGGTGGAGTAGAAGATATTAGAGTCACAGGTACGAGGCGGTTAAAACCTGGGTATGTGCGTAGTCGCATTGCTCTAGCAACCTCTAAACCTTTAAATAGAGAAAAACTCTTAGAAGCACTGCAATTATTACAGCTTGACCCTTTGATAGCCAATATTTCTGCGGAATTATCTACAGGTTCACGTCCAGATCAAAGCTTATTAGAAGTTAGAGTTGTAGAGGCAGATTCTTTTAGAGTAGATATCTTTGTAGATAATGCTGGTGATCCGAGTGTTGGCACTTTTCGTCGGGGTGTTAGCCTCAGCGAAGGTAATTTATTAGGCTTTGGCGATCGCTTTTCCTTTGAATTTATCAACAGCGAAGGTAGTAACGCTTTTGACGTGGGTTATACATTCCCGATTAATCCTCGCAATGGTACTATTGGTTTTGCAACAGGCAGAACGGCTGTAGGGGTAGTTGAACCACCCTTTGATCGGATTGATATCACAGGTGATTATTATTACTTTGATTTGAATTTACGGCAGCCAATCATTCAAAATCCCAGTCAAGAATTGGCACTAGGTTTAACTTTTTCCCGACAGCAAAGTGAAAGCAGATTATTGGGAGAAAGATTTCCCTTATCAGCAGGTGCAGATGAGGAAGGTAGAACACGCCTTTCCACAGTCCGGTTTTTCCAGGAATACACACAACGCAACTCACAACAAGTCTTTGCATTGCGATCGCAATTTAGCCTTGGTGTAGGGTGGCTTGGTGCTACTGTCAACAGCGATCCCCCAGATAGCCGCTATCTTGCTTGGCGAGGACAAGGACAATATGTGCGCTTATTAGCCCCAGATACCTTGCTGGTGTTGCGTTCAGAAATGCAATTAGCAAGCAAACCTCTTGTACCCATCGAACAAATTCGCTTGGGAGGCTTGCAAACTGTCAAGGGTTATCGACAAGATGAGTTTTTAACAGATAACGGCGTGTTTGCCTCAGCGGAAGTGAGATTTCCCGTCTTGCGCGCTAGACAAATTCAGGGGCTTTTGCAAGTTGTACCCTTTATCAACTTTGGTGTCGGTTGGAATAACTCTGAAAACTCAACTTCCACCCCCGATCCCAATACCTTGATTGGTACAGGCTTAGGTTTGCAATGGCAGATGGGTGACACACTCAGTGCCCGTATTGACTACGCTTTTCCTCTCATCGATGTAGATGATAGAGACCGGACATTACAGGAACAAGGGTTGTATTTCTCGATTAATTACAGCCCGTTTTAAAGGTCAAAAGAAAGTTTCACCGCCAGGTACGACAAACCTCACCCCAAGCCCCTCTCCTTACTAAGGAGAGGGGTGGCGTAGCCGGGGTGAGATGACTTTCAAGTTAGTCAAAAATCATTTATTTGTGGGGCTGATCATGAAATCAATTTCGACACTGGTACTCAGCCTACCCTTAGTCACTTGCAGCATTCTTGTTACTTTCAGTAGAGGTAAAGCACAGATTGTTCCTGATGTAAATCTAGGTGGAACAGAAAATTCTGTTGTGAATCCAGATGTGATTAATGGTATACCGAGCGATCGCATCTCGGGTGGTGCAACTCGTGGCTCAAATTTGTTTCATTCTTTCCAAGATTTTAACGTTGGTGAAGGTAGGGGAGCTTATTTTGCTAATCCTGATGGTATTGCCAATATCCTCACTAGAGTCACAGGTGGTAATCCCTCAAATATTCTAGGGAAGCTTGGTGTTTTAGGTAACGCAAATCTGTTTTTACTTAATCCCAAGGGAATTTTCTTCGGGCCAAATGCAACTTTGGATCTGAATGGTTCATTTTTGGCAACGACTGCTGATAGTTTTGTGTTTGACAATAACTTTGAATTTAGCGCCAGCAAGGCTCAAGCACCACCACAGTTGACTGTCAATATTCCTATTGGCTTACGTTTTCGCGACAATCCGGGAAGCATTAGTGTTCAAGGAACAGGTAATAATCTCCAGTTCAACCCGGAGTTTTTAGAATTTACCAGAAACCCAACTCCTCCAGGTTTAGCTGTACAACCCGGTAAAACTCTAGCCCTTGTGGGGGGTGATGTAAATTTAGAAGGGGGAAATCTGCTTGCAGATGGCGGCAGAATTGAAGTTGGAAGTGTCGATAGTTCCAGTTTCGTCAGTATCACTCCTATAGATAAAGGCTGGCAACTAGGATATACAAATGTGCCAGCCTTCCGGGACATTTCCCTAACTAAAAAAGCATCAATAGATAGTAGTAGTGATGTAGGTGCTGGAGAGATCCAAGTACAAGGGAGAAATATCAAACTTACCGATGGATCTGCTATTTTTGCTTTCACGGGTTCCCAACTAGGAGGAACCGTCAGCGTTAATGCTGCTGACACCTTGGAAGTAAGTGGAATCTCAACCAATGATTCAGTTCCCAGTACCATATACACTGCTGTCTCGCCTGAAGGTTCTGGTGATGGTAGCGATTTAAGCATTCAAGCCAAACGCATCATTGCTAGTGGTGGAGCGCAAATTGGTGCTGATACCTATGGTGAAGGCGCTGCTGGGAATGTTGTGGTGAAAGCATCTGATTTAGTAGAAATACAAGGAAATGTAGTTATAGATGAAACATTACCACCTGTTCCTACCGCCATTGGTACGATCGCCCAAGCTAGTAGTACAGGCCCAGGTACGAAGTTAACCCTGGAAACACGGCGACTAAAAATCACAGATGGAGGACAGCTAGTTACAGGTACGTTTAGCCAAAGTCAAGCAGGGACATTAGATATTACAGCCTCTGAATCTACAGAATTGAGTGGAGAAGGCAGCGCTATCTCTAGTGTTGTTGGCAAAGACGCAACAGGTAACGGTGGCACTGTGATCCTGAAAACTCCTAAGTTAATCATTCGAGATCAGGCGAAAATCATCGTCGATGGTCAAGGTAGTGGGAATGCAGGTGAAGTCAGAGTCACATCTGATACTATTCGTCTGGAAAATAAAGGAGGTATAACAGCACAAGCTAGTTCTGGTAACGGTGGTGATATCTATCTTGATGTGCAAGATTATTTACTGATGAGTGGTGAAAGTGTGATTTCTACTGAGGCGATAGATGGCAATGGTGGCAATATTTACATTAACACTCTCACGAACAACCGCGGCTTTATAGTTGCTCAACCTTTCGGTAACAACGACATCATAGCTAATGCTGATCAAGGTCAGGGAGGGAAAGTTGTCATTAACTCTAATGGTATCTTTGGGCTATTTGTACGCACTCGTCAAGATTGGGAGAGGTTACGTCCTCAAGATTTAGACCCAAGAAAGCAACCTACGAGTGATATCACAGCTATTTCCCGACAAAATGCCAGCTTGAGTGGTACTGTGCAGTTAAACACTATAGATGTTGATCCTAGTCAAGCATTAGTCGAATTACCAAATAATTTACCAGACCCCAGAGATCAAATTGCCCAAAATCCTTGTCAAAGAGGTATAGGTAGTGAATTTATCGTCACAGGACGGGGTGGTTTCCCACCTAGTCCTAATGAAACTCTGACTGGTGATAATATCCACGTTGACTTAGTCAAGCCTGTTACTTCTGGAGAAAATTCTCAGAGTGCAAACATTAATCAACCAAAAACTTTTCCCATTGCTGGGCGTGATATTATACCTGCGCAAGGATGGATATTTAACAGCAAAGGTGAGGTGGTTCTGACAGCCTATGACCCTACAGGTAATATTCCTCAACGTAATTCCACAACAACTGTAGCCTGTCCTGCACATTTGTAAATCAGTATCAGTTAACAGTTGTGAATTGATAGATAAGTATTTGTTGATATAAATTGCCCAGAGTATTATCACTAAGGTGTTTCAATGCTACCGATTTTAGATAGTTTCTACCTAAAAAATCAAAAGCGATCGCTCGTCTGTAATCAAAAATACCAAAGAAAATATAATTGGCGATCGCTGATTTGGTTCGCCTTGCCCTTAATTACTTTGGGCAGTTTTGCACCTATAAACAAAGCTACAGCCCAACTTACCCCAGATACCAGCTTAGGTGCTGAAAGTTCTGTTGTGAATCCTAATGTTGTTGATGGAATTGATTTAATTACTGGTGGTGCAACTCGCGGGTCAAATTTATTTCATTCTTTCCAAGATTTTAACGTTGATGCAGGTAGGGGAGCTTATTTTTCCAATCCGACTGGGATTACCGATATTCTTACCAGAGTCACAGGTGGTAATCGCTCTAATATTCAAGGGACGCTTGGTGTTTTAGGTAACGCCAATCTATTTTTAATTAATCCAAATGGGATTGATTTTGGTCCGAATGCAAGTCTGGATTTGCGTGGTGGTTCATTTTTTGGCAGTACAGCCGATAGTGTATTATTTGACAACTTTGAATTCAGTGCTAGCAACCCGCAACCAGTTCCCCAGTTAACCATCAATATTCCTATCGGCTTGCGATTTCGGGATAATCCCGGCAGTATTACTAATCAATCTGTAGTTCAAAATATCAACGGTGATTTTTTTGGTTTGATAGTAGCACCCACAAAAACCTTCGCTTTGCTTGGTGGTGATGTTGTTTTCAACAACGGCACAGTATTAGCAGCAGGAGGAAGAGTTGAGTTAGGGGGACTAAAACAAGCCGGAACAGTTGGATTAAACGCTGATGGTAGCTTAAGTTTTCCTAATGGTGTGACTAGAGCAGATGTCACAATTAACAACGGTAGTACAGTAGCTGTACTTGGTGACGGAGGAGGTAGCATAGCCATCAATGCCCGTAATTTCGATATTTCTGGGGGTAGTAATCTGTTTGCTGGCATCTTATCGGGTTTTGGCAATCCTAATGCTCAAGCGGGTGACATTGTCATTAATACTACAGACAAGTTTACAATCACGGGTAATGCTGACTCCTCTACGGAAATCAGCAATTTAGTCCAAAGCTCAGCAATTGGTAATGCAGGAAATGTCATCATTAACACTAAGACCTTGGAAGGAATTGGTGGTTTTGCAATCGGTTCTGCAACTTTTGGGCAAGGAAATGCCGGAAGAGTAAATGTTACAGCTACAGATAAAATATTCTTGCAAGGATTGCCAGAATTAGGGAGCGGTTTTGGTAGTGTAGTGGGAGCTTTTGCGACTGGAAGTGGTAATGATGTTGTTATCGATACACCATCACTGACTTTAGAAAATTTTGCACAAATAGCTACTTCCACAACTGGGTCAGGAAATGCTGGTAATATCCGTATTAAAGCTTCTGAATCTGTTTCTATAAACAGCGGTTCCATCATGCAAGCTGCTACTTATGCATCTGGGAATGCAGGAGACATCATCATTGATGCAGACAACGCAGATGTTGTATTTAATGCTGCTAGAATCAGTACTTCTGTTGCTGGTCGCTCAGATGACTTCGGTGTTGATTTAATTGGTACAGGACTGGGAGGCGATATTGTCATTAATGCGCGATCGCTTTCTTTGCAAAATGGTACTCAAGTATTTACCAATACTACTGGAATTGTAGGAGATAAGGGTTTGCCTAATGCTGGCAACATCAACATTACAACAGGCTCACTTTTTGCAACTGACGGTTCGCAATTAAATTCAAGTACCTTTGGTCAGGGGAATGCAGGAAATGTAATTATTAATGCCCCTAATGGTACAGTCTCTTTTCAAGGTACAAATAATCAAGGATTACCGAGTGCAATTTTTAGCAACGTAGAAACTGGCGGCACTGGTGATGGTGGAAACATCGACATTACAGCTAAATCACTTTCTTTAACCAATGGAGGTCAACTAAATACCTTTATCCGTAATGGAATTAACACCAATCCCACTGATATACCTAAAGCTGGAAATGTGAAGTTAAATATCAGTGATGCGATCGAGATTTCTGGAGCAAGTGACATACTTGACCCCAATGGTCGTTACGCCAACAGTGGTATTTTTAGTAGTGTAGATCTTGGGTCAACAGGTAATGCTGGCGATATTGAAATCACCACAGGATCACTTTTTGTCAAGAATGGAGGAGTATTGTCTGCTAGCACCTTTGGCAAAGGAGATGCAGGCAATATCACAATCAATGCTCCTAATGGTATTGTCTCTTTTGATGGTACAGAAAAACGGGGATTAACCACCAGTGCAGCCTTCAGTACCGTAGAAACAGGAGGCCAAGGCAAGGGGGGAGATATTAATATTACTGCCAGATCACTCTCATTGACTAACGGAGGTCAACTGAATACCTTGGTTCGGGGTACAGATGGCATAAATCTTGGTGGTATAGGTGATGCTGGGAATGTGAAATTAAATATTAGCGATCGGATTGATATTGCAGGAATCGGTAACTTTGGCATTCGCAGTGCTATCTTTAGCAACGTAGAGACTGGCTCTACAGGCAATGCCGGCAATATTGATATCACCACAGGATCACTTTTTATCAGTGGTGGTGGACAACTAAATTCCAACACCTATAGCACAGGAAATGCAGGGAATGTAACTATTAACGCTCCCAATGGTATAGTCTCTTTTGATGGCAAAGATAGCCAGGGAAATCCCAGTGCAGCTTTCAGTAGTGTGGAAGCAGCAAGTACAGGCACAGGTGGAGACATCATTATCAATGCAAACTCACTATCATTGACCAATGGTGCCCAACTCAATACATCAGTTCGTAATAATCTTAGTACTCAACCTGATAGGGTTATCAAGGCTGGAAATGTCCAACTAAATGTCAACGATAGAATTGATATTTCGGGAGTAAGTGACATACGTCAATCCAATGGCGTTTATAGTCGCAGCGGGATTTTTAGCAGTGTGGAACAAGGAGCAATAGGTAACGCCGGCAATATAGATATCACCACAGGTTCACTATTTGTAACCGATGGCGGACAAATTTTTGCTAGTACTGCTGGTAGGGGAGATGCAGGTAATATCACAATCACAGCTAGAGATATTGTTTCTTTTGACGGCGCAGATAAAATTGTAGGATTTCCCAGCGCAGCTTTCAGTAACGTAGAAATAGGAGGCATAGGTAAAGGTGGAGAAATCAATATCACCGCTAGGTCTCTTTCATTGACCAATGGAGGTCAACTTAATACCTTTGTCCGTGGTTTATTTGAATCATCTGACATCAACGATTTATCAAGAGCAGAAATCGATAATATATTCGGTTTATTTAACTTATTTGATATAGATATTGGTGGGATCGGCAATGCTGGCAATGTAAAGCTGAATGTTAGCGACGGCATTACAATCACAGGCATCAGTGAGAATGGCGTTAATAGTGGTATTTTCAGTAATGTGGAAACGGGAGGAAGAGGCAATAGTGGCAATATTGAAATCATCACAAAAGGGCCACTAGTTGTTAAAGATGGGGGACGACTTTTTGCTAGCACATCTAGTTTAGGAAATGCTGGTGGTATTAAAATAAACGCCAATTCGTTTTTGCTTGATAACGCTCAACTCTTTACAAATAGTGATGTTGAGAACAGCCAAGCAGGTAACATAGAAATTACCACAGCGAAAGACATCCGGCTAAACAACCAGGCATTAATTGCTGCTGATACAAGAGGTGGTCAAGGTAACGTGACGTTGCGATCGCGTGACCTAATTTTACGACGTAACAGCAACATCACCACTAACGCCACAGGTACAGCTACAGGTGGAAATATAACGATAGACACTGGCAACCTCGTCGCTTTAGAAAATAGTGATATTAGCGCCGATGCTAAAGGAGGCCCTGGAGGTAGTGTATTTATTAGGGCTGATGCTATCTTTGGTACTCAATTCCGCAGACAACGCACCCCTGAAAGTGACATTACAGCCACAGGAGCAAGTCCGGATTTAAGTGGTACAGTTCAAATCGACACCGCAGATGTAGACCCCAGTCAAGGATTAGTTGAATTACCAGAAAACCTCACAGATCCAAGCAATCAAATTGCCCAGAATCCTTGTCAGAAAGGTTCTGGCAGTTCATTTATCATCACTGGACGCGGTGGTTTGCCATCCAGCCCAAACAACAACTTCAGCAGTGACAACATTCGTGTTGATTTGCTACAGCCTGTTAACAGTAGTAGCAATTCCCAGAGTGCAACTATTAATCAACCTACGAACCAATCTACAAGTAAGCAAATTGTTCCTGCCCAAGGATGGGTATTTAACGAAAAAGGCGAAGTGGTTCTCACAGCCTATGATCCTAATGCCTCTAATCCTCAGCGTACAAACCAAGTAAGTGCGTCTTGTCCTGCACCATTTTGAAGAAGGTGGGGTGATGGGGTGATGGGGTGATGGGGAGTGTGAGGGGTAGTGAACAACTACTAACCACTAACCAACAACCAACAACTAACAATATTATTTGGAGTATAATATGAAACCAAATAAAGGCGTATTTAACCGTAATTTAACTAATCAAGTCAAAAGAATTTATCATAAGCGATCGCTATTTCTGGCTGTTTTGCTATTTATGTTTGCGTCTACAGCACCACCTGTAATTGCGAAGGTTTCACAAACAACTCAAATTGTGCAGACTCAGTCAGATGCACAACAGCTAGTTAACCAAGCTACTCAGTTATACCGTTCTGGTCAACTGCAAGAAGCAGCAGTTGTGTGGGAAAAAGCAGTGTCTGCGTTTTCTGCCCAAAAAGATAATTTAAATCAAGCAATGGCTTTGAGTAATCTCTCATTGACTTATCAACAACTTGGACAGTGGGAGAAAGCCACAAAAGCCAATCAACAAAGTTTAGTGTTGCTACAAACTCAGCCCCAAAGTCAAGACAAACAGAAAATTTTAGCGCAGGCTTTAGATATTCAAGGCTATTTACAAAAAGAAGTTGGACAATTTACACAAAGCCTTGAGAGTTGGCAACAAGCTGCTAAAATCTACAGTCAGATTAAAGAACCTGCCAAGTTAGCACAAAATCAAATCAACCAGAGTCAAGTTATGCAAGATATGGGTCTTTTTCCCCGTGCTTGCAAGACTTTATTAGAAGTATTTAATCAAGAACTTGGAGTTAGCGATTGTCAAGAGTTTAGCCAATTATCATCAGAAGAGTTAACAGCAAAACTCCAAAAAATTACCAGTGAATCTCCTTCTGTAACCAAAGTTATAGGCTTGAGAAGCCTGGGTGAATTACTACGTTTTATTGGTCAGCCAGAACAGTCTCAACTCGTCTTAGACAGCAGTTTAATCCTAGCCCAAAAATTAAACTCTCCTCAAGAGCAAGCAGCCACTTATCTCAGTATAGGTAATACAGCTAAAACCTTAGCCGAAAATGAAAGGGTACGCCGTAGAAGAGAAACTTATTACCAACAAGCAGTAGATGCTTATATGCAAGCAGCAAAGCTGACCACTTTACCAACTACGCGCCAACAAGCACAACTAAATCACCTTAGCCTCTTGTTAAAACAGGGAAAATATGACCCAGAAAAATATCAAGATGCAAAAGCTTTTTGGTTATCTCTAAATCCTCAAGACTTAAAATTTTCTCCTAGTCGGACAGGAATTTACGAGCAAATAAACTATGCTCAAAGCTTAGCAGAACTAATTCAACCCGAAAACTCCCAACAAAAGCAAAACTCGCAACTGCCAAGTTTTGACGAAATTGACAAAACTTTAGCCGAAGCCGCCACCCAAGCCAAAAATTTAGGAGACAAACAAGCTGAAGCCTATGCACTAGGAAATCGTGGTGCGCTGTATGAGCAAAGAGGTAGTAAAGAGGATTTATCTCAAGCCGAAAAATTTACTAGACAAGCTTTGAATGTAGTTTCTAGCCTAGAATCACCCTACATATCCTATCAGTATTTCTGGCAACTGGGCAGGATACGTAAAGCCCAAGGGGATATACCAGATGCGATCGCAGCTTACACCAAAGCTTATAATGCTCTGCAATCATTACGTAGCGATTTAGTAGCAGTTAATCCAGAAGTCCAGTTTTCTTTTCGATCTAGCGTAGAACCGGTTTATCGCCAACTAGTCGAACTGGAATTGGAGTATGCTCAATCCTTAAAAGCAGATAAAAAAGAACAGGAAAGCCAAAAACGATTAACTCAAGCAAGAAATGTGCTGGAATCTCTACAATTGGCTGAACTCAATAACTTTTTCCGTGAAGCCTGTGTAGAAACAAACTCCAAACCCATCGATCAATTAGACACAAACGCCGCAGTTGTTTATCCAATTATTTTATCCAACCAACAACAATCAAATGCAAATGTAGAAAGATTAGAAGTAATTCTCAGTCTACCAAAACAACCACCACGTCTTTACAGTACCAAACTTAAAAAACAAGAAGTAGAAGAAACTGTAGAACAAATACAGGCTTTTCTCAAATCTCCTGAAACTAAGCTTGAACAGTCCCTGCCTTATTACCAAAAAGTATACGATTGGCTGATTCGACCTCTGCAACAAGATTTAGAAAACAACAAAATTAAAACCTTGGTGTTTGTTTTGGATGAAAAATTAAGAAATATTCCCATGTCTGTATTGCACGATGGCAAACAATATTTATTACAAAAATACGCCATTGCCTTAACTCCTGGTTTGCAGCTAATTAACCCCAAACCATTAACAGACATTAATATCAAAGCCATCACAGCAGGAATAAGTAAACCACGTGAAGGCTTTAAAGAACTGCCTCAAGTACGACAAGAACTCAAACAAATCGAAGATTTAGGAGTTGCAAGTAAGTCACTCCTCGACGAAAAATTTACCACCAAAGAGGTTCAAAACCAAATTCTCAATTCTGATGTTTCGATCATTCACTTAGCAACTCATGCTCAATTTAGTTCGATCGCTGACGATACCTTTATTCTATTTTGGGATCAACGCATGAACGTTAAACAGTTAGGTAATCTCCTGCGAAACAACACACTAACTTCCCGTAGACCAATAGAATTATTAGTTCTCAGTGCTTGTGAAACAGCAATTGGTGATCAACGTGCTACTTTAGGACTTGCAGGAGTAGCAGTACGGTCTGGTGCGCGCAGTACAATGGCAACATTATGGTCAGTGCAAGATGAAAGTACTGCCAAATTCATGGGTAATTTGTATAGTCAGTTAGAACAAGCTAAAAAGACTAAAATCAACAAAGCGCAAGCACTCCAGCAAGCACAACTAGCTTTGCTTAATGATCAGCAATACAGCAATCCCCATTTCTGGGCGCCATTTGTTGTTGTAGGTAACTGGCAATAATATCAAGTTCGGCTAATTGCTCACAATATTATGCTTCGTTTTTGGGCATTGGGTATTGGTTTTTCCCATTACCCATTACCTATTACCAGCCTACGCAACAGTATAAGTATTCAAGCGAACATGATATCAAGTAAAAATCCTCCTGCTTTAAGAAAAACTAAGCAGGGGGACGCTTTGAATAATATTAAGCAAAATTTGCTAAAGCTTAGAAGTTAACATCAGAAGGTATCAGTAGTCCGTTGATTTGTACAATCACACCATTTGTAGTAGTTGTGGCAGGGTGGTAGACTTTAGCTTCATTTACCTTGACTTCGCCATTAGCATCTTCGGTAATTCTAAGTTCACTGCCTTCTAGAGTTTTGAGTACTCCAGTTTTGATTTGCTCAGGAGTGATTTCGCCAACAATCATGTGATATTTCAAAACTTTAACACGGTTTTCGGGCTGGCTATATTGCTTGAAGACGTTACTATCTAAAGAATTAAAGGCATTATCAGTCGGAGCAAAAATTGTGAAATAACCTGGCTTTTTCAGTGTGTCGAAAAGACCAGCTTCTTTCAATTCATCAACCAGATTAGCATATTTCCCATCCTTAGCAAGAGTATCAGCAATGGTACTGTTAGAGTTGCGATAAGGATAGTTGCGATAAGCAGAAGGTTGCAAAAAGGCAAAGCCATAGAATCTTCTAGCCAATACAGGAGAACTAATCATGGTTGTGACACCAATAATCCCCATCACCCAAGCCAATTTGACAAACCATTTTTTGCCAGTTAAGGCATGAAATCTTTGAGGGAACATAAGACTCACCTGGTAACCCTAAGTTTATGCTAATACTACAAGAGTTCAATGGTAATTTTCGGAAAAAATTATATAATGTTCTACTTAAACGTTGTGAAGTT
This sequence comes from Fischerella thermalis PCC 7521, assembly GCF_000317225.1. Taxonomy (GTDB): domain Bacteria; phylum Cyanobacteriota; class Cyanobacteriia; order Cyanobacteriales; family Nostocaceae; genus Fischerella; species Fischerella thermalis. The sequence continues at coordinate 18,574 of NZ_AJLL01000002.1, forward strand.
GATATCATGATATCAACAGTATAAAAATAGTCTGCTAACCTTATATTCCTAGTATCTTGGCTTTCTACATAAAGCCTTGATTTGTTAAGTTTTTTAATAGCAACATCCTGATTTCAAATTATTAGACATAGTTAGAAAGAAACTTGCGATCGCACAGTGCAAAACACTTGGAAAGCATTGCTAGTAGCCAGTAGCAGCTAGCAGACAGTTTTCAAATTGCGATCGCACAAATAGAAAATTTCTGCACAGTCTTCAACCCCAACCAAGCTTGGCTTTTCAGTAGTCTTTATCTAAATAAACTTTGCTTGAGTGCAGTTTTGCTGTCGTTACAAGAAGATTTTGCACCTCAAGCAAAGCTTTGGACAACAACCACTCTGGTTAATGAAAGCCCACTCCTGCTAGGACAATAAGCATTTTGTGTTGGTTAATATATATACTATTAAATTGCGATTTCCACAGCTATAAACTAGAAATCCTTAGATTTGAGTCTTGACTTTTTTTACATATAACCTCTAATGTGGACTCATTCTGTAAAGCAAGAAATTTAGTTGTAGAAAAGCGAACACATATATACACCGATAAGTTTTTTATATAAATCCACATCAAGTCAATAACCATGAGAGAAAACAGCAACAAGCAAATACGTATTTGGGCGATGCTGTGTCATCTTTCGGCTTTGTTGTGGATTCCACTAATTTTTTTAGTATTTATTGGTATACCTGTATATTTGCCTTTGTTGAATATCCTTGGACCACTGGTAGTTTGGCAATGGAAAAAATCACAAGATCCGTGGATCGATTTTCAAGGCAAAGAATCCTTAAACTTTCAAATGTCGCTGACAGTTTATACTTTAGTTGTAATCATAGTTTCCTTATTTCTAGTTTTTACAACCTGTGGTATTGCCCTCACAAACAATGTGCCTGCTCAACAACTAGAATCTACTTTAAATACTTTATTAATAGTGTTAATTATACTGGTATCTATATTATTATTAGTCCAATTAATTTTAGTAATTTTTGCTTCCGTTAAAGCTTATAAAGGTCAGCATTACCGCTATCCCTTTACAATTAGATTTTTAAGAAACTAAGTATTATTTGTAGTTGTTCATGTCTATTCTCTGCGAACCTCTGCACTCGGATGCTGGCGCAGTCAAAATCCCTCTCGAGAACCCCTCCCTGGAAACACCAACTTATCCAAAATCAAGGATTGTTCTGCTGTACACAATTCCTGTTAGCTATTTCGCAGCTTCTGCCAAAAATTCTTCTATACCCAAAATATCCTGATCACTGATAATCTCTGCTTTTGTGTGAAACGAAAAATGGCGCTTACCACCTTCTATGTCCCATACCTGCTGCAACATTGCATGAGGAAATGTACCGCTATTGAGTTGAACAAGCATAGGTGGCCATTTTTGGCTGAGTTTGCTGGCTTCCCCAACAAAAAGTTTAAAATCACCGATATGTGCGATCGCGTAGATGTCAGAAGACATAATTAATAATCATTTGTCATTAGTTGGTTGTTGGTTGTTGGTTGGTGGTTAGTAGTTAGTAGTTAGTAGTTGGTGGTTAGTTATTTTACTCCACCCTACGGGAAGCCGAAGAAGGCGTGTCTACACACTCCTCACACTCCACGCCAGTCGCTCTTTGTTGGAAACCAACAAGACCGCGCTGGCTCCCCCACTCCCAGACGCTTCAAACAGCGCGTCTCTACATTACTCCCCATCACCCCATCTCCCCTCACCTATCTGAACTTTTGCGAAATAAACCTGTCATACTTAAACCGGTAATTAATAATCCTAGTAATCCTAAACCATTCAAAAGAGGATAAATTTTTTCTAAATGAATAATTTCCAGAGTGTGTAGACTGAGGATAAATGCACCTAATTGCTCTTGACCGAACCATTCATCAACAATGGTATAGCCTACACCTGTAAGCATTGTCAAAAATAAAGGCAAACACAAAGCGATCGCAATTTGGCGATGATATCGCCGAAACACACGATTCATAGTAACTACACAGAAAATAAATCTCAGATTATCATATCGGATTGGATTTTTATCCCTAAAATGCTCAATGTCAGAGTCAAGTTCTAAATTGGAAGTTTAATGATAAATTCAGTGCTTTGTTCTAACCCAGAAATCCATTCTATTTGACCACCATGTTTTTCAACTATTATTTCATAGCTCGTAGATAATTCTAATTCGGTTAATTTACCAGTAGATTTAGTGTAAAACAAGGGATCAAAAAACTTTTTACTAACTTTTTCTGTGATACCGACAGCATTATTTGCAATATGAACTACGGCTATAGTTGAGTTCAATAGATGAGTACAAATACGAATGGTTGGGGATAAATAATTAGTGTTGTCCAGCTTGTTAGCTTTTACCCATGAATCATTAACTTCTTCCAACGCATCAATCACATAACTAATAATATTCATAAAAGCTATGTTCAGTTCCTGTGGGTAGCACTTTATCAAAGGTAGTTTTGCATATTCTTTAATCAGGGTTATATTTTGACCGTGTGCATTAGATTTGAAACGACTTTGTAACAGAATTAATGTACTATCAATGGTCTCATGAATATCGACTAATATTTTTTCAGATTCCTCTGTCGAAAAGTTTTGTAGAGCATGGATAAATTGTCTGATGCGATCAATACCTGCTTTCATTGAATATGTCAGATTAGAAAGATCGGTAGTAAGATTTTCTAATTCAAATTGATTAATTACTCGTTGAATTTCGGTTGTTGGTTGGGGATAGTACTGTTGGTAGAGTTTAATTACCTCGAGTAATTGTTGGATATAGCGGCTGGCGTGAATTAATTTACCGGCAAGTAAATTAGCAGGGTTGTTGATTTCATTGGCTATGCTAGAAACTATTTGCCTTAAGGCTTTGATTTTTTCTTGATGTAATAATTGAATCTGGAGGTGCTGAAGTTCATGAAAATCTTTGTCCGGTATTTTTGTTTGTTCTTGTGTTTGTGCTGAATTAGCAAGTGTAATAACATGAATTTGAGAATAGGCTAACAATAACTGGTGAAAGTCAAGTAACCGATTCTTTTCTGATGCTGCTTTGACTATTATTGGTTCGTAGACAAGTTCGGGCGATCGCTGCAAAGATAAATAAGTCGCTTCCATTATAGAAGTTGTCTCAGATATCACAAATCCCTCTTCTATTTGCAAAATTTTTAGGGACATTGCTATTGGGCGATTATAAAATAGTTCTGAAGTAAAAGGACGACTAATATATTCAAATAATTTGCGCCGCGAAATCATGCCAACATATCGACGATTATCAGTTATCATTACTCCTGGTAATAGAGGCTCATCTTTAAACGGTTTCATTAAATCACTGCCAAAACAATTCAGATCAACCTCCACTTCCCACAAGGGTAACTCTTGCAAAGTTGAGTCTATATTCAACTTTAATTCATCAGCATATTTCAGCATATATTTTGAACCGATTTAAATTCTAACTTTTCAGATATCGTTACCTGGTGCCTACAATGTTTAGAAATATTTAGTGCTGAATATTCAAGGAGTTTCAATATCACTGAAACATCGTTGAAATACTATGTTTCATATACGATATGCTAATCCGATGGAATAGTGAAAATAGTAGACACACTATAACTAAACAAACAAAAACAAACAAATACCTAAAAATTTCTCAAAGCCAATCCTCATTTTGGTAGCTCCTTTCAATAATAGTAGTACTACCCTGGCACTTTCTGAATAGTATTATAGATTGCGACTAAAATTAAGTAGGCAAATAAATTTTTTATATTCTTTAAGTAAATTTTCTGTCTTTACTCGTCACCTAGGTGCCATGACCCTAAGGTTAATTAAGTCAGTTAACACGATTCATAATAGATTAAAGACAAGTATTAATTTATAGAAGTCGTGCAATTAACATGCTATTAACATACTTAGACAGTAACAGCTGGCTGATCGAAATTGGAGGACAACGGATACTACTTGATCCTTGGCTAGTAGATACGTTAACTTTCGCTAATCAAGATTGGTTTTTTAAAGGTTATCGAACTCAAGATCACCCCATCCCAGAGAATATAGACCTAATCTTGTTGTCTCAGGGGCTAGAAGATCATGCCCATCCTCCAACACTTAAGCAACTTGATCATAATATTCCAGTGGTAGCTTCTCCTAACGCTGCTAAGGTAGTACAGCAGCTAGGTTACACCCAAATCACAGTACTTACTCATGGGGAAACCTTTACTTTAAATACAAGTGTAGAAATCAAAGCATTTCCTGGTTCGCCCATCGGCCCCACTTTAGTAGAAAATGGTTATCTTCTCAAAGAATTAGCAAGTAACTTGACTATTTACTACGAACCACACGGATATCATTCCCCTTCGCTGAAAGCAGTAGCCCCCATTGATGTTGTTATTACTCCACTTGTTGACTTAACTTTACCGATAGTCGGGTCATTTATCAGGGGTGGTAAAAACGCTTTAGAATTAGCTCAATGGTTGCAACCCCAAGTTATGCTACCTACAGCAGCTGGAGGTGATGTGAAGTTTACAGGATTCCTAACAAAATTCTTGCAAACCAAGGGAAACATTGAAGAATTCCGTTCTTTACTGGCAAAAAACAATCTTTCCACCCAGGTAATAGAAGCCAAATCAGGCGATCGCATAGAGTTGCAATTACAGAAAAAGGGTGTAGGGGTGTAAGTCACGGCATTTTGTCAAGCGTAGGGGTTGGGTAAAGGGTATCACCACCAATCCTACACTTTTATCTCAAATGGAAAGCCTATCCTCCAGGAACACCAAAAGGCGCAGAGTTTGTTTAATTTCTCATCGCTGAGGTTAAGTAGAAATTTAAACTGCAAGAGAAACTCTCTGTTGAATCGATTCTTTTTGAGGTGGTTTAAATCAGTAAATAGTTATCAATTATCAGTGAACAATGAAAAATTGATAACTCGGCAGATGGT
>NZ_AJLL01000003.1 GCF_000317225.1 Fischerella thermalis PCC 7521
TCAATACACACTCACCTGAGATTGAGCCATGACGACGCGATCACGTCCAGTTTTTTTGGCGATATATAAAGCAGCATCGGCAGCTTCAATGACTGCTGTACCTGTTAAACCATGTTCTGGATACATGGCTATTCCCAATGACAAACTAATGCAGCCAAGTTTCTGACGTTGATATTGTATGTCTAAATGTTTCACTGTTTGCCGAATTCGCTCGGCTCTTTCTTGACAAACATCTAAAGAAGTTTCTGGTAAAATCAACATAATTTCTTCGCCGCCGTAGCGACAAGCAATGTCTGCTTTGCGAATTTGTTTTCTTAAAAATCCACCCAGTTCGCGCAATACGATATCACCGGCTTCATGACCAAATCTGTCATTGAAGCTTTTAAAATGATCGACATCCATCATAATGATGCCTACTCGTTTGTGACTGCGTTCGGCTCGGCTGATTTCTCGTTCTAAAGATTCTTCTAAGTAGCGGCGATTAAATAAACCTGTAAGAGGATCACGGATACTTTGCTGTTGTAGAGCTTCAGTGAGTCTTAAGTTAGCTAAAGCTAAGGCGATACGTTCAGCAACCGCAGAGGCTAATTGTTGTTTGGCTGCTGTTAGTTGTCCTGTTTGTGGGGAATGGAAATGCAGCATACCTAAAGCTTCACCCTGAGCCATCATTGGTACACATAGAGCTTCGCCTCCAAATAAGTCTTCTTCAATGTGGCTACAGTGTAAACTGTGATCGTCAGTTGTGGAAAAATGCGATCGCCCCCGTCGTAAAGCCCAACAGTTCTTGGGTGAAAATACTTTTTTACTCGCAAGAGTTGAGTCTCCCCAAGTAGTCACAGCTTCGATTAAGTGTTTGGAGGAACTGATAATAAACACTCCACCTGATGTCTCGGGAAACAAAGGCTGGATTAACTGAGCAATTACTTTATATGCTTCCTCAACTGTGAGACAAGCTTGGAGAATATCACTCATTTGACTGAGTAGAGCAATTTCATGGTTGCGTTGTTCAAGTTGCTGCACCCAAGAGGTAAGTTGCTCATTAGCTTGTTGCAAAGCGGCTTCTGCTTGTTTGCGTTCTGTAATGTTGCGGTTGACGCCAATGGTGGCAGTAGGCTGACCATGTTCGTTATACAGTGGTACAAATACTGTTTCGCATACCCCTTCTGTTCCATCCTTGCGAACAAAATTTATTTCGCCAGCCCAACGATTGGCAGTGTGCAACTCGTCTATGATTTTTTGTGTGAGTACAGCCGACTCTTCTGGTTTATGCAATATGCCGAGGTTTTTACCTAATACTTCTGCTTTGCTGTAGCCAAACATCTTTTCGGCAGGTCGGTTCCAGTCTATCACGCGACCCGATAAATCAGTTACAATCACGCCATCAGAGATATTTTCAAAAATATAAGCCTGCTGCTGTAAAGTTTGTTCAACCCGTTTGCGCTCAGTGATATCTTGAATCTGAGTGATAAAGTATAGGGGTTGACCATGGATGTCGCACACTAGCGATACACTTAACATAATCCATACCACGTGTCCAAGCTTGTGTATGTATCGCTTTTCCATGTGGTAACAGCGAATTTCACCAGTCAGTAGTTGACGCACGTATTCAAAGTCAGTATCTAAATCGTCTGGATGGGTGATTTCTTGGCAAGTCTTAGAAAGTAATTCTGCTTCTGAATAACCAACAATTTCACACAAAGAATGATTAACTTGTAGCCAACTACCATTTAACCCTACCAATGCCATGCCAATAGCTGCATGGTCAAAGGCGTTATGAAAGCGCTCTTTACTTTCCCGTAACGCTTCTTCTGCAAAATGGCGTTCTTTGATTTCCAACTCAAGCTGGTGATTGGCTTGCTTTAGTTCTGTTAAATTAGGAATAGTCAGAACTTTGGGAAGCGATCGCACTAGTAGGATCATTGCACACAATAAACCAAAAGCCGTGATCGCTTTGAATAATCCCAGCAACCAATACTGCGAACGCCAGAACATCCAAGCCTCTATCAGATAAATGGTAATACCAATTACAGCTAGTGTTGTAATTAAACGGTATATCCACTGAAAGGGCAAATCTTGCCGCTTACGAGCAGAATAAACAACTATGATCGGAATCAAGTTATACGCAAAGGCGATCGCAGAGTTGGATGTAGCATCCAGCCAGGCCAGTTTTAGTTGACATAGATAGTAATGTCCACATTCCTGATACACTGCAACCACCTTTTTTCATAATAGTTAGAAAAATAGTTGAGAACTCAGTAGCCAAAACATCATTCTTAGGGTAGATGCGTAAATTTTATCCTTGTGAAAAACATATCTGTAATTTTTTTAACCTTTTCTTTAGGGAAAATACAGTAGTTAGTTTAAGAAAAGTTTAATGTTTACAATCGTAGGTTGAAGATACTAAGGGAAAATGGAGAAACTAAGGAAAACACATTGCCTCAAAACTCGCTGGTGGTCGATAACAGCGACAATCAAAATGACACCTCAAAGCTCAAAATAGCCCTACTTTTAAAAAAACCTAGGTATCTTTGCTCAAGGTTGATTCAACTTAACTATTTGTTGCATACGTATATAAAAATATGAATCAGGGACAACAAAATATAATCGAAGGCATCTATGAAGTATGTATTGGCGTCCCAGAACCCATCTCGGCGATTCAGTATTGGCAGCAATTTGGTTATCGCATTGGTGAAGAAGGTAAATTATCAGCAACGATAGCTCAGCAATTGTATGGTGTTGACTCAGCTTTACGATCAATTCGCCTTTACCACCAGAATGCAGATCATGGTTTGATTCGTCTGATGATTTGGCAAAACCCTACAAATAACGGGTTAAAGATGGGATCAATGAAAGTGAAGGGTAATCGTTGGGCAACAACTTTAACCGCCGACATTATAAATATCTTAAATCACGTAGAAGAGGCAAAAGCAGCTGGTTGGCCGCTCTGGTTCACCCGTCCCCATTGGGAAGTTATTTATCACAAGGAAAGGAAAACCCGTCCTTTTGTTGACACGATGGTGGGAGTACGAGAAATGCTGCTGCTACAACCATTCACACGACAAGTTTTTTTTCAAAGGTTTGGTTATACACTCCCTGATTACGGCAGCATTGATCTCAATTCTCCTCTCAAGACCAGTCAGTTTACCCACATGGGAATGGTAATTCAAGATGACAGCAAAGAAACATTGAAGTTTTATGAGGAAGTTTTGGGTTTGTTGCGGGTGCGTGATGATGTCGAGACTAGCTATGAATCATCCCTAGCTAGTCGAGAAATTTTTGATCTCCAGCCAGGTGAAAGGTTTTTTGTCACCGCCTTTGATGATCCGCGCTCTTCCATAACTAACATGATGGCAGCGCGTAGTGGCAGACTTTATATTATTCGCTTTCCTGGTTCTATAAATCTAGATTCTCGCTATGAAGCAGCACAACCAGGCAGTTTGGGAATGTGTTTGTACACCTACAGAGTACGAGAACTTCATCAGTTTTGCGATCGCATTAAAGCTAGTGATGTACAAAAATTTACAAATATTGCCGAAAACGAATTTGGAGAACCTAGTTTTTCCTTTGTCGCACCAGATGGGTATTTTTGGAATTTAATTGGATGTTAGTTGGGGAGGTGGGGTGATGGGGAGATGGGGAGGTGGACTCTTTCCCCGGCATAAAGGAGCCACTGCGCCCTTGGGGGTTCCAACAGTTGTAGCACGTGGCGTCACCCGGCGAACCCGGAGGGCTTCCCGTAAGGGTGGAGTGGGCATTGTAGTCGAACACCGATACACACAGATACACACAGATGGATTATGCGTTAGCAATGAATCGGTGTTCATCTGTGTTCCATGAGTGTTCGTTTTTTTTCCTTTACTTGATGACATCGCCAACCGCTAGATTTTTTAGTAGTCGAACACCGATACACACAGATACACACAAATTAATTATAACTTTTTTATAAGTGTTGTTACTTAATCATACTTTGGCAGATCGTTGGGTGCGCCGCACGCGGAAATGTTACCTGTAAAATTTACATCCGCCATCAGTTCTGGATGTTGTTGCTGACGCTGAGCAATTTGTTCGCGGGTGAGTATTTTCGACTCATCAAAGCCTAGTTCTATCTTGGTTTGTAGTCCATTATACTTAACTCGCTTGAGGTTGTAGAACCGTTTGTTGAGAGTTGTTTGCACAAATGCCTTTAAGCAACCTAAAAGATACTTGCGTTTAAATGGATCTTTGACAAACCAGTATTCAAAGGTTTTGCGTAGGTAAAAACGGGCGTAGTTCCGCAGTACTCCTTTGAGGACATCCTCCCGTTCCATTGCCTCTGGCTTCATGATTGGCGTGACAAAGTTATATTGAGAATAATCACGAACTTCAACACGATCGCCTAAATCTTGAAATAATTCGGAAAATGGCCAAGGTGTAAACATATTCCAGTTCACCATGTCTGCTTTCCAATCTAAGGCCATTTGATAGGTTTGTTCGATTGTTTCTGGGGTTTCGTTTTCCAAACCCATGATAAATTGAGCTTCTGTAACGATGCCGTTTTGATTTAACAGTTTGATGGCACGCTTGTTTTGTTCAATGGTTGTTTCTTTGCGGAACAAATTCAACTTTAACTGTGCTGCGGCTTCTGTCCCTAAGGAAACATGCACCAGTCCGGCTTTGCGGTACAGTGGTAGTTCTTGCTCATCCCGCAAAATATCTGTCACTCGTGTATTGATTCCCCAGTAAACGCCTAAGTTGCGTTCTATTAGTTCGTTACACAAAGCGATAAATTTCGACTTGTTGATGGTTGGTTCTTCATCGGCAAGAATGAAAAAGCCGACTTTGTGTTTTTTCACCAAGGTTTCAATTTCATCGACGAATCTCTTGGGAGTAGCGGAACGATATTTACGCCAGAATTTCCATTGAGAACAAAAACGGCAGGTGAAGGGACATCCTCTGGCATAGTTAGGAACAGCGACCCGTACGTTGAGAGGGGTATAAATATATTTACTCCAATCTAATAAATTCCAATCTGGGGTGAGGCTATCCAAATCGGCAATGGGGGGATGGGCTGGTGTGGCGACGACTTGCCCATTTTCGAGGAAGGCAATACCTAAAATATGACGGCGATCGCGCTCATCTGTACCATTAGCTATGGCTTGCAGCAGGTTAACTGTAATCTCTTCCCCTTCTCCTCGGATGATATAATCTACCCAAGGTGCTTCGTTGAGAACTTCATTGTACATATAGGTAGGGTGAACCCCACCCATGATTGTCTTAGCTTGGGGACAAACTTCTTTAACTATCTTCAGGGTTTTTTGGGACTGGTAAATCATCGGTGTAATCGCCGTTGCTAGGACAACATCCGGCTGGTGCTGGGCGATGATTTCAGCTAAAGCATCATCAGCAATGTAATCTGTCATAGCATCCACAAAACGAATATCGCTAAAGCCGGCTGTCTTCAACGCCCCACCAACATACGGAACCCAACTAGGTGGCCAGTTTCCCGCAATTTCAGCACCACCAGAGTGATAGTTGGGTTGAATCATCATAATCCGCATAATCTGTCTCCTTGTTTTTGAAAGATGACAACCAAATAATTACAAGTTGGAATTGATACATGAATTGCATAATCGCGTTCTTTTTCCCCTCTGAGATAATTTGCTGACTAAATCATTAATCATGATTTAGTTTTGCAACTTAATTTTTATATAACTTTAAAACGATGAAAATTGTAAGAAAAAGCAAGTTTTTCAAAACTTAATCTGGAATTAGCTTTGAGCAAAAAAATGCTTGTAATAAGTATTCTTACTACAAGCAAAGCTGTGACAAAAATCGTTTTTAGATGTCGAACACCGATGTAGACGCCCTTAAGGGCGGCTTCCCGCAAGGTACACAGATGAACACCGATGGACGCAGATAGATTGTTCATGGGCGCTGAAGTGTAATTGTAGAACTTCAAAAAACTCTGTGTCCCTCTGCGCCTACTCTGCGTTAAAAAAAACCAAGATTTTAGGCTTCTGGAACAAATTCCATCGCCACACCATTTATACAGTAGCGCTGACCGGTTGGTGCAGGACCATCTTCAAACACGTGACCCAAATGTCCACCACAACGGCTACAATGCACTTCTATCCTAGTCATAAAAAATGACCTGTCTACGGTTGTGCTAATTGCGCCTTCAATAGGTGCGTAAAAACTTGGCCAGCCAGTACCGCTATTGAATTTGGTTTCTGATGTAAATAGTGGCTGTCCACAACCAGCACATACATATGTGCCATCAGCATAATTTTTATCTAGGGGACTTGTACCAGCCCTTTCTGTACCGTGCTTACGCAGCACACGAAACTGTTCCGGTGTTAAGGTTTTGCGCCATTCTTCCTCAGTTTTATTGATTTCAAATTTTTCACTATTTGAAGTAGCCATAAATTCTGGTCTCCTGGTTAAATAATTTGACAACCACAGCGCCCCAATGATGACGCCACCTGTTTCTAAAAGCAGTCTTCTTTTCATCTTCTATTATTTATGAAGTTTTATTAATTTAACAATGAGGCAAACCGTCTAGCTTCGATAGAGATTGCGTCACTCTATCGCTACGATAAATGCTGAAGCTGAAGAGAAGTTGAGACTCAGATTAAATTAATTTGGGGTTCTTGGATCGCACCTACAGGAATCAATAAGCGATCGCAGTTTTAGATTTTTAATTTTCTACTGAACTATAGACAGATATCTTGCCCATACCACGAGAATTTTATTTAATGCGAATATGTAAATAAAAAGACCTTTAAATTCATTAGGTTATGAATCTTAAGTATTTTTACACAGTTCCATCCATGTTAATTGGTGCATCTATCGTGTTGATGCAGCCACACATTGCAACTGCCCTATCTTCTCAAGAAATAGAAAGGATAGGCAAAGAGATTACAGTGCAGATTGTGGATGATCAAACTCCCCCTGCTACTGGTTCAGGAGTGATTATTAGACGTTCTGGTAACAGTTACACAGTCCTGACTGCTTATCATGTGGTCAAGGAGGGTAAAAAATACCAAGTAATTACACATGATCAACAAAGTTATACAGTTAATAACGTCAAACACCTACAAGGATTAGATTTAGCACTAGTCGAGTTTAGTAGTAGCAAGCCTTACAACGTTGCCAAAATCGGTGACTCTGATTTAGCTACAGCGACCACAACTGTATATGTAGGTGGGTTTCCAGCCAAAACAGCAGCTATTTCTAACCCTTACTTTTCTTTCAACAAAGGACAGGTAAACGCTAACGGTGCAGCCCAGCGTGATGGTTATAACTTGATTTATGAAAACAAGACTCTCAATGGTATGAGTGGTGGTCCTGTACTAAATGAGAAAGGGGAATTGGTAGGTGTTCACGGTAGGGCTGACGAACAAGAAATTGGTATAGGTACAACCATCAACGTGGCTTTGCAAAAAATGGTAGCAGTTGGGGTAGATGTAGGAGGGCGTTCATACACCAGAAATAGTACTCTTCCCACTGCGCCAAAAGCTGATGATTTCTTTATCAAAGCTTACGATAGTTATCGCAATAAAGATTATCAAGGAGCGATCGCAAACTATACTCAAGCAATTCGTCTCAATCCTAGATATGCTAATGCCTACTATAACCGCGGTATAGCCCGCTCTGATATTGGAGATAAACAAGGGGCGATCGCTGACTATACTCAAACAGTCAAGATTAACCCCAGACATGACGATGCGTACTACAACCGGGGCTTGGTCTACTATGAATTAAAAAACTACCAAGCAGCGATCGCTGATTATAACGAGTCACTCAAAATTAATCCTAACGCTGAAGACGCTTACCTCAACCGAGGTTTAGCACGCTATGAATTGAAAGATATACAGGGCGCTATGGCGGATTACAACCAAGCCCTTAAGATCAATCCCAACTATGACAAAGGCTATTATAATAGGGGATTAGCCCGCTCTGCTTCAGGTGATAAAAAAGGGGCGCTCGCTGATTATAACCAAGCTATCAAGTTCAATCCCAACTATGACAAAGCCTATTACAATCGGGGCTTAACTCGTTACGAATTAGGAGATAAACAAGGAGAAATAGATGATTACAACCAAGCTATTAAGATTAATCCCAATTATGCCCTTGCTTACTACAATCGGGGAATAGCCCTTTCTGAAAAAGGAGACACGCAAAAGGCGCTAGATGATTTCAATCAAACTATTAAGCTTAGACCTGATTACACTGATGCCTATATTTACCGGGGTTTAACCCTTTATGATTTGGGGAATAAACAAGGGGCATTCAATGACTTTAACCAGGCGATTAAGCTTAGTCCTAATTATGATAAAGCTTACTACAATCGGGGATTAACCCGCTATGAATTAGGAGACAAGCAAGGAGCTATAACTGATTACAATCAAGCACTCAAGATTAATCCCAAATATGCCAACGCCTACCTCAACCGGGGTTTAACTCGCGCTGACTTGGGAGATAGACAAGGAGCGATCGCTGACTACAACCAGGCACTCAAGTATAAACCCGACTATGACAAAGCTTATTATAACCGGGGTATAGCCTACTTTGACTTGAAGAATTTGCAACAAGCTCTCGCCGATTTCAATCAAGCTATCAAAATTAATTCTAAGTATGCCAATGCTTACTACAATAGAGCGCTGACGCGTCGTGATTTAGGAGATAAAAAAGGCGCTCTGGCTGATTTTAAACAAGCCGCAGAGCTTTATCGACAACAAAACAACAATAATTATTATGAGGATACGCTCATTCAGATTAGAAAGCTGGAGCAGTAAATGATGGGGTGATGGGGTGATGGGGAGTTTAGGGGGTGTGAGAAGTATAGAATAACCACTGACCACTAACTACTAACCATCAACAATCAACAATCAACAAACAACCACTAACCCAAAATATACTCTTTAAAACTACACAAAATCGCTCCTCTATCAAAGGAGCGATTTTTCAATATCAAGGTTATTTTTAGACCCATAATCAATTAAAAGCAAATTTTGTTTGGACTTACCAAAATTCCACCGCAGCCACTCACTTTTTCTACACCACAATCCGAAAAGTCGAATTTGAAAGGGTCTCAGTTTTGTTCTTCCTTGATGAATATATTAATAAATAAGTTGTGCTTCTACTACTTGACTACTTCCAGTTCAACGTAAAAAGCTAATGTATCATTACCTTGGCTTTTGGTTGTTCAGAAGTACAACTAACTACTTCCTCTGCAAGAGTCAAAGTTTTATTTATTTCTGATATTAAGACTGGTGTAGCATCTGGTAAACTCCAAACATCCTCCAATCTCTCCCAAGAAGGAGCAAAGGGTGGTAATGCTAGAGAGCAAGCTTTCCAAGAAGCTTGTACTGGGGCTCCCAATTGTTGACACATACCACCGCGACGTCCTTCAGGCTGGTAATACCGACAATATTTACAAGCAGAAGTTAAGTATTTAATGTTTTTCATATATAGTTGCCTTCTAAGGCTTATTCACATGATCTAATTTTGCATACACATATCAATGCTGTTTTGTACCAAAAAGCATATTTATATATAGGTTATGGCGATCCCCAAGAAGGATTTTGCTTTAGATTTTTTTTATTTTCGTGTTATCTTTTTCAATTATTTTGTTAACAATGTGATACACAGCAATAAAACTTGACTCAGGCTTGTTCTTAGCTAAAAACATTCAGGGATCAAGGCTAAACTAAAAGCTATTGAGGCGTCAAGACTTTAAATTTAGCAATAGGGTATATAGTATACGATTATTTGTCTTGTATATTCTGGTATAATTTATAAATAAAAAACGTAGCCTACATAACCTTTGAATCAATGAGTGGAGATCACTCAAGTTGTAGGCGATCGCTAACCAACAAGCCCACAGACAGCTGAAACTGAAAGTGCGATCGCACTATCTCTACATTAGAGACTAAACTCTGCAACGTCATCATCTGTATCGGAGTCTTTACCCACAACAGTGGGTTTAAATTCAGCACCATGAATTAATTCATGGAAAGATTTGCCGGGATTTTGATACAGAATATTCAATACGCTGATAAAGTCCCGAATTATTTCGCCTGGAGTTAGTAAGGCTGCTGCACCCAAGCGATTGACAATTTCTTGTACAAATGCTTTTAAATCAGCATTTTTTAAATTCTGTGTATAACCAAAATTCAGGGCATGAATTTCTGTTATTTTTTGCAAAAGCAACAAAATTTCTTGTTGGTTTAAGGGATTGAGCCGCATCACAGGACCTAAAAATTCTTGTACGCCAGCTTGAGTAACAAAACGACTTTCTTTTGTGCGTCTTCGCCAAGCAGGATCTGCAAACAGTCCACGATTTGGATCTTCTAAAAATTTTGTTGTTCCGCCTATAAAAATACCTAAGTGTTCAGCTTTGCATTGCATGGTGTCGTTGAATATTCCTAGCAACCTGTTGTAATTTTTTTCGCGAGTTACAGTTGTGGGAATTTGATATAAATTTGCGGCTTCATCCAACACTACTAAAAGTCCTTTATAGCCAATTTCAGCAGTAAATTTAGCTATGAGCTTAATGTAGTCATACCAACTATCATCATCAATAATGACTCGCACTCCTAAAGCAGCTTTGGCTTCTGTTTTAGTGCTGTATTCTCCTCGCAGCCAACGCAATGCAGCATTTTTTAAATCATCATCATCTAGACGATAACTGCGCCAATAAGCAATGATCACATTGCCAAAATCAAAACCGTGAACTAAGTCTTCTATATACTTAATTACTTCCCTAATTTTCTCTTCTACTTGGTCATCAAAACCATGATCATTAGGACGCATTCCAGTTTCTTGGGCAACTTCTTGTTGAATTTTATTAATCCATCCTTCTAAAATTGCTACTAAAGCACCGCCATCGGGGCGAGTTTTTGTAGCGAGACGACTCATTAATTCTCGATAAGTTGCTAAACCTTCGTTGTTGGTTCCTGCGAGCCGACGTTCCGAACACAAGTCAGCATCAGTAACTACAAAACCTTGCTCCATAGCATGATTGCGAAGTAACTGTAGCATGAAGCTTTTACCTGAACCATAGTTCCCAATTATGAAGCGAAAAGCTGCTACCCCTTCTGCAATGTCATTGAGGTTTTGTAATAGGCTTTGTAGTTCTTTTTCCCGACCTACTGCTATATGTTCTAGTCCTACCCTTGGTACAACCCCCGCACCAAGAGAATTGATGATAGCAGTGGAGACTTTTTTCGAGATTTTGAGCTTTGCCATGTGAATTCACCTCACCTCCATGTATTTTAGCTTGAAGGTGAGCTTTGCTTTCATTTGGAGTAACGTCAAGAAATAGGGGTGTTGGGAAAAAGCAGCTATGTAAGGGTTTTATTGAGTAATTTTTTCAGAAAATCACTATAATTCTCACCCAAATGCTTCGCTCCTAGTTAATGGTTTTGTAAGTTGCGATCGCTCTTTTCACATCACTTTGATATTCTGGATAAATCTCTGGAATTGTCGCATTTGGATCGATGATTAATTCACCAATCGTATTATTAGCCTTTTCATTGATAGAATCAATTAACAAATTTGGCATAGTAATATTAGCTTCAGCTATTTTTTTAATAACACTGTGAGGGTTTTCATCTTCGATCATCGCTTTTAATGCCTGGATTTCAGAGTCAGACATTTGAGCTAGAAAGTTAGTCCATTCTGATGATAATCCCTCTAAAATCTTAGACCCATCTATATCATTTACTGTGTCCAGTAAATCAGCAAAAGGAAATACATCTACATCTTCTTCTTGATTCTTTTCTAATACGTTATTTGAATCTAAATTTTCTATTTGTTGTAATAATTCCCATACTTGGCTTTGTAAATGATCGCGCTCATCTTGTAATAAGGAAATTTGACTTTGTAATTGTTGAATTTGCTTTTGCTGTTCTGCTACTTCTGCTTTTAAGGAATTTAGATTAATTTCTATATTTTCTGCTTCTAGCTTTTTATCAAGCAACAGTTGATTTTGTTGTTGATTTGCTGCTTCTAGTTCTTGAACTTGAAGTCTCATCTCATATAATTTTTCTTCTAGTTGGGGTTTAAGCCTCTCTAGAAGAGTGATATTACTTTCTAAATCTTGCCTTTGCTGCAAAAGTTCACACAGTTGATTATTTAACTGATTAATTTCAGCCTTAGATACACTACAGCTCAATTCCAAACGACGTTTTTCGGTATTAATAGCGGACAGAGAATTATTGTGTTCTAATTTTGCTTTTTCTAATTCTTGAATTTCATTATGCAATTGGCTGATTTGTGCTTCCAACTGTTTTTTTTCGATCACGCAACTGCTTAACTCTCGGTTAAGACTATCTCTTTGATTGCGGCGTTCAACTATTTGATTCTGTAATTTATTAGATTCTTGATACAATAAGGAGTGATGAGACTCTAGTTGATTTACCTCTGCAATGATACGAGATTTCAAACCCTCCAATTCTTTAATACGTCTGTGGAGAGAATCTAGAACTAACATTTCACTAGCTCGGCGTCGCTTATCTATAAATAAAGCTGCGAGATAAGTGGAAAATATGGTGATGATGCCTGTGAGAAAGGCGTTTTTGAGATCCCAACTAAAGACTAAACCAAGACCAAAACTCGCACCAAAGGCAACTACACCGAGAATAAGTCGATTACTTACTATTGCTGATTGCATATTGCTGGTTTTGAGCATTTTTCTTTATTTTTCTTTTTTATTTTTAACTTGGAGTGCGCTAACAGTCATCTCTGCTTTCAAAAAATCTACAAATTGTCGTGCTGTTCTTCCAGAACGACCATTATGACGAGTTGCCCATTGTAAAGCTTTGTATTCTAAATCTGACTGACTGATATTAATTCCTACTAAATCGGCAAGATGCCGGATAATTTTTAAATAAGTTTTCTGATCAGCTCCCTCAAAAGTGAGTGTCAAACCAAAGCGATCGCTAAAGGAAAGTTTTTCCTGCATTGTATCCCAGGCATGAACTTCATCATGATCGCGCGGAGCAGGTCGATCAGCGAAAAACTCCCGTACTAAGTGGCGGCGGTTAGAAGTCGCATACACCACGATATTTTGGGGACGTGCCGTTAAATTCCCTTCTAACACCACTTTTAATGCCTTAAAAGCATCATCATCTTCTTCAAAGGAAAGATCATCGACAAAGATAATAAATTTATGTGGTTCTCCTCGTAAATGTTCCACGATCATTGGCAAATCTTGCAGTTGAGATTTTGCCACTTCCACCAATCGCAGGTTACGTTCTCCATACTCATTCAGTAAAGCTTTAACTAAAGAGGATTTACCAGAACCACGACTACCATATAGTAATACGTGCAGTGCTAACTGTCCTGACAATAAAAATTCTGTATTTTTCAACAAAGCTTCTTTTTGCGACTCATAGCCCACAAGTTCACTTAATTTAACTGGATCGGGATAAGGTATTCCCAAAAACTGCCCATTTTGCCAACGTAGGGCCTTGTACTGGGCGAATAATCCCGTGCCATACTGCCGATAGTATGCCGCCAAATCTTCTACAGCATCTGCCCAATTTTCTAACTGTTGTAGATAAGTGATAAATTGCGTTTCTACACCTGCTGTACTAGCCTCTTCCAGATACCAGACTACGGGTGAGACAGGTAAATGAGCAATATTCTGTACCCATTCACTCAAAACAGCGCTGCTACATTCGTACAAATGTTGTAGTGCTAGTAAATCATGTTTTGCTGCTGCGACCAAAGCGATCGGTAAATTCTCAAACTCTTGCTGTTGAGCTTGTTTGGTAAAAGGATTCTCAGCTTTGAGAATTTGAGTAATCAGATATTCTTCCCAGTTTTGATTTTTTGTCGCTAAGGCTCTAAAGTAAATGCCGTAAGCTTGCAGACAACTCCTAGCATCCGCTTCACTGTAACGAATCGCTTGCAATAGATCAACAAATGCTACACCTACTTCTGTTTGCAGGACAGATTGGTAGAGTAAAAGAGAAGCTGCTTGACGTTGGAGAAATTGAACCTTTGCGTAAGACGAATTGCTTGCCGTAGACATCACTTGATTATCCATCAATCAATTGGGTTATTTGGCTAAACAGCTATGCTAAATTGTCTGCCGAGGCTTGTAGGAAAATCAAAATCTACATAGGTATATGAATTTAGGTATTATTGCCGCCCTTGCTTACGGCATCTTGTCAATATTAGGTGGTTTTTTGGGTTACATAACAGCTGGTAGTAATATTTCACTTTTTAGTGGTAGTATCAGTGGCCTAATACTCATCTTTTCGGCTTTTGTACAACTTCAAGGTCAAAGCTGGGGTTTGACATTAGCAGCTATTTTTACAGCTATATTAATAGTTGTTTTTGCATTTAGACTAGCTAAAACACGTAAGTTTATGCCTGCCGGGTTGATGACCGTTTTAGGTATGTTGACATTAGCCCTGATTGTAAATCAATTTCAAATTATGACATCAACTAGGTAGTAGATAGTCAGTGACCAGTTATTAGTAAGGTGTGATCACTGATAACTGGTAACTGTTCACTGATTCGGTGTTCTCACCGTCAATACCTGTGGTGGTGTAGAGTCTGGTGGATAAATCAAATCTACCTGCACTGGTCTGTTGTAGTATTGGGAGGCGTAGGTGTTTTATCTCTTGGATCAGCAAAATTACCGTTATTTAGTGAAGCTTGTTATTCAGCAAGGGTTGGGGTGCGATCGCTACCATCAGGATATTTCTTGGCAAACATTGCTAAACTAGCTGCTTTCTCTTACTCTGCGCTCTGTGTGCCTCTGTGGTTTTTTATTTAACAGAGTACTAGACACGGTGAA
The DNA here is from genome assembly GCF_000317225.1 of Fischerella thermalis PCC 7521. Taxonomy (GTDB): domain Bacteria; phylum Cyanobacteriota; class Cyanobacteriia; order Cyanobacteriales; family Nostocaceae; genus Fischerella; species Fischerella thermalis. The sequence goes on from NZ_AJLL01000003.1 coordinate 14,798, forward strand.
GCGGATTAATAATGTGTAGTAAGATTTTTAAAGATTGGTATTACTTGGTATTAAAATTTTATCTCCTCAGATATTATTAATGATTTTAAAATTACTTACATTTATACTTAACGTTTGACTAAATTTTTATTTAGTTACCTAAAATTTTGTTGCGAACAACAATAGCCCTATCGGAGAACCGGTGTTCTATGTCATCATGGCAAAATAGAACACGTATCCTTTTTTATCCACTAGGAAATCAAGCATGGCTCTCCGTCTAGGTGATACAGTACCGAACTTTACCCAAGCCTCCACAGATGGCGATATTGACTTTTATGAGTGGGCGGGTGACAGCTGGGTAGTGTTGTTCTCCCACCCCGCAGACTATACACCAGTTTGTACCACTGAATTAGGAACCGTTGCCAAACTCAAACCAGAGTTTGATCGGCGTAATGTAAAAGTAATCGCCCTGAGTGTTGATGATGTTGAGTCCCATAAAGGCTGGGTAGGAGACATCGAAGAAACACAGAACACTAAACTCAACTACCCAATCCTGGCAGATGCTGATCGTAAGGTTTCTGATCTTTACGATATGATTCACCCCAACGCTAACCCTAGCGTGACGGTAAGGACGGTATTTATCATTGACCCCAACAAAAAGTTGCGGCTTACCCTGACTTATCCTCCCAGTACCGGACGCAATTTTGATGAAATTTTGCGAGTGATTGATTCGCTGCAACTAACTGATAACTACAGTGTCGCTACTCCAGCTGACTGGAAAGATGGTGATGATTGCGTAATTGTTCCTTCACTTAAAGATCCAGAAGTCTTGAAGGAAAAGTTCCCCAAAGGTTATCAGGAAATTAAGCCTTATCTGCGGATGACTCCTCAACCAAATAAATAATTGGACTGATTGAAAGAACCTCGCCTTCATTGAGAAGGCGCGGGTTTTTGGCAAGTTTTCAGAGTTTGATTTTGTTTAACGAACACTCATGGAACACAGATGAACACAGATAGATTATCAGTGTGTATTTGTGTTCATTTTTGTACCCTGTGGAAGTTGCTTGCGCGTTTACGACTATAAAAACTAATTCACATTGGGCGTAATTTCCAATAAGATTTTGTAGGCTTCGTTAATCAGTCGCATTTTCATTACCATACTTCACAGTAATAGCTGCGCCTGTGGTGGGAATTAAATCTATAGGTAAAGCGCGAGTTCCCAATATGGCATTTAATAAAGTTGACTTACCATGATTAAAAGGGCCAAATACTGCAATCCGAAAATTGGGATTAGTAAGATGATTGGATATAGTAATAATATCTTGATATAATTGTGATCCTGGATCTAAATCTAGTAATTTAACAGCAGATTTTAGACTGTCTACAAATATTTTTT
>NZ_AJLL01000004.1 GCF_000317225.1 Fischerella thermalis PCC 7521
ATAATCATCTTTCATCTATCTTTTCCTCATTCCCTGGCTGAGTGGGAAAATAAATTATTACCTTTGTGTCTTAGTGTCTTTGTGGTTAAAAAATAACTACTTAACCACCAAGACGCCAAGACACTAAGTAAAATTCTTGGTTAAACCTATAAGTTTAAGACGTAGGTTTTGAATGAATCTGCGACTTTTTTGGCTTGAGTATCTCTGGTATTTCTGATTTCTTGCTGGAATTGATCGCGGATGCTGGTAAGTTTGTTAAATTCTGGTTCTACGGAACTAATGCGTTCCCGCAATTGCTTGACATCCTGTTCTAGTAACGGAATACGCCTTTTCACTGCTTCACGAGTGCGATCGCACGCTTGTCTTGCTAAGGTGCGTACTTGTCTGAGTTCTGTGATCGCTCTTTCTCTGGTGAGGAAGGTATTGAGTGCTTGCATAAATTCTGGGAAGCCAGTTCTTTCTAGGGAAGCTTGAGGATTTTTCAGGCGTCGGCGTAAAGCTTGAATTGAAGAGATTTCAAATACTCGCTCATTATAAATATCTTGACTGTCGACAATACAATATTCAGCTAAATTCGCTTTAAAAACTTGTCGTAGTCTTTGTTCGGCTTCTTTTAACTCCTCTTCATCCTTAGAAGCAGCACCACTATAAGTAAAAATTTTTATAAGAAGAACTCAGGTAAATTCAGATATGGATATAAAAAACGGCTTTGTAGGAACTGTTGGCAATACACCACTGATTCGGCTGAATAGCTTTTGTGAAGAAACTGGCTGTGAAATTCTTGGTAAGGCCGAATTTCTCAATCCTGGTGGTTCTGTGAAAGACCGCGCTGCGCTTTATATTATTCAAGATGCCGAAGAAAAAGGCTTACTGAAACCCGGTGGTACTGTTGTAGAAGGAACAGCAGGTAATACTGGTATTGGATTGGCACACATATGTAATGCCAAAGGCTACAAATGCCTAATTATCATTCCTGATACCCAGTCCCAAGAAAAGATGGATGCTTTGAGGGTGTTAGGTGCAGAAGTTCGTCCCGTCCCTGCTGTACCTTATAAAGACCCCAATAACTATGTCAAATTATCTGGTAGAGTCGCCAGTGAAATGGAAAATGCCATTTGGGCAAATCAGTTTGATAACTTAGCCAACCGTCGCGCCCACTATGAAACCACAGGTCCAGAAATTTGGACACAAACAGACGGTACAATAGATGGCTGGGTGGCAGCAACTGGAACTGGCGGCACTTATGCAGGTGTCTCGCTGTTTCTCAAGGAAAAAAATCCAGATATTAAATGTGTAGTTGCTGATCCGATGGGTAGCGGACTTTACAGCTACATCAAAACAGGCGAAATCAAGATGGAAGGCAATTCCATCACAGAAGGTATTGGTAATAGTCGCATCACCGCTAACATGGAAGGCGCACCAGCTGATGATGCCATTCAAATCCATGACCAAGAAGCCCTACGGGTTGTTTATCAATTGCTACGAAAAGATGGTTTATTTATGGGTGGTTCTACAGGTATCAATGTAGCCGCAGCTGTGGCCTTAGCAAAACAGATGGGGCCAGGACATACCATAGTTACCATTTTGTGTGACAGTGGTTCCCGCTATCAGTCACGTATATTTAACCGTGAATGGTTACAATCAAAGGGACTTTTACCAGAATAGTTAGTAGGTAGTGGTTGGTTGTTGGTGGGTAGGATAGCTACCCTACAGTAGTTGTTTGGAACAATCAACAACCAACTATCAACAAATAACTATCAACAAACAACAACCAATTATTAAAAATGAAATGTATTCGCGTCTGCCAAAATCGTACTTGTCGTAGGCAAGGATCTGCCAAAGTATTAGCGGCTTTTGAGGCTATATCTACTTCTGATGTAACGGTAATGGGTAGCAGTTGTTTGGGACAATGTGGCAATGGACCAATGGTGTTGATATTGCCAGATATGGTTTGGTACAGTGGTGTTCGTCCCAGTCAAGTACCTTTAATAGTTGAACAGCATTTGTTGGGCAATCAAATTGTCACCAACATGCTCTATCATCGGTTTCATCCTCAGGGACAAAAACAATAAATTTAGTTCTTCCCTCCCCGCTTGCGAGGAAGATTAGGGTGGGGTAAAAAATATTTGTGCAAGAAATTTAACAAATAAGTTTTATTCATTTTCTGTAGGAATTTCTGCCAGTAATTTTGTTGACTGAAGCGAGACATTTCATGAATATTCAACAGCTACGTGAATCCTTAAAACTAAAGTGGGTAAAATATTTTTTTCAAAATCGTCCCTGGCTAGTAAAAATGCGAATCTGGGGAACTTACGATGGACAACGTCGCCCTTCCTCTGGCTTTATTTTGGCAACTCTTTCAGTTTTAGAACCAGAGCTAGATGAAATTTTGCCTTTGCTTTTGGAACTAAATAATAACCCCGATCATATAGTTAAGGCTTTGGGTTTGAATTTTAATCCTGAAGAACAAATGCATTTAATTGCAGAAGATGCAGATATAATCCAGCAGAAAATACTTTCCGAAACATCAACTAATGGAAAAGTTGATTCCCAGCCTCAAGCCACACCTTCATCAGGGGAGTTAGACTCATCCCAAAAAGGTATAGAAAATAATGGAGTTGTTCAGCACGATATTGCCAGTAGAGTAAGTACACAAGTACAAAATCAAAAAAAATCTTTACCATTGCTGAGTGTGGTAAATAAATTTGAAACTAGAAGTACGCAAGTATCGGCGTTAGCTGTTATTGGTAAAGCTGAAAGCAACAGTAAACCTGTGCCACTGCTGACAGTAATTAGCAAAACCGAAAATAGTAGTAAACCTGTGCGATCGCTCCTACCTACTAGTAACATCAAAAGGGAAAGTCAGCCAGCATCATCTGTAATTGCTACCAGTAGGGTGGACAGCAAACCCAAGTTAGCAAAGATACCACAACAAGACCTTATAGATAATGTCAATTCCGCACCTACTAAGCAAAAATCCAGGCTCACTTCTTGGATAGATGGCTTTTGTCAAGGGGTTGGGTGGGAGAACGACGAAGCTATTTACACTCGGTTTTAAGTACTTTTTCTAGAAATCATTAGGGTGGCAAAATGTCTAATTTGAGTGCAAATTTACATTACACGATCAAGCCTAGTGTGATGTTTTATTAGCTTGCGATCGCTTGCTCATACACCTGAATCTGCCAAACTCGCATTAGCCCTGAATTTACTACACTTGATAGCAGTGGCATAAAGCAGCAATGCAGCAAAAACAGCGTATGAAACTACCAAATGGCCCAAAAACCCCTCGGCTAGTACAAATGCTTCAGTGGATTAGTAGTCCCATGAAGTATATGGAAGACTGTACTCAGCGTTATGGCGATATTTTTACATTACAGTTAACAGGCCCTGTAGTTTTTGTGAGCAATCCCCAAGCGCTACAGCAGATGTTGACTAGCGATACTAAAGAATTTGCAGCCCCCGGTGAACCGTTATTTGAATCTTTTCTTGGTAAACATTCTGTAATTACTGTCAGCGGTGAAGTGCATCGGCGTCAACGTCAGTTATTGATGCCTCCTTTTCACGGTGAGAGAATGCGAACCTATGCCCAAGTAATTACCAAGGTGACAGAAGAAATTATTAGCCAATGGCAAATAGGTCTGCCTTTTACTGTCCATCCTGCCATGCAGGCGATCACTATGCGGATCATCATGCAAGCAGTATTCGGGTTGTATGATAGTCCCCGTGCCCAAGAATTAGAAGAACTTTTGACTTTAATGCTCAATCGCGCCGGTAGTTCGCCTTTACGGGCTTTAATGATTTATTTTCCGGCTTTACAAAAAGATTTAGGCCCATTAACTCCGTGGAGAACGTTCCTACGTCGGCGATCGCGAGTTTATCAACTTCTACAGGAAGAAATTCAAGCACGGCGAGAACAAGCTGACTCATCACGCACAGATGTGTTGAGTTTATTGATTGCAGCACGGGATGAAGCAGGTCAACCCATGACCGATGCAGAGTTAAGTGATGAGTTAATGACTTTATTAGTGGCAGGCCACGAAACTACTGCTACAGCGGTGACCTGGGCTTTATATTGGATTCACAAATCGCCAGCGGTACGTGAAAAGCTATTGCAAGAACTTGATACTGTTAGCGATCGCTCTGACTCTAGTAGTATTGTAAAGTTACCCTATCTCAATGCTGTGTGTAACGAAAGCTTGCGTATCTACCCTGTAGGAATGCTGACTTTTGCCCGTGTAGTTCAGCAACCCCTATCTTTATGTGGATACGAATTAGAACCAGGTACAGCAGTGATGGGATCTATTTATCTCACTCATCAACGTGAAGATTTATACCCACAGCCTAAGCAATTTAAACCAGAACGCTTTTTAGAGAGACAGTTTTCACCCTACGAATTTTTACCATTTGGCGGTGGTGCAAAGCGTTGTATCGGTGCGGCTTTTGCTCAATTTGAAATGAAATTAATACTAGCAACAATTCTTTCACGTTTAGAATTAGCATTGCTAGATAACTCTGATGTCAAACCAAAGCGTCGGGGTTTGGTAACAGGGCCAGATCGCCCCATTCAAATGGTCGTGAGCAATCAGCGTCAAGTCGAGTCTCGCATACCAGAAGCTATTTCTGGATAAACTTTGATAGTTTAGGTTTAGGCAGTTGTAAAACTGTCTAAATCTTAACTTTTTTAGCTATTATGAAACTCCCTGATGGCCCGCATACACCACCCCTAGTACAACTCATCAATGTACTGCTTCGTCCTTTAGAAACTCTAGAAGAAAATGCCAAGCTTTATGGAGACTGCTTTACAACTAGGATAACTGGATTTCCACCATTAATTGTTGTGAGTCATCCCCAGGCAATTCAAGAAATTTTGACTGCTGACTCTAAATTGTTTGATGCTGGGCAAACTAATCAGATTTTACATCCTTTAGTAGGTGATTACTCGCTGTTATTAATGGATGGCGATCGCCACCAAAGCCAGCGACGTTTATTGACTCCCCCTTTTCATGGGGAGAGAATGCGAACTTACGGTCAGTTAATTTGTGACATCACCGAGAAAGTTACTGATCACTGGACTATCGGTAAGACTTTCGTCGCCCGTTCGATCCTGCAAGAAATTTCCCTGCGAGTTATCCTCCGCGCCGTTTTTGGTGTGGATGAAGGACAACGTTTCGAGGAGTTGCGGCGACTTGTGAGCAAGATACTCGATACTTTTGACTCACCAATTAAATCGAGTTTCTTGTTTCTGAAGATACTGCAAAAAGATTTGGGTTCTTGGAGTCCTTGGGGACGTTTTCTCCGTCAACGAGAGCAAGTGGACAAACTTATCTACGCAGAAATTCAAGAACGCCGCCAGCAATCCCACTCATCTAGTGAAGATATCTTGAGTTTAATGATGTCGGCGCGGGATGGATCTGGACAAACAATGACAGATCAACAATTGCGCGACGAATTAATGACACTGCTGTTAGCAGGTCATGAAACTACCGCTTCTGCTTTAGCATGGGCATTGTATTGGATTCACAAGCAACCGACAGTCAAGGAAAAACTTTTACAAGAACTGGAAAGCATCGGTGATCATCCAGACCCCAGCGAAATCGCTAAGCTACCCTATCTCACAGCAGTTTGTCAAGAAACACTACGTATATATCCCATTGGTCTGTTTACTTTTACTCGCATTTTAAAATCACCATTGCAGCTAATGGGTTACAACTATGAGCCGGGTACGTGTTTCGCACCTTGTATTTATTTAGTCCATCATCGTGAGGATATATATCCACAACCAAAGCAGTTTCAACCAGAACGCTTTTTAGAAAGGCAATATTCACCCTACGAATATTTACCTTTTGGGGGTGGTAGCCGTCGCTGTATAGGTATGGCTTTTGCGCTGTTTGAAATGAAGCTTGTCTTGGCAAATATTTTGTCACACTGGCAACTAGATTTGGTAGATCATCGTCCTGTACACCCCGTTCGTCGTGGCGTTGCTACCACACCTGCTGATGGTGTACCGATGATAGTGGTAGGCAAAAAATCGCCCACAAGTAAACCGCTTCAATCAGTTATCAGTTAACAATGATCAGTGATCAGTCAAGACTTACGCACAGTCTACGAACCCTTGGCGCTCTTGGCATCTTGGCGGTTTAATAAATTAAGCTTTTTGTCAATTTTGCGTAAGTCCTGTCAGTCATTGATCATCGATCGGGAGCATCCTAAATTTTTCCAAATACAAAACGAAGTAGCTCCGATTAACACTCTGCGACCCTCTGCGTTTACAAATAAACTCAAACATTATGGGATGCTCCCAACTGATCACTAATCACTGTTAAAGGCGATTAATTTATCCCAGGATTTCGTTGCTTCACATAATACTTGTGTCCTGCCAAGACAATAGCTAAAAATCCCCAAAGCATCATACCGGAAACTCCGAGCATCGCACTACCAAGTGGGAGACTCGCAAAACTAGCAAGAGCAATGGCGCGCGCAGCAGCCATAAAAGGATCAAAACTGGGTTCTGTAAATTGAAACACCTGAAACAACAGCAAAATTAATCCACCCAGATAAAAGATAGCGCCAAACCAACCCAGCGTAAAAAACATATCCAAAATACCGCTATCAATGACAATCGGTTCTAAGACACCTTTTTCATTCACAATGAAAGTATTACCGATGCCATTCCCCAGAATATTTGTCATTGCTTTGGTGAAACCGTCTCGATAAATCTCTTGTCTGACTTGAGCGCTGTTGTCTTTTTCGAGATTACTAAGAGTTTCTAAGCGGGTAGCAATTGCTTCAGAGAATGGTTCCATAGTGGTCAATGGCACAACACAAATAGCCATAACCAAAACAGTTACCATCAGACGCATTTGAATTTTTGGTTTGAGTGAAGACAGCAGGGTTAAAACCCCTACAAACCAGCATCCCCACAAAGTCCGCACCATTGTCAGCAAAAACGCCAAGTAACCAGCTGCTGCGGCTGGAATACGCATAAATTCAGTGCTAGTAAATAGCAATAACAAGCCTGTCATCATCATGCTGGCAAAAGGCCCTGGCGAGGCCATCGTACTCCAAACACGAATTTTCAAAGGTTCAGGATCTCCAAAACTTTTCAGCTTTGTGCTTTCTAGCCAAAATCGATCCCACTCTGGAGCAGTCACAAACTGGAAGACGCCATAAATCCCTGTCACCAAAACTCCCCAGAGAAATATACGGATCATGTTTTGACGGTACTGGGGATATTCTCGCCACTTGATAAATATGAAGAAAGCAAAACTAATCGGGGTTAACCAATCCAACATACCCCTAGCTGCGGTGAAGGGTGTAGTTTTAACAAATCCGATTAAGAAGCCATAAAATACACCCAAAAAAGCTAGTATAAAGGGCATTCCACCTTTACGAGAAGATTGGGGCAGGTTTTTTAAGGTGGTATGTAAGGTGAGGAGGGTTACTAAATATTGTGATACTAATATAAAGCGACTGGCATCAAAACCACTGCGATAATCTATGAGGCGACTAATAAAGGGTGTAAGAAACCACATCCACCAAACCAAGCCAATATAGAGGAGGGGGTACCGCAGATACAGGAAAATCCCCACACCTAAAGTACTGACAATATAAATTTGGCGAGCAGCCGCACCAGCAGCGAAAGTAGATACTACTACAACTAGCACTAGCCCCACAATTGCTAACCAACCCAGTAGTGGTGGTTGTTGTTGCTCTGAGCTTGTTGTTGCGTAACTAGTCAAATTAGCCTGCCTGTAAGTCACCGGGGTTCTCCAACATAATAGACTTCTTACAGAAGTCGGTAAAGGGGGAAGGTGGGGTTCCCTTCTCTTTATGAGTTGAAAGCACCTCACCCCCCTCTCCTACTCACGAGA
>NZ_AJLL01000005.1 GCF_000317225.1 Fischerella thermalis PCC 7521
AGCAAGGAGAGGAGCTGGAGGTGAGGTTTTTTCAGGACTGCCTTCTGCCTTCTGCCTTCATGAAGCTTGCTGGGTTTTGGCTGATGATGTGAAGCTGTGATGAGACAGCCAAGTCTGCCAAGCCTGGGTGCGTCCTTGCATGGATGCTAGCCATTTCTGCCATGCTAGGGTTTTTTCTTTGGGCAGAAATCGTAATAACTGTAGCAAACCAAAAGCTTTACGTGTGCCAACAAGTGTAGCCCAAAGTATGAATACTGCTAGCCTCAAAGGTGGTAAGTATTCTAACAGGGCTAGGGTTTCATTGTGGACGGCGTTTTTCCAGGCAAGGTGATTAAAGTTATTGCGCTGGTCTTCATCAAAGCGCTGGGCTGGGTAGTGATCTACAATGATCAGGGGATCGTAGATGAGTTTCCAGCCTTGACTCCGCAATGCTAGGCTAAATGCCAATTCAAAGTGTACCTGCGCTCCTGTACCAAGCATACGTTCATCAAAGTGTAAATGAGCGATCGCATTACGACGATAGGCCATATTCACACCTTTGAGTACGTCTACTTCTCGCGCTGCACCGATACCTTTGTGGTGGTCGCCGATTACACGTCCATACCACTGTAATTTCCCTACTACTTTTGACTCGCCCTTGTAGATGAGTTCATTATTTACGTACACCAAATCCCGACCACCAACACCACCAATACGAGGATCACAAACAAAGTGGGCTTCTATCCGTGCCAACCAATCTGGATGGGGTGCAGCATCGTCATCGGTGATGGCGATTATATCTCCCCTGGCTGTATCTAAACCTACATTCATCGCGGCAACTACACCAGGGACTTTGACTGTTGCTGCTTCTAAGCTGAAGCCTTGGGGATGATAATCCTGGAGAAAAGACCAACTCTCGGTATCTGTGTCACGCACAACTACCACAACTTGTTCGGGTTTACGAGTTTGTTGCTCTAGTGCTTTCAGACACCGCGCCAAATCCTGGGGACGACGGTATGTAGGAATCATGACGCTGATTGTCATCATGGACTGACACCTGCGCTAACTTTTGAAGAATTCTTGAGCCAACTTAACCAGCCTTTGATCATACCTTTTAACTTTAATTCCATATGATGTTGCCAATCAAACATCGGGCCAAGACCAAAGGAGCAAGCAAAAAGACGCAACCGCAATGCTGGTGAATCACCCAATTCTTTTAACAAAGCAATCAGTTCTGCTCGTTCTGCGGTGGTGAAAATTGGAGAAAAACAAGCAGCAGCATGAATCAATGCCATTTTTTGCCGACATTTATCAATAACTTTGGTCTCCCAACCTCTTCTTTGAAAGGCAGGCATTAAGCTTTTGTTATAAATCCAAATATAAGCTTGCAGTTGATCACCTTTGCGCTTGGGACGTATTTTGTGGGTATCTGTCCAAACGCGGTACTCAGCTAAGATATCATCCGAGTAGACATTACCATAGCCAGCATCGGACATTCTCACGGCTAAATCATAGTCTTCGCTGTACTTGAGGCTACCATCGCCATAAAACCCTACTTCTCGCAAAGCTTCTGCTTTAAATATAAAAATGCTAGAAGCAGTCCGCAGACCCGAAACTGATGCTTGTAGTGCTTCATCCGCACTTTGAAACTCATGCTTTCTTGCGACTCTGCGGATGGTTCGTTTCTTTCCCCGTTCGTCAATTTCCTGAGTGGCGACATGACCCCAGCCCGCTTCTGGATATTTCTGCATGAGAGCTACTAAAGTCTCTACATAACGAGGTGCGATCGCGTCATCTGAATCGAGGCGGATCACATAATCAGTTTTGGGCTGACTCAAAACCCAATTACAGTTCGGGGTCATTCCCAGATTTTCTGAATGACGATGATATCGAATTTGAGGAAATTGTTGACATAACTGTGCCATTACCTCTGGTGTATTATCAGTACTAGCGTTATCAGCAACCCAAACTTCTACATTTGGATAGGTTTGAGCTACGGCAGTACCTACAGACTCTAGCAGATATTGAGCTTGGTTATAGGTAGGTATACAGATCGCAACTGATGGTAATTCTGGCATTGCAATATGTTTTAAAAAGTAGAAGTGTATTAGCTAAAAGTAAAGAGGGTGAAAATAACTGCCTACCCCCTTAATAATCAAAAATCAACTGTTAAATCTTTCGTTTTTGTACCTTTTATGGTTCATTAATATAGATATCTTGTTGTTAGAAATATATCAAGTTAGTATTCATGTTCAACAGTGCTATTTCGCACTACTTTTTTTGATCTTTAAATTGATTTAACTAACTCTTCAAATAAATCTACGTAACTCTTTGCCATTAACTGCCAACTATGTTGTTCAGCAATAGTCCGGGCTGCCTTACCCATTTGACTCCGCAAGGTGCGATCGCTCGTTAAAGATGACAGTGCCTGTATTAAAGCTTCGGTATCATTAGGGTCTGATAGTACAATGCCCGCTTCTGGCTGTACCAATTCTGCTGCACCTGTAGTCACGGCAGTAATTACAGGTAAACCGCAAGCCATAGCCTCAATCACTACTAGTCCAAAAGGATCATAGCGGGAAGGAAAGACCAGAAAATCCACTGCTCTCATCAACTCCGGGACATCACGGCAAAGCCCGAGAAAATGCACTCGCTCATTTAACCCCAGAGATGCCGCCATTTGCAAATAGGGGCTACCTTCAGTAATTCCCGCAACTGCCAAATGTAAATTTGGTACTTTGACTAAGGCATGTAAGACCGTATCCAGATTTTTACGAGGAATTCTAATATCCCCAGCAAACAGCGCCAAAGGCACATCTTGGGGGAGGTTCCATTTTTGGCGATCGCTTACTCCGGGTGAAAATTCTTGCAGATCAACGCCATTGACGATGACTTGCAAGCGTTCTGGTGGTACACCAATTTCCAACAAATCCTTGCCGACTTTATCAGAGACTGCTACAACTACCTGCGCTTGCTGGAAAGCTGATTTTTCCCAACGTGCATTCATCACTGTGTATAGCCATTGGTAAAAATCGTATACAACTGAACGTGGATTTAATATATTCTTCGCAGACTTAGGCATAGTTCCCATACTGGAGAATTTCAGCCAAGAACTATGCACAAAATGCACTGCATTCACATCAGTGGGAACCGTTGTAATTGCACCATTGGCTTTGACTAAATCAAACTCAGACCGATGTTGACGCAGCCAATTAGCACTCCGCCAAGAGAAAATCATATTGCGAAGAATTTCTGTCGGCCAGCCTTTGACTGGAACACAAATCCATCTCACTTGGCTATGCTGCTGTAACGATGATGCCACTTCACTGGCTACTAGAGTCACATGATAACCCCGACGAATTGCTTCCCAGACAACTTCATAGTTGACCCGACCTTGACCATTACCTTTAACAACATTGTGGGTAACAATGCAAAGTTTCACGATGTTTAACTATCCTCTAAAATTGAGTTATAAAAATATATCAATGCATCAATTTTTTCTTTATTTGAAACTCAGAAATATATTTAGGATTTTCCTTATGCCTTATGAGTTGAAAGTCACCTCACCGCAGCTACATCATCCCTCTCCTTAGTAAGGAGAGGGGCTGTTCTTGTGAGGTTTTTCATGATGACGGTGAAATTTTGTTCATTGGGACTGCCTTCTTGATAATTTTCAAGTTCCAGATGGTAGTAATAATCTTTGAATATGAGAACGACGCACAATTTCTGGCCAAGCATGAATAGCTTTATGTTCTAACAAGTACTTTGACATTTGTAAAAAGTATATAAATAGAAAAGCTATTAATTTTAAAGGGTTGGGGAACAAATCTTTATAGCGTTTGATGCCAATATAAAGTCGAGCTGCTTCGACATATAAATCATAATTGTTAATTCCACCAATACCAGCAGCAATTGTACCGCTTGCTAAAACGCTTTCTACTGGATTAATATTTGCCTGTAATTCTGGACAATATAAAATCTTGTAACCACGCTTAATTGCTCGCAAAGCAAGTTCAGCATCTTCGTAACCAAAAAAGATATTTTCATCCCACTGTTCTTGGGTAAAAAATTGTCTGGGGAATAAAGTTGCGTGAATAACTACGGTTTGAGGAGTATCATGGGTGGGTAAAAAATGCCCTTGGAATGTGAGTCTAGCTGGAAAAAATTGGACGTATTCGTTTTTACTAGTACCTGTTAAGATAGCTAGATTTTTATCTTCTGTTGGCATTTGGGAATATCTTGCGATCGCCAAACTAAAAAAGTCTGGTTGTACCAAAATATCATCATCAACAAAAGCAACAAAGTCAGTTTCCGATTCTGGAATGGCATTCACTGCATTGTTGCGGTTGGCACAAACACCACGACGAGGCCCTTGGATATAAGTTGTACCTGGATATTTCTGCACTACTTGGTAATTTGCCTGTTGTACTTCAGGATCAGTAGAATCGTCAGAAACGACTACCATATGGGGTTTAATTTGAGAATTCCACAGTGCTTGTAGGCAAATATCCAATGATTCTGTGCGATTTCTAGTTGTGACGCAAGCGGAAACTCGCATTTATTTTACCTCTATATATAGTAAGTAGCTGGATGTTTTAGATATACAAATAGCTGAATATATTTCCGTATTTTTTTAAAATTTAGCGGCTATTTTCGGAGGAGTAAAACTCAGCATTAATGCAGCTATAGTCCGTAAATTTAGCTGTTGGCGCAAGGAACGCCAAAGATATGGACGTGCTTGTTTAGTTTGTTCAGATCGCATTAAGCCAATTCCTAAACTTGTGCTGACTTTTACCCATTGCTGTTGAAAATAGGTTTTAAATTCTTGGAGATTTTCATCTTGCATAAATATCTCTAAGCAGAACATATCTGCCTGAGATTTACGGATTTTTGCTTGGTAATTAAGTCTACCGCTTTGCATTGTTTCTGTTTGATCGTGTCTGCGGTATCTGGTTAATTTTTGAGGATAATAATAGGCTCCCATACCTGTACGGCAACACAAATAAGTTAAATAAACATCCCATGAGCCACCTACTTCTGGAGGAATACTATCCCAATCTATGACATCTTTACGAATGACAGCAGCCATTGCTGAAGCTACTGCTTGATCTACTAAACCAAGTTTATAAAAAGGTTGGTAAATACCTTCGGGTAGCTCAGCCCGTTTAAATAATTGCGAACAATGTTCTGTCAGTTCATAATCAATGGTGCCATCAGCATTAATCACATAATGGTCACAAAAAGCTAGGACTAAATTAGGATTTGCTTCTAATGGAGGAACAAGTTTTGCTAAGAAATCTTCTTCCCATAAATCGTCATCAAGCAAAGCTGCGACATACTTTCCCCGTGCCATTTTAAAAGCTTTAATGGTGTTAGGGAGCATACCTAAGTTGGTTTCATTGCGGGAGAAACGGATGCGTGGGTCATTAAATGATTCCACAATTGCTTGGGGATTTTCCGGACTGCAATTGTCAGAAACAATGATTTCAATATTTTGATAGGTTTGGCTGATAGCACTTTTGAGAGCTTGTTTTAAGTAATCTGGACGGTTGTAGGTTGGGGTAATAATGCTTACTAGGGGAGTTTGTGATTGAGAATTGATATTCATTGTTTTTACTATGTATGCAATTAAGTATCAGGTGTGGTTTTTCGTAATATAAAAGCGTACTATTTAATAAGAATAAGCGAGAAGCCGATCGCACAACTCGAAAAGATTGACTGTAGGTGAGGGCTGCTTGAATTTGAGCGATCGCTTGTATGTTGGAACCATTACTGACCAGAGGGGGCGTGTGAGATTGGTTGCGAGCGGTAAGATTCTGGGACGATAGGGATTTGGTTCGTTGGACATAGAATGGAAGATTTGCTGAAGGGTTGTGTGTGAGCAAGCTACGAACTACTGGTGTCCCTGGTAAATATTACTTAAGTATCTTTCGTGAATAGTCTGATGGTAGTTTTACCTGTGCTGTTTATACAGTATCTTAAACTACTAAGCTGATAAATTTTCTAACTGGGGCGGACGCATTAAAAAGCCCATACTTTTGAGTAGAAATCTGAAAAGAAAGTACACTCGCTCTGTGGGAGTGTAGAAAGGATAGCGCATTATTATACCAGAAATTGCCAGCATTTCCTGCGTATTCCATTTACCTCGCCAGTAATAAAGGCTACGTCGGTAGTCAAGATTCCGCATTAGGTCTACTCTAGCAGGGTAATTTATACGCTCTAAAAAGGCATTTACCCCTTGGTTTGTGGTCTCCATCGCTGCTTGCCAACTAGCTTGTTCTTCACTAGTTAACACCGGATTTTGCTGGCTGGCGTGATAGTTTTTACCGTGTAGGCGGTAACTACCTAATACTTCTTTAAGGTATTGAATTTTACCTAAAAAAGCAGTGCAATAAACAAGACAGCCATCAGCCCACAATCGCCAAGTTTTTGTGTCGATTGGCATTACTTTTGCTAAAGCACTGCGGCGGTAAGCTAAGGCAGAAGTGGGAGGATAGAACCAAGCATTACCTGTATCCAGGATCAATTTTGCTAATTCTATGTTGGGTACTCGACCTCTAGTATAATTTGTATCTAGTAATTTGTCTTGAGCATCGATACTTTCCAATTGATGCATGACACCAACTGTATTTGAGTCTTGGAATGCTTCGACAATGCGTTGTAATTTGTTGGGCTTCCAAACATCGTCAGCATCTAAAAAGGCAATGATCTCACCTTTTGCTGCTGCAAATCCCGTGTTAAATGCAGCACCTTGTCCTTGGTTTTCCTGAAAAATACCTTTGACTTGATGTGGCGATCGCTGTTCGTATTGGTTGATGACATCACGGCTATTATCTTGAGAACCGTCATCAACCACGATAATTTCAAAGTTTGTGTAACTTTGTGCCAAGACCGATTCTATGGCCGCAGATAGGTAGCGAGCATAGTTGTAGTTAGAAATAATTACGGAAACTAACATTTTAGTTGTATAAATTTAGAGTTTAAAGTTTATAGATGGGTTAATTTGTTAGCAAAATTTTCAGGAGCAGTGAAGCTTTATTTATCAGTAGAGTCAGTATCTAGCCAACTCTACTTGCTTGAGCAAATGTCAATATAGGCACTTCTTTTTTACATCAAGCCTCCTGAAATTTACAGGAGGTTTGAGCAAGTCCTGTTTTAGCAGCTTTGGGAAAGCGGTTTTCTCAACACAAAAAGATTGCTGTGTGCTAGCGAGGGAACGCGCTTAAGCAAATGATCAAAGAAGTTAAAAGGCCAGCGCAATAATTTGGGATAGTTGTATCCAGTGATTGATACACACTCATAATTATGCTGTGCGAATAGATACAACCATTCACGATTCACGCTGACGCGTAGATGCTTGCAGTCTACTGCTGGGTCAAGAGAAGTCCGAAAAGAAACTGAAGCAATATTAGCAGGAACTTTACCAAATAACAGACGAAGACGATTCCACCACCAAGCGATGTTAGGAGTAGTAATCAGCAAATATCCACCTGGACGAAGTACACGCCGCAATTCTTGTAAAAATACGTCAGTGTCCATTAAGTGTTCAATAATGTCACCAGCAATGATCACATCAAAGAAGTTATCTTCTACAGGACAAGCGGACTCTCCACTCACCCAAACATGGGTAAGGATACCGGCTCTTTTCGCTACCTCTAAGGGTGCTTCGGAAATCTCAAAGCCGTGCATTTCGCTAATCTCGCCAGCTTGGGCTTTGTAGTAGGCTGCTTGACCGCCGGTACGACACCCAATATCTGCTACCCGTTTGCGGTTGGGTATTTGCTTGAGTGTTTCGATCAGTAAGGAGATTTTTTGACTAGCCCATTCAAATTGTTCGTGTTCTTCCTCATCAGACATCTCCTTGCTGTATTCGATCGCATTTGCTCCCAAATGGCCAGCAGCGATACTGGTTTGCAAGAGAGTTTGTGTTTGGGAGTCAGGATTTTCTAATTGAGAAGTTTGAGTTGTAGATAGTTGCTCCATATAGGGATTGATATAAATAGCAGCGATTTACTAAATTCAGACTAAGTTGTAGAGCTACCCTGATTAGACTCGTACTGAGCCTGGTGATATTTCCAGAGTTTACCACGTTGCTCGAGTAAATCTTGATACTTGCCTTGTTCTACAATTCGACCATGTTCTAGTACGACTACTTTATCTGCTTTGGCGATTGTAGAAAGGCGGTGAGCGATCGCAATCACTGTTCGACCCGCAGAAAGTTTTTCCAGAGATTCTTGAATTAACCTCTCTGTTACTGAATCTAAAGCGCTTGTGGCTTCATCTAAAATAAGGATTTGGGGATTGCGTAATAAGGCTCTGGCTATGGCAATTCGTTGTCTTTGTCCTCCAGATAACCGCACACCGCGATCGCCTAACACTGTATCAAAACCTTCGGGCATTTCTTCGATAAATTCAAGTGCATTGGCTAAACGTGCGGCTTCTCGAATTTCTGCTTCGGTTGCTCTTGGTGTACCGTAGGCAATATTGTTGCGGATAGAGGTATTAAAAATAAATGTATCTTGACTGACTACGGCCATTTTGCGTCGCCAAGAATCAATTTCAAATTCTCGTACATCAACTCCATCGACCAAAACCTTTCCTTCTGTAGGATCGTGGAAGCGAGGGATTAAATCAGCTAGAGTTGATTTTCCTGCACCGGTAGATCCAACCAGCGCTGTCATTTTGCCTTTTTCGATGGAAAGTGTGATGTTATGTAAGACTAAATTCTCGCGATCGTAGCCAAAATCTACCGAGACTACATCTATCCCTCTTTGCAACTCCCGAAACTCAATTTTGCCATTTTGAAAATAAACTTTATCATCAGGTTTAAGCAAATTTTGAATATTATCTATTGCTCCTCCCTGACTACTGATAAAAGCTGTCGTTCCATTTAAATCTTGAATAATAGGGATAATCCGAAATAGCACAAAGAAAAATGTCAATAGTTCACCAATTTGCATGAAGCCACTGGTAACGACAAAAATAATCATGCTCACCATGATCATTGTCGATGAAGCTTCTGCTATTGGTTTCGGAATATTAGAAATTAAAAAGTTTTTTTTCCACGCTTTGACGACGTTTTCACTAGCTTGATAATATCTCTTGCGCTCAAAGTCTTGAGTCGAAGATGCCTGAACTGTGCGGATACCGTTGATAAATTCTAAGGCAATTGAAGTAAATTTACTGTTAGCAATAGAAATACCAAAACTAATTTCTCTAATTCGTTTGTTCAGTGTGGAAATAGCAACTCCTATGAGACTAAATAATAGAAAGGAAACAACTGTTAATTGCCACGATAAGACAAACAGCGATATAGAATAAATAAGTAGAGTTAAAGCTCTGGTGGTTAGAAAAGCTAGACCTCCAAAAATCTGTCTCACTCTTAAAATTTCAGTAGTCAGAACATCAATTAATTCACCGGATCGCTTTTTAGCAAAATATACTAAGCTTTGAGCTTGTAATTGCTCAAAAATGCGCTTACATAAGTTATCTGCCAAATGAACTTCACAAAACTGGTTGCAAATCTGGGCAGTGTAGCTTAAGAAAATACGTATAAAAGTAGTAACGATGATTAATGCTGATATTCTATACAGTCGTTCTGTTGCAGAAGCGTTTACTCCTAAAATAGAGACATCAAACCATTGAATACCTGTTCTTACAGGCTCGGCATCTGGGCTTGTTAAACTTTGTAGAAAAGCAAGTAAAAAACCCAAACCGAAACCTTCAAAAGTTGCTGCCAAAAACGAAAAAACTAAAGCAGCAATTACAAGCCGTCGGAAATGTTTAAACTCTCGTAAAATGAAGCGATTATTTTTCCAAAAACTGGTAGCTTGAACTAACCTACGGGTTAACAGAGATATTTGTCGGGGCATAATTTTCTATAAAAGTTCGGGATAGTAGCACATACACATTACGTTTGTAGCACTTAAGCATGAAGCAACTATCAAGCAGACGAAGAATACAGACAAAGTCTATATCATTTTTCACTTAGTTCTAGATGTAGTAATGAGTAGGATGATTACATCCTACTCTACATAGACCAGCAAGTATATGAATATTACAGTTCAAAGCTATTTACGGAATCCAAAATCAACTGATTGGACTCTGCTTGCTCTACTTGCCATGAACCTACAACTCCTGGTAGTTGATTTAGCTGTTGTTGTTCTTTGGCGCTTAGTTCTAGTGCTTCTGCTAATGTCCAGCAACGGGGACCTGTTAGGCTCATTTCACCCCGCACTACATTTAATATCAATGGCAGATTGTGTAATCCAGTTTTTTTACTTAGTGCTGTGGTGCGAAACTTAAATCCCCGAAATAACCTACCCCGTTCGCCAACGTGCCACTCCCTCTCCAAAATCGGTTCTGAGGAAGACAGTTGCATTAATAATGCTAATCCTAAAGCGATCGGACTTATTACTAGCAAAAACAATAAGGCAACAATCCTATCTCCTAACCGCTTAAAGGTTTTCAATAGGGAATTTTCTGATATACGGTAATTTTTGCCAGAGTTTATACGTAAGTATATAGGCTTAGATGCTTGCTCACAGGCATTAGCCCAAAGGTTCAGCTTCGCCTCGCCTAGTTTTGGATCTATACGAACTAACTTAACTGAAGAATGTTTTAAGCACTCTACTAATAATTGCTCGTCATCTAGTACAGGCAGATATGGTTGCTTTAAGTTTCCTAGAGGCTTTACTAGCAACTGATCCCGTCGCCAGACAAGTGTGCAGTATGGGTGGCGATCGCCTTTTTGTGTTTGAGTTTCACTATAGCAAGGGTCTGAAGCTGAAATTATTGAGGTAGTCATATGTTTTAAGTTATACTTATGGTAGATTACTGACCTGATATCAAGGGCTTTTGCGCCAAAGAATCTGATCTTTTCTCACTCTTTTAGTTAGAATCAAACCTGGGAATTTATTTAAGTAAGCAACAAAATGAACTGTCATATAGACATCTACACATCTTGTTTATTAAATTCCTGTTTGATAAGCCAGATATTGATAAGAAGTTAAAGATATTGTTTACCTTTTGGATTTATCTAAAAAAATTATGTTTTTAAACTTGATTTTTTTCTCATTTTGTACTTTCAATTTTGGAATCAATGTGCTTCAATATCTAGGATATAAGACTCAGTAAAAATCGCGGTCGTAAAAATAAATTCTTTATTCACTCTTTAAAGAGCTTGCGTGTTTCACAAAAAAATATTAAGTTACTATGAATTTCTTCTGTGATGAAACTACGTAAATAATTTTTTATTTAAAAATATTTGGCAATTCACAAAATTTTAATTATTACGAACAAATATAATTTTAGGCAGAGAAAGCAGTACTTCTTTGGAGGTTTTAGTTCACGTATTACATACATAAAGCCTAAAGTCACTATTTGCGTACTGAGGACAGTAGGTTTGAGAGCAATACGGTTAGTTACTTTCAAGAAGGCAGAGGAGCCAGTGCGGTGGACGGGTTTCCCAGCATAAAGGAGCCACTGCGCCCTTGGGGGTTCCAAGAGTTGTAGCACGTGGCGTCACCTGGCGAAGAAGATTTGGCTTGTTTGTAGGCGATCGCTGTAAGTCTGCCTATTCTTAAAAAGGGGGTATGAGGATCTAAGAGTGTAGGAGAAAAATTGTATTTCTTGCATCTGCTCTTGCCCCTACCCAATATCCCGTCGTCAAATAAATTTGGGGCTAAAAGCTGACTATGCCCAAGAGTAATTATACTTATAACGAGGAAATCAATATTTAACTCCTCCTACACCCCTATACCCATTTTCAAAATAGATGTACGATTACCAGTCTTGGTGAAAGTATGAGTATTCAAACGGACAAGCTATAATTCATATCTAGAGATATCTAATAAAAACTTTGCGCTACCCTTGCGGGTAGCGCTAGCTGTGAACCGTTCGTTAATCTAGATTGTCTATTCTTCTATCGCTCTTTGCAATGCGAGTGAGTGTTGTTTTCCATAAGGTACGTAGGTGCTGCCAGCATCTGAAACTCCATTTGCCACAACACCAATGAGATTTAATCTACTGAGCATAGCTGTAGCTTGTGCGAGTTGGGTCCTTGTGACTCTACCAATGCTGGCTACCATGATCACACTACGACAAGCTGAGGCTGTGAGTAGGGCATCTACTAAACCGAGAACCGGAGGAGCATCTACAATTACCAAATCATAGTTCTCTTCAAAGGCAGCCATCAATTCTTCCATACGAGGGGAACTCAACAAATTAGCTGGGTCTGCGGGTGCAGGACCAGCTGTCAAAATATCTATGTATGATGAGCCAGCAGAAGGAATACTAATTTGATTCGGTAAAGTAGACTCACTCACCAGTAAAGTGGAAAGTCCTTGTTCGTTGGGAAGATTGAGTTGTTTGTGCAAGTTGGGAGCGCGTAGATTAGCATCGATGAGTAATACTCGTTTGTGTAAACGAGCAGCACTCATTGCTAAACCCAACGCCAAACCTGACTTACCTTCATCAGGTAATGCCGAAGTTACCATCAAAGATTTGAAGGTGGAAACTGAATTTAAAAGTTCAATATTCTTATAAATTAGATCCAGCGATTCCCAGCGTGGAGGAGATTGCAGAACCTGAATTGTCCAAGGTGCAAGTACCTCTGGCTTGCCAAAGGGTAACTTGAAGACTGATTCTCTGGTTTTAGCAGGTGGTAATTTGGGAGTAGTTCCCAATACTGGCAAAGCAGTCTGCCTTTCTAATTCAGCAGTAGTATGAACAGAATCATCAGACGCATCACGAATAAAGGCAGCCACACCTCCTAACATTAGCCCAACAACTGCACCCAACATCAAATTTTGCTTGAGGTTGGGGCCCATAAATATACCCTTGCGTGGTGGCTCTACAACTTCCCAGTTAAATCCTCCTTTGTCAAGTTCCTGCTGTAACTGTTGTTGTGCTTTTAACAGTTCTTGCAGTCTTTCACGACCAAGTTGAATTTGAGGTTGTAGGCGACTGTATTCAGCTAATTTAGCCGGGAAGCCTTTGAGTTCATCACGTACCTGCTGTTCTTTTTGGGCTAAACTTTGGTCACGAGCTGCCAAGGCGAGTAAATTGGTTTGTGTCTCTACTAGCTGACCAGCAAGAGTCAGGTCAATTTCGCTCTTCTGCCCTTGCTTAAGAAGATTACCTCCTGAGGCGTTGATATTAGTCTGTTGTCCTCCTAAAGTATTTCCTGCTTCTTGTTGCAACAATTCTTTCTGCTGTTGCAGTTGTTCTACTAGCTTGATCACACTGGGAGCCTGATCAGTAAAGCGCAAGCGTTCCTGTGCCAAAGCTAATTGCGTTTTTTGGATTTCGTTGAGTAATGCTTGGTAGCGTGTAGACTGACTCAAACGGGCCTCTACAAGGGCATTTTGTGGAGTACTTTGCAACTGTTGTTGCAAAGATGCATAACGAGCCTTTGCCTCTTCATATTCAGCACGAGTTGTGCGTCGATCCTGAAGAATAGCGTTTAAATTATCTTCTAGAGATTTTGCCTGTGATTCTGGGTCAATTAAATTTTGATTTCTGCGGAAGCGCTGTAAGTTTGCTTCTGCTCTATTGACTTCTTCTACAGTGTCTCTTAATTGTTGCTGGACAACTCTTAGACCTTTTCTTAAACGCTCAGCTTGTTGTTGTTGGTTATATTCCAAATATACTTGTCTAATTGCATTTAGAACTCTTTGTGTTTTATCTGGATCTGTATCGGTATAATCCGCTTGAAAAATATTGGTAGCAAGATTGTCTTCTCTTGTTCTTAATTGATTTAATACCAAAGCGCCCTGAATTTGCTCTGCTGTTATGTCTGGGTACTCGGGCTTGAGTTTATCAACTGCTCTTTGAATAAGCACCGAGCTTTGCATGATATTGAGCTGGGTTGCAGTATCAATTACAACATTAGTATCAGTGAAAGTACTTCCTGTAGTTGGTGCTCCTTTTGTATTACCTTCATAGTTGGGTTTTACCAACAGCTGCATTGAGCTTTTGTATGTAGGCGGTGTTCTTTTGGTGATCAAAGCAGCACCAGCAATACACGCAATAAATACTACTAAAAACCAAGGAAGTCTGCGGATGAGTACCGCAAAAATTTGCCCATAACCCGGTTCTGTTTCATTAACTGGATTTACATGGGGACTCAGACTGGATTGAATCACGTTTACTATCCCTCAGCTAACAAGTCAAACTAGTGAAATGTTTAAATTACAAGCTTGATCAACAACTTGGTCAACTTTACTAAAGAAAGCTTCCTCTGAAAAGTTTGCCACCGCATGATTACGAATGTCTTCGTAATCCCAATCAATTTCCCTGGCTTCTAGTAGAGCTGCTTGAAGAGATTCAGGTGTTTGCCTCTTAAAAAATACACCTGTTTTACCAGGTATTTGAGTATCCAATACTCCACCCGCACCATAGGCAATTACCGGTGTGCCACTAGCATTTGCCTCTACTGGAACTAATCCATAGTCTTCTAGAGCTGCTACTATGATGGATCTAGCTTTAGCGAACAATTGTGTACGTTGGGCATCTGGGACGTGTCCTAAAAACTCTACATTGCTAAGAGCTTTCGATTTTAAGCGTTCTCGCTCTGGACCATCTCCTGATATTAGTAATCGCCATCCCAGCCAATTAAAAGCTTCGACTATTATATCAAGACGTTTGTAGCTGATCATCCGAGCTGAGGCTAGATAATAATCTTCTTTGGACTTTGTAAAAACAAATTTACTAGTATCAATAGGATAATTAATAACAATAGCTTTTTTGCCGTAAGTAGTTTGAATACGACGAGCTACAACGCTGGAATTTGCTATGTAGAGGTCTGGTTCTTGTGCATATGCAAGATCCACCTTTCTCATCACTTGAAAAACTTGTTCGATTAAAGGAGCAAAGTATCTATAATCTCCATACTCCCGTAAGTATGTTTCTGTATCCCATAAAAAGCGAGTAATGTTATGACAAAAGCAAATATGCTTTGCTGAAGGGTTTTTGCGTACTGCTTTAGCAAAACTGGTGCTACTGCTAATAATCAAATCATATTCCTGTAAGTCTAAAGCCCGAAAGGCTGGAAAATAAAAAGGAGCCATGAGGCGAAAATATTTAGCAGCGCCAGGAATATTTTGCAAAAAAGTTGTATTGACAATCCGTTCACCCAAGTCGATTGTTTGTTGGGGATCATACAAAGAGGTGTAGATATCTGCTTCGGGATAGCGTTTACAAAGTAATTCAAAGACTCTTTCTGCGCCCCCTCGCTGGGTTAAGTAATCATGGACTAAAGCTACTTTCATAATTATTTATAAGTTGAATCTATACAACAGCATTAACTGAAAAATTAATTCTTGATACCATACTCATGCTTAGTTTTTCGTTAACACATCTTTAAATACAATCTGTGCATAGGAAAATCCCGATATGACTTTCAAGTTTTAAATAAGTTCCCTGTAAATTCCGGTTTTTATAAATTTTTGATGAAGTTCCCTAGACTGTACAAACAAGAAGCGATAGCTTTGGTAAAGATTTCTAGGACTTCAACTGCAAGTTAGACAAACTACCCATTGTACTTATCTAGAGGATAAGGATATATGATGTTTCTTACCTGTACTGTTACCCATTGACCAATTCGAGAAATTTTGCAGTGAGTCTGTTGCTAATTTGTCAAGTAGCCTTAGTAGTAATTTATTGATAATTGGCATCAGTGATTTTTTGATTGGTGTTTTTAAAGTGTTCATACCGAAATTTTCCTTGAAATCGGAGAAGAAGTTTAGTATTATATGATCTTATTTACAAAAACTTTAATTTTGTTTGGGATTTACTAATGAGATACCCCAATTTACCCTATGTAGGAGGGGATATTCACTAAGAATACATTCGTTTATTATAAATTTTTATTCTTTTTGCATATCTTTCATTAACAGACCTCTATCCCTCGCCGAGATGGGGAAGGGGTAAGATTTTTACCAGCACTCCGGAAGGAAATTAAGGGGGGTTATAGCGATCGCAATATTCTTATCTGTAAAGCAAAGACGCGAAGTTTCGCGTCTTTACACAAACAAAATAATATTTTTATTTGGCGCTGCTCTCATTACCCAACAGCTGTCAAGGTTTTAGGCGAGGCGAAATAAGCATTTTGCTCAGCTCTGAGTTTGTCGCAAAGTCTACCTTCTGGCAGTTCCACATCATCGTAGGTCAGGACTTGGTCTTTAGGAATATCTCGTTTGAGACGACATCCTTCAGCTAAACCCATTGGTAAGAGATTTTGCTCTTGAACTACATGAGAGTTTTCACACTGCCCATAAGTCATGTAATAACCAATACCATCCAAGGTTTCACCTGCTTTCAAATCTATTTTGGCAGTAGTAACAACATCAACAATGGGAGCGCCTAAGGGACTTAAGACATAATCTTGAAACAGAACAGCCCGAGCAACAGACAACGGCACTTCAAAATGGCAGAGATGGTAAGGAGTATAAAAGCTATATAAAGGTCCTTCACCTAATTTGTATAAGTTGAGGTAATGACGTTGCTTAGGATCATCATGAGTAGCAAATACAAATACTCCTGGTCCTGGTTTAGCACCAACTACATAATCAACGATACCGCCGAGTTCCTTGAGTTGGTCAACGTCATACATTTTGGTCATTTCATCGACGTGGCCATCAAAGTTATAGCCCAGCATTCCCCGCTTGGCAACCTTCATGCCTGTGCCATTGGCAACGATCGCCTGCTCGAAGGAAATTTTTGTGCCGTCGGCGAAGCTAGTGACCATGTGGGGTTTTTGCCCCCAACGCTTGGCAAATGCTTCTTGGGTGGTGGGGTTACGATATGGATCTTGTAAGCCCTTAATGTTACCACACAATAGAGGAGTCAGACCAATACTTTTTACAAAGCGGTAGAGATTCATTTGTACCCCTGGCTGGTCGCCATCGCAGGCGGTGAGAATCACACCAGCTTTGTCAGCGTACACTTTCAAAATAGCGCCCACCGTACCATCAAGTTCAGCATTCATCATGATCACGTGTTTACGATGGGCGATCGCTTCCATGATTACATGAGCGCCAAACTCTACAGCGCCAGTAACTTCAATTAAGGCATCAATACCTTCAGCGCGGCAAAGTAACATCGGATCTTCGGTGACTGTATAGCCTCCATTCGCGATCGCATCTTCTAATTCCGTCACAGTGTTAGCGACTTGCAAATTTTCAATCCCTGCTTCTGAATAAGCCCGCTTCGCTGCATCAATATTGCGGTTGGAGATAGCAACCAACTCCATACCGGGAACAGAGTTAGCAATTTGATTAGCAATTCCTCGACCCATGAAGCCTGCACCGATCATACCTACTTTTACAGGGTTGCCAGCTTCTGCACGAGCAGCTAAAGCGCGATCGACAATAATCATTACCTAAACTCCTGTGTTTTTACCTAAATAAGTAAATAACCTGAAAAAATGCTAATTTTTTTGTATTACCTTCGCGAAATAAAAAATGAACAAATTTATGTCTGATGTCACTGCAAAACTAAACAAACCAATTCTATTTAAAAAAGCAATCACCAACAACTAACATTAAATGCAAACAGAAAATCTATCTGTGTCTATCAGTGTGCATCGGTGTTTATCGGTGGTCGATTTTTAACCAATAACTGTTTTCCTAGTTCCAATTCCCATCAGACATAAATTTTGTTACTTGGAACCACCAACACTCATCATTGACATTAAAGGCCAATTCAAATCTTTTTCGGAAATTTCTGTGACTTCCAAAGGCCATTTAATGTTAAAGAAAGGATCGTCATAGCGCAGACCTCTTTCATATCCCGGAGTATAGAATTCTCCAACTTGATATGTGACTTCTGTTCCGTCAGTAAGTGCTTGATAGCCGTGAGCAAACATCTCCGGTACATATAAAGCACGATGATTTTCTGCGGTTAACTCTACACCAAAATGTTGTAAAAATGTAGGAGATTCCGGACGCATATCAATAATTACGTCATAGATAGCGCCTTTAGTACAACGAATCAACTTTGTTTCTGCTGCTGGGGGAACTTGATAATGCATTCCCCGCAAAGTTCCTTTTTTGTAGTTGAAAGAAAGATTGCATTGGGCAACTGTTGGCTTTAGACCATGTGCTTCAAATTCTTTAGCGCAGAAAGTACGTGCAAAAAAACCACGGTGATCGTGTTTTTCTTCTAAATCAATAATGTATGCGTCTTTGAGTTCGGTTTTGGTGAAAATCATCAGTAACCTCCAGAGTGAATAAAGTAGATTAGTGGATTAAATACCAACTAATCATGATATTTTAGTAACTTTTTATTGCTAATTATATTTCTATGACACCAAATCTAAAATTTTTACAAAAAATGATTGGTAAAATTGGCAGACCTAAGAAAAGCTGTTTGATTCAGAATCTGCAAGCATTTTATCTTACCAATCAAATTATTTAGTTAATATTTAGTCCAGAAGAAATCTTGATCAATTTGTTGTGTACGAATCAGATATTCTAGTTGCTTCAAACGAGTAAAACCTCTAGATAAGAAAACTTCCTCTGTCATATCAATTTTGCTAAACAAATCAAATAATTGTTTCGCACCCTGCTGGGCATTCCAATCACACTTAAAGCCAGGTAGCATAGTATTAATTTTCTCGAACGAAACCCGATAACTGCGATTGTCAGCTCCTTGAGAGCCAAAACTTAATTTACATCCAGGGAAAACATCAGCAATAATTTCCGCAATTTCTTTAACTCGATAGTTATTTGCAGTATCTCCAACGTTGAAAATTTGGTTGTGTACAATATCGCGGGGGGCTTCCAGAGTGCAAACAATAGCTTTACAAATATCTAAAGCATGAACGAGTGGACGCCAAGGTGTACCATCGCTAGTCATTTTGATTTCCTTAGTAGTCCATGCTAGACCTGCTAAATTATTTAAAACAATATCAAAGCGCATTCTGGGGGAAGCACCAAAGGCGGTAGCATTTCGCATAAAGGTAGGAGAGAAGTCATCATCAGCAAGTAGTTTGACATCTCGCTCTACCAGGGTTTTACATTCTGCGTAGGCTGTTTGGGGATTAACAGGAGATTCTTCGGTGACGTCTCCTTCTGTCGCTACACCATAAACACTACAAGAAGACATGTAAACAAACCGACGTACACCTGCTTCTTTTGCTAGGTTGGCAAGACGAACTGAACCTTTGTGATTAATATCGTAGGTAATATTAGGTGCTAGCTGTCCAGTTGGATCGTTAGAGAGTTCCGCCATGTGGACTACTGCTTCGACATCTTGCAAGTCTTCTAAAGTGATGTGACGGATGTCTTTGTTGAGGGTTTTAGCTGTTAGTTCAGTTCCGTTATATAACCAACCTACTTTATAAAAACCAGTATCTACACCGATAACTTCGTGTCCCCGTTGAATTAACAGGGGAGGTAATAATGAGCCAAGATAACCTTCTGTTCCTGTGACGAGAATCTTCATTGTGAAAAGTCCTTATGTGTTGATTAATAAATTGATTACGATTAGAAATAACTTGGGCGGGTACAGCAAAATGAATGAGAATTCTGACGTTGCTGAATCATATGATGGTTGCGGCTGATGCGGAGAAACCCAGACACAGTGATGAGTGTTGGCGCAAATTCCAACTCGCATTCCGCAATTATGCAATGCCAAAATTCTTTGTGTCTGAGAGTCTGAGTGGTTGGCGATTTTTCACCAACCTACTCTACCTTGAAACTGCTGTTGCGTCTATTGGTAAGCACTGATGTTGTCAGGCTACTGTGGTTGGAAGATGCTGTGGTTGGGGAATTTGAGCAACTATGGCTTTACCAATTTCAATTGAAGAAGTGGCTGCTGGGGAAGGTGCATTGCATACATGAGCGGTGTTTTGTCCGTGAATAATTAAAAAGTCATCGACTAACTTACCGTCATTCATTAATGCTTGGGCGCGAACTCCAGCGTGGGTGGGAATTAAATCTTCTGATTGAACTTCGGGAATTAGTTTTTGCAAACTTTTGGTAAAGGCTGCTTTACTAAAGGAACGAATGATTTCTTTGATTCCTTCGTCGGCGTGTTTTGCTGCTAGCTTCCAAAAGCCGGGATAGGTGATGACTTCAGCAAAGTCATGTAAGTCAAAGTCAGTTTTGTTATAACCTTCCCGTTTGAGACTCAAAACGGCGTTGGGCCCGGCGTGGACAGTCCCATCAATCATCCGAGTAAAATGAACGCCCAAGAAAGGAAAATCGGGATTTGGAACTGGATATATTAAACCTTTGACGAGATAGCGTTTTTCCGGTACTAACTCGTAATATTCACCCCGGAAAGGTACTATTTTTGCTTGTGGATTTACTTTACCTAGTTTGGCAATGCGATCGCTATGCAAACCAGCACAGTTAATTACAAAGCGAGTTTCAAAAGTACCGTTATTTGTCTCTAGTACTTGATTGTTGCCACTGGGAACTATTTTTTCAACTTTTGTGTTGAGTCGTAATTCTCCTCCTTGTTGGGAAATGATTTCCGCATACTTGAGACAAACTTGTTTGTAGTTAGCAATACCTGTAGAATATACGTAAATCCCACCTACACTGGTAACGTGAGGTTCAAATTCTTTGACTTCCTCAGGGCTAATTCTCTTAACTTTAATGCCGTTTTCTAAACCACGCTTATATAGATTTTCTAAGCCTGGTAATTCGCTTTCATCGGTAGCAACTATTACCTTGCCACAAACTTCATAATCAATCCCATGTTCTTGGCAAAATTCCACCATTGATTGGCAACCATCACGGCAAAATTTTGCTTTAAAACTTCCTGGTTTATAGTAAATACCAGAATGAATTACACCGCTATTGTTACCAGTTTGATGAAAAGCCCATTGGTTTTCTTTTTCCAATACTAGAATCTTGGCATTGGGATAGGTTTTACCTAAGGCCATCCCCGTGGAAAGACCAACTATGCCCCCACCTATAATTGCAAAATCATACATCGGTATTCTCGCCCCTGTCACCACGAAATAATTATGGATTGATTTTTACTCATAACTCATAAGTTGAGATCATCTACCATACTTTCCAAGGCGCTTTGCCCTTATTCCATAAATCTTCTAAATAATTTTTATCTCTGAGAGTATCCATTGGCTGCCAAAAACCATCATGTTTAAAAGCAGACAACTGTTCCATCTCAGCCAGCTTTTCTAATGGTTCTTTTTCCCAAACCGTAGAATCATCAGCAATAAAATTAATGACTTCTGGTTCTAAGACAAAAAAGCCGCCGTTAATCCAAGCACCATCTCCTTCTGGTTTTTCATGAAAACTGGTAATTTTGGTTTGTTCGCTTCCCAAAACAATTGCACCAAATCGTCCAGGTGGTTGCACAGCAGTGAGTGTTCCTAAGGTTTTTTGTTCTTTATGGAATTTAATTAATTCTGTGATATTGACATTGCTAACGCCGTCACCGTAGGTAAAGCAAAAAGTTTCATTGCCTATATGTTCTCTGACTCGCTTTAATCTACCACCTGTCATGGTGTTATCACCTGTATTCACCAGAGTGACACGCCAAGGTTCTGCATTACCTAAATGTACATTCATTTGATTAAACCGCATGTCAAACGTCACATCTGACATGTGTAAAAAGTAATTAGCAAAATATTCTTTAATTACGTATCCTTTATAACCACAGCAAATAATGAAATCATTAATACCATGAGCAGAGTAAATTTTCATGATATGCCACAATATTGGCTTACCACCAATTTCCACCATAGGCTTAGGTTTGACGCTGGTTTCTTCGCTAATGCGGGTACCAAGTCCTCCAGCCAAAATTACTGCTTTCATGCAATAGCCTCTAATGTGTTAGGTAGATGAATTGAAATATTCCAACGTTTAACAGTGAAGACAAAGCATTATTTATTGCTGTTTTTCTCAGTATACAATCTAACCGTATTTTGCTAGATAAGTATGAAGAGCAGGTAAATTAACTGCTTATATGTGTAAAAAAATGGAAAAGTTCGTAGCGATCAGAACAAATTATATTTTGACTAAAATCACTATATAAAAAATACAATGCCTAGTATAAAATAGCTAAATTAAGTTTAGGTTTGGCAAGCTAGATCAGCTAATATAAAAAGCTTTTGCTTTCTGTATTGATGCTTTTTATTAGCATTAGATTAGTTGTAGTAATTATCTAATACAAATTAACAAAAAATTATCTTTTTGAGATTCTTAGCTTAATAATATAGCTGCCGATTGTATAGAAAAAAGCTTACTTTTCCTATATCAAAATCGGCTGTTATATTTATATTATTTCTGAAGTCGTTATTAACGAGCTTTTTGCGAAAAAGTTGCGTTCTGGAACATGGTGTCACATTTATTTTCAACAACTATGCAAATGCTGCTCAGTGCTTGTTGATAACTTTCCTCGTCATCTTGCTCCAGAGAAATTTTTGCAGCCATTTGTAAATCTTCTACTGCTTTGCTTTGCTGGGAGCGAGATTCCTTACCACCATACTGAGCAAGTTCATGGTAGACAATTCCTCGCTTCAGATAAACTTTTGACAATCGTGGATTGATGTTTAATGCTCTGGTAAAATCAGCAATTGCTTTGGTGTATTCTTGTTCAAAGTTACTGCTATATTGGGCAATTTGATAGCGGACAAGACCTAACTGATAGTGAGCTTCGGCTCTGGATGGATTGAGACTGATTGCTTGGTTAAAATCAGCGATCGCTTTTTGATAATCTAGCTGTGAATCACCGCTATATTTGGCCATTTGAGCGCGGACAATACCTCTTCTGATATAAGCTTCAACTTCTTTAGGATTTAAACGCAGGGCAGTATTAAAATCAGCAAGAGCTAGATTATAGTTTCTATCTTGGTCAGTACTATATTCAGCTTGCATGTAATAGACATTGCCACGATTGACATAAGCTTTTACTTCTTTGGGGTTAATTTTAATTGCTTGATTGTAATCAGCGATCGCGGCATCGTAATCTTTGAGATTGTAATGAGAATTGCCCCGGTTGACAAAGGCTTTGGCGTGTTGAGGTTGCTTTTTTATTGCTAGGGTAAAGTTTTCAATTGCTTGCTCATAATTTTTGACTTTGTAAGCAGCATGACCTTGCTTATAGTAATCTGCAAAACTGAGATTCAGATGATTGTCACGCGACTCAATCAAACTTTGTTGAGCTAGAGAATCTTTACGTAGATAACTACTGGTCAAATCATTGGTTAAGTCCAAATAGAAGAACGTACCAATACCAAGCAAAGCAAAAATCACAGAATACAACCCAGCTTTATTAGATGGTTTATAAACACGAACCTTACGTGGAGGTATGGGAGTATAATAGTTATGTTGCTGGAATGAAACCGCTGCTGTTTGGGGAAAACGACGAGTGTCGGAAGTACGCCTTCTAGTGGTAATACGGGGTTTGAGGTGTTCTCTTGTAGCAATTACCTGTGGAGATGGGAAGGGGTCACGTCCACCTAATCGCAGGCTACGTTCGCACCAGGGACAAATTTCTAGGTGGCTGCTGTAGCGGTGTTGGGGGTTAGTGCTACAGCTAACCAAAGCATCTTCAGCTTCCGCTAAGGCTAATACCCAACTTTGAGCGCTGGGACGTAACAGAGGGTTGCTATGACCATCTTCAAAACAACGCAGGAATAGTTCTTGCAAGCTGGGGTGGAGAATTTTCCAAGGTGGAGCAATTGGGGTGGGAACGTAGGGTACGCTGCGGTTTTGGCTATAGGTAAAATGACCAGCTGCGATGCGTGCTTCGTAGGGTGGTGGTTCACCTGCGCCTTGGTAAATCCCAGAAAATGGATGAGTACCTTCCATCAAAAGTTGGAAGATCAGCACTGCTAAACCGAATAAGTCATGGGGAACAGCGCGATCGCACTTGGCGAAGGTTTTATTCTGTAGTTCTGGGGGGGTAAATTCTGGTTTACCAACGGGACAACGATGTACGAAATCATTGTCAGGGTCGTAAACTTGGAATGAGTCTGTGTCCACAACTGTAACTAAAGCTGTGTCACTGACGAGGATATTTGACTCATTCACATCACCTACACAATAGCCGCTGGCGTGTAAGGCTGCAAAGGCTGCTGCTAAGTTACGAGCGGTGCGGAGCAGGTATTGATAGCTAAATAATGGACAATGCTGGCGACGGGTTCTAGGGTTGTAAAAGTCGATGATCGGACGCATTCCCCGAATTCGGGGCATTAAAAAGCCGACGATGCGATCGCTACCATCTGCTGCTCGTAAAAGTTCTGTCGGCCAAGCAATCGAGATGTGTCCGAGACTAGCCGTGGGGTTTTCTGGTGGGTGGTTGAGCATCACCTCCAGTTTCCGTGCTTGCACCTCAGATGGTTTGTGATAAACCTTTGCCACTGCATTGGCGTCAGTTGGCACTGTATAAATACAAGCTTCACCACCACGTCCTAAACTGACGGTGAGATTAAGATGAACAATTTTTTGGTTGGGAAGATAACGTAGTACCTGCATGATATATTTAATGATAGGGAAGGTGTATGTAATTTTAAACAGCAATAATATTGCTAATCGGTTAACGCCGCAATCACCAACGTTAGATCATCGTCTGTGCGTTGGGTGATCCGGTCTGAACGCAAAAACTTCACAAGTTGCTCTTTAGCGATAATTTTGTCCTCGGCACTGGCAACAAAGTCAAACAAAGGAAGAAAGAAGGGTTTGTGAGGCGCACTAATAGCCATATTCATTGCCAGCAACTGCAATCCATCAGTGAGGACACCAATGTTGACAACTGACTGACGCCACACCTTGAGTTGGACTTTTTCCATTGCGCCCGGGGAAACCAAAAAAGTGGTTTCATTCATGTATTCGCCGTTGTCAGGCATAGTTAAGGCAATCAAGTTACCTATGCGATCCTTTGCTACTGCCACACCGTCGCCTACTTGCGCCACTGCCACAATTTCTGGTGTGGCGACTAGAACAATTAGGGTGCTGGCTAAATCCTGGGGTTGTTTATTACAAGCAACAGCTTCTGCTTCTACAGCTTTTCTGGCGGCTAGTATGGCATCAGTTAAGAGCGATCGCACAAAAGCATCCTCAACCAAAGTACGTCGGGAAACTTCTTGATGAGCACAGATGGTTGCCACTGCTGTTTCTGCTGCAACCATTGCCCCGACTTTCCCTAAAATAGCTGAACCCGCGCCATCAGCTGCTGACACCACTAAGACATTATCAGGTAATATTACAAAGTGGTGAGCGTCCTGACACAGCTGCTTGTTTTTCGTATGGCTTGTGCCACATACGGATGCGGCAACTACCCGCCATTGAGGTGTCCTTGTTGAAGTTTTCATAAACTAATCTTCTAACAGCTGTGTAAGTACAAAAGATGCAACCTTACATCAAACAGAACCCCAACCAATCGGAGGTAGTGCCACCTGCTCATCTACTTTAGAATGAGAAACCGCTGACATACTGGCGGATAACCAGACAAACAGCTCAACAAAGTTTAATCCCGTTAGCTTTAAGGGGGTACGCACAGCAATTTGACTTAAGCGTGCCATATTAGCATTTTCCACACCTACCGTAAAAAAAGCAACACGTTTATTCACTTCATCGGCTTGCAGTCTTTTTGCTGCTTGGTCGACTAAGTTATCTGCTTCACCTTGTGGTTCTCCATCAGTAATCATGAATACCCAAGGGCGATAATAAGCAATACCATTGGCACGATACTGGGCTTTGCGTTCTTGAATCAAGTCCAAAGCTTTATGGATACCAGCACCCATATTTGTCAATCCCTGCGCCGTTAGTATGGGCGGATTAAATTGGTCGGCAGTTACGAAGTCTTGTACGACATTGATATGGCTATCAAAAGTAACTATTGCTACTTCTACTCTTCTGGAAGCTAAGGAATTTTTCATTAACTCATCCCTAAAACTCAGTAATCCTTCATTTAGGGCATTGATTGCCATACCTTGCATTGAACCAGAGGTATCAAGTAGTAACACGCAAGGACAACGGGGTTCTGGGTTCTCAGCAAACTCAACGACTTCATCAAGTCTTAATGTATCGGTCATAACTTTTGTGTTATATTCAGCTTCAAACTATTATTTTCCTGGATCTCAAAGTATATAGTTTCTAGAGTTGGTAAGACTACCTAGATGTCTTTGGATTTTAGATAGTTTACTAGTTATAAAACAATTCGCAACTGCCAAATTACGTAATTTTTTTTCAAAAGTACTCCCTTGGAGTTAGTGGTGAAAAAGAGAAGTTCTCAGGTTTGGCATTATCTTTAGAAGCTTAATTTAAAATAACTTATACGTATAATCTACAGAATACAATAACTGCGTAACTGAGCTAACAGGATATTTTAAAGATTTCATGTAGAAGATTCATAGTTTAGATAAAAGTAATTAAGCATTATTAGCATTCTCATCAATATTGAGGGAATTTGTATAAAAATACAGAATCACTCAAAACAAAAATATAAAACACTTGCTCTATTACTTATACAAAATTTAACAACTCTCCTGAGAGTAGCTTTTCTAGCTTGTAAGATATACATGACAAG
This sequence comes from Fischerella thermalis PCC 7521, assembly GCF_000317225.1. Taxonomy (GTDB): domain Bacteria; phylum Cyanobacteriota; class Cyanobacteriia; order Cyanobacteriales; family Nostocaceae; genus Fischerella; species Fischerella thermalis. Next base: position 26,494 of record NZ_AJLL01000005.1, read on the forward strand.
TCAAAAAAATTTTTGTGTAAAGAAATTAGAAATAACAAGATGCAACATTCTGCGCAGAATGCAAATGCACAAAAAAACTGCTATTTCCCCGTAAATCCTCTAAGGAAATGAATAATTACGGCACATTCACAAATCTACATCCTCTAAGTTTGTTAAGACAATTATCCAACTGTTCTGACAGCACTTGTTTACAAGCCTTGAGTAACTCAGTTACCTGGTCTATTTTTATTGACCAGGGCAAAATTACATTTGCTACCCATTCCATCGAACCCTTCGATAGACTCGAACGTCATTTGCGTCGCCTCAGTCATCGCATTCCTACCCTGACCAGCGAAATTCGTGTCCAATTACGTCTGCTATTTGAACCCGATTCCTATAATCAGTCCATAGAATACCATAGTTCAAATTCTGAAGAATCTATCAGTCATCAACGTCCTGCTGAATATCAAGCTATTTGCTGGTTAGTTAGTCAAAAACATCTTAACCCTACCCAAGCAGCTGTACTGATTCAAGAATTGGCAAAAGAAGTCATTGAATCCTTTTTATTAATTAAACAAGGTAATTATGAATTAAAAGAAAATCCAGAGCGAATGCCAATCATTTGTAGACTAGATGTTGGAAAACTGATAGAACGTTGTCAAGGGAGGTTGCAAGATTGGCAGTCTTTTGCACCACATATTTCATCACCTTATCAGCGTCCATATCTGCGGGTGAAAACCCTCAGTTCACAAACCAATTTACCAGAAATACAGCAAAATATAACTGAATGGATAAAGGGTTTTAGCCTACGTCATCTGGCAGTAATTATCAATCAAGATGAAATACATGTGCTAAAAACTCTGTATCCTTATATTTTAAATGGCTCAATTTTATTGCATGAACCAGACCCACCTTTCGATAAATTACCGAAAACTTTTGAGCAAGTAATAGAAAATAATCATATAAATACATTAAAAAATAAAGAATTAATAGACATATCATCAATAGAAAACAGTGATACAGAATCTCACACACATTCTCAACAATTAGCACAGATCACTCAGGCAAGAAGAAAAAAGCTACAAGAACTCACAAGTCCAATTAACGTCAACTCTACTCTAAAACAAGCTACTCCTGCTCCTGCAAATATTCGCAAAAAATATAAAATTGTTTCTATAGATGATAGTCCAACATTTCTCAAAGAAATTAGTCGTTTTTTAGAAGAAGAAAATTTTTCTGTAGTGACAATCAGCGATCCACTCAAAGCAGTCATGGCAGTAATTAGACACAAACCAGACTTGATTTTATTGGATCTGAACATGGAAGGAATTGATGGTTATGAATTATGTCGCATTATCCGTAATAACTCGATGTTTAAAGAGACTCCGATTGTGATGGTTACAGGTAGCAAGGGAATAATAGATAAAGTTAGAGCTAGATTTGTAGGTGCATCGGGTTATTTAACAAAACCATTTACACGTGCAGATTTACTCAAAATGGTGTTTATGCATTTGACTTGATGCACAAAATTTATAGAGTGGTGAATTTGCGTAGAATTGAGGAATCCTGTCGATTAATTCTAAAATAGTGATTGCATTCTGAATTTCAGATCTGATTTCGCACAAGCACACATTCCATGCGTATTTCTCTTAAATGGCTGCGGGAACTAGTTGAGGTAAAACTAGCAAGCGAAGAATTAGCAGAAACCCTGACAATGGCAGGGTTTGAGGTAGAAGATATTGAAGATCGCCGCACTTGGGCTGATGGTGTTGTGATTGGGAGAGTGCTTGAGCGCCAACCCCATCCCAATGCTGATAAATTAAGTGTTTGTCAAGTTGATATAGGTACGGGAGAAACTCTAAATATTGTTTGCGGCGCTCCCAATGTCCGGGCTGATATTTATGTACCAGTTGCTACAGTCGGCACTTATCTACCAAATATTGATTTAAAAATTAAACCTGCAAAATTGCGTGGTGTCCCATCAAATGGCATGATCTGTTCGTTAAAAGAACTGGGTTTGCCAAGTGATGTAGATGGAATTCATGTTTTTACCCAAGAGAATCTGCAATTAGGTAGTGATGTGCGTCCTTTGTTGGGTTTGGATGACGTCATTTTAGATGTGACTGCGACTGCTAACCGTGCTGATGCTCTAAGTATGGTGGGTATAGCCCGGGAAGTTGCAGCGCTGACGGGTGCAAAATTGACGATTCCTGAGCCTGATGAAGTTTCGGTTCCCCAAGGTGCGGGAAATTTAGCTATTAAAGTAGCTGATACCCAAGCTTGCCCTACCTATATTGGTACAGTAATCGAACAGGTAAAAATTGCTCCCTCTCCTGATTGGTTACAACAGCGTTTGCGAGCTGCGGGAGTTAGGCCTATTAATAATGTAGTGGACATTACTAATTATGTATTGTTGGAATGGGGACAGCCACTACACGCTTTTGATCGCGATCGCCTTGTTTCTATAGCCGGTAGCGAAAAACTAGCCATTGGTGTGCGCTTTGCTAACACCGGAGAAACCCTCAAAACCTTAGATGGGCAAACTCGCACCCTCTCCACCCAGAACTTGCTGATTACCGCCAACGATCAACCTGTTGCTTTAGCTGGTGTGATGGGTGGTGAAGAAAGTGAAGTCCATGAAGGTACGCAAAACCTGTTATTAGAAGCAGCTTTATTTGATTCCGTAGTCATTCGCCGTTCTTCCCGGAGTGTAGGGTTAAGAAGTGAATCTTCATCTCGATACGAACGGGGTATAAATAGTGCTGGCTTGGAAATAGCAACACGCCGCGCCTTGACTCTAATTACCGAACTTGCGCAAGGAAGTCTGGTGACTCAGGAAATTTCTGACAGCCGCCCTGATCCATCAACTTGGACACGTTCAATTGAACTACGTTTAGATCGGGTGAATCAGGTGTTGGGACCTGTTGATTTAGGTGAACAACCCGGAGAACTACAAGCTGAAGATGTAGAGCGTACCTTGACTGCCTTGGGATGTCAACTCAAGAGTATCGGCGATCGCAAATGGACAGTGACAGTACCACCCTACCGTTACCGCGATCTAGAACGGGAAATTGATTTAATCGAAGAAATTGCCCGTCTCTACGGCTATAATCGTTTCTGCGACACTCTGCCAGAAAAGTCAGGAGCAGGTTATTTGCCTTTTGATGTAGACATGCTGCGTCAGCTACGCGCATGTTTTCGGGCAGAAGGTTTAACAGAATTAATGCACTACTCCTTAGTCAAGCCAGGGGAAAATAGACAAATATTGCTGGCAAATCCTTTATTTGTAGAGTATTCAGCCCTACGCACAGATTTACTTTCTGGGTTGATTGATGCTTTTGTGTATAATTTAGAACAAGGCAATGGGGCGCTCAATGGATTTGAAATTGGGCGAATTTTCTGGCAAGAAGAAAACGGCTTGCAAGAAGCAGATGCCATAGCAGGGATTTTGGGAGGCGATCGCAGATCTAACAAGTGGACAAGTAGTGGGCGTGAGCAACCCATGACTTGGTACGAAGCCAAAGGCACCTTGGATAGCGTATTTCAGCGCCTGAGTTTGGAGGTGGAGTATCAACCAGATTGCCATGATGAGCGTTTGCATCCAGGTAGAACCGCCTCTTTGTGGATTCGGGGTAACAGATTGGGTATCTTTGGGCAGTTACATCCCCAACTGCGACACGAAAGAAGCTTGCCAGAAGCAGTTTACGTATTTCAACTAGATTTAGATGTGCTGTTGGATGCACTAGATCAAGATGAAATTATCGTGCCCACATTCAAGCCTTATTCTACCTATCCAGCTACAGATAGAGATATTGCCTTCTTTGCACCAATTAAGGTGACAGTTGCCGAAATTGAAAAAGCAATTACTAAAGCAGGTAAAGATTTACTCGAATCTGTAGAACTGTTTGATGAATATCGTGGCGAACACGTACCGCAAGGACAACGGAGTTTAGCATTCCGCCTCATTTATCGAGCCAGCGATCGCACTCTCACTGATGCAGAAGTTGAACCCGTGCATCAAAAAGTCCGTGATACATTGGTCGAAAAATTTGGTGTTGCTCTGAGAAGTTAATTATTAGTTGTTAGTTGTTAGATGTTAGTTGTTTGGATCATCTCAGTCAAATCCAAACAACAATCAACAACCAACTATCAACAATCAACAACCAACTATCAACAAATATGACTAAATACATCATGTGGGGGACTTACTGTGAAGATGTCCTCGAAAAACGCGCCTCTTATCGTCAAGCTCATCTAGATGGATTAGCAAAACAAAAAGAATCTGGTGTACTAATTACTATTGGCCCCACCAAAGATTTAACAAAAGTTTTTGGTATTTACGAAGCCGACAACGAAGATATTGTGCGTCAATTAGTAGAAAATGACCCCTATTGGCAAAACGGAATTTGGACTGAATACTCTATCAAAGAGTGGATTCAGGCGTTTTAAATATTAAGGCAAAAGGTAGTAGACAGCGGTGTATTTCCAGAAATGCAGAAGCTTGGGGGAACAAATTATCTCTAAAATTCTTCTACTACCTCATTTTTTTGTACGGTTATCATGAAAGATTTCTCATGCAAAAAAATTTGCTATTGCCTAGACTAAAAACGTGGTCAAACAAAACTGTCTCAACTTCGACTGTTTTTTATCATTGATGTTTAGTTGAGAAGGTAGGTCTATGAACAAGATTTTTAAACGCACAGTTTTACCCGGTTTACTAGCTACAAGTTTAGTTGGTGCAACCTTTGTACCAGCTAAACCTGCTGCTGCTGATGAATACATACTACAAGATATCGGTATTGGAGCCGGTGCTGGCGTAGTCTCTGGCGCTATTAGAGGACGGGGTTCTGTCGTCAACAATGCTATCAAAGGTGCGGCGTCTGGTGCTGCTGTCAACGCCGTTCATGGTACTAGACGTCAGTACAAAAACCGTCAAAACCGTAATGTGGTTCAAGATGTGGGAGTAGGCGCAGCTGCGGGTGCAGTAACTGGTACAATCCTTCGCGGTAACACCAGACATGTTCTTGGTGATGCAATTGATGGTGCAGCCGCAGGTGGAGCAATCAATGTCCTCACCAATGGCAAAAGGCAGTAATTCAAAAATTACATGCCTAAATTAGGGGCGCACGACTATGCGCCCTCGTAAAAGTCCTGTGTTTTATGCAAAGGAAAACTCTACATCAAATTTAGTGTTAGTTTTCTTCTGCTGCTGGTAGAGGGAATCTTTCACCAGCTAAATATGCATCTAAATTTTGTTGGAAGTAAAGCCAAGAAGTCATGTCTTCGACATCTAAAAAGGATTTCGGAGCTTTTTTGTATAGAGGAACACGAGTATTGATTTCGTCTTTGAGTAGTTGCGGTAATTCGTCGAAGCCTTTTACCTTGCTACCACAAGCACTGTAGATAAGATAACCAGAGCGATCGCCCATTTTCATCCAAGGTAGCCATTGGCCAATCCTATCCCAACTTAGTCTCAGTTGAGAAACTGAAGGTAATTCCAAATTGAATAAATCTGTAGTGGGAACAGTAATTTTAAATAACTCTGCGGCTTGATAAGTAGGTTGGGGACTATATTCGGCTAATTTTGTATTTTCTACTAAGGGGTTGGGATAAGTAGGAAAGATATCAAATACAAAAGTTGTACTCTCATCATCTACCTGGGCTGGAAACTTGCCTTTAAAATGACCTTGCACTGGGTTATTCGCAACGTGCATGACTGGAACTGTTTCCCCTGTCCAGGGATTATCCCATCTATGCAAAATCTCTTCTGTTTCGGGGTTAAGGTAATAAGTCAATTCTCTAGAGGTAAAATCCCAGCAACCCGCCTCAGTGGGGATACATCTGCTTACACTCATACCAACCATTTTAAATAAGAGTGTGCGTTTTTCACCTGGAACAAAAGCGTATATCTTACCTGTCCAGCTTAAAAAGCTTGATTCAGCAGGATCAAGTGAAGAGCGAGTTTTCACCCAGTATGAGGCTTCTAATTCTTGATTTTGGGCAACCATTTTGTGGCTCCTGACTACTTATTAAACAATACCTTTTTAGGTGAAGGTTTTGTTTCAGCACACTTTTGGGTAAAACTTGAGTGTTTTTCAACGCAGAGAGAAGTTTGAGCTAGGGCTTGGGGCGTACTCTACGAGAAGCCGCCCTACGGGCGTCTACAAAGCAGCGTCCCGGAGGGAACTTCAAAGCTTCGGTGGGGACGCAAAGGAATACGCAGAGGGTCGCAGAGTTTTCAGAACTTAACTAAGTTTTGTGTAATATTTTACTCAGTTAGTTCGAGATACTCAAGTTAATATCAATATATTGTGAATTAAAACTATAGCAAAAATCATGTTTTTAGAATCGTAGACGCCCCCAAGGGCGGCTTGTAGGGTACACTCATGGAACACAGATACACACCGATAATCTATCTGTGTTCATCCGTGTTCATCGGTGTTCGTTAATCAAATCAAACTCTGGACACTTGCCAAAAACCCTTATATTGCTTCTTCAATTCACATTGGCGTAACTATGTTTTAAAAAATGACCGCTGATTTACACAGATACACACTGATAGATACAAATAAATTTACCGGGATGTGGTTGTGTTATCTGTTGGTGTTGTTCAAATAAATACTTTGTTTTATACGCTTTCTCTCCTTCCTTCTTGATTGTCAAAATAACGAAACAGAAAAATCCCAATCGGTAGAAAACTATTAATGGCGATTAGCCGCACAACATGACCCGCTGTCACGATTTCTACATTATGATCTAATGTCAAGGCAACTAAGATAATTTCCGCAGATCCTCCAGGTGCTGTCACCAACAGACAAGTTAGCCAATCCCAAGACGTTAATTGCATGGCAAGTAAAGTAGCGGCTACCCCAGCAGCAAGAGTCATCGCAACTGAAATGATGGCGTATCCTATAGTTCGTTTTTGGAAGGTAGGTTTTTCACCCCAATACTCACCGATAGTAATTCCCAGCAACATTTGACCTAGTAACTTAATTACAAGTGGTGGGGTAAAAGAGATATCATCTATAAAAGGTAGCCAATTGAGAATTGGATTAAATGCCATTCCTACTAATAATGAAGCAAAAAAAGGGGCAGCAGGAACTTTCAGGAATTTCGCTATATAAACTGCTAAGGTGCTGATTACCAACACCAAGAAGAGTAACTCAAAAGAGTATGGCTCAATAGCAGAGGATATTGGTGGTTGAACTGAGGTATTATTTGTGACTCTAGCAATTAAGGGTATGAGAAAAACTACGCTTGTTATCCGGAGTGCTTGTACTAATGCCACCAAAGTGACATTTTTATTGTAATCTGCTGCGATAGCTGACATTACCCCCACACCGCCAGGAACTGTAGCTAGCATTGCTGTCAAAAGATTGGTTTTGCTCAAACGGGAATAAATGTAGCCAATGCAACCTCCACACAGTAGTAAAAACAACGTGAGGCAAACAAAAACTGGAGCACTAGCACTAATATTGGCTAAATTAGCATGGGCATTAGAAGCACCGATAGTTATGCCCACTAATATCATTCCAATCTCTCTAGCAGTCCGGTTAGGTTTGGGCAAATAATTATAAAAAATTCGGGATGTCTGGAATATCGCCGCACCAGAAATAATTCCGCCAAAGATCCAAGCAATGCCACCAAAATTGAAGTGAAACAGAGCAAAACCAAAGGGTATAGCCAAAAGTAGCTCTGCACTCAGGATCTGGAGTTGCTTGATCAATTGCTGTTGTTGGCTAACAATAGGATTCGTTGTCGTGCTATCCTCCTGATGAGGAACAACAATTAAATTTTGATTCATTAAAAGGTGTTTCTTAAATCGACTAGTAACCAAACTAGCGCGATCGCACAACACATGCATCTGTGAAAATTGTTAATTGTTAGTGGTTAGTGGTTAATAATTATTTCTCTACTCCCCACTCCCTCTTCTACTTACTATATTTTTCCACGACAGCCGCTAACTGAACTGTAAAAGTGGAACCTTCGGAAGGTTTGCTTTTTACAGAAATAGAGCCACCACAGCCTCGTAGTAGTTGCTGTACAATTGTTAGACCTAAGCCTGCACCACCAGGATCTTCTGATAGTAGGGGACGCACACGATAAAAGCGGTCAAATATTTTGGGAATTTCGCTTTCGCTAATACCAATACCACTATCACGAAATTCTAATTGAACATAATCGCCCTGAAGCCTTCCCCACACCCAAACTTGACCTCCATTGGGAGTGTATTTGATGCTATTAGAAAGTAGATGAATGACAATTTGCCTCAGTCCTCCACTAACACACCAAACAGCAGGGAGTTCTGTAGGTACGGTATAGGCTAGCATAATGCCTTTTTCTTGTGCTAGAGGCTGGTAGGTACTAACTACTCCAGGTACAATGTCTGCTAAGCATACTGCTTCTAAGTTCATTGCTTCTAAATTGCGCTCGATTTGTACCAGTTCCAATACACCATGAATGAGGGAATTTTGGCGATCGCATTGGGTGTTGAGCATTTGGGAGTAGCGCTGGCGCTGTGGATTTTTGAGGCTAGGCGAATTTAACAGACTTAAAGCAGTCTTCATATGCGTCAGAGGTGTACGCAGTTCATGACAGACATTGCTTAAGAATTCGTCTTTGAGTTGCAAACTCTTGTGTAGTGCTTGTTTTTGCCGTTCTATCTTGGCAATCCGTTTAGAAACAATTTGGCGGTTAATTTCATCTTGGCGTTGGAGTTGCTTTGTCAACAATCGACTCATCAATGCTGGTTCAGACACACCTGCACAAATCAAATGATCTGGTGCGATCGCCGAGTCTTCTGGCACTATTGCCTGTTTAATACCATCCAATACCTGCTGGATGATCTTTGGTTCAAAAGTAGATATTGTTAATAAAGTTTTATGATTTTTAATAGCTCGTTCAGCTACTATTAAGCTGCAAAATTTTGCTGATAACACTATCAAAAAATATTCTCGCTGCCTCTGATTTGGCAAGAATTGCAGACCTTTTTGAGATGAGGAAAATGGTTTGATATTTTCTCTATCCACTCCCCCTATTTCTACCTCCCCAAAATGACAATGATAAACAGATCCAGAATTACCTAATTGCTGTTGGTAATACTGAATTTCTGAATGCCAAATTTTTCCTGGTGGCAGCTTTACCCATAAAGTTGCGGGAATTTGCTGTTCTATTAGTAAGTCTATTTGTGACTTTAATAGTGATAGCAAAATAGCAGGAGTAACAGACGAAACTGGAGGAGGCGTTTGTACATCCAAAGCCAGCTGATATATTGATAGTTTCCGAACTAGAGAAACATTCATGAGTAAAGCAGATAAAGAAAATCTAGGAGATAGGAGATAGGGGATAGGAAATAGGGGATGGAGGATAGGGGATATTTTATACTGCTAACTTCCAAATTCTAAAACGTCGATTCAGTATTCAGAAATTCTCTTTATGGATGAGACAACAGACATGAGGAGACAAGCGAGAAAAATTTCTTCCTTCCCGTGTCTTCCTTGTCCCCTTTCTCCCCCTTATCTCCCTTATCTCTGATTCCACGATCCCCAATCTCCGACCCTAATATCTAGGCTTTAGCCCTTAGCCTTTCTTCTAATGCGTCGCGTGCGTGTTCTCTGTCATCAAAGTGGATTTTTTCGGTTCCGAGAATTTGGTAATCCTCGTGACCTTTACCAGCTAGCAAAACACCGTCTCCGGGTTGTGCTTCTAAAATAGCACTACGAATGGCAGTAGCGCGATCGCAGATTACTATTGGTTGAACTGTTTCCGGTATCCCTGCTAAGATGTCCTGCAAGATCCGCTCTGGATCTTCAGTACGAGGATTATCGGATGTTACGACTGCTACATCAGCTAGTTCAGCGGCTATTTTACCCATTTTTGGGCGCTTAGTCCTATCTCTATCTCCTCCGCAACCAAACACACAAATCATCTTACCAGGAATAAATGGACGCGAAGCTTTAAGCAAGTTCTCTAAGCTATCAGGAGTGTGAGCATAATCTACGATGACGCTGATGTCCTGTTGTGGATTCACCTGTACTCTTTCCATGCGACCGGGAACCCCCGGGAACTCTGGTATTGTAGATACCACCAATTCTAAATCTAAACCTAAGTGTAAAACTGCTCCTACCGCTGCCAAAAGATTTTCGAGATTATATTGACCGACTAGGGGTGAACGAAAAGTAGCATCACCTTCTGGTGTATGCAGTTTCCCGCTAACACCATTTGGTTCGTAACTTAAATCACTCATCCATAAGTCAGCAGTAGAATTGCTAACACTATAACTCCAAACTTGATCTGCATCTAAAGATGCAATTAATCGCTGTCCGTAGGCGTCATCGGCGTTAATTATTGCCCGCCCTTTGAGATAATCAGAATTAAATAGTAAAGCTTTTGCCGCAAAGTAATCTTCCATGTCGCGGTGGAAGTCAAGATGGTCTTGGGTAAGGTTACTAAATACCCCGACTTCAAACTTGCATCCCATGACTCGTCCTTGGGCCAAAGCGTGGGAACTAACTTCCATCACACCATACTCATTACCAGCGGCTATAGCTGTTGCTAGCTGGTGTTGTAGTTCGACTGCAAATGGTGTGGTATGAACAGCAGTTTGGGTAAACCCCGCCCAACGAGTATAGAGAGTACCCATTAAAGCTGTAGGTTTATTTGCTTGATTCAGAAAATATTCGATCAAATGGGTAGTTGTAGTTTTACCGTTTGTACCTGTGACACCCACCAATTTAAGTTTTTGCCCTGGATAGTCATAAAAAACTTGGGCGATTTGGGCGCAGGCTTTTATCATGTCTGTGGCGGTAATCACACAAGCCTCTGCTGTAGGAGGGTGTTTTTGTGCTGCATGAGGAGATATAATTGCCGCTACAGCGCCAGCTGCGATCGCGCTTTGCCAAAAGTCACCACCGTCAACCCGGGTTCCTGGCATACCAATAAACAAATCTCCTGGACTGGTAGCATGGGAATTTGTTGTTAATCCTGTTACCTCCCTATCCATTGCTGGATGTTGAGGTAAATGCAAAATCCCTTCTACAGTAGCTAATAACTCCCGCAGTTTCATGTTGTGAACCTCTTCAAAAAAGGGACTACAGACTAGGGAAAGAAATTTTAGATTTAGGATTTTGGATTGATCCAAAATCCTAAATTGCTAGCTTATAGCCTCTAGCTTCAAGTTCCTCACCCATAGCTTGCGCTTTATTCTGCACTATTTTCCCTTTTATACAAAGAGCTATAGATACTTCCGGAGTAAATTTTCCAACTGCTGCACTGATGCACGAGGAGAAGGACGGGGTATGAGTTGCATACTCTCTTGTGTATTGGTGGGATGGGTATCCTGTGCGCTATTTGATCGATGGGCTAAAAACAAGACAGGAACCTCGTATTGGTAAGCCCCAAACCAATCGTCACGGGTAGTAATATCTCGAATTTCTAGCTGTAGAGACGGAAAATTTCCCATCTCTACAATTTGTTCTAACTTTTCCTGTAATCCCTCACATAAATGGCATCCTGGTTTACTATATAAGATTAGTCGCATTTGTCTATACCAATTTTGACATTCCCAAGCAACAGACTTTTATTATTGTGCTTGCTAGAAGTAATTTTGCAAAATTCAAAAATCTTGATATTTTGGTTGCAACTAAAACACAGAGGAACGCAGAGTCAACAACAGAGGAACGCAGAGTATTTTTTCGCTACGAATCAATGAAACGCTGTAATTAGTTGGTAAGACTTTGGTTCGTGACTAGGGCTATTTTTATTCAGAGTCCGAGAAGAGATCAAGAATAAACAATAGATACTTTACTACTATCCAAGTCATAACGAGCGCCAACAATTTTGAGCTTATTTTGACGAACAAGTCTAGATAAAATTGTTGAATTCTCTTGTAACTTGCTTGCTTGATATTTAATGTTGGCTATAACTGCATTATCTTGTAAATTTTTTGTAGTCAATTTTGCTGTTTCTACAGCTGGTTTGATACCTTCAATGATTAAGCCCATTCTGCCAGAAACGGGTTTATCTTGAAGCGCCTTTGCGACTGCACCGCATCTTTTGTGACCCAAAACTACAATTAGTTGGGAACCCAAAACTGCGGTAGCATACTCTAGGCTGCCTATAACCGTGTCACAGACAACATTACCAGCTACTCGCACTACAAATAAATCTCCCAATCCTTGATCGAAGATAATTTCTGTCGGAACTCGAGAATCTGCACAGCCCAATATAGCAGCAAAGGGATACTGGGCTTGAGCAATCATTCGTATACGTTCTAGCGATTGATCGGGGTATTGACGTTTTTGCTGTACAAAGCGTTGGTTTCCAGCAAGTAGACGTTTTAAAGCTTGTTCAGGACTAACTGGATTGCGATTGGCTGCTATGGCATCAGTCAAAGTTTTTTTGGGGGCGATCGCTTGTTTGACATTGGCAGAAAGGTCACAACCAGCAACACTGGCCATCATACCAACACTTCCCACTCCTGCCAGTTTCAGGAAATGACGACGTCCAACAAATCCATTAATTCGACTCATTCATTTAGCTCAATAATGGAATCTACCTGCTTCAAGCTTGATTTGTCCAGGAAGATAACAATTTTTCTAGCTTTTAAGAGTAGGCATTGCAACGATTTAAGAGTTATTTAATTTTCATTAAAAAAGGTGTAAAGGTATAAGGGTGTAAGAATGTAGAAAAATCAGTAGATTTAATTAAGTGCAAATACTGGAATCAAATTATGTATTTATTGAACTTCTTGAATTTTTCATTTTTTATTCGGAATTACTTCACAGTTATAGGATTGTAATTAACTGTAATTAACGCCAAAATCGGGATAGGCAAACATGTGGAAAATTCTTGAATACTGAAAACTATGCGAGTATTTCAAGAAACAAAAATCCAGGGTGCGTGTCTCATAACTCTATTACACTACTTAAGTAATCGTTCATGATCCGACAATCTGCTTTTGGCACAGCTTTAAGTATGCTTGTCCTTGCTGGTGGGTTAACAACCACTTCACTAGGCCACACTTCAACAAAAAATTTGCTCGCAAGTCAAGCGTTACTAAGTCCATCATCTCAGGTTGCATCTAATAGCCTGGGGCTTAAGCCCCAGGCTTTCAAAACCACTGATTTGGAAAAATCAGTTTTTGATCAAATTAATCGCTATCGAATTTCTCTGGGTCTAAAAAAACTAACTCTAAATGCGAATATCTCTAAACAAGCAAGAATTCATAGTCAAAATATGGCTAGAGGTAAAGTCCCATTTAGCCATCAAGGATTTGAAAAACGAGTAAATGCAATTCCTATTCGCTACACAAGTGCAGCCGAAAATGTTGCTTATAACCAAGGATATAGCGATCCAGCAGCAGAAGCTGTTAATGGCTGGATTAAAAGTCCTGACCATCTGATCAATATTAAAGGCAATTACAATATGACTGGAATTGGTGTTGCGACTAATAGTAAAGGTGAAGTCTATTTGACACAAATTTTCATTCGGAATCGATAGATGGTTGGTTGTTGTTTGTTAATTGATTGCTACTAACTACTAACTAACAACTACAATAATGTAGTGTCTAACAGGATTTTTCTCCAGCAGACACTGCATTTATGATTGTAACAATTCATGGAATTACAAGATTTTCAAGTTTGCGATCGCGATCTGAGTGATACTACTCTATCCCATTATTTACAAGCTGAGGCGATCGCTGTTGATACAGAAACAATGGGATTAATACCGCAGCGCGATCGCTTATGCTTGGTACAACTGTGTAATAGCCAAGGACAAGTTACTGCCATCCGGATTGCTAAAGGACAAACCACAGCCCCTAACCTGAAAAAATTGCTAGAAGCGACCAATATCGTTAAGGTGTTTCACTTTGCCCGTTTCGATATCGCTACCTTACGTTACAATCTTGGCATTCACGTTAATCCAGTTTTTTGTACCAAAATAGCTAGTAAATTAGCCCGTACTTACACGCCACGTCATGGGTTGAAAGATCTGGTATTAGAACTAGAGCAAGTAGAATTAGATAAAAGTTCCCAAAGTTCGGATTGGGGAAACGCTGCTCAACTCACGGAAGCTCAACTCAGTTATGCTGCTAACGATGTGCGCTACTTACTCAAAGTTCAGCAGAAATTAATCGCGATGCTGGAACGAGAAGAACGTTTGCAATTAGCTCAAGAATGCTTTCAGTGTTTACCAACCATTGTTTCCCTAGATTTGTTGCAATTCAAGGATGTGTTTGAACATTAATAAAAATGTCAATTGTCAATAGTCTATTGACAATTGACATTGACCATCGACTAATATCTATACATCTTTTTCTGCTTGTTCTGTGTGTTCTTTCATCCGATCCACAACATTGTATGCACCAGCACTGGGAGGAACTTTTGCCTCTACAACACCCTCAGTTGCACCACCAATTGCTTTCCATGCAGCCAAACCGCCTCTAAGTTCAGATACATGTTCAAAGCCAGCGTTTCTCAACAGTTGTGCGGCTTGGGCTGTTTCTTCATCATTGCTACCGTAAATGTAGATATCACGGCTTTTTGCAATGGTTGCTGTAGCCCGGTCTACCAATTCATTTAATGGCATTGGCATTGCGCCTGTAATATGCCCTTGGTTGTGAACTTGGCGATCGCGCACATCCAGAATTGTTAAAGCAGGTTCTCCCCACTCTAAACGAGACTTTAATACATGAGCGTCAGACTGTGATTCAATTGGGGGTTGGGAAGGAATAATATTTTCTACAATTTTGTTATCCATAATTTTTCCTAGTTCATTAGATTAAGCACTTACCAAAGCCTGAAAACGCCAAGATATAAACAGCCTAGGCATCCTCCAGATTTGAGTCTCCCAGTACTTATGCAGAATTTGATTGACTGACCAAAATGTACCTAAAAAACCTACTAAAATTTCTCTTTCTTGAGAATGAAGCTGATAAATTTATGCCTATCTATCTAAAGGTATATTGCTTTTTTTAAAAATATCTTCGTACTGATTTACATGAATTTTGTAGTGTTTTTAAACGCAGCGATCGCAAAGGGGCGCAGAGTTTAGCTATGGTGATTTCGCTATGAATTTATGCAATTTTTTACTTACTGAGTTTGTAGATAAATTTTAATATTTAATCGAGTCTTAATCTTTAGAACATATAATACATTAACATCTTTTTATACTCAAATGCTTTACTAAATAAACTTTTACATGTATGGCAACATCTAAAAATCCTAATCATTTGGGTTTGATCAGTTTTTTGGAAAAACTTGACCCCCAATCAAAATTAGTATTTCTTAGCCTTGGTTTTGCCAGTGTTGGTTTGGTTTTATTTATTATCTGGAATATAATTGTCCGCCTCACTACTCCTCAACTTACCCTAGCTGCGGGAGATCCAGAAGGAGAAAGCTATATTATTAGCGAAGCTATTCAAAAGGTGGTAGAAAAGAACTCTAACATTAACATTAAATTAGTTGCAACAGGCGGTACAACACAAAACCTAGAAATGCTACAGGAAGGAAAAGCTGATTTAGTAACGGCTCAAGCAGATGTGATTGGGCAAGAAATGGATCTGATTGAAAGTCGTCAACCTCACTCAGCGACTTCTCAAATTAAATCCTCTCCACGGGCTGTAGCTGTGTTGTATCAAGATATGTTTCAGTTAGTTGTTAGAGATCCCAATATTAAGAAATTTGAACAACTCCGGGGTAAAACAATTGCTTTACCTGCTAAAGGTGGACAATATAAATCTTTTTTGAAAATTGCGGAACATTATGGTTTGGTAAAAAAAGATAAACCAGATGTGGTTATTTTAGGTTCACGAAGTAATTATTACGATGATAGGCAAGCAGAAGAAGACTTTAAATCAAAAAGAGCAGATGCATTATTTCGTGTCCGGGCTTTAGGTAATCTTGGTATTGCCAAGCTTGTCCAAGATCAAGATGGGCGCTTGCTACCAATTGCCCAAGCACAAGCAATGAAAATCAAGTATCCTGCCTTTGAAAGTGCGAAGATTCCCCAAGGGGCATACAGAGGTAATCCACCTATGCCGTTGGCTGAATTAGATACAGTCGCAGTAGATCGGCTATTGGTGGCTAGCGAAAACATCGACAATAATGTAATTCGAGAAATTACACGTATTATATTTGAAAATCGCCAAGAAATAGCAGATGCGATCGCTGAAAATCATGTCGAAGTCAAACCTTTAATTGCTAGTATTAGACGTCCCAGAGATAACGATGGTACAGGAATTTTTATTCATCCAGGGGCAATTGCTTTTTACGAACGAGATAAACCCTCTTTTGTTCAAGAAAATGCAGATTTTCTAGCTTTGATTTTAACAATTTTTCTCTTAGTAATCTCCTGGTTAAGACAACTAAAATTATGGGTAGAACGTAGTAAAAAAGATAAAGCCGATGATTATATTAATACGGCAATCAAACTGATGGATAAAGGTATAGGTAAGCTGGAAGATAGACAAAAACAACTTGATAATATTTTTAAAAATGCTGCCCAAGCTTTAATTGCTGAAAGAATTTCCCAAGAATCATTTCGTACTTTTAATGAAGCTTATAAAACTACTAGAGAAGCAATAGAAAGAGAAAAGGAAATCTCTTATCAAGAAATTGAGCAAAAACAAAGAGAAATTTCTGCGGAGTATATCAAAGCAGTTGTAGCATTATTACAAGATAAAACAATTAGCAAAGATTTACTGCAAAAAGAATTAGACCAAATTCTCGAAAAAGTAGCTAGCGACTTAATCGCCGAAAATATTTCTCAAGAATCCTATCGAACTTTTGTGGAAGCGTATAAAATTACCAGAGATGCGATTGAGCGAAAATAAAAAGACTTTGCGACCCTGCACTTTGAAAAATGCTACAGCCTGATGTAAAGGTGTAGTTAATGTTTGCGATCGCTACTCTTCAAACAGAGTTACTGTTACAGTTTCTCTTGGCAACTTGAGAGAATACCAGGGAACACACGGAATGTATTAAGGCGATCCTGTTGCTAAGTTACGGGCAGAACGAGAAAAACAAATTGATAGAGTTATAAGAGGGGAAGCATGAAGATAGTGCCAGACTCAAATTTAGTCATAAAAAATAAAAAAGGTGGCTTTTCAACCACCTGAACCAAAAAAATTCAATTCAAAAAATCTTAAGCCAACACAAAATCAACATCATTCGTTCCACCAGTTTCTGACTGACCAGAACGGAATTTTTGACCATTGACTTCTACAGCAAAAGGTGTGCCATCTAAATTGAGATTGTAGTCAGTTTTCTGATTGGTATATCCAACACTGGCGATCATCTTCCGACCTTGATCAGTGTAGAGAAAAGCCAACATTTGATTTTTTTGCTGTTTATTGTCGTATGCCCAAATGACCATATATTGATTACCTTGATAATCAAATATCTTAGGCGGACGATTCGGGACATAACGTCCCGCTTCACCAAAACTTTTATCTAGAAAATCTTGCACAGAGTTAGTTTCTACAGTTGCATAAGCAACTTCTTGGGGAGATGTAGCAACAGCGTCACCCTGACTTTCATCAACAACTTCTTCCTTACCACGGTTGCGAAAATAATCTACTGCGGCTTTAGTGCCAATAGCACCAATAGCGGCAATTCCAGTACCGATGAGTATGTTACGAAGTTTGTTATTATTCATCGTTGATTGTGATTGTTAAAAACATCACAGTTAATAGTCAAGGGTCAATAGTCAATTGTCAATGGTCATTGGTTTGGTTAGTGGTTGGTTGTTGTTCACTACTCCTCACACCCCTCACACTCCCCACACTTCCCACACTTCCCACACTCCCCATCACCCCATCACCCCACCTCTTCTTTGCACTCTCACCCTCGCCAGTTCGCCTGCTAACTTAATTGCTGCTTTCATACTGGTTGCATCGGCGATTCCCTGACCAGCAATATTAAATGCTGTACCGTGATCTGGTGAGGTACGAATAAAAGGTAGACCTATAGATGTATTGACGGCGCGGTCAAATGCCATTAATTTGACCGGAATTAGACCTTGATCATGGTACAGTGCCAGGTAAGCGTCTGCGGCTTTGGTTGAATCAACGCCACTGTACCAGGCTTTACCTGGATCAACCCACATTGTGTCGGGTGGAATTGGGCCATCTAGACGCCATTGCGGACGTTTTTGGCGTTCTTGCTCTAACCAAGGAAGAATTTTTTCTTGCTCTTCACGTCCGATTTGTCCCTGTTCACCACTGTGGGGATTTAAACCCGCGATCGCAATTTTGCCACTCTCAAGACCAAAGTCGTTCTCTAAACACTCCACCAGCAAATCAAGTTTTTTTGTTAGTAATTCTGGTGTCAATACTTCAGGTACTTGACATAAAGGTATATGTGTAGTGGCTAGTAAACATCGTAGCATCCAATCACTGTGGGGCGATCGCGCTACAAACAACATGCCATATCTATCTGTACCTGATTTCTCAGCTAAGAGTTCTGTTTGCCCTGGATAATCGTATCCTGCTGCTTTCCAAGCTGATTTGGCAATCGGAGCAGTAACTATTGCATCGAATTCACCTTTTTGAGTGTGGGCGATCGCACGTTCCAAATAGGCAAAACTGGCTGCACCACTCGCCGCATTACCTGTCCCAATCAAAATTTCGCTTTTAATTTGTTCCTCTAACGCTACATCTAGAATTGACAAGTTTTCTGGATTAGCTAAAGGTACTAAATTTCCACTAACGAGAACTTTGGTGTAATTTTCCAAAAGTAAATCTTGGCTACCTACAACCGTCACATCAAAATTCTTACTTATTTGTGGGTCTGCCAAAGCTTTTAAAATTACTTCTGGTCCAATTCCAGCTGGATCTCCTAAAGTAAGCGCTAGGCGTGGACGATGCTGTGGTGGTGATATGAAGTTGTTTTGATGCGATTGAGACTGAGACATATAAACGATTTTCTCAACACAGCTTGTAACTTTCCTTAATTAAAAGTGCCCAGATGCGATAATCTTAAGTGTCCACTACTGTTGCGGGAAAGGGGATCAGGGATCGAGAAAAGAATAAATTCAAATCTTACAATTAATTACTCTGCTTAATCTTTCATAGGTTAATCTGAAACCGATTTTAAAGAAGAATCTGACAGATAAATTGACCAAACTCAGATCCACCAAAGCAATTTCCAATCCAAAATTTCATAATGATGTGAGAATCTGTGTCACAATACTTCATATTAGTTTAATCCTAACAGCAGCTAGGAAAGGCTCTGGTAAACTTAACTTAATTCAACAATTCGTAAAGGAGAACTACAACAAATGGGCGGCGAAATGTTTAATGCAGCTCTACTATCCTTTGGCTTGATTTTCGTAGGCTGGGCTTTAGGTACTTTGTTACTAAAAATTCAGGGTGCAGAAGAAGAGTAATTCTTGCCCTGAAAACTTTTGAGACCGAGAGGCTTTGCTGTAGTCTCTCGCTCGTGTCACCACTTTAAAAGAATGTAAACTTTTGTTTGTTAGTGCGATTCTGTTAAGATTTTATTCATAAAAGTTTAAGTTTCGCAAATAACCCTCATGACGTTATTAATAGTCGGTGCCACTGGCACCTTGGGAAGACAAGTGGCCCGTCGTGCCATTGATGAGGGGTATAAAGTACGTTGTCTTGTCCGGAGTGCTAAGAAAGCCGCATTTCTCAAAGAATGGGGTGCGGAACTTGTACCGGGAGACCTGTGCTACCCCCAGACATTAACAACTGCATTAGAAGGTGTTACCGCAGTCATAGATGCGGCTACATCTCGTCCTACCGATTCCTTAAGTATTAAACAAGTGGACTGGGAGGGCAAGGTATCCTTAATTCAAGCGTGTTTAGCAGCAGGTATAGAGCGTTTTATATTCTTTTCCATACTGGATGCCGACAAATACCCAGAAGTACCACTGATGGAAATTAAGCGGTGTACAGAAATTTATTTGGCAGAATCGGGCTTAAACTACACCATCTTGCAACTAGCTGGTTTTATGCAAGGCTTGATTGGTCAATATGGCATCCCTATTTTAGAAAATCAGCCAGTTTGGGTAACGGGTGAATCTTCGCCCATTGCCTATATGGATACTCAAGACATAGCTAAATTCGCAATTCGGGCATTAAGTATACCAGAAACTGAAAAGCAGACTTTTCCGGTTGTAGGTACTCGTGCTTGGAGTGCAGAAGAAATAATTAGCTTGTGCGAACGCCTATCAGGCAGAGAAGCAAGAGTAACACGAATGCCAATTAATTTACTACGTACAGTCCGCAAAATGTTGCGGTTCTTCCAGTGGGGATGGAATGTAGCAGATAGGCTGGCATTTACAGAAGTACTGGCGAGTGGTAAACCTCTCAATTCTCCGATGGAGGAAGTGTACCAAGTCTTTGGCTTTGATGTTAAAGACACCACAACCCTCGAAAGCTATTTGCAAGAGTACTTCAATCGCATTCTCAAGAAGTTGAAAGAGCTAGACTACGAAAAAAATAAAAAGAAAAAAGAGAAAAAGACTCCTTTTAAAAAAATTAATAGTTAATGGTTGGCGGTTGGTTGCAGCAAACAACAAACAACAAACAACTAACAACTAACAAAATTGACTAAAATGTGTCACGATTAACATAATAAAGAGCAGTGCCTAAAGATTGGATATTTGAGTGTGCCGAAAGTAGGCATTATCTACAACGACGTTAAACCGATAGCAGGTCGCGTCGCTAGCGAACTGAAAGAAAAGTTCACCGCCCACGGTTGGGATGTCTGCATCACAACCGGCATCGGTGGTATGTTGGGTTACTCTACCCCAGAGAGTCCTATATGCCACACACCTATTGAGGGTTTAACACCTCCTGGTTTTGACTCGGAAACAAAATTTGCGATCGTGCTAGGGGGAGATGGCACAGTTTTGGCAGCATCACGTTTAGTTGCTCATTGTGGTATCCCCATGCTGAGTGTAAATACAGGTCACATGGGATTTTTGACCGAAACTTACCTCAATCAACTGCCCCAAGCAGTAGAGCAACTAATGGCGGATAAGTATGAAGTTGAAGAGCGAGCAATGCTCACTGTCAAAGTGTTTCGGGGAGATTCAATACAGTGGGAAGCCCTCTGCTTGAATGAAATGGTGCTACATCGAGAACCACTAACCTCGATGTGCCATTTTGAAATTGCAGTGGGTCGTCACGCGCCAGTTGATATTGCCGCTGATGGTGTAATTATTTCTACACCAACAGGTTCTACTGCTTATTCGTTGAGTGCGGGTGGCCCGGTTGTAACCCCGGGTGTACCAGCATTACAGTTAGTGCCTATTTGTCCCCATTCCTTAGCATCAAGAGCATTGGTGTTTCCCGATACAGAACCAGTCAATATTTACCCAGTTAATACTCCTCGATTGGTGATGGTAGTTGATGGCAATGGCGGCTGTTATGTTTTACCGGACGATCGCGTCAATGTAGAGCGATCGCAATATTGTGCTAAATTTATTCGCCTGCAACCGCCAGAATTCTTCCGAGTTTTAAGAGAAAAACTCGGTTGGGGTTTGCCACATATTGCTAAACCTACATCAGTGGAGTTGCCGTAAGTAGGGGATAGGGGATTGGGGATCAGGGATCGGGGACAAGGAAGACACGGGAGACAAGGGGGAGACGGGAGAAAACCAACCCAATTACCTATTACCCATTACCCATTACCTATTACTTAAATCTTAAATAAGAGATTAAATTTTCTGCAAGTAGAGTATTTTATTGCTAAATCTATAGTTTGACGTGCTAAAACATTTGAGATAGGGTGTCAAATTTAGGATATTTTTTATCACTAAAAAATTTTAAATTACGCTTATATCTGAATGTACAAGCGTTTGTGAGAACATTTGTACAAATCTAAAGTCTAAAATCTAAAGTCTAAAATCTAAAGTCTAAAATTCATATGACGCTTGCTCACAACCCCTGTGTTTTGGTGATTGAAAGCGATGAAACTCTGGCTAATCAGATCGCTTTTGACTTAAAAGAATCTGGTTATGATTCTGTTGTGGCTCATGATGGGGTAAACGGTTTGCAACAAAGCCGCGATCGCCAACCAGCTTTGGTTGTGATCGACCGGATGCTAGCAGGAGAATCTGGACTCTCTTTGTGTAAAAATCTGAGAAATACCGGAGTGCGATCGCCTGTGTTGGTCTTAATGGCAAGAGATACAGTCGATGATCGTGTAGCTTGCTTAGAAGCAGGAGCAGATGATTACTTTCTTAAACCCTACCGTTCTGAGGATTTTTTAAATTTAATTCGCCTCTACTTAAAACCTGATGTAGATACGACAGAACAATTACGTTTTGCCGATTTAGTTTTAGACATCGCCACTCGCCGCGCCATCTATAATGGACGGGCGATCGACTTAACAATGAAAGAATTTGAATTACTTAAATATCTCATGGAACATCCCCGCGAAGTACTAACTCGGGAACAGATTTTGGAAAATGTTTGGGGTTACGACTTCATGGGTGAATCAAATGTGATAGAAGTATATATTCGTTACCTACGCTTGAAAATAGAAGACGAAGGACAAAAGCGCCTGATTCAAACAGTGCGTGGTGTTGGTTATGTGTTGAGAGAATCGTGAGGAATTATCAATTACGAATTCTGAAGGGGTCATTCGGAATAACCGCTAACCACTAACGACTAACTATTGACCAATGACTAAAATCATGTTCTCCATACTTCTGAGTATGCTACTAATAGGCTGTTCAATTCCCACACCAGCAAAATCTTCTACTGATGCACCTAGTTCTCAAATTCAACCAGTAAAAACTGAACAATTATCACCTGATACAAATAAGGGTCAGCAGTTACCTGTTTCTGCTCGGGCTGTTGTTTCCAATGGCACTATAATCGATCTGGAAGTGGCAAAAACTCCAGAACAACAGGCTATGGGGTTAATGTATCGACCTGCTTTAAGCCCAAATCGAGGGATGTTGTTTCAATTTCCTAGACCAATGGCAGTCGGCTTTTGGATGAAAAACGTGCCTGTACCTTTAGATATGGTTTTTCTGCGAAAAGGCGTTGTGCAGATGGTCACTACTGCTCCACCTTGCAAAGCTGACCCCTGTCCTACCTATGGTCCTAACACCCAAGTAGATCAGGTAATTGAACTGCGTTCCGGACGAGCCGAGGAACTGGGGTTAAAGAAAGGAAGTCGTGTCAAAATTGATTTCTTACAGACCGGAAATTTGCGGAGATAAAAATTTTAATGATGATGTTAAAAGCCTGATAAAATAAGAATTGAGAAAATTTTGATAAAAAAATAGTTAAGTACCTGGTAAAAAATTTAATATTGGCGTTAAAATTTAATACAGTCTTAAACAGATAGACCCCGACGTCTTCAAGCTGGGGCCTATGTTTTAGCATTCTGTGACTAAAATCTATCTTTTGGCGTACGTGTAAAGATTCGCCAATAAGGGATTATTTAGCTAATGAATCCTTATCCCTACAGGTGTATTTAGCTAAGCAACTGAGGTAAAAAGGGTAAATCCGATTTAGCTAAGTCAGCTACTGGATATTTAAAAAAAAGTGAAAGTAGCGCTACAGTTAGTAACTTCAACGGTGCTTTGATTGAAAAACACTATATACACAAACAGTACTTAGGCTGTTGATTGTGTAAATTTAGTGATTTACCAAAGACTAGTTATAACCTACTGAACAACAGTAGTCTTAGGGGCCAGCATACACAATATGTAAGGGGGTGAACTACAAATGCTACCATCTAACTACACACAACTAATTCGTTTTTTGCAAGAGGATTTGGCAATTTCTGCTGCCTCTATTGACGTTGCGCTTCGTCACAGCAAGCAAGATCCTGGACCTTTGCCAATGATTCTCTGGCAGTATGGGTTGATAACTCTCGAACAGTTAGAACAAATCTACGACTGGTTGGAAACTGCGGCATAGTTCAGGAGTAGCTCATTCAGGAGAACAAAATATGTGGCATGAAATTTGCTTTTTACGAAGGCTCGCCAAAAGTAAAACCAGCCTGAGTGATTTTTACTGTTTCACTTATAACAAGTTACAAGAGCGGGTTGATAATTCAGCCCGCTCTTTAAATTACTTAATAATTTGTTGTTTGTTGGTTGTTGGTTGATCACAAACCAATGGCTAATGAATTGAATAAAAAGACCAAGAATTAGAACGCCTACGCTCTGCCTTATTTCTTGGTTTTTGATTAGTCTTTTCACGAATACCTGTTAAGTCCTCAATTGCTACTGCTGCATTAATTTTTAATGCGTCCTGAATAATGGACTGGCTAATGTTGTGGTTTAGCCACTGTTGAAATCTTTTCTCCTTGCCCGACAACCATTGCAAAATCTGTCTTGCCCTGCGGCGAGTAGACCTTGTGCCTTTCGCGGCTTTCTTTTGGAGAGAACTTCTAATGTTGGCTTGAATGCTTTAACAGGCTTGTTTTTGAGTTTGGCAGTTTTGCGATTAGCTCCAACTCTGGCGCAAGCACGAACAGCTAAATTTGCACTCAACCCAAACAAAGCACGAATCTCGTTATAAACCAGATTCTGAATAGTCATCTTACTGGTTATCTGAGGCTTAACTTTCTGATTGGCATAGTTACACGCCGACTCAAAAGCTGTCAGCACCCATTCGATTTCTTCTGCTTGTTTTTGGGAGGGGTTGAGTTTGCAAACTAGCGTCAACACTTGTCGCGATCGCTCCAAAATTCATTGCCTTAACCTCTACGAACAAACCCCTAATCGTCACAGCAGTGGTGCAGAACTAGCAGCAGTGAACTATCCAGCATACTTTCAAGCTTTACAAACAGAACGTACTATTGCCGCAGATGATGCTTATAACGATCCACGTACCTTATGAATTTGGCACAGCATATCTGCCTGCGGTTGGCGTCACTCAACAATCACCACCTCATCCATCTTTACTTCTCCTTGTTATTTCTTTGCGTTCTTCGCGCCTTAGCGGTTAGTTTTAAATTCCATAGTTTATAATGATGGATTGTGTCGAATTATAGCCATCCCATGCCCAAACTCAAAACTCGTAAAGCAGCGGCAAAACGATTCCGCGCCACCGGCAGTGGTAAAATCGTACGTCGCAAGGCATTCAAAAACCACTTGCTTGAACACAAAACCTCTAATAAAAAGCGTAAGCTTTCCAAAATGGTTCTTGTTGACGAGCGCGATGCCGAAAACGTGCGCTTGATGCTCCCCTATTTGTAATTTGTTCAGGAATAATTAAGCTATGACAAGGGTAAAACGCGGTAACGTTGCTCGTAAACGCCGCAAGAAAATTCTCAAACTCGCCAAAGGTTTTCGTGGTTCTCACTCCACCCTGTTTAGAACCGCAAATCAACAAGTAATGAAGGCGCTGCGGAGTGCTTATCGCGATCGCAAAAGGCGCAAACGTGATTTCCGTCGTCTCTGGATTACCCGCATCAATGCTGCTGTGCGTCAACATGGCATGAGCTACAGTCAGTTTATCGGTAATCTCAAAAAAGCTAACATCCAACTCAACCGCAAAATGTTGGCACAAATGGCTGTCCTCGATCCAACTAGTTTTGCTAAAGTGGCAGAGTTGGCAAGCCAAGCTAAAAGTTAAACCATGCGTAGTCCTAGACAAGTAATAATAGGGAGATGGAGTGATAGGGTGCTGGGTTTTTCTCCCCAGCACCAGACACTTAGCTCCTGCAATTACATTTTTAGGACTATCGGTAAAAAAATAATTCTTTTTCTGCTGTTATTTGTGCTTGTAAGTTCAGGTACACAATCATCAGCATCTGCCGCAGAACTGACAAAAATTCAGCGGCGGGGCTATTTAAATATAGCTGTCAAAGATAATTTGCGTCCTTTGGGATTTAGAAATGTAAAAGGTGATCTCCAAGGTTTAGAGATTGACTTAGCCCAACAATTAGCAGCAGACTTACTTGGTAAAACAAACGCCGTCAAACTCAAACCCGTAGCTAATCGCGATCGCCTCTCACAAGTATTAGACAACAAAGTTGATCTCACCATAGCTAGGGTGACAGCAACCGAATCACGCGCCCGCTTGGTAAGTCTAAGTATACCTTACTACTTTGATGGCACAAGATTAATTACCAAAAATACCTCGCTCCAGAAGCTAGGCGACTTAGAAAAACAGAAAATAGCCGTTCTCAACAACTCCAGTACTATAGCCGACGTTAGGTATTATTTGCCACATGCAGATTTGGTAGGAGTTAATTCTTATCAAGAGGGACGATCGCTTTTAGAAAAAAATACAGTAGTAGCCTTTGCTGCCGACACTAGTGTCCTGAGTGGTTGGGTGCAACAATATCCTCAGTATCGGCTACTGCCAGTAAAGCTATCAACTGAACCTTTATCTGTAGTCATGCCCAAGGGATTACAGTATGATGATTTGCGACGCCGGGTAAATGGAGCGATCGCGCGTTATTTGGAAACAGGTTGGCTCCAGCAACGCGCTCAACACTGGGGTTTACCGTAAAATAGTCATTGGTCAATGGTCAATAGTCATTGGTCAATGAGGAATATCCTACAATGTTTGAGTTTATTTTTTAACGCAAAGGGTCGTAGAGGTTGACGCAAAAAAACACAGAGTGTTAACCGAACTACGTCGTTTTGCGTTTAGAAAAATTGCGATACTTCTGGTCAATGGAAAAAACTATTGACTCTGGACG
This sequence comes from Fischerella thermalis PCC 7521, assembly GCF_000317225.1. Lineage (GTDB taxonomy): Bacteria > Cyanobacteriota > Cyanobacteriia > Cyanobacteriales > Nostocaceae > Fischerella > Fischerella thermalis. The sequence goes on from NZ_AJLL01000005.1 coordinate 53,124, forward strand.
ATTGACCCTTAACTCTGAACAATTGACACTTGACTCTGGGCAATTGAAAATGGATAGCAATTTAGCAGTTATTTATCTCGCAATTTTGGTGGGTATTCTCTTATTCACCTTTATCAATGTTGTTCCACAAATTTTCAAAAATCGCAAGATAGAAAGAAACTTTTCTCGCTTGCGAAACAAGCTCTCAAAAGAAAAAGGAACGACTCAAGAGTATTACGAATTAGCTAGTATTTACTCAGAAAAAAAAGTCTATTCTCAAGCCGTCAGTCTGTTTCAAAAAGCTTTGAAAGCCGCAGAAGAAGAGAGAGAAGAAAACATCGCTGTGATCTACAATGGGTTGGGTTTCGCTTACTTTGCCCAAGAACAGTATGATTTAGCAATTCGCCAGTACAAAGACGCACTAAAAACAAAGCCGGATTATGTCACAGCATTAAATAATCTTGCTCATGCATACGAGCGCAAAAATTTAACTGCTCAAGCACTACAAGCTTATGAAGAAGCGCTCAAATACGATCCGAAAAACTCTACTGCTAAACGTCGTGCTGAATCTTTACGGCGTTTAGTGACTGCCTAATTTATAACCCCTTCCGCAAGCGAATAATTGCTTAGGGATGGGGTTTTCTATTAGTGGTATCAGTAAAATTATTTACAGGATATTTTACGTTTCTCGGGTTGACTTACCCAACATTTTCAAAAAAGCGATCGCCAATAACCCCACCTCAATCAAACCATCCACCTCATCAATAAAACTACGCCGATTTTCCCAACAAATAAACAATATATTGATTCAAACTCACACATTCTACTTCTGCTTTCTCAATCAAGCGACAATGTAAAGACTTTGGTATCCGTACCAACAACTCGCCGTCATTACCTTGCAAGTTCCCAAATGCTAAGGAATTTACCAAAACGTTAATTTTTATTGAACTTTAGCAACATAAATGTTGTTTTAATTGAGCCTCCAATCCTTGTCAGCAACGACATTTCAAGCATTGTTAGGGGATGTAAACTTACAAGAAGCCAATTACTGCCAGGGTAGAACATTTGAGAGAATCAAAAACGATTTAATAATTAAACGCTAAAAGTCCACCTCTTACTCAGGCACACTTGGTTTAATTTCAAGGGAGAACACTATCATGAAATTGGCTTACTGGATGTATGCAGGTCCTGCCCATATTGGCACTCTGCGGATCGCCAGTTCTTTCAAAAATGTTCATGCCATTATGCACGCACCTCTGGGCGATGACTACTTTAACGTCATGCGCTCGATGCTGGAACGAGAGCGGGACTTTACCCCAGTAACTGCCAGTGTTGTCGACCGCAACGTTTTAGCACGTGGTTCCCAAGAAAAGGTAGTAAACAATATTACCCGTAAAGACGCCGAAGAACATCCAGACCTCATCGTTCTTACCCCCACCTGTACCTCCAGTATTCTGCAAGAAGACTTGCAAAACTTTGTGGAACGGGCGCAGTTGGAAGCCAAAGGTGATGTGATGCTGGCGGATGTGAACCACTATCGCGTCAACGAGTTGCAAGCAGCCGATCGCACTCTCCATCAAATTGTCCAGTTCTACATCGAAAAAGCTCGTAAAAAAGGCGAACTTCCAGAAGGCAAAACCGCCAAACCCTCTGTCAACATCATCGGTATTTCAACTCTCGGCTTCCACAACCAACACGACAGCACCGAGTTGAAACGGTTGATGGCAGATTTGGGAATTGAGGTAAATGCAGTTATTCCAGAAGGTGCTTCGGTTCACGAGTTGAAAAACTTGCCTCGTGCGTGGTTCAACCTCTGTCCTTACCGTGAACTCGGCTTAATGGCAGCTAGTTACCTAGAAGCAGAATTTGGGATGCCTTATGTAGACATTACCCCGATGGGAGTAGTGGAAACTGCTCGTTGCATCCGCAAAATTCAGCAGATAGTTAACGCCCAAGGTGCTGATGTTGATTACGAAGACTTCATCAACGAACAAACCCTACATGTATCCCAGGCTGCTTGGTTCTCCCGCTCAATTGACTGTCAAAACTTAACAGGTAAAAAAGCAGTCGTCTTTGGTGATAACACCCACGCCGCCGCTATGACCAAAATTTTGGCGCGGGAAATGGGTATTCACGTTGTCTGGGCTGGAACCTACTGCAAATATGATGCTGACTGGTTCCGGGAACAAGTCAGCGAATACTGTGATCAAGTCATTATTACCGACGATCATGGTCAAATTGGAGATGCGATCGCTCGGGTCGAACCTGCTGCTATTTTCGGTACACAAATGGAACGCCACGTTGGTAAGCGTCTGAATATCCCCTGCGGTGTGATTGCTGCACCCATCCATATCCAGAACTTCCCCATTGGTTACAAACCATTCATGGGTTACGAAGGTACTAACCAAATAGCTGATTTGGTGTACAATTCCTTCACCTTAGGAATGGAAGACCACTTGCTCGAAATCTTCGGCGGACACGATACAAAAGAAGTAATTACCAAGGGTATATCAGCTGAATCTGACCTCAACTGGACTAAAGATGGTTTAGCAGAATTGAACAAGATTCCCGGTTTTGTCCGTGGTAAAGTGAAACGCAACACCGAGAAATTTGCTCGTGAGCGTGGCATCAAAGATATCACAGTTGAAGTACTGTACGCTGCCAAGGAAGCTGTCGGGGCATAGTTATTCAATCTAGATATGATATTCGGCCCGCAACTAAAGTGCGGGCTAATAGCCAAAACCCACTTAAAGCGGGTTGAATAGCTTTAGGAGTAGCCCTTTGGTGGTATAACGTATCTTTCTTGGTGTCTTAGTGTCTTTGTGGTTAAAAAAATTAAATTTTGAACCACCCTACTCTTATCTTAAGCCACTACTCTACCTTGAAGCCGCTTTGCCTACGCGTCTACGTGACGGGAACCTCAAGAGCGGTAAGTGGACTCACCAAGGCACTAAGACACAAAGGTGAAAAGACCAATGTAGTGCGATCGATGTTACTTGTTGCGTAGAAACCATTTGATAACTCACACCAGTATTCTCATTACTTATTTAGAAAATCTAAATATATTAAGTATTTCTACTTCTTGAAAATAAAGTTTTGATATTATCAAGGCATCATAATATTAAACTGAATCAGGTAGGAAAATCAAAACTATAATTAAATTTAACTAAAAGAATAATAATTTCTCAAGTCACTTTTTGGGAGAGTGAAGTATGACTCAAGACTATACCACAAAATGGTGGGCGGCTTTTTCATGCCTTGCTTTTATAGAAGGCGTTTTACTGGTGATGTTGTTCTCTGGACGTAGTTCTGTATTAACTATAGCAGCATTACTTTTCATTGCGATCTTAATGGTATTTATTCCACGAGCAGATGATGTTGTTGCGCTGACATTTGACAGAGATAAAATTGACAACAAAATCAATTCTCTTAACAAAAAACTGAGTACTACGAAAAACAGAGCAGATAAAATATTTCTCTTAACAATACCGGAATCAATGTATAAGACATTGCAAAAAATTAACTCTGGCAATTATGGCAATTACGATTTGACAGCTAAATTAGAAAGAGAACTGTATCACTTACGAGATATAGGTTACATCGAAGATACAAAGGAAATTCGTGATATCCCTTATGAAGGCAATAATTTATCTAATTATGTGAAAATCACAGCATTAGGGAAGCAATATATTGAACTCCGCAAGAGTATTGAGGAAGAAAACAAGGGCAAAGATAAGTAAGTTGGTATAAATAAAGTTAAATCGTGAGGGTTTTCATTTGTCCTTGGTAATTGCTAGCATCACAGCAATAATTGCAGAAATCATACACAATTTTTTAACGCTTCAATATCTGCACCCACAATTTTTTCTAAATTTCTCGTAATTTTTTCAATATCCCAGTTCCACCAAGCAATTTCTAAAAGAGCATTAATGATTTCGTCTGGAAAACGTTGGCGCAATAAACTAGCTGGATTACCTCCGACAACTGCGTAAGGAGGTACATCTTTGACAACTACCGATTTTGCAGCCACGATCGCACCATCACCAATTTTAACTCCAGGCATAATCACTGCTTCGTATCCAATCCACACATCGTTACCAATCACAGTGTCACCTTTGAAAGGTAATTCCTCAGGTTTCGGCGTGACGCGTTCCCAACCACTACCAAAAATGTTAAATGGATAAGTTGAGAAGCCAGACATCTGATGATTTGCACCATTCATGATGAATTTTACGCCTGTGGCTAAAGCACAAAACTTACCAATGACCAGCTTGTCGCCAATAAATGGGTAGTGGTAAAGCACATTGCGTTCAAAGTTTTCCGAGTCTTCCAGGTCATCGTAATATGTATAATCACCAATGATGATATTGGGGTTTGTGACAGTGTTTTTGATAAAACAAACCTGTGGGAAACCCTCCATGGGATGTGGGTTGTTTGCATCGGGATATTGCATCGCAGCACCTTGGAATTATTTATCTTTATACCAAGTTAAGTGATGATCTGATGATAGTTTTAGTTGCGATCGCATCTTACGCGCAACTAGGTACTGACATAAGCTACATGAATTTACTTATAAATAATATATATAAGCTAACAAATATCACAATACATACTTATTAGTTAGGCAATAAAAAAGACTCCATAGCCTACGGAATATTTTACCGATGTGTCTCCCGTAACTTGGTAAAAAAAAGCAGCTGTAAATGGTCAAGTTTACTTCTATTAAATCTAGTAGGAGCGTGGTAAGGTTTTAAATCCATTGTCTCCCATTTTGCCCTGACTAATGCATTTGCACTATCTACAACCCCAACATCTAGAAGAATTAGTCAAAAGCAGCGGTATTGATTTACACTTAGCTACTTTGAATTTTCAGTCTCTGCAAGATGAAACCGCCTATAACTATCTGTTAATTTCTGAACACATACCACGCACGAACATTGGGATGGTGAAGAGTAGTTGGTTACAACGATATGCCCATGTGACTGCTGGTGGATGGTGGTGTGCTGGGCTTGATCCTCTCAATAACTGGAAAGCAATGGAATGGGGATGCTTCAAGCCAAATCAACCGCGACTAAATGAAAAAGGCAAATCTATTAAGTACGAACATCCTCCCTGCACACCGACGCGGGTGTTTTGTTTGCGAGTCAGTCTTCGTGTGTGGCAGCAAGTCGCTCAACGTTATAATCAAGCCATGCCTGAAGATATCAGCATCGCCGAAAATGGTGAAGCTGTGGGTTTTTGGCCGTGGGTGATGGCAAGAAATCTACCAATCATTATCTGTGAAGGCGTCAAAAAAGCTGCTGCACTGTTAACGCAAGGATATGCAGCTATCGGTATCCCCGGAATTACTAGCGGTTATCGCGTCACTAAAGATGAATTTGGCAAAGTTATCAGCCGTCAAATGATACCGGACTTAAAGGCGATCGCGATCGCTAAACGCACATTTTATATTTGCTTTGACTTTGAAACTCAACCTAATAAAATTGCCGCAGTAAATAACGCTATCTCCCAGCTTGGTTTTTTATTGCAAACCAAAGATTGTTCTGTAAAAGTGATTGAACTACCAGGGAGAGAAAAAGGAGTTGATGAGTTTATCGTTGCTAAAGGTGCAAGCGCCTTTGAGAAAATATATCGCCAAAGCGTTGATTTAGAAATTTATCTTGCTCAAACAAAACCCCACACTGAATTAACTATTCCTCCAGCACTGACTCTAAACAGTCGCTATTTAGGAGAAATACCTTTTCCCACTTCTGGATTAGTGGGTATAAAATCTGCTAAAGGCACAGGTAAAACCACGGCACTTCAGACAGTTGTGCAACAAGCAAAAACTAGAAATCAACCAGTTTTATTGATTACTCATAGAATTCAACTTGGTCGATTTTTATGTGAAAAAATCGGTATTAGTTGGGGAGTTAATAATGATAGCTTAGTTCGTAGCGATCGCTTTTATGCTCACTATCAATCTACCCCATCTCTAGGATTATGTATAGATTCTTTATGGAAGCTGCATCCTGAAGATTGGCAGGGGGCTATCTTAATTTTAGATGAAGTAGAACAATCATTATGGCATCTGCTTAACAGTAACACTTGTCAAGAAAAACGAGTTAAATTATTAAAATCATTTCAGCAATTAGTTGCTAATATATTAACAACAGGTGGATTAGTCATTGCTCAAGATGCCGATTTATCTGATATTTCTTTAGAATATTTACAAGTATTAGCAGGAATTAAATTAACACCGTGGGTAGTAGTGAATCAATGGAAACCGCAACGGGGGTGGGACGTTACTTTTTATGATTCTCCTAACCCAACTCCACTAATTCACCAATTAGAATTAGATTTAATGGCGGGACGTAAATGCTATGTCACTACTGATAGTCGCTCCGGACGTTACAGTTGTGAAACAATCGCCGATTACTTGAAAGAACGACTGCAAAAACTGCAAAAGCGATTTGCTAAAACTCTTGTAGTTAGTAGCTTAACAACAAATACTCCTGGTCATGAAGCAGCTGATTTTATCACATCTATTAACCAAAAAGTGTCAGAATACGATACTGTTTTTGTCACTCCCAGCTTGGGGACTGGAATTAGTATTGATGTTCAGCATTTCGACTGTGTTTATGGCATTTTTCAAGGGGTAATTCCTGATTCAGAAGCACGACAAGCATTAGCCAGGGTAAGAGATGATGTCCCACGAGTTATTTGGTGTGCGAAGCGAGGTATTGGTCTAATTGGTAGTGGTAGTACAAATTATCGCTTGCTATCTTCTTGGTATCAAGAAAATCAAAAAGAAAACTTAGCTTTACTGAGTCCTCTACATAAAATTGATGTAGATTTACCATTAGTTTACGACCCCATTCATTTAAGAACTTGGTCTAAGTTAGCAGCAAGAGTAAATGCTTCTATTAACCTTTACCGTCAATCAATGAAAGATGGTTTAATTGCCGATGGTCATCAAATACATATCCGGAGCAATGCTGTCCAAAATAATATTATTCGTGATTTACGTTTGGCCTTTTTAGCTACTGACCCTAAGGATTTGGCAACTCGCAGAAGATTGATTATAGAAATTGTCAAAGTCCAAAAAGACTGGTCACAAAGTCGTCAAAAAGCAAAAGAAATTAAACGCAAAATTAAAGAAATTAAGCAACAAAATCAATTATTAGCAGCAACGGCTGTTGCCAACGCCAAAGATATTGATTACGTGGAGTATGAGCAGCTAATAGCTAAACATTCACTAACAGATGAGGAACGCAACCAAATTAATAAATATATTCTCAGGCAAAAATACGGCATAGCAGTTACTCCCCAACTTAAATTACTAGATGACCAAGGGTATTATGGACAATTGTTAACTCACTATTATCTCACTCATGAAAGTGAATATTTTTGGCGACGAGATCAGCAAGAATGGCAACAACAATTATTTTGGGGTGAAGGCAAGGTTTTTCTACCAGATTTAAAAATATACACCCTCAAAGTTGAAGCCATGAGAGCCTTAGGAATGCTACAATTTTTAGAGCCAGAACGAGTATTTAGTGAACACGATGCTGATTTAATGTTGTTGCAAAATACTGCTGTGCAGTGTAGTCAACATATTAAAAGAACACTTGGTATCAACTTAGTGAAGGGTAAAGAACGCGTTTCGGCAATCAAAATCTTGAGCAGATTATTGAATTTACTAGGTTTGAAGTTACAGCGAGTTGGTCAAAATTACCAGATCAATTCAGCAAGCATCAATGATGGTAGAGAGAGGATATTTGCAGTTTGGCATCAACGAGACCAGCTGATGTCAGCTAATATAAGAGATGCTTCTGATTGCACAGACCTTTTGTGGCGCATATCTACACATACTAAAGAAAATTTCCCTATGGGGTTAGTAAACTTTTGTAGGAAAGCCGAAAGGTAACGCTGTGTTGGAAATAGCAAAGCCTGAAAGTTTCTACTAAATGAACGGCTGAAACAGGCTTTACCATTTTACAAAATTCTTGATACACATCGTCCCCCTTGTCTTCCTTGTCTCCTAAATCAAACTTATAGTGAAACGGTATCATAAGGGGTTTTACCCCCTGGTCAACCATTAAATTGAAGCGATTATCATATACATTCATTTAAAATTTAAATTTCTTTGTAGAATCTGCACATAGGATGAGGTTCTTTGTACAAAGTCTTAAAGGAAGATTATTACATCTAATTTAAATATCGCTAGTACAAGTGGGAATAACGGAACAAATCACATATATGTAAGTTTTTTACTAAATTTACGAAATTTATGCAGTTTATACTGTAGCAGCAAAGCAAAAGGCAAAATTAGTCAAACAACAAGCCGATGAGCGTAACTAGTTACCGAAGAATAGTAATTGGGGATGTGCATGGTCACTACGAAGGTTTAATGAGATTGTTGGATGCGATCGCCCCCACATCTGACGATCAAGTCTACTTTTTAGGAGACTTAATAGATCGTGGTCCACAAAGCGCCCAGGTAGTTAATTTTGTCAAAGATAGTCCCTATCAATGTTTATTAGGGAATCACGAGCAAATGCTATTAAATATTCTCACTAAACGCATCCCTACTCCTACGGTACAAGCATGGCTATATAGTGGTGGTCAGGCAACAGTAGCTAGTTATGAAGAAGCTACAATTCCCCACGATCATCTGGAATGGTTTGATAATTTGCCTACATATATTGATTTAGGGGATATTTGGTTAGTTCATGCTGGTGTTAACCCTTTCATTCCCCTAACAGAACAAACTGCCAATCAACTTTGTTGGGTGCGAGATGAATTTCATAGTATTGAGGAACCATACTTCTCCGATAAGTTAATGATTATCGGTCATACTATTACTTGTACTCTACCAGGTGTTCCCCCTGGACAATTAGCTCAAGGACAAGGATGGTTAGATATAGACACTGGAGCTTATCATCCCCGTAGTGGTTGGTTAACGGGATTGGATGTTACAAATAATTTAGTTTATCAAGCAAACGTTCTCAAAAATTGCATTCGTATCTCAGCTTTGGAAGAAATAGTGACCACCGTCAACCCAAAACAATTTCATGTTAATCGCCGTAGCAAGTGTTTGGCCTGATCTTGAGTAAAGCTATGGTTTTAATCCAAAATCCAAAATCTAAAACCCAAAAATTGTTGTGAGATTTGGATGAGGTAGAAAACCCCAATCCACAATCCAAAAATCTGAAATTACTTCAAGACCTAAGCAAAGCTTGGATATTAGTCTTGTATGTAGAACTGTCTAAACCATAGTTACCATTGTTGGGTTGAGTATTGATTGCTTTTTTTATCGCATCAATGCGATCGCCTATCGCTGGGTGAGTACTCAAAAATGCTGGTACAGAACCTTTTTTGACTAGTTTTTGCATAAAGGAAACCATTGCTGTTTGACTGTAACCAGTACGTGTCAAAGTTGCTAATCCTCTTTTATCAGCATCAAACTCGTGTTTACGACTACCAGGCAGATTGCGGGCTAACTGATAACCAATTTGTACTACTTTACTGCGGTCTAACCCGGCTGCTGTTAACAAACCTTCGTCAATCGCCTTTTGGCGCATCTGTTTGATGAGGTGTCTACCGCCAATATGACCAATTTCATGGGCCATGACGCTTGCTAATTCCGCTTCATTTTCGGCAGCTTCTATTAAGCCAGTATTTAAATATACAAATCCGCCAAGAGTGGCAAAAGCATTAATACTATCATCGTCAATTACTTGGAAAGTAAAAGGAAGCTTGGGGCGATCGCTATTGGCTACCAATCGCTGACCTATTTGTTGCACATAACGGTTAATATTGGCATCGCGGTACAATCGAACATCAGTGTTTAGCAGTTGTTGATTGATTTGTTTACCAATTTCAACTTCCTGGCGATCGGACATGTTAGAAAGCTGAAGTGCTTGGACTCCTTGAAAAATTAGAGGAACCCAATCAAAAGCTTGGGATGGTAAGGCGCTACTCAAACAAATACTCAGCGCCACTAGCACCGAAATCAACGGATAAAACAAATGATGCCGAAAAAAACTGTAATAGATAGATAAGCTTTTCCTATTATTCATAATTCGGTCTGAAAAGACTTTAGGAAGAACGTAAAAGTAACCGACGCAAGCAGGATACAACAAGTTGCATGAAAAATTTCTAATGCAGATTTCACTACAGACTTGACTATAATTCAGTTTTAACCGATGTTTTTTGGCAACAGCAACTAAAAACAGCGGTCATGATAAACTGTCGCATGTCAAAACATAAGGAGGTAATCCAATGAGAAAATTTCATCCTCAAGCATGAAAAGATCCCACCCCTTTCCCTTCTTCTTATTAAGGAGAGGGGATGAGGTAACTTCAAATTCGGAGAGTTTTCTCTGTTGTAGCACCTGGTGTTCAAAAGTCAAAAACTAGATTTAGGAAAATTGCAGTTATGGCTATTTTAGATTCCAAAGGTCGTTTATTTGGTAAATTTAATGTCCTTGATATCGGTGCTGGACTGGTAATTTTGCTAGTTATATTTGGCATCTTTTTCTTCCCTGGTAGTACTGGTTCTATTGCCCAGGTGGGAACTAAAACAGTACCTATTGAAGTAGATTTGATTGTTCGGGGATTAAATGTGCGTGACCCCGAACAGTTATATAGCCAAGGATTTAAAAAAGGCGGTAAGACAAACGTGATTATTCGTAATCAACCTCACGGTAAAATAGATATCAAATCTATTCAAACATTGCCCAGAACTGTACTTGTTCCCCAGCCAGACGGTACTGTGAAAGAATTGCCAGATCCCAAATCAAACAGTTTTAGTACAGACATGTTATTGACTTTGGAAGGCAAAGCACAAATCACTGAAAATGGCCCTGTTTTAGGTAACAGCAAAGTCAAAATTGGAATGCCATTTGAGTTGGAAGGCTTTAATTACAACTTCAATGCCAGCGTGATTGATGTGCGGATTAAAGATAAATCCTAGTGCCGATACTACGTTTACGACTAGTGATCCGTTTCATTAGTTTTGAAGAGTTGCCAAAGGCCAGATCCCCGACTTTTTTAAAAAAGTTGGGGATTTTGCAGTTAACTATAGATTGTTACTCTTAATTAGTTACTGCTGTTGGTGATTCAGTTAAAAGAGGTAAGAATTTTCTTATTAAACCAATTGTTACTGCTGGCAGCTCTAACTGTGGTGTCAATCCCACATCTTCCAATTCTTGGAAAAATTTAATTGCTTGCGGATTCATTTGAGCAAGACGATACCCAATTTCTGGACTAGTAAATTGTGATTTTCTTCCCCAAATAATTGCGGTCGGAATAGTTAATTGTTGAATGTAAAGTGACAAATCAAAACTCAAGTCACCGCGTACGAAAGATAGGGCAGCGTATTCAGCGTTGGGTTGCTTGGCTGATTCCAGATAAGCTTGGACAATTTCTTCATATATCCGGTTAGGACGAGCAAATTGTCGTTGTTCTAAAAAGCTACGAATACCATTTTCTGTCGCCACTCCAGTAGTGTAAAGTATTCTATCAACAACAGGAATACTGATGAGTTGAGCAAAAAAAGTGCGAGAGTAATCTTGTCCAAAGTCAGAAATTCCGGAAGGTACGGTAAGAATTAAAGACTTGAATAATTCTGGATGAGCGATCGCAACTCGAATAGTAAACGCTGCTGTCAGAGATGAAGCAATTACTTTCACAGGGAGAGTGCAAGTCTGCTGCAAAAACTCTCGAATCGTTGTCAAGTAGTCTTCAATTGTGAAATTCCGTGCGGGATGCTCAGATCGACCCCAACCTATCAAGTCTGGGGCTAAAATGCGATACTCACTGGCAAATGCTGGATAAACTTTTGACCACTCGTATGCAGAAGAACCTCCACCAAATCCATGCAAGAACACTAGAGTCTCTAATCCCTCGCTAGCAACTTTATTCTCCTGCCAAGGTAAACCAGTAGCAGTGTAGTAAACCATCCTGCCTAAAGAGGTAGTCACAGAGCGTTGTTCAAATCCTATTGGTATAAACATAGATTTTTACTCAGGAGTCATTAGTTGTTGATTGTTGGTTGTTGATTGTTGATTGGTGGTTGGTGGTTAGTGGTTAGTTGTTACCTATTCTTTAAACTACTTACTCCCCCACCTCCCCTAATCCCCATTCCCTGTCGGTCGTGGGGTCCCCGAGTTCCCCACCTCCCCACCTCCCACTCTCCCACTCTCCCACTCTCCCTACCTACCTCCAAAGACAGATTCAATCATTAATTTTCCTGATCAACGCTTCGGGTGAAGTAGATGTAAAAAGACTGCCTAAGTTGTGAAGATTCAGTAATTTTTTTTCTGGTTTTTCTGGTTTTGTTGCTTGAAAATATCATAATTACGATACTTATACTAGTAACAGGTATTACTGAAGGGTGAGACCCTCAACCCTTATTTATGGTAATCTATCAGAAACAATACTGATAGCTTTGAGTGTCAGTTAAACTTGTAAACAAAATCGCAACTAACTATTAACTTTAATTTCTGCTTAACTGTGCAATCAATTAGTTATCAAAGTAAGACTTTGTACAGTCTAGTCAGGGTAATTTTTGTCTATATAGTTAGTAATTTGATGATTTTATAGAAAATGGTTAGGTGGGGTGTCATGTTAAAGCAAGCTTGTCTTCAATCTCATCAACAACTAAAGTTTGAAGACCACAAATTAATGCTTGATAACTTTGATATCCAAAATATTCACAATCAAATGGTAGATTCATCTTTCCACTGTCAAATGCATACAGCACTTGACACCGAAAAGATGGCTATACCTAACTGTATTTATTTAAATTTAGAAGATTTAAAATGCTTTGAAGTTATCAAGCATCAGTATCAAAAATGGGGTATAGTTTTTGACAATTGTATCGCCATACAGCCTTCAAATCCTGCATTTCCCACTGACTCTAGTTTGATGGTAATGATGGGAGCGCCAAAAGGTGGATATTTAGAAGCGACTTTTTTGCAACCAGTCCAATTTGTGAGTGCTTTTGTCACCAGTTCACAGCGTTTGGTACTTTCCGCATATGATCGCGATCGCCAACTGTTGACTCAAACAGTACTACCAGGAGCTAATCTAGCTAATTCCGATTCTGCCGTTCCCCCCAATACCTTACTTTCTGTAACAGCTAATGATATTTACAGTGTCACTTTTTGCGCTTTTGATGGTCAATTCACTATTGATAACTTCTGTTTCTGTTTTCAGAGCAAATCTATAAAAACTCGGTGATAAAATCTGTGCCAAGACCTCTAATTCAGGTATTCTGATAGAGGTTATACCCTAAATTGGTTTTAGATTGTGAAACATTTACTGGGTAAGCTTTTTAGCTATCCATCTGTCGCAATCTTGTTTCCAATTGGTATTATTACTTATTTATTAAACTTTCACAATCAAGTAGGTAGATACCGTGGCACAGGCTTCGTCTTCTTGGCAGCAATTGATTGACCAGATCCTCGATTGGATGCTTCCAGAGTTCAAGTCAGGAGCCACAAAAAATTTAGCTCTAGAACGTTTTCGAGGGCCAGGAGGCGTTCTTGGGTTCCTGACTGTAGTGGTTGCAATGCTGTTGTGGAACTGGAAACTGCTGTTAGCCAGCAGTGCGGGTGTTGGGACAATGATGTTTGTTTATTCCATGCAAACATGGCATTGGCAGTTGCAATGGTCTGAAATTAAAAAATTTTTAAACAGTCCTAATCGTCGATTAGCTCTAGCTGTAATGAGCGGTGGTATAACCTGTTTCAGTACGTACATGGCAGTTGTAATTTGGTTAGACTCCAATAGTCATTGGCTTGCTGCTGGTGTGATTTTGCAAGGTTTAACCACACTGTTGACTTTATTTTTAATTACATGGCAAATAGTCAACTCTTACGGAAATCGAGATGAAAATCAGTTAGATAATTTGTTAAGTAATCTCACCGAAAAAGATCCCCTCAAGCGTTTAATTGCTATACGTCTCCTCACCAAATTAATCACTAACAATCGAATCAATACTACCGATTTACGAAGTATTGGTGAATGTTTGCGACTCCTACTCTGTCATGAGGAAGAAACAGCAATCCGAGAAGCAGCTTTTGATAGCTTGCAAGCATTGGAGCGAATGCAAACACTTTCATCAAGTCCTATGGCAATTAAAATACCTACCAAAGCAAAAGTCAAAAATCGGATTAATTGTTAGTTGTTAGTTGTTTGGAACAATCAACCACTCATTATTCTGTAATTTGATGTAGTCTGCCGTTATGGACTTGTACCACACGATGACCACACCGTCGGACTAGCTGCTCATCATGAGTAGTAACAATTACCGTTGCTCCAAAGGAATTTAACTTCTGAAAAATCTGCATTATTTGCCAGGAGTTATCAGGATCAAGATTACCAGTTGGTTCATCAGCTAAAAGCAATGGTGGGGTTGCGATAATTGCTCGAGCAATACTTACCCGTTGTTGTTCTCCCCCAGATAGTTTTTCCGGGAAACAGTCAGCTTTATTCAACAAACCTACTAACTTTAATGTCGGTTCTAAACGCCGTTGAATTTCCTTACGGGTATATCCTTGTGCTTGCAGTACGACAGTTACATTTTCTGCCACTGTTCTTTGAGGGATGAGTTTATAGTCTTGAAACACAATACCAATCCGCCGCCGAAACAATGATAAGCGATCGCCTCTTAAACAAGCCACATCACAGCCATCAACTATTACCTCTCCTTGTGTTGGTAACTCTTCGCCATACAGTAGTTTCAACAGCGTAGATTTACCAGAACCACTAGGACCTGTAATAAATAGAAATTCACCTTGTTTTACTGCCAAATTCACATCTAACAGAGCATTATGACCATTGAGATATGTTTTTGCAGTTGAGCGCAATTCCACCATAAGCCTATGATTAGGCTGTTGAGTATCGCTATCTTGAGCATAAGTAGATTTATCAGACACCAGTTTCGGTGATACTGCTGTTGGCATTGCTATTTATTTACACCCACTAACTAAACATTTATAAAATAAGGATTCCCAGATATTACCCAGGAATCTCATTATCCATACTGAAATTTTTTTAGTTAATGGCTAGTCGTTGATCGTTGTTTATTAGTAGCAGTTATGCAAAAACCTTACAGTCACGTTGGACTGGGCGTAGCATATCGTGAAAATTCGCCGTTATTTCACTACTCCCTATAAAAAGAGATAATGTTAAGACCAGTTTCAAAAGACTGTTTTGGCTACGCTTTTATGTATAAACCTACAATTAAAATTACTGTCAAGTTATTTGCTGCTTACCAAGAGGCTTATGGAGTGCCAGAACTGGTGCTGGAATTTCCCGAGAATACACCAGTTGTTGCAGTGCGCGATCGCTTGATCGCCGAACATCCTGAACTAAGCCAATGGCGGGATGTAACCCGGTTTGGAATTAACTTGATATTTGTTGAACCAAATACTATTTTGCAAGACGGCGATGAGGTAGTGTTAATTCCTCCTGTTAGTGGTGGTTGAGAATAAGGCAGAAAGGAGATGTTGTTTCCTTCGTAGTAGGTTGCAACGCCGCCCATGAGTTGCTTTCAAGCAAAAAGATAAAAGTAAAAAGAAAAACCTACTCTAGATATTTCTTTTAACTTTTAAATTTTGGATTTTAACTTAAAAGGCTGCCACTACACCAACCTGACGCAGAATAAAAAACAAAATGGAGTTGATAATGCTCAGGGCGATCGCTCCAATAATCGCGCTAGCAATTCCCCATCGCAGTCTGAATCCTTCTACTAACCAAGCTGCTAAACCAAATACAATTATGCTACCAATCAAAGGAATTAAGCCCAGACTGATCACGGCGCTAGTTGTTCTAAACCAACCAGGGAAAAGACTCCAAAAGCCATTGAAAGCACCGATAATTGCTCCTGCAATCAGAGCAATCCAAGGACTATCTATCTCAACGCCAGTAGGTAGTTTGGAGATAATTAACAAACTGATTGCAATTACCACAACAGAAATAATAAAACCAGCCATTGATACACCTCAGCACAAAATTGGATTAACAACAGTTATCTAGTCAATCCCCTTGACGCAATTGAAGGGATGTAAATCAACACAATTCTTCTGTGAGCGACTTGTTATATTACTAGTCTTGAAACCGTTTTTGATCACTTTTTAGTATTTTAAGCCTTTAATGGTAACTTTTACTCCAATTTTTTGAGAATCGAACCTTCGCGATCGCTGATTTGTTGAGCATCAATACCAATATGTGCTAGTTTTCCACGTTTAAGTGATTGTTGCAATAGCAGATAAGCCAGTTAAGTAAGTTCGTTCAAAAAGTTAGTAAAGTAGTGTTTGCAACCAGATCTTAATAGCGATCGCTAATTTTTCTAACTGTTTTTAGCCTGCAATATAACTTAATTCATCCAACAGTTCTAAAAAATCTTTGACACTGATTTGAATATCTGTGGGAAAGTGACGTATAAAACTTAACCCAGTTAATCCTTCTGGATCTGCTGCTGCTAGTACCAAGGCTGAGCGGATGGCATAAAAACCATTTTTACACCAAGCAGCAATCATTCCCGCAATGGGAATCGATAGAAACACACCCAGGAAAGCAGCTACTCGCTCACCAATAAATAGAGCTAAAAATAGTATGACTGGACTAGTTTATAACGCATTCATTGCCCATGACTTTGGGACTTACAAAGTTATCTTGAATTTGCTGAAGAATTATGCAGGTAATCACAAATTCAGGTATAAATACTCAGTCTTTGGCTGTAGTAAAAATAGCAATAACTTTATAAAAATAACTAAAATCTATTTTGTTCTTGATGAACAGATTTTTCTGATAAGAAAGAAATATTTTAATAAATAATTACATCTCCCAGCTGATAATTATTGATGTCATATGCTTGGCTAAATTTCTACGCCAAGCTATTACTTATTATGTATATAAATATCAATATAGCGATCGCCTCCTATTGTTGTGGTGTCTGCAACCAATTTGACTTGAAATTCTAAATATAAAATTTGACCTGGTGTACTTAAAAATGTGACAGAATCAGCACGGATTGGTTCAATACTTAGCTGAGTTTTCAGGACTTCGACTGAGGTTGATGTCTCACCAAGTAGCCATGTAGCAAAACTGTCTGGCTAGGTCTCAGAAAGTAATTTCAGAGGTTATCGAAAGCCATAGAAACACGCTAGGTCGTAGCTAGCTGATTTTGCCATAAAAATGCAACTAGTAGATATGGCTTCTATAAAGATATTGAGTAATGAATTATACTATTTTAAGTATTAGCTTTTTTACAGAAGCGATCGCTCTTTACGTACTTGATCATTTAATTAGCAGTTATTAACAAAAAGTTAACTAATTTTTGCTCAAAGCTTAACCTGCAAATATATCATCCTTTAAGTCTGCGATTTTAAACTACAATAAGCCATTAAGTGTTATTAAACAAATTTTCCTCATTTGTTCTCTCTTTTTATTTATGCTCTTTAAGAAGAACAGCTTTAGAGTGAAAAATTATCTATTTTCTATTTTTTGTTTAGTTGGCAATAGATAATTTTGTTTGAATATGTAAGCAAAATATAATTATATATTCTGTTTGTTTTTGCAGAGCTAGTTTATTAAAAATAGACACAATACATAGAAAAAGGGAGGAAATTTTATAACCATCTGATTTGCACGATTGCTGAGAAAGTATTTAATTGTGTCTGTGTCTTCTAATTTGAATAAGTAGTGATTTTTGCTTAGAAAATATTGATTAACTTGTAGACGAAAGATGCAAAGTACACAAACAATGGCTACTTCGCAAAGTGAGGAAATAGATACTATAAATTGATTGTCAGCAACTCCCACTTTAACTTTTCCCATACCTCACTTTTATTTGAGAAATACGCAATTACTTGGTCATATTAAAGTTACGGATGCATTTACCATGACACAAGACACAATTCGCTTTGCCCAATTCAACGCTTCCTTAAACCGGGGTACGGAAGGGCGGCTAATTGAAGATTTATCTACGCCAGACAATTCTCAAGCCAAAGCCATTGCTGAGATCATTCAACGCACGAATCCAGATGTCATCAGTGTCCAAGAATTTGATTATTATGCAGATGACCCAACCAAAGCAGTTGATTGGTTCCGGCAGAACTACCTAAAAGTCAGTCAAAATGGAGCAGATCCCGTTGACTATCCATACTTCTACATTGCTCCTTCCAATACAGGTATTAGTTCTGGCTATGACCTCAACAATGATGGCAAGATTGTAACCACACCAGGAGAAAGTGGATACGGGGACGATGCTTTTGGTTTCGGCAATTTTCCTGGACAGTTTGGAATGCTATTACTGTCCAAATATCCAATTGACACAGAGAATGTGCGTACTTTCCAGAATTTTCTGTGGAAGGATATGCCCGATTCTTTATTGTCAACGATCACTCTCCCTAATTCTGATACTCCCTGGTATTCTCAACAAGAGCAAGAAGTTTTACGGCTATCTTCCAAAAGTCATTGGGATGTGCCAATCGAGGTGAATGGGCAAATAATTCACGCTTTGGTGAGTCATCCTACACCTCCTGTATTCGATGGTGCAGAAGATCGTAATGGCAAGCGCAATCATGACGAGATTCGCTTTTGGTCAGACTATATCACTCCTAGAGCAGGCAATTATATCTATGATGACAACGGTAACTACGGTGGACTGACAGAACAAGCAGCCTTCGTAATTCTGGGCGACCAAAACGCTGATCCTAATGATGGGGACAGTTACAACTATGCAATTCGGCAGATATTAGAAAATCCCCGTGTAAATACCAGTGTCACACCAAGTAGTGAGGGTGGTTCTGAACAAGCTCTTTTGGATGGTGGCAAGAACACCACTCATATCAGCGATCCAGCCTATGACACAGCAGATTTCAATGATAATAATCCAGGAAATCTCCGCGTGGACTATGTTCTACCGTCTCAGAAATTAAAAATTCACTCCTCTCAAGTATTCTGGCCTACCACAAAAGATCCACTGTATCCACTGGTAGGCGATCGCCAGGATGTAACTACCACACCTTCTTCAGATCACAGTTTAGTATGGACAGATTTGACTATGAAACAACCCTCTTTAGTTGGATTTTCTTCCTTACCTGCTGATACCTATGCCGAAGGCCCGCCATCTGGTCAAAATGATGGCAATGGCAAACCCATTTCTAGTAACGGGCGTACAGGGCCATTTCCAGGACAACCTGTACAAGGTTTCAGCGGTGTGCAGTTTGCCGATTCAGATAGCTACTGGTTTTTGTCAGATAACGGCTTTGGTAGTCAGACCAATAGTGCTGATTATCTACTGCGGATCTATAAAATCGATCCAGATTTTAAAACCGCAGACAATGGTAGTGGTGACGCCGAGTGGACTGACTACATCCAACTATCGGACCCTCACAACCTAATTCCTTGGCAAATTGTCAACGAAACCACAACAGACCGCTTCTTGACAGGAACTGACTTCGACCCTGAATCTATTGTTCTGGGGAAAGACGGCACAATTTGGATTGGTGAAGAATTTGGTCCCTATCTATTGCATTTTGACAGTAACGGCGTCCTCATAGATGCCCCTATTTCCACCCCAAATATTTTCCCGCTCAATACCCTCAACGGCCAAGACCCTATCGTCATTGGTCATCGGGGTGGTACGCCTGGCATTCGTCCAGAACATACGATTGGTGATTTAGGCGGAGATTTGATTGCCTCTAACAACTTGGGTGCGGAATTGGGAGCAGATTTCCTAGAACCAGACCTAGTTGTCACCAAAGATGGAGTTTTAATCGTCCGTCACGAACCTGTATTAGCAGCAGTAGAGACCGATGAGAACGGCAATATTGTTTACGACGAAAACGGCAAACCCGTTATCAGTGAAGCGACAACTAACGTCGCGAATTTTGCGAAGTTTGCTGATCGCCTGACTACCAAAGTTTTAGATGGAGACAGTATCACAGGCTGGTTTGCCGAAGACTTCACCCTGGCTGAAATTAAAGAACTGCGGGCAGTTGAGCGTATTCCAGATATCCGCCCTGAGAGTGCGAAGTATGATGGCTACTTCCAAATCCCCACACTGGAAGAATACATTAACTTCATCAAAGACTACGAAGCCGCAACAGGCGTAAAACTTGGTATCTATCCTGAAACCAAACACCCCACCTACTTTGCTAAGGAAGGTAAATTTTTAGATGGCACTCCCATCAATTACAATACCTCACAAATTTTAATTGATACCCTAGTTGCCAACGATTTCATCGATCCTGACCGCATTTTCATTCAGTCCTTTGAAGTCTCCAATCTCAAAGAACTCAAAAACGAAATCATGCCCAATGCTGGGGTGGATATTCCCTTGGTGCAGTTAATAGATAGTAGCGGCGCTCCCTACGATTATGTGTATGAGGGAATTGATAAAACCTACGCCGACCTAATTACTCCCGAAGGATTGACAGAAATTGCCAGCTATGCTAAAGGAATCGGCCCCAGCAAAAGGCTGATTGTACCAGCAAAGACCGTCGATGAGAATGGTGACGGTCAACCAGACGACATCAACGGCGATGGTCAAATCAGTGATGCAGATCGCTACCTACAGGAACCAACTACCCTAGTGTACGATGCTCACCAAGCAGGCTTGTTGGTGCATCCCTACACTTTCCGCAGTGATAAATTTTACCTTTCACCCGACTATAAGGGCAACCCAGAACTAGAGTACGAGCAGTTTATCCGCTTAGGAGTAGACGGCTACTTCAGCGATTTTGTCGATGATGGGATAGCAGCAAGAGACAAAATCACCGCCGATGATGTTGCTTCTCCCCAAAACCCAGGAGTAGAAGAAGACGAAGCGATCGCGAATCTGGCTAGATCCCGTGGTTTTGAAGCCATGAGTTACAGCCCAGATCGCCAAACCCTCTACCCGATACTAGAAGGATATGTTGCTGGTGATCCTACCGACTCCCGACGTGTTTATGAATTTGACGTTGCGACAAAATCCTTTAGGGATGATTTAGTTGGTTACTATCAAGTAGATGATCCAAGCCATGCGATCGGCGATGCTACCCCAATCAACGACACCGAATTCTTGATCATCGAACGAGATGAAAAATCGGGAGCAGAAGCAGAATTCAAAAAAGTCTTCAAAGTCGATATTTCCCGAACCAATGAACAAGGCTATCTCTACAAAGAGGAAGTCATTGATTTACTCAACATTGCCGATCCTAACGACCTCAATGGCGATGGTAGTAACACCTTTACTTTCCCCTTCCTCACCATTGAAGATATCCTGATTCTGGATGAAAATACTGTCTTGCTTGCCAACGACAACAACTATCCATTCAACGCCATCCGCAATCCTTCAGAACCAGATAACAATGAATTTATCAAGGTTGAATTGTCCACTCCCCTCAACCTCGATTCTCGGCTAGGAACACCTAAGTCAATCATCTACGGTACATCAGAAGATGATTATTTCGATGATTATCTCTACGATCCCTATTGCGATAATGCTGATCTTTATCCAGACTTATTCTTTGGAGATAATCAAATCCTCTTTACCGGAGATGGTGATGACATCGTTGATGTCAGTGGATTTGGTAGAGGCAACCAAATTAATACTGGTAACGGTGATGACATCGTATTAGCTGGTACAAAAAATAGCATAAACGCTGGTTCCGGTAACGATGAGTTATATCTTGGTATCGGCGGAGGCGAAAACATCGTGACTGGCGCTAAAGGAGCCGATCAGTTTTGGATTGTTACCGATGAAACAGACTTGCCAGCAAAGCCGAATATAATCACGGACTTCAACAGTGGAGAAGAAGATGTGATTGGCTTTGCTAACGTCAGTTTTGACTATGACTCTCTCGGTAGCGATTGGACAACTCGCCAAGAAGGTGATAACACCATCGTGGGTGTTTATGGACAAGATGTGGCTGTGTTACTGGGAATTCAAGCTAATAATCTGACTCAGGCAAACTTTGCTTTTGCTTAAGAAGAGGGAATAGGGGGACAAGGAAGCAATTTCTCCCCCCACTCCACCCTAAGGGAAGCCGCTTGAGCGCGTCTACACACTCCACCCAATCCCCAATCCCTTAATAATGAGCGTAATTCTACAAGTTCGCGAACAAAAAGTTACGGCTGAAGAAATTGTGCCTTTGCTGGCAAACTACCAGTTATTGCCACAACTGTTGCGAGAAATGATCATAGATCAGGCGATCGCACCGTTTGGTTGCACACCAGAAGAAGCAGAAAAAGCCTGTCAAGCATTTTACTTACAGCAAAGCTTAAAAACAGACGCTGAACGTCAAGCTTGGTTACGCCGTCGTGGTATGACTCCTGAACAAGTCCGCAAATTAGTAACACGAGCATTACGGCTAGAAAAGTTTAAGCAAGCTACTTGGGAAACTCAGATCGATGCTTACTTCGAGAAGCGTAAACCCCAACTTGATCGGGTAATTTATTCTGTTATTCGTACCAAAGATAGTGGTATTGCCCAAGAACTTTACTTCCGTTTGCAAGCAGGGGAGCAATCTTTTGCGGAACTTGCTCCCAAATATTCTACAGGGCAAGAAGCCCGCACTAAAGGTATTGTTGGGCCAGTAGAACTAGGTAAACTGCACCCCTCCTTGGCAAAATTGCTAAGTGTCACCCAGCCAGGACAGCTTTTACCACCCACACCTATAGACCAGTGGTTTGTCATCCTCAGGTTGGAAAAGATACTTTTTGCTGAGTTAAATGATGTCACTCGTTGGCAGTTGCGCCATGAATTGTTTCTCAAGTGGTTGGGACAACAAGTTGCAGAATTAAACCCGATGAATGACTGTCAAGAGGATGGAAATTTACTGCCAATGTAATTCAGTGATGAAAAAGTCTTTTTTTGGAAATCGACCACCGATGCACACCGATGCACACAGATAGACACAGATAGATTTTTCGTTGGTGGGTGATTGGTGATTGTAATTCATTGTTGTTCGCATTTTGATAATTGCTCCTCGCTTTATGACCCAAACTCCCAGTGCAATCGAAACCTTTTTATTAGGTATCCCACCCTTTGAAAAGTTATCTCTTGTCAAATTGCAGCAATTATGCAAGAGATTGGAAGTGCGGCGTTATAGGATGGGACAAGCTATCCTACCACTGCAAGAGCTACCACCTGATGTAGCAATCATCTATACAGGACAGGCGAGACTGATCGGCCATGATCCCCAAAGCAATATACCCGTGACATTGCAACGATTACAACCGGGAGAAATTGTAGGGTGGAAAAGCTTGTTACGGGGTGTTCCCTGTGAAAAAGTCATGGCTTGTGATGAGGAAACTCTCTGTCTTGTGCTTCCACATCAGGAATTCTTGACTTTGCTAGCAGAAGAACCAGCGCTAAAAGCTTATTTCATGGAGTCAACTGTTGTCAATAGTAAAGACTCAAAAGTTACTCCCCCTACTACCTCACCTCCCCATCGCCCCACCAAAAAATACCCCCACATCCGCGAATCTTCCCGCAATGCTACCCTAGCCTGTTTACAGATGGTGAGTCAGTATTTCGGGATGCCATTTCGCCGGGAGGTTATTCGCAAAGCGATCGCCAATAATCAAAAAGATTCAACTAAACCAGCTTCTCTGCAATTGTGTGGAGCAATTGCTGATTTCATGGGATTGAAGGCGCAATTGGTGAGTGTCCCAGCTAAGGCGATGAATCGTTTACCGACACCAGCTTTGATTCACTGGCAAGATAGCATGGCGGTGATCTATGAAACGAGCGATGCAAAAGTGGTGTTGGGTGTACCAGAAGGCGGTATTGTTCGTCAAAAAATGGCTGAGTTCCTCAAAAACTGGGGTGAACAAGGGCAGGTTCTTTTACTCACAAAGACCGCAGCGACGCCGCAACAAAAATTCGGGTTGAGTTGGTTTTTACCTTCGCTTAACCGTCACCGCACAGTTTTATTGGAGGTTCTGGTAGCTTCGTTTTTTGTGCAGTTGTTTGGACTTGCCAACCCGTTGATGATTCAAGTGATCATCGATAAGGTTTTGGTGCAAAACAGTATCGACACTTTGCAAGTGTTGGGTATATTTTTACTGTTAGCAGCGATTTTTGAGGCAGTTCTCGGTACTTTGCGGACTTACTTATTTGCAGAAGCTACCAATAGAATTGACTTAGCCTTGGGTTCAGAAATTATTGATCACTTGTTGCGTTTACCTCTGCGTTACTTTGATCGCCATCCGGTGGGAGAATTAGCAACTAGGGTAAATGAATTAGAAAACATCCGCTCCTTTCTCACGGGAACAGCTTTGACTGTGGTGTTAGATTCTGTCTTTTCGGTGATCTACATCATTGTCATGTTTATCTATAGCTGGGTGTTGACACTGGTATCTTTATCTACTATTCCTTTGTTTGCCCTGCTTAGCTTCATAGCAGCACCAATAGTTAGGCGACAACTGCGGGAAAAAGCCGAACGCAATGCCGAAACCCAATCTTATTTAGTAGAAGTTCTTTCTGGTATTCAGACTGTTAAAGCCCAAAATATAGAGTTACGTACCCGTTGGCAATGGCAAGAACACTATGCCCGCTATGTTTCATCTGGCTTTAAAACTGTAGTGACTTCTACTGCTGCTGGTTCGGCAAGTAATTTTCTCAATCAACTTTCTGGGTTACTGGTGCTGTGGGTCGGTGCATACTTAGTACTCAAGGGCGAACTCTCACTAGGTCAATTAATTGCTTTCCGTATTATTGCGGGGTATGTTACTAGTCCATTGTTGCGTTTACTACAATTATGGCAAAATTTCCAACAAACAGCCTTGTCTTTGGAACGTCTGAGTGATATTGTCGATACGCCCCAGGAAGTCACACAAGCCGACCAAGATAATATTCCCATGCCCCTCATTCAGGGCGCTGTTACCTACGAAAACGTCTCTTTCCGGTTTTCCACAAGCGGTTCACTGCAATTAGACAATATTAATTTAGCGTTTCCGGCTCAAAGGGTGGTAGGAATCGTCGGGATGAGTGGTTCTGGTAAAAGTACGTTGATGAAATTGCTACCGCGTCTGTATGAACCAAACGCAGGTCGAATTCTCATCGATGGTTACGACATTAGTAAAGTCGAATTGTATTCACTGCGATCGCAAATTGGCATTATCCCCCAAGACACGTTGTTATTTGACGGCACAGTTCTAGAAAATATTGCCCTTACTAACCCTGATGCTACCAGCGAAGAAGTGATCACTGCTGCTAAACTTGCAGTCGCCCACGACTTCATCATGAACTTACCCAACGGTTACAAAACACGCGTTGGTGAACGCGGTTCCGCACTGTCGGGAGGACAAAGACAACGGATCGCGATCGCCCGTACTATTCTGCAAAATCCCCAATTATTAATTTTGGACGAAGCCACTAGCGCCCTCGACTACGACACCGAACGGCAAGTATGTACTAACTTAATCCAAGCTTTCCGAGGACGAACTATGTTCATCATCACCCACCGCCTCAGCACAATTCAACAAGCAGATGAAATTGTACTCATGCACCAAGGCAAAGTAGCAGAACGCGGTACCCATACTCAACTTATGCACAAACGCGGTCTTTACTACCACCTGTATCAACAACAGGATGGGTTAGTAGTTAGTAGTTAGTTGTTGGTTATTGGTTGTTTGTTGTTGGTTGTTAGTGGTTAGTTGTTACTAGTTAGCAGTTAATTTATTATTGACTCCCCCCTCTCCCCACACTCCCCAACCTCCCCATGAATAATTCCAACGCTTCCCATTCTCACTCTAATGGTCATGGAAACAACGGTAAAACCGCTGTTTCGACTCAGGGCGGTACATCCTTAGCAACTCCTTCCCTTGATGTATCACCGACACTCAAACGGTTTGATCAGCCTGTGGTGTTACGACAGTCGTCGATTTTGCCCAGGGCGGTAGTTTGGACTTTGATCAGCATGACTACCGCTGGGGTAATCTGGGCTTCTGTGGCACAATTTGAAGAGGCGATTCCCGCTCAAGGTAAACTCGAACCAGAAGGATCTGTTACGGAAGTGCAAGCACCTGTTGCGGGTGTAGCCAAAAGGATTTTGGTCAAAGATGGGCAACAAGTCAAACAAGGTGACTTATTGCTGGCTCTTGATCCAACGGTTGATAATGCTGAACAAACATCACTGCGAAAAATTCGCGCCGCTTTGATGGCAGAAAATCAGTATTACCAAATGCAAATGGGTGGTAAAACTTCCCCAAATACGCAACTGCTGACATCGTTACCTCCTCAACGAGTTTTTTTGACACAACATAGGGCAGAATTGGTTGCCGAAAATCAACTGTATCGCCTGCAATTACAAGGTGCTGAAACTGGTGCAGGATTAACCCCAGAACAACTCCAACGGTTGCAGTCTGCCCAATCAGAGGTGCGATCGCGCATTAGTGCTGCTAAGTTAGAAGTTGATCAATTGCAAAAGCAGTTGAAACAAACTCAAGTCCAGTTGGTTAGTGCCAAAGAATTACTGGCTGTCGAAAAAACTATTCTCACAGATTTGACTGTGTTGGCCAATGAGGGAGGAATTGCTAGGAATCAGTATTACAAGCAGCAGCAGCAATTCCTGAGTCGACAAGCAGAGGTAGATCGACTTTTAGAAGAAGAAAAACGACTCCAGTATGCAATTACACAAGCACAAGAAAAGGTAGAAAATGCGATCGCCCTGAATAAAAATGAGTTACTAACTAAAATTGCTGACAATCAAAAACGGATTGCAGAAATTGATAGTCAATTAACTAAAGCAATTGTTGACAATGAGCAGCAAATTGCCCAAATTGATAGTCAAATCAGCAAAACCCAGCAAAACCTACGTTACCAAGAACTCAAAGCTCCTGTTTCGGGTACAGTGTTCGACTTACAAGCCCGTAATCCTGGCTATGTAACTAACTCTTCAGCGCCAATTCTCAAAATAGTTCCCAATCAATCCCTGGTTGCCAAAGTCTTTATTACTAACCGCGATATCGGCTTTGTCAAAGAAGGCATGAATGTTGATGTGAGAATTGATTCCTTTCCTTACAGTGAATTTGGGGATATCAAAGGTAAACTAGTCTGGGTTGGTTCCGACGCCCTACCCCCTGATAATATTTATCCCTTCTACAGATTTCCCGCCAAAGTCGTTCTTGAACGTCAACATTTAATGATTAACGATCGCAAAGTTAATCTGCAATCAGGGATGTCGGTAAGTACCAATATCAAACTTCGCAAACGCAACGTTGCTAGTATTTTTACTGACCTGTTTACCAAGAAGATGGAAAGTTTGAAGTTTGTTAGGTAATAGGATTTTGGATTGTAAAATTCGGGTCAAGTTGAGATGGTTTAAGGGACGTTCATCAGATAGGATTATGGGAGACTGTATTCATAAATCTCCCCATCATCAAGTTTTTCCCTTGACTCAAACTCTTGCATTTGAATTTTGACTTGTTACCCCACCAACAAACAACAATCAACCAACAACTAACCACTAACCACCAATTGTTGTTTTTCAGGTAACTGAGTATACTCAGCAACAATTTTGCGGAATTGCTCTCCTTCTATAGTCTCTTGTTCTACCAACAAGTCTACTAGACGGTCTACTAGCGCTCGGTTTTCACGGATAATTTTGCGGGCTTGTTGGTAACAAGAAATAGCCATCTCCCGCACTTGTCTATCAATCTTGGTAGCCATCTCTTCTGAATATTCGTTGCGGTTGACCCAATCTCTACCCAAGAAGACATCACTATTTTGAGTTTCCAAAGCCACTAGTCCCAGGTCAGACATCCCATACATAGTCACCATCTTTCGAGCTAGATTAGTAACCATTTTTAAATCGTTACTCGCACCACCTGTAACTTCAGACTCTCCAAATACTTCTGCTTCTGCGGCTTTGCCTCCCAGTGTCATAGTAATGTTGTCTTGTATCCAAGCACGAGTGTAAAGACCGCTATCTATCATCTCTTCATTGAGAATTTGCTGAGAGAAACCACCTACTCCACCAGAACGGGGAATAATTGTGACTTTATTTAAGGGGTCGGCGTGGGGCAAAAGTGTAGCCAACAAAGCATGTCCCACCTCGTGGTAGGCAATTAATCGCTTTTTGTTGCTATCTAACAATGGGTTAAGAGTTAACCCAATTGTCAGCCTATCAATAGCATCATCAATTTCTATCTGTGTAATAGAATCTTTGCGTCTACGTGCTGTCAAAATTGCTGCTTCATTTAGCAAGTTGGCTAAATCTGCCCCTGTAAAACCAGGAGTGCGGCGTGCAACCACTTCTAAGGAAACTGCTGGATCAACCTTTTTATTACGAGCGTGGACTTTTAAAATTTCCAACCGCCCTTTCCTATCTGGCGCATCAACAATTACCTGGCGGTCAAATCTTCCGGGTCTGAGTAATGCTGCATCCAAAACATCTGGGCGGTTAGTAGCAGCAATAATAATAATACCAGTATTACCTTCAAAACCATCCATCTCTGTCAATAGTTGGTTGAGGGTTTGTTCTCGTTCGTCGTTACCACCACCGATACCAGCACCTCTTTGTCTACCAACGGCATCAATTTCATCGATAAATATCAAACAAGGGGCGTTATCTTTGGCTTTTTTGAATAAGTCACGGACGCGAGACGCACCCACACCAACAAACATTTCCACAAATTCTGAACCGGAAATGCTAAAGAAGGGAACGGCTGCTTCACCAGCAATGGCTTTTGCTAATAAAGTTTTACCAGTACCTGGAGGACCTACTAACAGCACTCCTTTGGGAATACGTGCGCCAACAGCAGTAAATTTTTCTGGCTGTTTGAGGAAGGTAACAACTTCTTGCAGTTCTTCTTTGGCTTCTTCAATACCAGCGACATCATCGAATTTGATACCAGTTTTGGCTTCCATTTGAAAGCGGGCTCTGGATTTACCAAAATTCATGGCTTGGCTTGAAGCATTTGTAGAGCGGCGTAGGAACAATAACATCAAAGCAACCAGTGGCAAAATCCACATGAGGTTGAGCAAAAGACCAACAGCAGCTCTACTGTTAGCAGAGGAAACCTCATCAAACTCAACTCTTTTTGCTTTAAGTAGGGCAATCAACTCTGGGTTTTGATCCAAAAGCTTTACACGCAGAGGTTGAGTATTCTCTGTCCCCTTTAAATACACATCTGCTACCTTTTCGGTTTCATCCAAGTCTACCCTGGCGACTTCTCCATTTTCAATTTTTTGGAGCAGTCTACCATAGGTAAGAGTGTTGTTGTCCTGCTGCTGTTCTGTTTTTTGTGCCAAAGCAGGAGGAGTTCCCTCCACAAATCCTGGTAACATGATTAGACCAGCTACCAACGCCCCTGCTAAAGCTGCACGTTTTGTCGGTCGCTGTTTTTTGGACACCTTTTTCTCAAAACTTCTCATAAGAATTACCCTTAATCCGCTGCCACGAGCTGAGCGCTGGTTTTGTATGGCTTTATTTTTAGAAAGAGTAGAAATAACCTTTTCTCACTCTAGTGTAGCTCTGACAAAAACTCATTCCCAAGTTTTTCTACTCATACTTGTAAACGTGAAATACTAACCACTAGTTCCAGGGTAAGCATCACCCATAATTTTTGCAGAATCTTGATTTTACTTTGCTCAAGGGCAATTAACTTACAATTTAAAGCTTTTTCCAACTAGAGTCAGACATAAGAGTAAATTTTTTGACAAAAAACTAGCCTCGTAAGAAATTATTAACTCTTTAATCATAAAAATATTGCTTGAACCAAAATTTGACAAGCCGAATTATATATAGTTAAGATATAATTCATAGTCATAATGATTCCGTTTTTCAAGATACATCTCCAGGTAGTTTGCTAACCTCAGAAGGGGTGTAGGAGTGGGCGAGCCAGTGCGGTCTTGTTGGTTTCCAACAAAGAGCAACTGGCGTGGAGTGTGGGGAGTAGCGAACAACTAACAACAAATTCTGATGTATGCAGTTCATGATTATTGCTTATTGAAGTTAATTCGTCGCTGGATGATTAATTATGGTAAAAATAGTTGGCATTGGTGGCAGTTTAAGGGCAGACTCCTACAGTCAAATCGCCTTACGTTTAGCAGCCCAACGGGTAGAAGCTTTAGATGCAGAAGTGGAAATACTGGATTTACGGGAAATGCAGTTGCCGTTTTGTAACGGGGAACAGGAGTATCCAGATTATCCAGATGTGCAAAAGTTGCAAAATGCCGTGAGTCGTGCTGATGGGCTAATTTTGGCGACACCGGAATATCACGGTAGTATCAGTGGTGTTTTAAAAAATGCTTTAGATTTGATGAGTTTTGAGCATTTGTCTGGTAAAGTCACAGGATTAATTAGTGTGTTGGGGGGACAACCTAATAGCAACGCCTTGAATGATTTGAGAATCATTATGCGCTGGGTACACGGTTGGGTGATTCCCGAACAAATTGCTATTGGACAAGCGTGGAAAGCTTTCAGCCCTGAAGGTAAATTATTGGATGAAAAGCTTGCCCAAAGATTTGATCAGTTTGCTCAGAGCTTGGTGGATAATACCCGCAAGCTACGAGAAGTCTCTTAGTAAGAATCCACTTAAGTTGGGTTGAGAAACCCAACCTAACGAACTTGATATTAGTTATTGCTCTTCTTTGTGTCTTTGTGTCTTTGTGGTGAATAAAATTATTTTTGAAACACTAAGACACTAAGACACCAAGAAAATTTTATTTGGGAGGCTATGCCTTTTTTCAAGTTAGAGGAATCAAAGTCCTCACTACGAAGGTTTCTCATTGACAACGTTGCAATTGTGCTAATGACACAACTATTTCATCTATTGCTTTACGTACAATGCTGGCGGGTTGATCGGTTTGATTGACGATAATACTAAAAACCAAAGGCCGATATTTTGGTGGATTTATGTAGCCGGAAAGGGAAATTGCACCAGTTAGAGTTCCTGTTTTTGCCTGGACAATTTTTGCTGCTGGTGTATTCTGAAAGCGGTTTTTTAAAGTGCCATTCACGCCTGCGACAGGTAGGGAAGCACGAAAAATAGATGCTTGCGGTGAATTGGCCATTGCTTGCAAGGTTTGTACTAATGCTTCTGGACTAATTAAGTTTTTGCGAGACAAGCCGGAACCATCTACTAGTGCATAACCAGTAGAATTGACTCCCATCTGAGTTAAAGTTGTTTTCAAAACTTCCAACGCTGTATCTGCTGTAGCTTGATTGGGAAGTGGGGTTTTTTTGATGGCTAATGCTCTTAATATTGCTTCAGCATAAAGATTATTACTATTCTGGTTTATTTCTATTAACAATTTAGATAAAGGTGGGGAAAGTACTGCTGCTACTTCCTGTTGATTATTTGCATAAATTCCTATTGATGTCCGTCCTAAGGTGATGTTTTCGGCTGCTAAAGCACTACGAAAGCGTCGCAAAAAGTAATAGTTGGGGTCAACTACTGGTAAAGTCACTAGATAAGGTTGAGAATTTGCGGCGAGTTGTCCTTGAATTCGCAACACATTTCCTGATAGTTCGCGGGTGACTTTGATGGAGTTTGGTTGATTTTGTGCAACTGTCACGGATTGATTAATTACCCGCCACTGTTTGGCTTCGTCAGCATCTGTCCAGGAGATGAGTGCAGGTTTGCCTAAGGTTTGTGGTAACAGATTGAAGCTAAAAGTGTTTTGATTGAGAATTACGCTGCCAACTGGTGCGCCATAATCTGAGTATATGTCTTCCCATTGCCAGCTGGAAGGAACAAGATCGCCCCGAATGTAGCGATCGTCTACTACTAGCTGCTGAATTTGGGTAATACTTTTTTGTTTTAATTGTTTTGCTAGTATTCTTAATTGGGCGTCAGTGAGACTAGGATCTCCTCTACCCACAATATATAAGAAATTATTGCTACCTCTATATATGGATGTGCGAAAGCGATAATTTTCACCCAGTTGTTGCAATGCTGCTGCCGTGGTCAGGAGTTTGGTGTTGGAAGCAGGGGTAAAATATTTGTGGGCATCTTGACTGTAGAGTGTTTGGTTGGAGCCAAGATTTTGAACCAAAATTCCCCAGCGTGCTCGACTAAAGAGGGGACGATTAGTGACAGCATCGATAGTGGTTTTTAGCTGGGTTGGGCAAATTGGTGCTGTTGGTGTGGGTGTTTGTGCTTTTGCTAGTTGCTGGTTGATATTCAGATGGATACTAAAAAATAATAGTAGAAAGATACAGGAGGATTTTTGAGGCATTAGTCTGAATTTGTGTAATTCTGATTTCTCAGAAAAACTATAGCGGTTTCAGTTGGGTGTGGGATAAAAACGAACACAGATGAATATAGATAAAGCTTTTCTTGTGTTAGCCAAGAGTCTTTGTTAAGAAAAAGTTTAGGATTTATGCAAAAAACTCTCACTCTTATTTCTCTGTGGTTCGTTTTTCCGGTAAGTATTAAATAAAACAATAGAGAGACACCTTTTACCTTTACACCTTAACCGAGGCATATTAGGAGAAGTGCTATATCTGTTGATGCAAAAGTCTGTTTAGCAATGCCACAACTACAACGAATCACGATCGCATTTTCTCAATTCCACGATGAACACATTACTCTGACTACTGAACAACAGCATTATCTTTGTCGGGTGTTGCGTCTTCAGTCGGGCGATCGCTTTATCGCTATGGACGGGATGGGTAAATGGTGGTTGGCAAAGCTATTAGGTACGGAAGCCCAAGTTTTACAATTAATTTCCGTAGAAACCGAGTTACCTATAGCTGTAACCCTAATTGTAGCTTTGCCAAAAGGAAGTGGATTTGATGAAGTTGTCCGGTATTGTACTGAATTAGGTGTAACTTGTTTTGCTCCGGTGGTAA
Source organism: Fischerella thermalis PCC 7521 (assembly GCF_000317225.1). Classification (GTDB taxonomy): domain Bacteria; phylum Cyanobacteriota; class Cyanobacteriia; order Cyanobacteriales; family Nostocaceae; genus Fischerella; species Fischerella thermalis. The sequence continues at coordinate 85,897 of NZ_AJLL01000005.1, forward strand.
GCGATCGCACTTTGCTCAATCCCAGTCCCCAAAAATTAGAACGCTGGCGGCGGATTGCGAAGGAAGCAGCGGAACAATCAGAACGGACTACGGTACCGACGATTCTCGAGCCACTATCTTTTAGTAATAGTTTGTCGTTAGTAGCTAATAAGAAATATATTTGCGAGGCGCGTGGTGATTATCCGCATTTGCTCAGCTGCTTGCAAAAGAGAGAAGATGGAGAGAGTAATCTTAATGACGAGAAAACAATTGTAGTTGCCACTGGTCCGGAAGGAGGATGGACGGAAACAGAAATTGAAGATGCAATTCAGGCTGGATTCCGTCCTGTTTCTTTAGGAAGGCGGATTCTGAGGGCTGTGACAGCGCCAATTGTAGCTTTATCTTTGGTTGCAGCTGCTCATGAGATATAAAGGATGTATAAATTAGAAGTTGAAAATTTATACATGATTGAGCAAATTGCTGTTGCTTTTCAGGAAAAAGACTATAAAAAAGCCGCAAAGTTACTTAAACAATTATCGAAAAAATCACCAAAAGATCCTTGGGTGCAATTTTATATCGGACGTTTGTATGAAGTATCTGGAAAACTGCAAGAAGCTGAAAAAGTTTATCGACGACTGCTGCAAGATATAACTAATGCTAAGATTGTCACCCAAGCCAGACAAGGATTGCAACGACTGTCGGAAATTGAGCAGGAAGAAAGAATCCGCGCGATCGCTCAAGCAACGGTTCATCCTGATGATGCTCAACCAGGTGTATTGATTTTAGAACCGGTCAGTAATGAACTGAAAACCCAAGCAGCACCAAAATTTGCTCAGATAATGCAACTAGACTCCTACAGCGCCCGCTTACTCTTACCTAGTCGTGGCTGGCGTTTATATCGTAGTGGTGCAATCGGAGAACTTAAATTCTATGGTGAACAGTTAAAGAATGCAGGTATTCCTTGTTTTTGGGCAAAATTAACTGACATCGCCAAAATTCAAGTTTTTCATGTCGAGTATTTTACGGAATCAACGCCTACAGCTACCGTTATTTGTCGCAATCAAGCTCATCAACTTGGTTCTCTCAGCTTTGACTGGCAAGAAGTCAAAGGACGGGTACAGGGAATCTTACCAATTTTTGAAGAAGTTGTAGATGTTAATGCTCGCCGCCAATTAGAACGGAAAACTCAAACCCAAGATTATTTTCAATTTTACGATTTACATTTACCAAAAAGACGTTGTATATTGCGACTTTATGATCATGGTTACAAATTTCAGCAAGGAATAAAAATTACTTCCCAATCCAGCCAAAATACTATTAGAATTAATTGGAATAATTTAGTTGGCTTTCTGGATCAAAAATTATTTCAAATTAAAATTTGGTCAGACTTCACACCATTTGCAGAAACAGTACTAGATCAAACAGAACTGCTGAATCATATTCAATCTCACATACATCTATTTCGCCAAGAAAAAACTAATTGGGACTCAGCTTTTCAGTTATATAGTGGATTAGCTTTTCTTTGTGCAAAAGCATAAACATCAAAAAATAGTAGGTGAAAAACACCTACTATTCTTAAGATCTCATTTTGCTTTTATTCATTAGGTAAGTGGAAACAAGCGTAATGCAAGTTAGGAGAAGTAAATCAACCTGTAAGGGCAAAGCATTTGTATGTGTATCTTGACATCAAAACTGAATTGACTAGTACAAATGCTTTGCCCCTAGCCAATGACAAATAACAAATGACGACCTACTTATTTTGATTTATTAGCAGGAGTTTTCACCTGACGCGCCATCTCTAGGAAAGAATTCATATTCGCTCCGGGACGACGACGACCATTTGTACTAGTAGGCATCAAGTACTTGGGTGCGAAGGTTGTTTCTGTTGGCTGCGCCTTAGCTGCAACTGCGGGTGCTTTGTCTTCTTTAACCTCTATCGTCACGCCTTCAGCTGTTTGTACTAGCTCAACCGTGGATTCAGGCTTAGCTTCTGCTTTAGCTTTTTTCGCTGATTTAATTGAGGTTTTACGAGAAGGTTTCTTAACATCTTTTGCTCCGTTAGATGTTTCTGGAGCAGCTGCAACTGGTGCTGGTGATTGTTTCGCACCATTAGTTTCAGCAACGGCTTTATCGGCTTCACTCTCAGTTAGCTCAGTCACTTTATCGGCTGCACTCTTTGCAACAGCGGCAACTTTTTCAGCAGTAGCTTTAGCCGCAGCAACTGGTGGTGTAGTTTCAGCTTCTTCTTTCAGTTCCAGATAATAACCATTGCCTTTTTTCTTGCCAGGGAGAAGCCCAGTGATGAATTTCATAATTCCAGTAATTAAATTTTTGATAAAACCGAACATTACAATTTCTCCTGTCTTTTATACCTGAAATTTGAGTACTTTCATTAAAAATTAGAGAAAATTATTACATTTCTTAGAGTTATTGCTAGGTTGACCTCAAACTTTTGCAATCAATTATTTTTTTAGGCTCTTCGTTATGCGTAAATGCTAATTCCAGCACCGTTTATCATTTGTTTTTACAAATGCCCAAAATAAGTAACGGCGGTCTGGAAAATGCTATAAGCTTTTTATCTCAAGGGTTTGAAATTGCTGATACTTAAAATCAATTATTAAATTTTTCGGGATATGAGAGCAACATTCTGAAAGCCAGTTTAACAAAATTTAACGTTTACTCTCATTATACGTAACATAAGGGAACAGGCAGGAAGCAGGAGGCAGAAGCCAGAGGGCAAATCGCCTAAACCCTTATGACTTCTACCCAGTAATGAAACTGATAATGATCACCTTTAAATGCTACTTGGTCTTAAACCAGTAGGAAGAGTGTCATAGCTAGCATGAGGATAGTGGTAATGCTCAGTTAGATTTTTTCTAGATTCTATATAATCCTGATTTTCGAGATGGATAAATTAACTTACAGACGTAATCCCGTTGTATTGGTGCATGGCATTTTTGACACAGGTCGAGTTTTTGACAAAATTATTCCTTACTTGACACAAAAGGGTTGGAGTGTATATGACCTGGATTTGATTCCTAATACTGGTCATGCCAGTTTAGGTACTTTGGCACAACAAGTTGCTGACTTTGTTGATACTACCTTTGTACCACAACAACCAATAGATTTAGTTGGCTTCAGTATGGGTGGGATTGTCAGCCGTTATTATGTCCAACGACTAGGAGGGATACAAAGAGTCCAGAGGTTTGTTACCATTTCTTCACCCCACAACGGTACTTGGGTTGCCTATTGTAATCCAGGTCTTGGCTGTTTGCAGATGCGTCCTGACAGTGCTTTTTTACGAGATTTGAATCAGGACATTAACATGCTTTCACAGATCAATTTTACCTCTATTTGGACACCCTATGATTTGATGATTCTCCCAGCGAATAGTTCACAAGTACCTGTGGGTCGAGAGGTGATTGTCCCAGTAATGACTCATGCGTGGATGCTGACTGATGTGCGAAGTTTGTCAGCAGTGACAGAAGCTTTAACACAACCAGTTCCGGCGATCGCTACACAGCAATTTCCATCAAGTTGGTTACATACCCAGATCGCTAGCAAATCGGGAAAATAAAAAAACTTTACTTATAGTGAGTCAATATTTTAATTGTTTAAGTCTAAACTTATAGATAAATCTTGCTATCTCTCAAAGAGATATAAATAGCTAAATAAAGTTTTTGCCTGATTTGAGTCCGAAAAAGTATTTACAGAACTTGATTAATAAATATATATATATCCTTGTACTTGTTTGCTAAATGTATCAATTAGTATTTTTTTTATATTTTTAGATTTTTTTTATTGAAAAAATAAGAAAATCTCTCTATGGGGAGATGAAAACGGGAACGCCATTTTTCAGTTGCACGTCTTTTTTCTCTGTTTAGATTTTAGAATAGTCTTGACTTTGGGGAAAAGTGAAGAACTGACTAGACAGTGTGAACTTTGGATTGAGGTGAATTTAAAGTCCGTCTTGAAACGCTTTGAGCCTCGCCATTGGGACATACCAAGCCGGAAGACCTAGCACCCTAGCGGAAAGTACGCTTTGAACTGAAGTTCAACCCTCATAGCCCAAGTCCGTTAAAACGGACTCAAATGTATATCTAGTAAGCTTTAGCTTACTTGAGCTTTGAGACTCGTGAAATTTATTTCTTGGCGGACGAAAAAGTAGGTGCAAGATCTAAGTCTACAAACTTTTCGCAAAATCCAAAATAGTTTAACCCCTAATTATTGTCACCATTCTATTTTCTCATCAACGGAAAAATCTAAAATATAGGCTTTATTTGTCATGCTAGACTTGACCATCGAAAATTCCCAACTAAATCAGCGACTAGTTGAATCTGGCGATTGGAATATTGTTGAGACGGAGTTTGACTCCACTCAGCTACATCATCAAGAAACAGTTTTCACACTTAGTAACGGCTATTTAGGAACCCGGGGTACCTTTGAAGAAGGATATCCCCAGGATTGTCCAGCAACCTTGATTCATGGGGTGTATGATGACGTAGCGATCGCCACAACAGAGTTGGTAAACTGCCCCAATTGGCTACCCTTAACCATCAAAGTAGCTGGAGAAAGATTCCGCATGGACTATGGTGAAATTCTCAGCTACGAACGTCGTCTTGATTTACGTTTGGGTATAGTGAGTCGGGATGTGCGATGGCGCAGTCCGGCTGGACATACCCTAGAATTTCATTTTCAAAGGTTTGCAAGTCTAGCAAATCAACATTTTTTAGCAAGCAGATGTCAGATTACATCGGTAGACTTCGAGGGTGAAGTTGAGGTAGAAGTTGGGTTTCACCCCGAACCCCATACCCAAGGAGTCAAACATTGGCAAACTTTGAAACAAGGCGGTTTAGATAATACTATCTGGTTGCACAGTAAAACTCTCCATTCTGCTATTGAACTAGGGATGGCAGCTAAACTGGTGGTAGAAGCTGAAGAAACTACAACCGTGCATGTACATCAGCTTGAACAGCATAGTCCTACACTTATAACAAAATTAGCAGTTATACCAGACAAAACCGTCACCCTCGAAAAAATTGTCACCGTCTACACCTCACGGGAAATATCAACTCCAGCAGAAGCTGCTATCATTCGCTTAGTTACTGCACCCAGCTATTCAACTCTGCTAGCAGCCCATATAGCCGCTTGGGATCAAATTTGGCAAGAAAGTGATATTGTCATTGAAGGCGATCGCTTGGCTCAATTGAGTGTCCGTTACAATCTCTTTCAGATACTAGCTGTAGCACCACGTCATGATGACACAGTGAGTATTCCTCCCAAAACCCTTTCCGGCTTTGCTTACAGCGGACATATATTTTGGGATACAGAAATCTTTATCCTCCCCTTACTGATTCATACTCAACCAGCATTGGCACGGAACTTACTCAACTACCGCTACCATACCTTACGTGGGGCGCGACGCAAAGCCCAGGAAATGGGATACAGGGGCGCTTTTTATGCTTGGGAAAGTGCCAGCACAGGAGATGAAGTCACGCCTCGCTGGGTTCCAACTCCCGATGGTGAACAAGTCCGGATTTGGTGCGGTGATATTGAAGTCCATATCAATACGGATGTTGCTTACGGTGCTTGGCAATACTGGCAAACGACTGGTGATGATCAATGGATGCGCGACTATGGCGCAGAGATGATTTTAGATACAGCGGTTTTCTGGGAAAGCCGAGTAGAGTGGAACCAAAAACGTCACAGTTACGATATTCGTGATGTGATAGGTCCAGATGAAAATCACGATCGCGTTGATAACAATGCCTTCACTAACTTATTTATACAGTGGCACTTGCAAACTGCCCTGACATTATGGGATTGGCTGGTGAAGTCCTATCCCGACACAGCAGCAAAACTAGCAGAAAAACTTGACTTGCAGCCAGAACAAAGACAACTGTGGGCGAAGATAGCCAAGCACATCTACATTAACCAGGATTTAGAAACTGGTTTGATTGAACAATTTGAAGGCTTCTATAACTTAGAGTATGTCAACCTGGCTGACTACGAACCCCGTACCAAATCCATGCAAGGATTATTGGGAGTAGAAGCCACTAGCCAAAAGCAAATTCTCAAGCAGCCAGATGTATTAATGTTAATGTACCTACTGCGCGATCGCTTTGATCGACAAACTTTACAAACCAACTGGGACTACTACAGTCCCCGCACCGATCATACCTATGGTTCTTCTCTCGGTCCGGCGATTCATGCAATCTTGGCTTGCGACCTCAACCAAAGTGCAGAAGCTTACACTCACTTTATACGAGCAGCGATGGTAGACTTAGCAGATGTGCGGCGTAACGCCCATGAAGGTATTCACGCAGCTAGTGCAGGCGGAGTATGGCAAGCAGTCATCTTTGGGTTTGGTGGCGTGCGGATGACTCAATTTGGCCCCATTGCTTGTCCGAATCTCCCAGCTAACTGGACACGCTTGCAGTTCAAGTTGAAGTGGCGTAACCAAACTTATGAGTTTGATCTGATGAAATAAATTAAACCCCTTGAATGAATTCTCAAAACTCCCCTCAATTCTCCAGTGAACGAGGGGAATTTTTTTGCACCCATAATTGTTTATCCCTTATCCAGCTTGAAAAATTTGCTCCGCAGTTAAATTTAACTCAGGAAAGATTGGGGATTGAATGCGATCGCCATTCCTAAACTGGCTAATTTGATATTCATCATCTACCAAAGAATAAATCTTTTGGTAGTCAGGGCTTTAGTTGCGAATCTTGATCTTAACTAAGCTTTATTGCCAATTACCCACTAAAACGTAAGAAGCCCAAAAATAAGGATGAGGTGGTAAAGACTTCAATTGCTTGAATAAAGGCTGACTGCGAATAGACTCAAGTTGTGATAATTGAGCTGTTCTCAAAGCACTTAATTTCTGCACTTCTGGTTTTTTCAACTCTTGATAAAATTCACCCATGAGTTGAGCGGTGGAAGCATCACTCACAGGCCAGAGAGTAGCAAGAGTACTGCGTGCGCCCGAACGCACAGCTGTTCCTGCTAAACCTAACATAGCTCTTTCATCACCAGTGGCAGTTTCACAAGCACTTAACACCAGTAATTCTAAATTGTTCTCTTGTTCTTTTAATAAAGTACTTAACTCGTTAATGCTGATACTTTTACCATCTCCGGTGATAATAAAATTTCTTTCAGGATTAGAACTAAATAACCCGTGAGTTGCGAGGTGAACAACAGGAAAATTAGATTTGAGTTCATTTTGAATTGTTGTTGCGGTAAATTCTTGATTGAGAAGTTTTTGAGAAGCAGGAAAAGCTTGTTTGATTTCATCTAATTCTTTTGGGACATTTACCAGCGCCGGAAAAATTTCTTCTTGGATTTGGATTTGCTTGCTAACTCCAGCAGCTAAGACTTTGAGATTTTTTCGCTTGAGTAATTTGGTGTCAATCAGTTGCAAACTGGGAACAAGAGCAATCCCATATTTTTCAATTAAATATTGTTGATTGCTATAGAGGGCTGCCATTGGCACTCTTTGCAATCTTCCGTTCATTACAAAGACTAAATTTTTAATTTGATTCGCATTTAACTGTGTCTCAATCGGTTGAATTAACCAGTTATAAAGCTGTCCTAATATAGGTAAAATTGCTTGGATATTTTCTTTTAATTCTTCGGGATCTGGGTTAGCAGTGGCTAGAATGTTGCGAGCAGAGTTACTGATTGTGACATTATCTAAGTAGTCATAAAGTTGATCCAGGGTGTTATTAATTTGTTCTTCACTGATAGGAATGGTAGCTTGCTGTAAATTTTTTCCTGGTAAAGAAACAATAATTTCTAAGCGGTCTTTAAAAATAATTGGATAGATAACGGCTGCTTGGGAGTCGATATGATCAATCTGAACTGCCACATCTGTTTCCTGAGAGCAGGGGTCTTGAAAGAAGTTATCAAGTTCTGCTAATTGCCAAGACTCTATCACCCGGCGGGCAAATTCTAAGGGATTTTTTGGCTGGTTTTGCTCATATTTTGCTTGGTTAATGTTTGGATTTGCAACTACTAGAGAATTAAGTTCACGTTCACTCAGTTTTGATTTTAGTAATAAATCTGCTAGTTCCAAATAAACAGGTTTAACCTCTTGGAGAAAATTAAACTGCACATCTCGATTGTTGGCATTTAAATCGCTACGCAGGGATTGGAGAGTATTATAAGCTGCGGTGTAAGCTGCGATCGCTCCTTTGTTTTCTCCCTTTTCTCGCAATAACCTGCCTAGTTGAGATTGCCAAAGATACGTAATTTCCCTAGTGTCACCTGTAGAATTTTGTGATTAAGATAACAGCAAGGCTTGCTGAGTAAGTGCGATCGCCTCACTTAAGTTGCTTTGTTGGTCATAAAATTTCCCCAGATAGCCTAAGACATAAGTTTCTGCACGCTGGTCTTTTAAAGTACGTGCTTGTTGCAGTGCTGTATCCAAAACAGGTTTAGCTTTGTTTGCTTGTTCATTTTTGAGCAGAATATCAGCAAAGTGAATCTGAGCGTAAATGGTTGCACGGGATGGAGGAAGATTAACTAAGGAAGATTCAATTTGACTTTGCAAAGTTTGCACATCCCGACTCAGCTTTAGTTCCAACTCAGCCAAAAAATCTTTGGCACGTGCGATTAACTTAGATTCACCAAATTTCGACCAAGAAGCAATGCGGCGATTGGTTTGTTCTCGCCACCAACTTTGATTTTCCAGTAAAAGCTTGTAGTGATTGAGTAGGGCTTGAATTTTGACGATTGGTGGCGCTGATGTTGCGGCTGCTTGTTTATAGTATTGGAAAGCTTGCTGTAATGGTGCTAAAGCAGCGTCTTGAGACTTTTGATCAATAATTGCTGTGATCTGTTCATAATCCCAGCGATCGCGGATTTGATTGCCTAAAGTCCGTTCGGTGTTACCCAAACTTAATAACACAGCACCGGACTGGGGTGATTTCTCCAGTGCTATCAAACTCAATTGCAAAACTTTTTGGGATGCTTCCAGTAACCCTTGTTTACGGAGAACTTCACCAAGACTACGTAAAGCAGTAGCTTGGGTAAGTGAAAGGGAATTTCGTTGTTGGGAAATAGTTGTGAGGAATTTGTCTATTTGGGCTGGGTGACATGTGGGGTTATCAACAGCAAATACTTGGAGTAGAGTTTTACAAGCTTTGGGATATAATCCTAATTCTTGCAAAGCTTGGGATTGATTGATTAAGCTCTTGTTCATTCCCTCTTGATCGCCTGCTTGTTGGTAAGCTTTAGCAGCTGCTTGCCAAAGCTGGATTGCTTGATCAAAGTTACCCGCGTTGTAACTTTGTTGTCCTTGCTGTGCAAGTTGTAGCGCTTGATTTGATTGGGAATTCGACCAAGCTGGCAGGCTTAAGCTGGAAAGTAGTCCAAATAGGGCTGAAATCAGTAAGATTATGAGACGACGGTGTTTACTGGTAATCATAAGCTGTTAAATTTCAATCGGGTTATAAAAATCGAACACCGATGCACACTGATAGACACAGATGGATTATCCGTATGTATTAATTTCACTGTTCATAATTCATGATTCATTCGTGAGTCGAACACCGATAAACGCTGATGCACACCGATGGGTTATCGACATTAATGACTTGCGTGCTTACTGCAACTAAAACAGCACAGTAGCAACAATTGGTAATGCCTCTGAGATTCGGGTTAGACTCGCCTGTAGGCTAGTATTGCTCTACTGAAGGACTACCTCCGGAACGATTCCCTTGGCTATCCTTGAGCCACAAGTGGTAAGCGTACCGTAAAAACAGACCCTACTCCCTGTTCGCTCTTGACAAAAATTTCACCACCCATCATTAAACAAAAGTGACGGCTAATTGCCAACCCAAGTCCGGTACCGCCATACTTTTTCGTTGTTGAGGCGTCTCCTTGTGTAAAGGGTTGGAATAACTGCTGTTGTTGCTGTAAAGACATGCCAATTCCTGTATCCATCACAGTGAAAATGATAATTTCACTGGGTTCTTCCTGTGGTGAGTAAACTTTTTCTCTCTTGACGTTTAATATCACTTTACCGTTGGTAGTAAACTTAGCGGCATTACTCAGCAAGTTGTAAAGCACCTGCCTGAGCTTAGTCTGATCGGTGTGCATGATGCCTAATTCTTGTTCATAATCTACCTCTAAGACATTGCCATTTTTTTCTACTAGCGGTTTTACCGTCAGCACAACACTATTAATTAATGTCATCAGGTCAAATGTCTCTGGGTAAAAAGTCATTTTTCCTGCTTCGATTTTCGATAAGTCGAGGATGTCGTTGATCAGTAACAAAAGGTGTCTACCAGCAGAATTTATCGATTCCAAATCACTGATGAACTCTTCTCCTAAGTTGGTATCAGCAACGTCATCTTGGAGCAGTTGACTCAAACCAATAATGGCATTCAATGGTGTACGTAATTCGTGACTAATATTTGCTAAAAATTGACTTTTGGCTTTGTTGGCTCCTTCTGCTAATTCTTTGGCGTGTTCGAGTTCTTTAGTATGCTTTGATACCTGTTCGATAAGACGATTCAGTGATTTTGCTAATAAATCGATTTCATCTTCAGTGGTGATAGGTGCGCGTAAGTCAAAATTCGATTTCCGTGCCACTTGTTCGGCAACTTGAGTGACGGTGATGACTGGTTCAGCGATCGCCCGAGAAGTACGCCAAGCTACAACAGCAGCAACTCCTACCGACAAGAGCATACTAGCCATGACTATTAATCTTTCAATTCCTTTAGACTGGCTAACATCATTTTTCATTCTCTCCTCTACTTGCCCAGCACTTTGCAGGAGATCATTCAAATATTTATATAGTTGATCCAGGCGTGAGGCTGTGTCACTACGCAAAACAGCTAGTAATTGCTTCTGGATTACGGATGCTTGCTGTGGTGATATTTGCTGGTTATTATTAATTGGTTCTAAGATAGACTCAATGTCCTGAACGTAGGAGTCTAAAGTAGTCGCATAATTTTGTAATAAAGTCTGTAAAGAAGCTTCACTGGTTGCTAAGTTCTTGGGTTTGCTTTCCAGAAAAGCCATGATTTGATTTTCTATTTTTTTGGTTTTTTCGATATTTTCCAGAAAGTTATTTCTTCTGTAAGCTAGCTTTTCTGGATCTTCGACGACAGCAGGCAAACTTGTACTTTGGATTTGTGCATCTGCGATCGCATCTTTGTAATTAACCAGCATTTGTGTCTGGTAATGGGCGTGATCTAATTCCCTGATTTGTTGTCCTCGATAAAAATTGGCGACAAACAACCCAGCAAGTGAACCAAAAAACCCAATCCCAATTGCCAGAAAGTAACCATAACCTATTTTTTGATGGATGCGCCAAGAACTAGCCTTGAGTTTCCCTCGCGAGGGAAATTCGATAGTGGGCAGTTCGTCGGTTGAGGGGTCGTTGACTGACACTTTTGTGGTTTCTAAACTGTTGTCAAAAGCGGTTGGTTTGTGAGTTTGCATCCCTCAAATCTTCTTATCCTCCCGCCAAAGTTATCACATCAATCATAGGCATAAAATCACAGAACCAGTGATTCTCCCCTAATCTTATCTTTCTTTATAGTAAGAACAAATATTCGCTCACTATTATAGTTAGCATTAATCCCATGTAGGGATTGGGAATAAGGGATAGGTGATCGGGAAAATGCAAGCGAGAAATTCTTCCTTATCCCCCCTCCCCGATCCTTTTTGATTGAAATTCAGAGTTAGGAGCTATGATTTATACTTTTGACTCCTAACTCTGGGCTGAAATGAATTAAGCGATCGCAGCAGTTGATGCTTGTTTGTTAAGTGCTTGTTTCAACAACTCCGCCTTATCAGTCCGTTCCCAAGGCAGGTCTAAATCTGTCCGACCGAAGTGACCGTAAGCCGCGACGTCCTGATAAAAACGTCCGCCTCGTTCGCTTGGCAGATTGCGTAAGTTAAAGGTATGGATAATTCCAGCCGGGCGCAGTTCAAAATGATCTGTGATTAATTGGAGTAAGGTTTGATCATCAACTTTGCCTGTACCAAAGGTATCCACCATAATGCTCACTGGTCGCGCTACACCAATAGCATAGCTAAGTTGGACTTCGCATTTTTCTGCCAAACCTGCAGCAACAATATTTTTTGCAGCATAGCGACAAGCATAGGCGGCGCTACGGTCTACCTTTGTGGGGTCTTTACCAGAAAAAGCGCCACCACCATGTCGGGAGTAACCACCGTAGGTATCGACAATGATTTTACGTCCAGTGAGACCGGAGTCTCCTTGCGGACCACCAATCACAAATTTACCAGTGGGATTGACTAAAAAGCGAGTATTTTCATCTGGCTTAACTTCCAAGTCGCCAAATACAGGTTCCACCACTGCTGACCAGAGGTCTTTTTTGATTTTGGCTTGCACTTCTGCCTCATCAGTGATATCACCAATGGTAGGTGTATGCTGTGTGGAAATCAGGATGGTATCAATGCCTACAGGACGTCCATCTTCGTAAGCAACAGTCACTTGAGTTTTGCCATCAGGGCGCAGGTAGGCTAATTGACCTGTCTTGCGGACTGCTGCTAGTCGACGGGCAATACGGTGAGCCAGGCTGATGGGTAAGGGCATCAGTTCTGGTGTTTCGTTACAAGCGAAACCGAACATTATACCTTGGTCGCCAGCACCAACTTTATCAAATTGCTCCTCGCTTTCCTGACGTGCTTCATGGGCAGTGTTTACACCCTGGGCAATATCGGGCGATTGCTCATCTAAAGCTACCAGCACAGAACAACTGTTAGAGCAGAAGCCATTGACTGCATCGGTATAGCCAATTTCCGCTATTTTTTTGCGGGCTACATTGACATAATTGACACTTGCTTTACTCGTTATTTCCCCGGTAATCAATACCAAGCCAGTATTAACAACAACTTCAGCAGCAACACGACTAGCTGGGTCTTGTGTGAGCAATGTATCTAGAATTGCATCCGAAATCTGATCGCAGATTTTATCTGGATGACCTTCGGTTACTGACTCGGAGGTAAATAGATAGCGTTTAGACAAATTAAATTCCTCCTAAACAATGGGAGTTAACTGACCAAATGTTGCCATTTAATCTAGCTACTTTAATCTGCAATCATAACAATATTTTTACATTCAGCAGATAAAGCAATTGGTAATTTCATAAAATCCACTCTTTACTGCTGTATTCTTTAAAATAAGTATACTGATGAGGAAAAGGTAATACTTATATGATGTTCGCTGAAACACTTATACTGTCTCGTAGGCTGGTAATAGGTAATAGGTAATTGCTAGTGGAAAAAAACAATGACCAACAGCGAAGCATAATATCGTAAGCAATTAGCGGAAATTGATATTAGTTCTTATGCCCAATATAAAAAAAGGGACACTATAGTGTCCCTTATATATTTAGACACAAATACTGTTGCCTTAAACTTGAACCGCCATTTTGGCTTCCTTTGCTGTCAAACGCTCGTAGGTGGCGCGCATTTTTAATCCTGTTAGCACTTGGAATAAACCTGTACCATTGTTGGAACCAGGATACTCCCTGTGCTGGAGTAATAAATGAGTCATCTCACCTTGATACTTGGTGGATGTTTTGCTGAGGTGAGTTTCGATGTAGATAACTTCTTCGAGGTTATCGAATTGACCATCTACCTCAAGGACAGAGACGTAGCGACCATAGTATACATCTGAACCATAGTACAGTTGCATACCAGGATAGGAACAAGTCAGCTTGCGTCCACAAGGAGTCCAGTGGATTGTGGAACCTTCATCGAACAAATAAACTGGTTCAAAGCCTTCTTTACCCTCGCGTTGTAGCATCCGTACCCGCAGAACTTTACGCTCTTTGTCCTCTTTGATCAGGTTGGTAGGTAATACCTGAAGAACTACATCAGCAAATTCTCTTTGTGGTTCAATGTACTTCTGAAAATCAGGTTTACGAGAATTGATTTGAGCCAAAACATCTTCGTAGCGGTGACCGCGTTCAGCCATATCTCGCTGAATCTTCCAAGCAATTTTGACTTCATCACTGATATCAAAATAGACGCTGAAGTCAATTAGCGATCGCACACGTTCATCATATAAAGGATGTAGCCCCTCAATCACTACAATATGATTTGGTTCTACCAGTTCGGGTGGATCGATAGTGCCAGTTTCGTGGTTATAAATTGGCTTCATGATTGATTGACCTTCTTTGAGCGCTTTGATTTGCTCGTACATCAGGTCAAAATTGTTGGCTCTGGGGTCAAGTGCGGTTATACCTGTTTCTTTACGCTGCTTACGATCCAGACAATGATAGTCATCCAAACAGATGACTGTCATCAACTCCTCACCAAATAAATCCGTCAGACGACGCAAAAACGTAGATTTACCACACCCAGAGTCTCCGGCTACTCCGATCAATACCACACGTTCTGGTTTATTACTCATAAATCTCCTCTAAATGCTAAAGATGAGTCAATCAATAATTTTTCACACCTACAGACATGAAGCCAGGAGCTTACCCCTTTGGTTTATCCTGCGTTCTTGCTACTCAGCAGCACAAATAGACATATAACGGGTAAGCTAAACAGTCATAATTGTTACCCGTTTTTGTTGCCTAAGTTGTTGCTGGTAAGTATTTAATCCTAGTGATATATTGGATTCTAACAGAAGGGGTTATTCTATACAAGGCTTGCTATCAGCAAGGAAATGCGTTTTTGGAATCATGGTTGTGAATGTTTAGAATCACAAAAATCCCCTCAAAACCAACTGTGCAGCTATTGAAGTTCAGTCACAAGCCCAAAAATCTGGGTTTTGAATTTTTTGTTTTCCATAGCCGCAAAGCGGTTGCCCTTAAAATTGGTGATACTTGTGGTTCGCCACCCTAATTTTGAATAGTTTGTAGCAGCACTTTAGCGCTGATTTGAACGCTGTAGCCGCTACCGTTAGGGCAGCACCCACTACAAACATCACAAAACTAATGGACAAACCATTAGATTGTTGGTCTTAAATGATTAGGTGTTTGAGATTACAAATACCCAATCAGCAAAAACTGTCAACAATCATCATTTTTAAGTCTCACAACTCTTCCAGAAGTATTATGGTAATTGAGGGTGACAGCTTATGACTCTATTAATTCAAGTCTATAGGGTATAATTTGATTTTTAAAGTAATTTTTAAACTTTTCTGAATTTTTATTAGGCAAGAAGCAAAAATTGATAAGATTAAAAACCATTCTGTGCTACCTATCCTCAGGAAGAAGTAAGAAAACACAATAGTAAGGCAATTAACACTACACTACATTGATTAGATAAGTACAAAAGAGCGAGCAAGCAGCTTGGTCATGTATTTGTAGAGGTTGACAGATGTTTCACATCAAGCAAAACTTAATTTATAATCTGTATCGGAATACTTTACATATTCTATGATTGTACTTGTTGTGTTATTTAGCATAACAAAAGTATTTTTGTGGATATGAAATATTCCAAAACCTCTAAGCAGTGAAGCTTTGCAGTCAGGCAACAATCAAAATTATGCAGAACCATTAAGCTGGAAAGCCTACGACATAGGTCTGACAGCTTTCTGCTAAACCACTAACTGCATAGCTGCCTTCATATGATTTAGAGGCTTCACACAAGTAAAACAAATGGAAGCATATCTTCCCGAAACTGGTATTTGGAGTCAAACACCTAAAGCAGGGTGTACTTTGGGTTACAGAGAGCTATCTATGTTGTAGCGATGCCATATCACGAAAAAAAAATTAAATTGACTCATTATTAACATTCTCCAAAGGACTTATCCTCTACCTTAGAAGGTGAACAGGTGTGACTTTTGCCATGCTTTAGTGTCTTTGGTGAGTGTACGTAAAAAGGCATTGGCTAATGCCGCTTTTCCAAGTATCAGTTTTTTGCCACCAAAAATTTGGTAAAAAGAGCTGAATATGTGGTGAAAGGGTTTTTTGAGAAAAGGTTAAGTAAATATCGGAGTGGTAGAACGAATGTACTATAGAGGTGCTGTTGAAGGAGCTGCCAACACAGAATCAGGTAGCCGTGTTTTTGTTTACGAAGTGGTTGGTCTGCGTCAGAGTGAAGAAACTGATCAGACGAACTATCAAATTCGTAACAGTGGCAGTGTGTTCATCAAAGTGCCTTACAGCCGCATGAATCAGGAAATGCGACGTATTACTCGCCTGGGCGGCAGAATTGTTAGCATACAACCAGTCAGTGTTTTACAGCAAACTAATGGTAAAGCCACATCTGCTAAATCTGCTTACGAAGAAAATGGTAATGCCACACCTGTAAATGCTGAACCACCAGTCCAGCAACAGCCCCAGAAGAATGAGACTAAAGGCAAGACCATGACTCAAGCGAAAGCTAAAAAAGATGCCCACGCTGACGTTCCTGTCAACATTTACCGCCCTAATGCTCCTTACATTGGTAAATGTATTTCCAATGAACCATTAGTAGGGGAAAACGGTATCGGTATTGTTCAGCATCTCAAGTTCGACATCTCTGGCGGAAATTTGCGTTACGTAGAAGGTCAAAGTATCGGTATTATTCCGCCAGGATTGGACAAGAATGGCAAACCAGAAAAATTGAGACTGTACTCTATCGCTTCGACTCGTCACGGCGATGATGTAGATGACAAGACTGTGTCACTTTGCGTCCGTCAGTTAGAGTACAAGCATCCAGAAACCGGCGAAACAGTCTACGGTGTCTGCTCGACTTACCTGTGTAACCTCAAGCCTGGAGATGAAGTCAAAATCACAGGCCCAGTGGGTAAGGAAATGTTACTACCCCCAGACGAAGATGCCAACGTGATCATGATGGCAACAGGAACAGGTATTGCCCCCATGCGTGCCTATCTGTGGCGGATGTTCAAGGATGCCGAAAGAGCTGTTAACCCAGAATACCAGTTCAAAGGTTTCTCATGGCTGATATTTGGTGTTCCCACAACTCCAAATATTCTCTACAAAGAAGAATTGGAAGAAATCCAAGGGAAGTATCCTGATAACTTCCGCTTGACTTATGCCATTAGCCGTGAGCAGAAAAACCCCCAAGGCGGCAGAATGTACATTCAAGACCGCGTTGCTGAACATGCAGATGAACTGTGGAGTTTGATTAAGAACGAGAAAACCCACACCTACATTTGCGGTTTGCGTGGTATGGAAGATGGCATTGATGCAGCACTTTCAGCAGCAGCAGCGAAAGAGGGCGTTAATTGGAGCGACTACCAGAAAGAAATCAAGAAAGCTGGGCGCTGGCACGTTGAAACATATTAATTTGGTTGATAGTTGGTAGTTGGTTGGAACAAACAACAAACAACAAACAACAAACAACAAACAAAATAAAGATCTAGTAGGGTGGGCAATGCCCACCCTACAATTGTTGTTGGTGAAATTTGGTATAAGATTCGTGGGCGTAAAGCTGGGAATACTGGGTTTAGGTACAGTAGGCACAGGTACAGTGCAACTTTTACAAGATAATGCAGGGCGTCACCCGTTGTTGCGAGATGTAGAAATATATCGGGTGGGGGTGCGATCGCTTGACAAACCCCGGATGGTAGAATTGCCGGGTGCAGTCTTAACAACAGATTTAGCAGCAATAGTCAACGACCCGCAGGTAGATATAGTAGTCGAGGTTATTGGTGGACTGGAACCCGCGCGATCGCTAATTCTCAAAGCCATTGAAAATGGCAAACATGTCGTCACAGCTAATAAAGCCGTAATTTCCCGTTTTGGGGATGAAATCTTTACTGCTGCCAATAAAGCTGGTGTTTATGTCATGTTAGAAGCTGCTGTTGGTGGTGGGATCCCGGTGATTCAACCGCTCAAGCAATCTTTAAGTGTCAACCGCATTCACACCGTCACAGGCATTGTTAACGGTACAACTAACTATATCTTGACGCGGATGCAAACTGAAGGCATTAGCTTCGATGATGTCTTAGCCGACGCCCAAAAGTTAGGTTATGCAGAAGCCGATCCGACAGCTGATGTCGATGGTTTGGACGCTGCAGACAAAATAGCTATTCTGGCCTCATTAGCCTTTGGTGGACGCATTAAACTACAAGATGTCTATTGTGAGGGTATTCGGCAAGTCAGTAAAACAGACATTGCCTATGCCGATAAATTGGGGTTTGTGATTAAACTACTAGCAATAGCTAAAACAGTTAATCTTCCCCCCATCAGCCCTACTCTACGGGAAGCCACGTATGCGTCTACACCCGATCATCCAATTTCCGTCAGAGTTCACCCTACCCTAGTTCCAAAAGCACACCCCTTAGCCAGCATCAACGGTGTTTATAATGCCATTCTTGTGGAAGGAGAACCGATTGGACAGGTAATGTTTTTTGGTCCAGGTGCTGGTGCTGGTGCAACTGCTAGTGCTGTATCGTCTGACATCTTAAATTTGGTAGCAGCACTACAAACCAGTACAGCTACACCCAACCCCTTATTATCTTGTAGGCATCAAGACTACTGCCAAATTACGCCACTAGAAGAACTTGTTACCAGATTCTATACCCGTTTTCTGACTAAAGACCAACCAGGGGTAATTGGTAAATTGGGAACCTGCTTTGGTAAATACAGTGTAAGCTTAGAGTCAGTTGTACAAACAGGCTTTCAGGGAGAATTAGCAGAGATTGTTGTTGTTACCCACGATGTCCGAGAAGGAGATTTCCGCCAAGCTTTGGCAGAAATTCGTACCTTAGAAGCGATAGACAGCATTCCTAGCTTGTTACGAGTGTTATGAGAAACTTTTTGTTAGTGGTTAGTGGTTAGTAGTTAGTAGGGAATAGGTAATAGAAAAAACACCAACCAACAACCACCAATCAACAACCAACAACCAACAATCAACAATGTAGGATAATCACCGATGACAAACACGCCTCCCGATCCTAAGTCATCTCAAACAAATGCCCTCGACTTTGATGAATTTATTGGCATTCTTGTTGCTTTTGTCACTATCGGGGCTATTTTGTTTTGGTCATTTTCCCGTAAGGAGTCTGGCTGGAATTTCAACAGCTCGCTGTTACCTTCCCCTACTCCGACTACTTCCCCCACACCTTTAGCGATACCAACTCCTCCAGATGTGGGAACTCGTCAAACACCGTCTGCATCTCCCCAAGAGAATTTAAGTAGAGTCACACCATCTCCCACTGTCAACCCGAATAATTTGCCGCAAGAACAAGCACCTGTTCCACCCTTAACTAGCAACAGAACCCTACCACTAGTTATTCCTGAGCAAAAATCAACTATTCCCCCACCAATTGCATTTACTGATGTACCGAGTGACTTTTGGGCGCGTCGTTTTATTGATGTGCTTTCCTCTCGGAATATAATTAAGGGCTATGAAGATTACACCTTTAGACCAAATCAGCCTGTCACCCGCGCTGAATTTGCTGCCATTGTGGAACAAGCGTTTGGCAAAGAACTTAGCAAGACCAAGAATACAATCTCTTTTAAGGATGTGCCACCTGGGTTTTGGGCAAACTCAGCCATCGACCAAGCCGTCAGTACAGGGTTCTTGAAAGGCTACCCTAACAAAGTTTTTAGACCACAGCAAAAGATTCCGCGAGTCCAGATATTAGTTGCCCTGACTAGTGGAATGAATTTAAATGTTCCTGCTTCTCAAACTCGAATTATAAGCTTTTACAGGGATGCTAAAGAAATTCCTAATTACGCTACTGACAAAATAGCAGCTGCCACAGCTAATAGTCTTGTGGTTAACTATCCTAATCCCAAAGCGCTCAATCCCAATAAAGAAGCTACCCGTGCTGAGGTAGCGGCTATGGTTTATCAAGCTTTGGTGCGAACGGGAAGGTTAGACGCAATTCAATCTGAATATATTGTCAAAGTGCCTAATTAAATGCTCAAGCACAAGTGGTCAAGAGTTGCGAAGAATCTACTTGACCACTCAGGAGGAGGCGAGATCCAGCAGTAATTCATAGCGTACCAGCGTTGCGATCGCTCTGGGTACTGAATTACTCAGATTTAGGCGTCTTTACCGATCACTTGTGATTTGAGAGTCGCAATTTCATTGGTTAACTCTTGCCTGGTAGAGGCTTTGAGTAAATAGCGGTAAATAAACCATGCAGAGTAACCAATACCAATTAATTCAAAAGTCGGTGCCACTAAAGGAATATCATTTAAAGCATCTAGGATCGCCAAGACAACTTTAACAGCGACAATGGCTCCCACAATCAAACCAATCGTAACCAGGGGCTGTCTATACTTGTTAAAAAAGCTTCCCAGGTATTCGGGTAGTGTCGCTAAAAAGCTAGAAGCGACCTCTCCATACTTCAACCATTGGTCTTGAGTTTGCACAGTGGGTTGGATTTTTGTAATGGTTCCTGTTTGGTTGTTCATATCTGGCACTATTGCCTCTGGAGACTTTGTTTCTACTACTTCCGGTTCTTGCATTTCCGCTCCCATGATTGTGACAGTTGAGTTACTTTGATCGGGACAATTACAACCAAAAGGCTGTTGAGTCGGCGATGCACTAACACATCACTTTACACATACAGAGATGTGCCTTGAACCAAAGTTCAAGTCTTGGTCTTGCCTGTTTCGCCCATCTGGTGGACTGACATCAGACAGGTAAGCTGTTTATGATCGTACTCATTGGAGTACAAATCATGCACCAATAAGTTCATCCCTTATTTATACAAGCCTAAATGCCGATTTTACCTGATATTTAGGCAATCTTAAGCTGTTATTCTCAATGCTGAGAGTAGAATTGATATTAATACTTAATAAAAATTTTTATGTATTCATCTAGTCTAGACTTTTAAAGTTATTTGTGGTAGCAAGAGGCTAATAGTGAAATTTTGTGGACACCAGCATTATAAAATCTGGTACTAAAGATTTGGTATATCCCTACAATCGTGTCCACTTCTGCAAAAACTTCTCCTACCTGGGCAATTCTATCGCTGATTACCAACGGTATACTCTTACTAGCTGTCATCCTGCTAATCTGGCGACAGCAGGGAGTGACTGCTTTTTTCGCGGATATATTGCCAAACCACGCCAATGCGGATGCTTCATCGCAACCTACACCGGAGTTGGGTAATCGTCATAAACTCAATTATCAACAGTGGGTAGATATCCTCAAACAAGAAGCGACAGTCGCTGCTGAAAAACGTCCAGATCATCTCAATATAATTGTTGGAGATTCCCTTAGTTTGTGGTTTCCTCCTGAGCTATTACCTGAAGGTAGGAACTGGTTAAACCAAGGTATCTCTGGAGAAAATAGCACTGGGTTATTAAAAAGATTAAAACTATTTGACCGCACGCAACCAGAAACAATTTTTGTGATGATTGGTATTAATGATCTAATCCAAGGCAAGGACGATGAGATAATTTTACAAAACCATCGGCGAATCGTACGCTACCTGCGTCAGGTGCATCCCCACACACAAATAGTTATTCAGTCAATTTTGCCACACGGAGGAAAACAAGCAAATTGGGAAGGGCGAGAAAAATTATTAGCTATTTCCAATAGCCGCATTCAAAAGCTGAATCAGCAACTGCAAACTATAGCTAAAACAGAAGGCGTTAAATATCTAAACTTACATCCCCTATTTGTCAACAAGCAGGGTCATCTCCGTCCCGAATTAAGCACCGATGGCTTACATCTCAATTCTCAAGGTTATTTAGTATGGAGTTCTGCTTTGCAATTATACAGCCAGATGGAACTAGAGGGTGGGCGCTAGGAGAGTATAAGGGGTGTGGGGGGTAATAAAATCTTTTCATCTACTGATACTTCTCACACTTCCCCACCACAACAGTGCCTCAGCAAGAGAAAATGTGAAAGAGTGATTTTTGTTAAACAACAATGGATACTAAAGCTTTTAAACGTTCACTTCAACATTCTGAAAATTATCATCGTAAAGGGTTTGGTCATCAAGAAGAAGTCGCCACCCAATTACAGTCAGAATATCAAAGTCAGCTAATTCAGCAAATACGGAATAATAATTACACCCTTACCCGAGGAGACGTCACAATTCGACTAGCCGAAGCTTTTGGTTTTTGTTGGGGTGTAGAACGCGCTGTAGCGATGGCTTATGAAACTCGTAAGCACTTCCCCACAGAACGTATTTGGATTACTAATGAAATTATTCACAATCCTTCTGTTAACCAACGGATGCGGGAAATGAATGTAGAATTCATCCCAGTCACAGCAGGGAAAAAAGACTTTGCGATTGTGGAGACTGGTGATGTCGTGATATTACCTGCTTTTGGTGCCAGCGTTCAAGAAATGCAGATACTTAATGACAAAGGCTGCAAAATTGTTGATACCACTTGTCCTTGGGTATCAAAGGTTTGGAATACAGTTGAGAAGCATAAAAAGCGTGAGTATACCTCAATTATTCATGGTAAATATAAGCACGAAGAAACAATCGCTACTAGTTCTTTTGCAGGAAAATATCTCATTGTTTTGAATTTAAAAGAGGCAGAATACGTAGCTAACTACATATTGCATGGTGGAAATCGAGAAGAATTTCTTGCTAAATTCAGTAAAGCTTGCTCAGCAGGATTTGACCCCGATAAAGATTTAGAAATGATTGGCATTGCCAACCAAACTACAATGCTCAAAAGTGAAACTGAGCAAATTGGCAAACTGTTTGAACATACTATGATGCAAAAGTATGGGCCAGCCAATTTAAATGACCATTTCCAAAGCTTTAATACTATCTGTGATGCTACTCAAGAACGGCAAGATGCCATGTTGGAATTGGTAGAAAAACAGTTAGATTTAATGATTGTAATTGGTGGGTTTAATTCATCAAACACTACCCAATTACAACAAATAGCTTTTGAGCGTGGAATTTCTTCTTACCATATTGATAGTGTTGATAGAATTCTATCTGAAAATCGCATTGAACATCGATTATTAAATGGTAATTTGGAAATTACAAACAACTGGTTGCCTGATGGAGAAATTGTTATCGGTGTGACTTCTGGTGCTTCTACACCTGATAAGGTAGTAGAAGATGTAATTGAAAAGATATTTGAATTAAAATCAGTAGTGGCGATCGCCTGATTTGATTTTCGAGACATAGAGCTGTGATTTATTAATATTAAGTAAGTCACAGCTATTGTTTTTGATGTGAGCATTTAGGACTGCTATGGATTGGCTGTTTGAATATAGGCAACTGCCAAGGGTGTTTAGTTTAGTTTCTAGTTGAGTGATAATGGCACGGTCAAATGCTGATCAAGTTCGCTTTTGACCAAAAATTTCTGGTTTTAAAATACCCCACAGTTGACCATCTTGACATAAATGAGCATGAATTAACGCCCGATGTCCAAAATTTTGATGCTCAAATTCTTTATTAATAACCTCTGGGCTGGCGGTTTCCACATCTTCGACATAAACAGAAGGATCGGTTCGTAAAGCGGCTGCGAATAAGGGGTCTTCTGTTGGTAACGACTCTGGTTCTAATCTCCAGTCGGTGTCTGTAATCTCTGCTATCTGTTGATTACGCCGCCACCAATGGACAATTTTACCTAGTTTAGTTTGAGGATTTCTCAGATAAATAAAACAGCGATCGCATTGCAAAACTTCCCCAAGTACCGGAAGTAAAGGAGCAAAGACAGAATTTGGATCGCTATGTGTGTCTAGAAGGCTTTTGATAGCTTTTGGCAAAATTAAATCACTCATAGAAAGACAAATTATTTTTCTGCATATTTTGTCAATAACTATGGCGGTTAGTTAATAAAAAACCAACCCCTTTTTCAAAAGCAAAGCTACTAGGAGTTGGTATTAATTAGCAAAAACTCAATAATTGACAATTACAAGCTTGTAGGTAAATCTCCAGACTGCGAGATTCCTCTAGGGCTGCTAGGCTCAGTGAATCTACCTGCATCGGCTTCTTTGAGGAACCCACTGTAGGCTTCCATACCGTGTTCGCCGATATCCAAACCTTCTATCTCTTCTTCACGAGATACTCTGATTCCCAAAGTAGCCTTGAGTACCAAGAAGAATATGGTGCTGAGGAGAACAGTCATACCACCTACAGACAGAACACCAATTAACTGAGTAAAGAATTGTCCTAAGCCACCACCTGCAAATAAACCCCTGACCGGGCCAAGACCTTCTGTGTACCAAGGAAAGTTTGCTACACCAGGACCGACAGCAAACAGACCAACTGCTAGAGTCCCCCAAATACCGCAGACTAGGTGTACTGAGATCGCTCCCACGGGGTCATCGATTTTGATCTTGTCAAAGAAGGTGACTGAGAAAACTACTATGACTCCGGCAATTAAACCAATGATGAAAGAACTGCCAATAGTGATGTAAGCACAAGGTGCAGTGACCGCCACCAAGCCAGCCAAAATACCATTAATGACCATTGACAGGTCTGGCTTACCCAAATATAGCCAAGCTGTGATTGTAGCAGCGATACCACCAACAGCACCTGCCATGTTAGTAGTCAGGGCGATGTGGGTGATGGCATTGGCATCAGCAGCCATTACGGAACCAGGGTTAAATCCAAACCAGCCCAACCACAAAATTAAACAGCCTAAGGTGGCTATGCTCATGTTGTGACCGGGAATGGCAACAGTCTGCCCATCCTGATATTTACCAAGGCGCGGTCCAAGTAATGCGGCTCCCATCAAAGCTGCCCAACCACCTACGGAGTGAACTACCGTGGAACCAGCAAAATCAAAGAAACCAGCTTTGTAAAGCCAGCCACCGCCCCAGATCCAGTGTCCGGTTATGGCGTAGGAAATACCAACCAGCAAGAGGCTAAAAATCAGGAAGTCAACGAACTTAATGCGTTCAGCAACAGCACCGGATACAATCGTTGCTGCTGTTCCGGCAAATACTAGCTGGAATAAAAATTTGGCAGCTAGGGGAACGCCAGTCCAGTTGAGAGCGCTAAAAACTCCTTTATAAGCGTCTCCAGTTGCAGGACTGTTATCAGGCCCTTGCAAGAAAAATCCACTTAAGCCAATAAAATCATTGCCATTGCCAAACATTAAGCCAAAACCTATCGCCCAAAAAGCAACGGTAGCCAAAGCAAATACAATGAGATTTTTCGCAAGAACATTAACAGCGTTTTTCTGACGACACAAGCCGGTTTCTAACATACAAAAACCAGCGTTCATGAAAAACACTAAAAAAGCAGCGATCGCAACCCACAAAGTGTCAAGTGCAACTTTTAAGTCAGTTGTGGTTGGACCAGCAGGAGCAGGAGTTTGAGCAACAGCTACGTAACCCCAACTCAGCACAATTAGACAAGCTATGGGAATACAAGCTTGCCAGCTCGGAGACAAGCGCTGAATAACCCAAAAAATTTGATTGACAATTGAGTTTGATTGTGTTTTGTAGGTATTCCAGTTTTTAGACTGTCGCCTATGTTTTGCTTTCGATTTTTTTTTGTTCTTTAACATCATGCTCTAAACCGTCCTTAACAGAGAAAATACGTTAAGCAGAAAGAGCGCTCTCCCAAAGCTAAGCAAGTGGTTATTGATATTATCTATTACACAAGTTTGCTATAAAAACTCGCTGATTCTCAATTTTTAGCAAGGTGTTTTTTGTAAATTTGAGAATCCAATAACCTCATTTGCATTCAAGAAGTAAGCATTAACTTTGGTGATACTACATACATTCTTAAAAAATTATTATTATGTAGTTTCATCAACAGTCAAGTACCCTTCACTGACTCTTTAATTTTTTACTTTCAAAGAAAATAAATTTTGCCTATATGAGCATAATTTTGGCAAAAATTCCACAAAAAATACGGTAGCAAGTAAAAAAGTTTTTTTGAATTAACTCAAACTACCGTAAAAATTAGCTAACCCGAATTTAAACTTTTTTACCCCATAAGGTAAATTGAACAAAAAGGCAATAGGGCAATGATGAAATTTGTCAAAGTTATATCAACGATTGCACATAAGTTTTTAGGAAAAGGCACTATGACCTTTATCTAAGTTTACAATTGTCACTTTGATTGAAGAAAAATTTGGTAATACCAGCAGGTGTGGTGTTTTTGCAATTAACAGACACCACAGACAAATGTGTTCACAGGTTTCATGAGACTGAAGATTATGAAGTGTCTTTGTAAATCTACAAACAATTAATTTTGTTAGATTGTATATTTTTAAACTTCTACTTCTAGATTTCTGTAACTTTAAATACATTTTGTCTTTACTTTTCCCACAAAGCTATATCTCAATTCCAGCCTTTAAGCTTGCATTCTTTGGCTGTATCACTCTTGGCTAAAGCTAGACGATAAAGTTGAAAAAATATTAAAAATATTTAATTTTTTGATCATATTCAATACTGCTTTTTATACAGACTTATAATGTATTCATTTATACTAATCATCCATGAATTAGATTTTGAGCTAGTATTTTAATGTATTAATTAATACTAAATCATGATAAGATACTATATTTGTTTCAAATATTCTTCATAGCCTATTTGGTCTAATTTAGCTTGCTTTTCCATTACCGATTCACATAATTTTTGGCGGTAATTTTGTACTTTCTTCAGAAATTCTATTTCGTGTGTGGCAATAATTTGTACAGCTAATAGTCCAGCATTTGTTGCATTGCCGATCGCTACTGTGGCAACTGGAATCCCCGCAGGCATTTGTACAATAGAATACAAGGAATCAACACCTTGCAAATGACGGCTAGGTACAGGAACACCAATCACAGGTAGCGGAGTTACAGATGCAACCATGCCAGGGAGATGAGCAGCACCACCTGCACCAGCAATAATTACTTTAATACCCCGTTCGTGGGCAGACTTGGCATATTCCATCATCCGTTCTGGGGTACGATGAGCGCTGACGATCGCAACTTCAACAGCAACACCAAAATCTTTACAAACAGCGATCGCACCTTGCATGGTGGGTAAATCGGAATCGCTGCCCATAATAATACCGATAAGAGGTTGAGTCATAGGATAGGGGATAGAAGGTAGAAAACAGAAGGCACAAGGCAAGAAAATTTTAGCCTTCTTCATATTACTTATTTTGATTTTTTCTTCTCTTACCTTTAGTCTCTGGTTACTAAGGCAAGAGATTATCATCTCATTTATCTACGTAATTTGTAATTCGCCCTAAAATCTAACTCAGAAATAATGGCAAATTCCAATGCTCGCTCCCTTTCCCATAGACATTATTAACGCACGAGTACCTGGTTATGAAGATTTGCAAATGCTCCTTGTGAATAGCCAAGGTATGATTGAACAAATCTTGCCGACTTATACAGTCTTTAAAAGAGTTCCACCGCCAGATTTACAAATTTTAGATGTCAGAGGTGATTGGATTTCGCTGGGTGGTGTTGATTTGCAGATTAACGGTGCATTGGGGTTAGCATTCCCAGACTTGCAAGCTGAAAATGCTCATATGATGCCAAAAATTTGCCAATTTTTGTGGAATGCAGGGGTAGACGCTTTTTTACCAACTTTGGTGACAACTGGGGTAGAAAATATTCAGCGATCGCTTGCTGTGATTGCTAAGTTTATGGCAACAGATGGCGAAAATTTACATCTGTGGCGATCACGAATTCTGGGAGTTCATCTTGAGGGGCCATTTTTAAATTTTCACAAACGTGGTGCTCACCCCGCTGAGTACTTATTGCCTTTAACAATAGATGAAGTTAAGCGGGTGTTAGGGGATTATGCTGATATTGTCAAAGTTGTTACTCTTGCCCCTGAGTTAGATGCAACAGGTGAAGTAATTCCTTACTTGCGTTCTTTGGGTATCACTGTTAGTTTAGGACATTCGCAAGCGACAGCAGCACAAGCACAACAAGCATTTGAGATGGGTGCGAGGATGGTAACTCATGCTTTTAATGCAATGCCATTACTACACCATCGTGAACCAGGATTATTAGGGGCAGCAATTACTCATCCGGAAGTGATGTGTGGTTTTATTGCTGATGGGCAACATGTTTCACCAACAATGATAGATATATTACTACGTGCTAGTCATTATCAGAAAGGACTTTTTCTAGTTAGCGATGCTTTGTCACCTTTGGGGCTACCCGATGGTATCTATCCTTGGGATAATCGACAAATAGAAGTTAAAGATGGTGCAGCACGATTACCAGATGGTACTTTATCAGGGACGACTTTACCTTTGTTGGTGGGAGTGCAAAATTTGGTGCAGTGGGGAATATGTGATGTAGAGGTGGCGATCGCACTTGCTACAGATGCACCTAGAAAAGCGATCGGTTTATCAGCAAGTATAGTTCGTGCTTCTGCTACCCAATTATTGCGTTGGCAATTTGATGAAGCAACTAAAAAACTGACTTGGAAAAGATTATTTAGCAATTAGTGCTTGAAAATTAGTCAACTGATAACTGATAACTGATAACTGATAGATGATACTTTTAAGCATTGGATAGTCTTCGATAATTGAATTTCATGAACGCAGCCGACGATAAAACAATTGTTAAAGAATATTTCAATTCCACCGGTTTTGACCGTTGGAGACGTATATATGGCGATGGCGAAGTCAACAAAGTCCAGCTAGATATTCGCAATGGGCATCAACAAACTGTAGATAAAGTACTAGGCTGGTTAAAAGCTGATGACAATCTAGCAGAGCTGTCTATCTGCGATGCTGGGTGCGGTGTGGGTAGTCTCAGCATTCCCTTAGCAGAAGCAGGCGCAAAAGTCTATGCCAGCGACATTTCTGAAAAAATGGTAGAAGAAGGAAAACAAAGAGCTTCTCTAACCCTAAAAAATCCAGAAAATCTGACTTTTGCTGTTCAAGATTTGGAAACTCTCAGTGGTAGCTACCATACGGTGATTTGTTTGGATGTTCTCATCCACTATCCCCAAGAAAAAGCGGATGCGATGATTTCTCACCTTTGTTCTTTAGCACAGTCACGAATAATTCTCAGTTTTGCTCCTAAAACCTGTGCTTTGACAATTCTCAAGAAAATTGGGAGTTTCTTTCCAGGCCCAAGTAAAGCGACTCGTGCCTATTTACACCGAGAGGCTGATGTAGTCAAGATCCTTGAGAAAAACGGTTTTGTTGTGCAACGCCAGTCAATGACACGTACTCGTTTTTATTTCTCCCGCTTACTGGAAGCTAACCGGAACTAAGGCTAAGATCGCGACAAGATATTACATCTTGTCGTGTTATGAAATTTATTAAAAAAGTATCTGCTGGTGTACTGTTGTCATTTGGGTTTATCTTTTTGATGATCAGCGCTGTTGAGATACTGACATACAACCAAAAGCCGACTCCGCAAGAACAGCAAAAAGCCGCAGATACCATAATTGGCGGTTTAGTTTTTGGCTTACCAGCCATAGCATATGGAGGATGGCTAGTGTGGAGTATGCGTAAACAACACCAAAAGCTATTAAGCGATCGCCTGCAATCTACCTTTTATCGTCTGGTCGAAGAAAATAGCGGTACAATTTCCCTATTGTCTTTTGCCAAGCAAGCAGAAATTAGTGGCGAGGAAGCAAGACAGTATCTAGATGCGAAGGCAAAAGAATTTAATGCCACATTTGATATTAATTCCCAAGGAGGCGTTTATTACCACTTTCATGTTTAATTTGTTGGTTGTTGATTGTTGGTTGTTGTTTGGAAATATCAACAACTAACCACTAACCACTAACCACTAACAACTAACCACTAACCACTAAAAACTATGAAGACTGGTGAAAAATTGGCTGCGGGCTGGCTGCTAACTCTGGGGTTTATGTTTTTGACTTTATCAGTCTCAGCAGCAATTGAAAAACACAAGATGGTTCAATATATTTCTCCAGGAATAGATCCAGAAGCGCCAGATTTTCGTTCAACAGAAGCGTATAGCGCCCTTGATCTTACCACCAAGCAAGGTCTTATATTTGGTATCCCGACCCTTGCTTTAGGAGGATGGTTAGCAATAGGTTTATATCGTCAAAGTCGACAAGATAAAAAAGCACTTGAACAGCAGATTAACGAACATCTGCAATCCACTTTTTACCGGATGATTCAAGAAAATAACGGACACGTAACTCTTTTAGGTTTTGCGATGCAATCTCATCTGCCAGCACCAGTCGCTAGGCAATATCTTGATGAACAAGCCAAAGCATTTAATGCTAATTATAAGATCAGTGAAGAGGGGGGAATTTCCTATCATTTTGACCTTTAAAGAATTGATTGGGAAACTCTATGACGCAAATATTTTTGAGCTTAGCAGCAATTTTCGGTGGTTTATCTGTTGCTGCGGGTGCTTTTGCTTCCCATGCTCTCCGGGAGAGATTAAGTGAGCGATCGCTCTTAATTTTTGAAACAGGCGCGCGCTATCAAATGTATCATGCTTTGGCATTGTTAGCTGTGGCAATATTATTACTTCGCATCGAGTCTCCCCCACCTAGCTTAGTAGCAAGTGGGTGGTTGTTTATTATTGGAATTGCAATTTTCTCCGGCAGCTTATATGCTTTGAGCTTAACTGGTGTTAAGTATTTAGGAGCAATTACACCGCTAGGGGGAGCAGCTTTTATCGCTGGTTGGTGTGCTTTAGCTTTTGCTGCTTGGAATTTGAAGTATTAGGAAATGGTGAAATATGTACACTTTTATGTACATATTTCCTTTTGGAAATGACGCACGCGCTATTTGTGCAAGAGGTCTAATAGATTACGGTTTGCTGAAAATTTACCCAAAATTGTGAGATACCCTCCATAATGAGGTGAAAGAAAGCAATCCGCAATTAATAAACGGTGTTCCCGTGATTGGAATTGTTATTGTTTCTCACAGCAGACGGCTAGCAGAAGGTGTGCGAGAACTTGCATTACAGATGGTTAAAGACCATGTTCCCATCGCCATCGCAGCAGGAATTGATGATCCAGCAAATCCTCTAGGTACGGATGCGATGCAGGTTTATGAGGCGATCGCATCTGTATATAGTGATGATGGTGTGTTGGTGCTGATGGATCTCGGTAGCGCCTTGATGAGCGCAGAAATGGCGCTAGAGTTTCTCCCCAGCGAACAACAACAGCACATACATCTGTGTGCAGCACCTCTAGTTGAAGGTGCGATCGCCGCAGTAGTTGCAGCCGCATCTAGCAGTGACATTCAACGGGTAATTACGGAAGCCCAGGGAGCATTAGTAGCAAAAGCAACTCAGTTAGGTTTAGATGAAAGTCATTTGTCATTAGTCATTAGTGAAGAACCAATGATTAATGACAAGGGACACACAAGCCAAATCAGGTTGACTGTCAGTAACAGGTTTGGATTGCACGCCCGCCCCGCAGCTCAATTTGTCAGCTGTGCCGCCCGATTTCAATCACAAATTCAAGTCAGAAATATTACTAAAGGTAGCGAGTTTGTCCGTGCTGACAGCATCAATCAAGTGGCAATGTTAGGAGTACGTCAAGGAGACGAAATTGTCATTACTGCCACTGGTTCGGATGCAGAAGAAGCACTAGCCGCATTACAAACACTAATCACCACCAACTTCGGCGAAGACAACACTCCTCCCCACCTCCCCATCGCCCCATCCCCTCACCTCCCCATCGCCCCATCCCCTCACCTCCCCACCTCCCTCCAAGGCATCCCTGCTTCCCCAGGAATTGCGATCGCACCTTGTTTTCGCTATCGCAAAACACCCATCACTTGGGAGCAAACTACTTCTAGAGAACAACCACCGCATTATCACGTAGAAGATACTACAGAAGAGTGGCAACGTTTACAAACAGCATTGCATACTGCTCAACAAGAAATTCAAACTTTGCTGTCTCACTCTTCTATTCAAATTGGTGATGCGGAAGCTGCTATTTTTGATGCCCATTTGTTATTTTTAGCAGATCCAACTTTGCTGGAGGCGGCACAACAGCGCATCTTTACCCAGCACCTCAATGCTGAAGCTGTTTGGCAAGGAGTAATTAATGAGGTAGCAAGCAATTATCGCCGTCTTGATGATCCCTATTTACAAGAACGAATTGCCGATGTTGTTGATGTGGGACAGCGAGTATTGCGTGTATTATCGGGTACTCCGATGACGATTGTGGATGTACCCCAACCTGCGATTTTAGTTGCAGCTGATCTGACTCCCTCAGATACAGCTAGCTTAGATCCAACAAGGATTTTGGGCATTTGTATCACGGCTGGTAGTGCCACATCGCACACAGCCATTCTTGCTCGTTCCTTGGGTATTCCAGCGATTGTTGGTTTACCACCCGAAATATTACAACTTGCCGATGGCACACAGCTAGCTATTGATGGGGAGACGGGTAGAGTTTGGGTGGAACCAGAACCAGAAACCCTGGTAGCACTTCGGACACAGCGAGATGCACAACAGGCAAATCGGCAACAAACAAGAACTATTGCTCATCAGCCTGGGATGACTCGCGATCGCCACCAAATCAGTGTATTCGCAAATGTCAGTAGCATCAATGATACACAACAAGCTGTGAATTTTGGTGCAGAAGGTGTGGGACTACTCCGTACAGAATTTCTTTATCTCAATCGTACTACGGCTCCCACTGAAGAACAGCAACTAGAAGTTTACCAGGCGATCGCGCAAATTTTGGATCACCGTCCTTTAATTATTCGTACTCTTGATGTCGGTGGAGATAAATCCATTTCTTATTTGGGTGTGGGTTTAGAATCCAATCCTTTTTTGGGTTGGCGCGGGATTCGTTTTTGTTTAGATCGTCCGCATGTTTTGAAAACCCAATTAAGGGCTATTTTACGGGCTAGCTTTCGCCATGAAATCAAAATCATGTTTCCCATGATTACAACTGTTGCCGAAATCCAAGCAGCAAAGGCAATACTGGCTGAGGTGCAAGGGGAACTACATCAGGCTGGTGTCCCTTTCGATGAGGCAATGCAAATAGGGATCATGGTAGAAGTACCATCAGCAGTCACCATTGCTGATCACTTAGCAAGGGAAGTAGACTTTTTCAGTATTGGTACTAATGATCTCAGTCAATACGTGATGGCAGCAGATCGTACTAATCCCAAGGTGGCAAAATTAGCAGATGCCTTGCATCCAGCAGTATTACGCATGATCCAGCAAACCGTTGAGGCTGGACATGCTGCTGGTATCTGGGTGGGGTTGTGTGGCGAAATCGCAGCAGACCCCTTAGCAGCACCAATTTTATTAGGCTTGGGACTAGATGAAGTGAGTCTTAGTCCCCAAGCTATTCCTGCATTTAAAGGTGCGATCGCTCAATTGACAATGCCACAAGCACAGGCGATCGTCACAACAGCATTGCAACAAGATTCTGCGGCTAAAGTCAGAGAAATTTTGAATGATGACTTACATTTAATCTAATCTCAATATGGCCATGCTCCTTTGTCACCCATGCCTGGTCAATCCAAATATCGATTGATTAATGACCAATTTGAAACTTCATAAGAATTAATCATACCAAAGATAGATTTATATCTATTACTTGATCGCTGTTTTCAGAAATTTCGTTATAGTCTATACATCGAAACCTGCATAGCCAGCTAACTGAGAGCCAAGTTCCTCTGACGTAACTAATTAGTTGGTATACCTTTTTATGAGCAGAGTGTAATTTAAACTAGTAGCACGCTATAGCAGCAAGAGTGTATAATTTATTTTCAAGCCATCGGTATGCCCACTGAACAGTTAACCAAAGAAAGCGACAATTTAGATTTACGACAACTGCTCAGAACGCTGTCAGCAGTCAAAAAAGGCGACTTTTCGGCACGAATGCCTATCGATCAAACTGGTATGGCAGGAAAAATCGCTGATACACTCAACGATATTATTGAACAAAATGAACGGCTAACAGCAGAACTACAACGGATTGGTAACGTTGTTGGTAAAGAGGGCAAAATTAGCGAACGCGCTTCTTTGGGCAATGTGCGTGGTGGGTGGTCTGCCTGTGTTGATTCTGTGAATACATTAATTACCGACTTAGTTCAGCCTACAGCTGAAACAGCGCGGGTGATCAGAGCAGTGGCAAATGGCGATCTTTCCCAAACCATCGCCCCAGAGATGGACGGTAGACCCCTCAAGGGAGAATTTCTCCAAACTGCCCAAATGGTCAACACAATGGTGGGACAGTTGAATGGGTTTGCCAGTGAAGTGACACGGGTTGCAAGGGAAGTCGGAACCGAAGGTAAACTTGGCGTACAAGCACAAGTTCCAGGAGTGGCAGGCACTTGGAAGGATTTAACTGATAGCGTCAACTTGATGGCGGGAAACTTAACTGCCCAAGTCCGCAATATTGCAGAAGTCACAACAGCAGTAGCCAACGGCGACCTCTCCAAAAAAATTACAGTTGATGTCAAAGGTGAAATATTGGAGTTGAAAAACACCGTCAACATCATGGTGGATCAACTCAACTCCTTTGCATCTGAGGTGACGCGGGTTGCTAGAGAAGTAGGTGCAGAAGGTAAACTCGGTGGACAAGCCCAAGTGCCGGGTGTGGCAGGGACCTGGCGAGACTTGACTGAATCTGTAAATATGATGGCAGGGAACTTAACCGCCCAAGTCCGTAATATTGCAGAAGTCACAACAGCAGTAGCCAACGGCGACCTCTCCAAAAAAATTACAGTTGATGTCAAAGGTGAAATATTGGAGTTGAAAAACACCGTCAACATCATGGTGGATCAACTCAACTCCTTTGCATCTGAGGTGACGCGGGTTGCTAGAGAAGTAGGTGCAGAAGGTAAACTCGGTGGACAAGCCCAAGTGCCGGGTGTGGCGGGTACGTGGAAAGATTTAACAGATAGTGTTAACTTCATGGCGGGTTCGTTAACGGCACAGGTGCGTAACATTGCTGAAGTGACGACAGCTGTGGCAAATGGCGACCTTTCCAAGAAAATCACCGTCGATGTCAAAGGCGAAATTTTAGAACTGAAGAACACCATTAATACAATGGTGGATCAACTCAACTCCTTTGCATCGGAAGTGACGCGGGTAGCTAGGGAAGTGGGAACCGAAGGAAAACTCGGCGTCCAAGCAGAAGTCCGCGGTGTGGCTGGCACTTGGAAGGACTTGACTGATAGCGTCAATATGATGGCAGGCAATTTAACTGGGCAAGTCCGTAATATTGCGGAGGTTGCCACAGCGATCGCCAACGGTGATCTTTCCAAGAAAATTACGGTTGATGTTAAAGGCGAAATTTTAGAACTGAAGAACACCATCAATATCATGGTGGATCAGCTTGGTTCCTTCGCTTCTGAAGTGACGCGGGTTGCTAGGGAAGTGGGTTCGGAAGGAAAACTCGGTGTCCAAGCAGATGTCAGAGGTGTGGCGGGTACGTGGAAGGATTTAACAGATAGCGTTAACTTCATGGCGGGTTCGTTAACGGCACAGGTGCGTAACATTGCTGAAGTGACGACAGCTGTGGCAAATGGCGACCTTTCCAAGAAAATCACCGTCGATGTCAGAGGCGAAATTCTGGAGTTGAAAAACACCATCAATACGATGGTGGATCAACTCAATTCCTTTGCTGGTGAAGTGACGCGGGTTGCTAGGGAAGTAGGTGCAGAGGGTAAGCTG
This sequence comes from Fischerella thermalis PCC 7521, assembly GCF_000317225.1. Lineage (GTDB taxonomy): Bacteria > Cyanobacteriota > Cyanobacteriia > Cyanobacteriales > Nostocaceae > Fischerella > Fischerella thermalis. The sequence continues at coordinate 121,269 of NZ_AJLL01000005.1, forward strand.
GGCGTACAAGCGGAAGTCAAAGGTGTTGCAGGTACGTGGAAAGATTTAACAGATAGCGTCAACTTCATGGCGGGTTCGTTAACAGCGCAGGTGCGCAACATCGCCGAAGTGACAACAGCTGTAGCCAATGGCGACCTTTCCAAGAAAATCACCGTCGATGTCAGAGGCGAAATTCTGGAGTTGAAAAACACCATCAACACAATGGTGGATCAGTTGAGTTCCTTTGCATCAGAAGTGACACGGGTTGCCAGAGAAGTAGGAACCGAAGGGAAACTCGGTGTACAGGCAGAAGTTAAAGGTGTTGCCGGCACTTGGAAAGACCTCACCGGGGCAGTGAATATGATGGCAGGTAATCTCACTGACCAAGTCCGTAATATTGCAGAGGTAGCCACAGCGATCGCTAACGGTGATCTTTCCAAGAAAATTACTGTGCAGGTGAAAGGGGAAATTTTCGAGTTGAAGAACACCATCAATATCATGGTGGATCAACTCAATTCTTTTGCATCGGAAGTAACGCGGGTTGCTAGGGAAGTAGGTTCAGAAGGAAAACTCGGCGTCCAAGCAGACGTCAAAGGTGTTGCTGGGACTTGGAAAGATTTAACAGATAGCGTCAACTTCATGGCGGGTTCCTTGACGGCACAGGTACGCAACATTGCCGCAGTCACAACAGCTGTGGCAAACGGTGATCTTTCCAAGAAAATAACCGTCGATGTCAAAGGCGAAATTTTAGAGTTGAAGGACACCATCAATACAATGGTGGATCAACTTAATTCCTTTGCATCGGAAGTCACACGAGTGGCGCGGGAGGTAGGAACCGAAGGCAAACTCGGCGTCCAAGCAGAAGTGCGGGGTGTGGCGGGTACTTGGAAAGATTTAACAGATAGTGTTAACTCAATGGCGGGTTCCTTGACTTCCCAGGTGCGAAATATTGCCGAAGTGACAACGGCGGTAGCTAATGGTGATTTGTCCAAGAAAATTACTGTCGATGTTAAAGGTGAAATTCTGGAGTTAAAGAACACCATTAATACAATGGTGGATCAACTTAATTCCTTTGCATCGGAAGTCACACGGGTTGCGCGGGAGGTAGGAACTGAAGGGAAACTGGGTGTGCAAGCCTATGTTAGAGGTGTTGCTGGCACTTGGAAAGATTTGACCGATAACGTTAACTTAATGGCAGGCAACCTGACAGCACAGGTGCGGAACATTGCCGAAGTGACAAAAGCGGTGGCAAATGGCGACCTCTCTAAGAAAATTACTGTTGATGTCAGGGGCGAAATTTTAGAGTTGAAAAACACCATCAACACGATGGTGGATCAGTTGAGTTCCTTTGCATCAGAAGTAACGCGCGTTGCGAGGGAGGTGGGAACCGAAGGCAAACTCGGTGGTCAAGCCCAGGTGCAAGGCGTAGCAGGCACTTGGAAAGATTTAACTGACAATGTGAACTCGATGGCGAGTAACTTGACGGCACAGGTGCGAGGCATTGCCAAAGTGGTCACGGCGGTTGCTAACGGTGACTTGAAGCGGAAATTAATGCTAGATGCCAAGGGTGAAATTGAAGCTTTGGCAGAAACAATTAATGAGATGATTGATACCCTAGCGACCTTTGCCAACCAAGTGACGACCGTGGCGCGAGAAGTGGGTATTGAAGGTAAATTAGGCGGACAAGCGAAAGTCCCGGGGGCGGCTGGTACGTGGAAAGATTTGACCGACAACGTGAATGAACTGGCTGCCACCCTGACTACCCAGTTACGGGCGATCGCAGAAGTTGCAACTGCTGTGACTAAGGGTGACTTAACCCGGTCAATTGCTGTGGAAGCATTAGGTGAGGTTGCTATCCTTAAAGACAACATCAACCAGATGATCGCCAACCTGCGGGAGACAACGCAGAAAAACACCGAACAAGACTGGCTGAAGACCAACCTCGCCAAGTTTACCCGGATGCTGCAAGGACAGCGCGACCTGGAAACAGTATCAAAACTGATTCTCCGAGAGTTAGCACCTCTAGTTGGGGCAGCCCACGGCGTCTTCTACATCATGGAAAATACTGATAACAGTCAGTATCTTAAACTACTAAGTAGCTACGCTTACCGCGAACGCAAACATCTAGCTAACCGCTTCCAATTGGGTGAAGGCTTAGTCGGACAGTGTGCTTTAGAAAAAGAACGGATTCTGCTAACAGAAGTACCGCACGACTATATCAAAATTAGTTCTGGTTTAGGTGAAGCAACCCCAGTTAATGTTGTGGTGCTACCTGTACTATTTGAGGGACAAATCACGGCGGTAATTGAACTTGCTTCCTTCCGGCGCTTTAGCGAAATTCATCTGACATTTTTTGACCAACTCACAGAAAGTATTGCGATCGTCTTAAACACCATCGCTGCGAGTATGCGTACGGAAGAGTTACTCAAACAGTCCCAGTCTTTAGCCGAGGAATTGCAAAGTCAGCAAAATGAACTACGAGAAACCAATAAACGCCTCGAACAACAAGCCCAAACCCTGAAAGCATCAGAAGATTTACTCAAGAAACAACAAGAAGAGTTACAAAAAACTAACGCCGAACTCGAAGAGAAAGCAGAACTCTTAGCTGTACAAAACAAAGAAGTAGAACGCAAAAATCACGAAATCGAACAAGCCAGACTTTCATTAGAAGAAAAAGCCGAACAACTAGCCCTATCTTCCAAATATAAATCTGAGTTTCTCGCCAATATGTCCCACGAATTGCGGACACCACTCAACAGTTTATTAATACTAGCAAAAATTCTCGCAGACAACGTTGAAGGTAATCTTAGTGAGAAGCAAATCGAATACAGCCGCACAATTTACTCTGCTGGTAATGATTTGTTGTCACTGATCAATGACATTCTCGACTTAGCCAAAATTGAATCGGGAACCATGTCTATTGATATGGATCAGCTGCGATTAACTGATCTGCGCGAACAGGTGGAACGCACATTTAGGCAAGTAGCAGTCGACAAAAGACTAAATTTCACGATTGAATTAGACCCAGAACTACCACCGACAATCTACACTGATGCTAAACGACTGCAACAAATCCTCAAAAACCTACTGGCAAATGCCTTTAAATTCACAGAAAAAGGTGAAGTTAGTTTACGAGTGTTTGTAGCCAAGCAGGGATGGAGTTCTGACCAAGAAAACTTGAATCGTGCTGATAGAGTGATCGCTTTTGCAGTCAAAGATACAGGTATTGGTATCGCCCCCGAAAAACAAAAAATCATTTTTGAGGCTTTCCAACAAGCAGATGGTACTACCAGTCGTAAATTTGGTGGTACAGGATTAGGTTTGTCCATCAGCCGAGAAATTACCCGTTTATTTGGTGGAGAAATTAAACTAGTCAGTCGCCCGGGAGAAGGTAGCACCTTTACACTGTATTTACCCCAACCGCTTTCTGGTGCTGGGGAGATGGGGAGAACCGGAGATGGGGTGAAGTCTTCTCCCCACCACCCCACCACCCCACCACCCCATCACACTCCCATCACTCCAGTCATCGACGATAGAAACAACATCCAACCGGGCGATCGCACTTTATTAATTGTGGAAGATGATACTAAGTTTGCCCGGATTCTCTTGGACATGGTACGACAAAATGAATTTAAGGGCATTGTTGCCCATAGTGGCAACACAGGTTTAGCATTAGCCCAAGAATATCAGCCTTCTGCCATTATCCTGGATATTCGTTTGCCAGGGATGGATGGTTGGGCGGTGCTAGATCGTCTCAAACATGACGCCAATACCCGTCATATTCCTGTACATGTGATGACAGTAGAGGAAGGGAAACAACGCAGTTTACAACAAGGTGCGATCGCTTATTTGCAAAAACCGATCAGCAGTGAGACACTACACCAAGCACTGACTAAAATCAAAGGTTTCGTAGACAGGCGAGTTAAAAATCTGTTGATCGTAGAAGATGACGAAAATCAACGTCAAAGTATTGTGGCATTAATTGGTAACGGCGACGTTGCGACTACTGCTGTCAGTACTGGTAATCAAGCATTATCTGCGATCGCCAATGGAAAATTTGATTGTGTAGTTCTAGATTTAGGACTACCAGATATGAGTGGTTTTGAATTGATCGAACAAATCAAAAAACTACCAAATGGTGAGACACTACCCATTATTGTCTATACTGCTAGGGAATTGACCAGAAGCGAAGATACACAACTGCAACGTATCGCCGAGACAGTAATTGTCAAAGATGTGCGATCGCCGGAACGTCTTTTAGATGAAACTGCTTTATTCTTGCATCGTGTCCAAGCCAATTTACCTGCACCCAAACGTCAAATTCTAGAACAATTACAAAACTCTGACTTCCAACTGGCTGGGAAAAAAGTTTTGATTATCGATGATGATGTTCGCAATATTTTTGCCCTAACTAGTATGCTGGAACGTTATCAAATGCAGATTTTCTATGCAGAAAACGGTAGTGATGGTATAGAAGTTTTGCAAAATAATCCCGACATTAATGTTGTACTGATGGATGTGATGATGCCAGAAATGGATGGCTACGAAACCACCCGCCGCATCCGCGCTAACCCTGATTTTAAATCTCTGCCAATTATTGCCTTGACTGCCAAAGCTATGCAAGGCGATCGCGAAAAGTGTATTGAGGCTGGTGCATCTGACTATATTACCAAGCCTGTTGACACAGAACAATTACTGTCGTTATTGCGTGTTTGGTTGTACCGATAGTATTCGTTCCTCAGATAGAGGTATGAGTGATTATTTTGAATTTGTGGGTAGATGCAGGATTGAATTCTTTCACATTATAAATAAGATGATCAGACGATTTTGGATTTTAGATTTTGAATTTTGGATTGAATCCACAGATAAATCCACTTTCTTCTACCATCAAGTAATAATTGGTCAATTGTCAATGGCAAATCAACAACCAACAACTAACCACTAACCACCAACCACCAACACAATATTTTTATTTCATCTGAATTAATTAAAAAACATGGAGAGAGAAGAACTTGAAGATGTAGAAATTCAATTGTTATTAGAAGGTATATATCGTTATTATGGATTTGATTTTAGAAACTATGCTTTAGCTTCCCTCAAGCGCCGGATTTGGAACACTGTTAAAACTGAAGGTTTAACCACTATTTCTGGGCTGCAAGAGAAAGTCCTTCATGAACCAGAGTACCTAGAGAGATTATTATTAAACTTATCGATTAATGTCACGGCAATGTTCCGAAATCCAAACTTTTTTTTGACCTTCAGGAAAAAAGTAATTCCCATCTTAAGAACTTATCCTTTTATCCGCATTTGGCACGCTGGCTGTTCTACTGGTGAAGAAGTATATTCGATGGCAATTTTACTAAAAGAAGAAGGACTTTATCACCGCTCACGTTTATATGCCACTGACATTAATGAAATAGTTTTGCGTAAAGCTAAATCAGGAATTTTTCCATTAGTGATGATGCAAGAATATACTCATAACTATATACAAGCAGGTGGCAAGAAAGCTTTCTCTGAATATTATACAGCAGCCTATGGAAATGCTATTTTTTCCTCAGAACTTAAAGAAAATATAATTTTTTCCTTACATAATTTAGCCACGGATAATTCTTTTAATGAATTTCATGTAATTTTTTGCCGTAATGTCTTAATATATTTCAATAAAAATCTGCAACATCGAGTTCATAAACTTTTTTACGAAAGCTTAATTAGATTTGGAATATTAGGATTAGGACGTCAAGAATCGATCAGATTTACGCCCCATGAGCAAGATTATGAACAATTAGTTAGTAGTGAAAAAATTTATCGGAGAGTAAGTTAATTTTTGTGGTTTGTTGATTGTTGCTTGGAGAATCAACTACCAACCACTAACACATCGAAATATTATGAAATACCAAATTATTGTAATTGGTACATCCTTAGGCGGGTTAGAAGCATTGCAAGTCATATTATTGGGCTTGCCAAAAACTTTCCCTGTACCAATAGCTGTTGTCCAACACCGTCACAAAGATTCTGATGACACACTAAGAGTCTTATTACAAAGTTACACTAACTTAGTAGTCAAGGAGGCAGAAGACAAAGAAGAAATATTACCTGGGTGGGTATATTTAGCTCCAGCAGATTATCACTTGTTGATAGAAAGTAAAGATAAAACAGTGTCTCAACCTTACTTTTCTTTGTCTACCGATGTCCCCGTCACCTACGCACGTCCATCAATTGATGTGCTATTTGAAACTGCGGCTGATGCCTATAATCAAAAAGTTATTGGTATACTGTTGACAGGAGCAAATCAAGATGGTGTTCAAGGACTGGCAAAAATTAAAGCACGTGGGGGAATGAGTATAGTTGAAGAACCTGAAAGTGCCTTTTGTTCAATTATGCCGGCAGCGGCGATCGCATTCGGAGTAGCAGATCAAGTTTTACCCTTAGTAGATATTGCTTCTTTCTTAGTAAAAATTTGTAATTGATGATGCCGCTTTTAGAGAAGCTATAAATAGTGTACTAATTTAAGTATATAAAATTCCTTGTTACCACCCCCAAGACCTATTTTCAAGCCAGCTAAAGTTATAACTTAAGATAGTGTGAATTCAGCTAGCTTTAGCGTCACAGTCAATAGGAAGACGTAAAAACGGCTTCTTCTATTTCTAAAAGTGTATATTTGAAATGTTATTTGAGCCTAAAGTTAATGTTCTGTTGGTAGATGACCATCCAGAGAATTTGCTAGCCCTAGAGGCAATTTTAGACAGCCTTGGTCAAAACTTGGTGAGGGCTACATCAGGCGCAGAAGCTTTGCGAAATCTACTAAATCAGGATTTTGCCGTAATTTTGCTGGATGTGCAAATGCCAGATATGGACGGGTTCGAGACAGCAGCCCTGATTCGACAACGAGAGCGATCGCGGCATACACCAATAATTTTTGTAACGGCATTCAACACCAGTGACAACATGGTCTTTAGAGGATATTCTCTAGGTGCCGTAGACTACCTCTTTAAGCCCATAGAACCGGAAATATTGAAATCCAAAGTAGCAGCATTTATTGATTTGTTCCAAAAAAGTGCAGAAGTAAAGCGACAAGCCGCACAACTAGCAGCAATGAATGCTGAACTCAAAAAACGCGAAGAAATGTTTCGTTCATTGAGTGCTTGTTCACCCGTAGGCATTTTTTTAACTGATGCTCATGGTAAATGCACTTATGCTAACCCCCGCTACCATGCTATTTTTGGTTTAACCCCAGAGCAAAGTTTAGACGAAGGCTGGATCGCAACAATTCATCATGAAGAACAACAATCAGTAGTTGCGAATTGGTATGCTGCTGCTGCTGAAGGTAGGGGATATAAAGGAGAATTTCGTATCATCACTCCAGCAGGAATTGAGCGCTGGGTTTACATGTCATCATCACCAATGCTTTCCGAAGAAGGTAATGTAATTGGTTTTACAGGTACATCAGAAGACATCACAGAACGCAAAAAAGCAGAAGAAGAACATATTAAGCTCATTCGCGAACAAACAGCACGCCAAGAAGCAGAAACAGCAAATCGCCTCAAAGATGAATTTTTAGCCACCCTCTCCCATGAACTCCGCACACCCTTAACATCTATACTAGGTTGGGCAAGACTGCTGCGCCAGCGAAAATTGAATGAAGAAGCAATCACTCGTGCTATAGAAACAATTGAACGCAATGCGGATTTGCAAGCTCAGCTTATAGAAGATATTTTAGATGTCTCGCGCATTATGCGAGGCAAGCTGACTCTTAACATTTGTCCAGTTAACTTAGTTAGCTTAACTGCAACAGTTGTCAATAGCATACGTCTAGAAGCAGAAGCAAAAAAAATTCAACTTGAATACGTAGTTGAACTCAACGAAACAGAGAATACAGCGACACAACGACGCGATGACATAGAAAATAAAGAGGACGTAGGGATGCGGGTACATGGGGAAACAACGAATACAGATGAAATACTCTCCCCGTCCCCGCCTCTTCCAGTCACCGCCTCTTCCGTAATCGTCTCTGGTGATCCCAATCGCCTACAACAAGTTCTATGGAACTTGCTTAACAACGCCATTAAATTTACCCCTTCTGACGGTAGGGTAGAAGTACGCCTAGAAGTAGTAAACGATTGGGAGATAGGGAGAACCGGAGATGGGGAGAAAGTAGAATCAACCTCTCCCCACCACCCCACCACCCCACCACCCCATCACAAAAACCGCTATGCCCAAATTACCATCACTGACACAGGTGTTGGCATTAGTCCAGAATTTCTCCCCTACGTTTTTGATCGTTTCCGTCAAGCAGATGGAAGTATAACTAGAAACCACGGCGGTTTAGGATTGGGACTAGCGATCGTCCGTTATTTAGTAGAAATGCATAGTGGTAGTGTTCATGCTGATAGTCCAGGAGTCGGACAGGGAGCAACATTTAGTGTAAAGTTGCCATTGTTAGCAACACAGCAAGCACCCCAAGATCAAGAATCAAAAAACCGAGAATGTGCTGTTGCTACCAAAGCAGAAGGAAATTTCCCGAAAACACCTGTTCTCCAAAGATGGAACTTAAAACAAACAGAACAGATAACAAAAACAGCCTTCCCCAATTCTGTTGTAGAACAATCCTTGAGTGGTTTGCAGGTGTTAGTCGTGGATGGGGATACTGATACACGAGAATATGTAACCACCGTCCTGCAAGAATCAGGAGCAGAGGTAACAGCAATTGATTCAGTGCAATCGGCACTTTTAATAATTGCAAAATCCTTACCGGATGTGTTGATTAGTGATATCAGTATGCCTGAAGAAGATGGATACACATTAATACGTAAAATACGAAATTTACAGCCAGAACAAGGAAGAGATTTACCTGCGATCGCATTAACAGCTTATGCTAGACCACAAGATTGTCAACAAGCCCTTGATGCAGGTTTTCAGATGTATGTTTCCAAGCCAGTTGAACCAAATCAATTAATTCACTCCGTAGCAAAATTAATGCAGAGATTAGGTAGGGGAAGTTAGGTGGGGAGATGGGAAGTGTGAGGAGTGTGTAGACGCGCAAGCGGCTTCCCGTAGGGTGGAGTGTGAGAAGTGTGAGGGGTGTATAGACGCGCCTTCTTCGGCTTCCCGTAAGGGTGGGGTCTGAGGAGTAAAAACAACAATCAACCACTAACCACTAACTACTAACGACCACCAACCAACAAATTATGTAAATTTTTTATAATATTAAAGTCAGTAATGCTCATGTTTATATTTCGTTATTTAATTGCCTGATTAGTTGTTCTATACTAAATAGACGTTACCTGAAAAATTAATGCTCGATTTCAACAGCCTAGTGGAGTTTTCCCGCACCAACTGCGTTAGTATTTGTGCATTTCTCGTGCCAGCAAACTTACTTGCAACGCTGTTGACGATGGTTTTAGCTGTACTCCGTCGCCCTTCATATCAAGTTTGGCAATCAGCAATAGTAGCCTGTACATTTGCTGTTGTGATGATACTGCACGTTTACACTTGGTTTATGATCGGCGTAGTCATGATTCCCACTTATGTTTTGTTATGGCTAGCTATTACCTGTTTGCTTTGTAATGTAGGGTCAATTTTACTTCACAGACGCAACACCAACGCCCCAATTTTTGGAAGATAATCCCCAACACGCTTAAAAATTGTTAAAAAGCCCGTACAGACGGGCTTTTAATATTATTTAGATAGCAGTGCCATCAAAACCAAGCGGGTGTAAGAGTATGGTGTACCCCTTTCAAAGTGTTTCTTGGTGGCTTAGTGTCTTGGTGGTGAAAAATCATTTTATTAACCACCAAGACACTAAGACACGAAGATGAAAAATTAAAATTAATACAGCAACTATCAGTGTATCCTTCACTAAAATCTTTTTCTTTGTCTTCAAGGAATTATTCACATCGAATTTGTAGTTAAATTTTGTTAAGATTGGACTCGATGTGAGTTAACCTTCCCTGCTTGTTGCCTACCTTGGAGACACTCAATGCTGCGACTAGAACATATTAGTAAAATTTATCCGACTGGCGAAGTTCTCAAGGATATCAATTGGGAAGTGAAAGTGGGCGATCGCGTTGGTTTAGTTGGGGTTAACGGTGCTGGTAAATCTACCCAACTCAAAATCATCACTGGCAAAATAGAGCCAACCTCTGGCGAAGTTATTCGTCCTGCCAGTTTACACATATCCTATCTCAATCAAGAATTTGATGTAGACCCCTGCCGCACTATCAAAGAAGAATTGTGGACAGTTTTCAAGGAGGCAAACAAAGTACAGTTATCTTTGGTGGAAGTGCAACATCAGATGGAAACCGCTCCTCCAGAAGAACTGGATAAACTAATTAATAAGTTGGATAAGCTACAACGGCAATTTGAAGCCCTAGATGGTTATGGCTTAGAAGCACGTATTGGCAAGATATTACCCGAAATCGGTTTTGAACCAGAAGACGGCGATCGCCTCGTTAGTGCCTTCAGTGGTGGTTGGCAAATGCGGATCAGTTTGGCTAAAATTCTCTTGCAAGAACCTGATTTATTGCTGCTAGACGAGCCAACAAACCACTTAGATTTAGAAACAATCGAGTGGTTGGAAAATTACCTAAAAGGTTTGAATACACCAATGGTAATAGTTTCCCACGACCGAGAATTTTTAGATCGTCTCTGCACTCAAATTGTCGAAACAGAACGAGGTGTTTCTACTACTTATCTTGGTAATTATTCAGCATATTTACAACAAAAAGCTGAAAAACAAACAGCACAACTGAGTGCCTACGAACGCCAGCAAAAAGAATTAGAAAAACAACAAGCTTTTGTTGATAAATTCCGTGCTAGTGCCACCCGCAGCACCCAAGCCAAAAGCCGTGAAAAACAACTAGAAAAGATTGAGCGCGTCGAAGCCCCTACAGTTGGAGTTAAAACGCTACAATTTCGCTTTCCCCCCGCACCCCGTAGTGGTAGAGAAGTCGTGGAAATTAAAAATTTAACTCATATCTACGATGAGAAAATTCTATTTTTAGGAGCAAATCTCCTGATTGAGAGGGGTGATCGCATCGCCTTTGTTGCTCCCAATGGTGCTGGGAAATCAACATTACTGCGCCTAATTATGGGTATGGAACAACCCACAGAAGGAGTTATCAAATTAGGTCAACATAATGTGATCCCTGGATATTTTGAACAAAACCAAGCAGAAGCTTTAGACTTAGAAAAAACAGTCATGGAAACTATTCATGACGAAGTACCTGATTGGAAAAACGAAGACGTTCGCACCTTATTAGGACGCTTTTTATTCAGTGGTGATACAGTCTTCAAAAAAGTAGCAGCTTTAAGTGGTGGAGAAAAAGCGCGTTTAGCATTAGCAAAAATGCTGTTGCGTCCAGCAAATTTATTAATATTAGATGAGCCAACAAACCACTTAGACATTCCAGCCAAAGAAATGTTGGAAGAAGCACTACAAGACTACGATGGCACAGCAATTATTGTTTCCCACGACCGCTATTTTATTTCTCAGGTAGCCAATAAAATTGTGGAAATTCGTGATGGTGAATTCCGAGTCTACTTAGGTGACTATCATTACTACCTCGAGAAAATTGCTGAAGAAAAAGAACAAGCGAGATTAGCAGCGATCGCAGCCGAAAAAGCTGCCAAAAAAGCAGCCAAAGCAGCTAAGGCTACTGGGAAGAACAAGTAGAAAGGAAATCAGTGATCAGTGTCTTGTTTATTAACCAACTTGTGTAGTTTGAGAAGCGATCGCACAAACTCTTACTGATACCAGAAAGAACTATGGTTATTGTTCAGGAGTGAAGCGATCGTCCACTCATATAGGTTATTAGTCAAGCGGACTACGAACAGCTTTACGACCACGATTGAGTACGTGAGTACACATCATCGTAGTTTTTACATCCTTAAGTGTCCTAATAACTCTTGCACTGTGCGGATGTCATAGCCGTTTTGCAACAAATGGGTAGCAAAACTGTGGCGAATGGATCGCCGCCTCATTTTGTCAGGCGAGATTTCTTTAAGAGCCAGCATCAAAATTTTCAGAAAATATATGAAACATCTCCCTCAATTGCTATAGACTTACCGAGTCTCTTTGAGTTGGATAATGGAATAAACGATAAACCTACGATCGTTATACTTGGTCAAGATCCCAAGAGTCGCTAAGCCACCTAACACTTCGTTGGTGCGGACGGCACAAAGATTATCGGTGGGAGTTCTAGGTTACCTGCCGCTGCACAACTTCACCGTTAATTGTTAATGATCGCCGCATAAGTACGGACATGCAACCGACCGTATCAGGCCTTTGATCTGTCACACATCCATCACATATTTGATCTGGTTGAATAGCAACTTCGTTTTTAATGCTCAAGATTTGGTGCATACCACAAAAATAAGAAAAAATTACTAAAGTTTAAGAAATGTCTAAAAAATAGAGAAACTCTTATAAAAGAAGTTAATAAGCACAAATCTACTTGCGACTGTAGTTAGCAGTGGTATCATTCGGGTATTACAAAAAGTAAAGGGCGATTTTATTATGACCAAAGCACCTGTTGCTCCCGTGGTGCTAGTCATTTTAGACGGATGGGGCTACTGCGAGGAGACAAAAGGAAATGCTATTGCCGCTGCTAAGACTCCGGTAATGGATAGCTTATGGGCAGCATATCCGCATACCCTTATCCGCACATCAGGAAAAGCGGTAGGGTTGCCAGAGGGTCAAATGGGTAACTCTGAAGTTGGTCACTTGAACATTGGTGCTGGCAGGGTTGTACCCCAAGAGTTGGTACGCATTTCTGATGCGGTAGAAGATGGTTCCATCTTCAAAAACTCAGCACTTGTCAGCATTTGTCAGGAAGTCCGAAGTCGCAATGGTAAATTGCACATCATCGGGCTTTGTTCTGAGGGTGGTGTACACTCCCATGTTAGCCATCTGTTTGGATTACTTGACTTAGCCAAAAGTCAGGAAATATCAGACATTTGCATCCATGCAATTACCGATGGTCGCGATACCGCTCCCACAGACGGCGTTAACTCCATCGCATTAATCCAAGACTACATTGATCGGATCGGAGTCGGACGCATAGTAACCCTCAGTGGTCGCTACTATGCAATGGATCGCGATCGCCGTTGGGATCGGGTTCAACGTGCCTATGATGTGATGACAAAAGATAGCTCTGGCAATGGGCATTCTGCGGAAGAAGTTCTGCAAGCATCCTATGCAGAGGGTGTAACAGACGAGTTTATAGCCCCAGTCAGAATAGCCCCTGGAGCCATAGAACCAGGAGATGGGGTTATATTTTTCAACTTCCGTCCCGACCGCGCCAGACAACTTACCCAAGCTTTCGTTAGTCCAGAATTTAATGGTTTTGAAAGAAAGCTGATCACGCCACTGTCCTTTGCCACCTTTACACAATACGACCCAGAATTACCAGTAAAGGTTGCCTTTGAACCACAAAATTTGAGTAATATTCTCGGAGAAGTAATTTCTCAGCATCATCTCAAACAGTTTCGTACCGCCGAAACTGAAAAATACGCCCACGTTACCTATTTCTTCAATGGTGGACTAGAAGAACCCTTCCCAGGAGAAGACAGGGAACTAGTTAATAGTCCTATGGTTGCTACCTACGACAAAGCTTCGATGATGTCGGCCAAAGCAGTTACAGATGTGGCAACAGCAGCTATTGAAAAGGGTATTTATTCTTTAGTTGTAATTAACTATGCTAACCCAGACATGGTGGGACACACTGGTCAGATCCCAGCAACAGTAGAAGCCATTGAAACTGTAGATCAGTGTTTAGGTCGCCTGCTGACAAGCATCAGTAAAGCTGGAGGTACAGCAATTATTACTGCTGATCACGGCAACGCCGAACATATGATAGATGAGAATGGAAATCCCTGGACGGCTCACACTACTAACCCAGTCCCTCTGATTATTGTCGAAGGAGAACAGGCGAAAATCCCTGGTCATGGTGGCAATGTTAGCTTGCGTAACGATGGCAAACTAGCTGACATCGCTCCTACAATTTTGCAGATTTTACAGTTGCCTCAACCTCCAGAAATGACTGGGCGATCGCTTTTGCAACCAACAGAGTACGATGTGCAACTTTCTCGCACACCCGTGCAAGTGGGGCTGTAAAAAGTTAATAATAGTGAATTATGAATGAGAATTTAATACAATTCATAATTCATAATTCATAATTCATAATTCACAAACATTTTCCACTATGACCGTTTCTAACGTTGTACAAGGTATCTGGGTTTTTTCTGCAATTGCTTTAATAGTCCTAGTGTTGTTGCATAGCCCCAAAGGTGATGGTATCGCAGCCATTGGTGGACAAGCCCAATTATTTAGCAGCACTAAAAGTGCAGAAAAAACATTAAACCAAGTAACTTGGGCTTTGACAGTCATTTTTCTTAGTTTATCTGTGGTTTTGAGCGCTGGTTGGCTGCCTAAATAGAAGTGTGAGGAGTGGGGGAAGTGTGAGAAGTGGTGAAGAAGACAAGGAAGACAAAGGAGACAAACGATTCATTGGTTCCCAACCAACAACCACTAACCACTAACCACCAAACAACTACTAACATCCCAACAAGTTTAATTTGGCAACGTTTACTAGCATTTATAGGATTAGCTATAATCACGGGACTGCTGTTTATCTTAACTAACGTGCAGTCCTTTGCTGATTTTTCATATTCTCCCAGTTTCTCAACAAAATACTACGACATCACAAATCTTCCCCCCATCACCCTAGCCCCCTATCACCCCACCACTCTAGCTTCACCAAAACCCCATCCCCTACCTTCCACACTGATGCGGTGGCAAGATACAACTAATAGCGGTGACTACTTTTCTCAAGTTGCAACAACGCCAGTAGGTTATTTAGTTTGGTCACAGTTTCCAGTTAAGGTTTACATAGAAACACCATCAACAATAGATCCTAAGCAAGCCCAAGCGTGGGTTAATAGTGTCTTGCAGGCTGTAAAAGAGTGGAGTGCTTATTTACCTTTACAGGTAGTCGAAAAACAGGAAGTAGCTGATATTACTGTTATACGGAAAACCCCACCACTGCAAAAGTTGCCTAATAGCAATATTCCCCGTGCGCGTTCCGCTCAAACCACTTACGAATTTTACAATAATAAAAATATTTTATACCATCGCTTTACTATCCTGCTTAGTCCCAGCCAAACAGGACAATATCTTTTAGCTGCTGCTCGCCACGAACTAGGTCATGCTTTAGGAATATGGGGACATAGCCAGCTACAGAGTGATTCTTTATACTTTTCTCAAGTTCGCAATCCCCCACCAATTTCTGCCAGAGATGTGAACACACTGAAGCGGGTTTATGAACAACCAACTTGTTTGGGGTGGACTTTACAACGAACTATTTAGGCGTTGTATATTCGAGGGATGAAAATCATCAACAGTAGAGACGTTGCAGTGCAACGTCTCTACAAAATCTGCAACGTCTCTACAAAATCTGCAACGTCTCTACAAAATCGATGGGGTGCAATTTTATCCGCTATCATCGCAAAATTATGCAATGCCATTATTTATCTTCATTTTTAAACACTTGTTGAGAAGCCCACTGAAGTAAACCGGAAAATAAACGATAAACTGCCTGTGATAAATTGGCAGAACCAACAAATACTTCAGGCTTGTGATTCTTAGCTGCACTCCAAATCGCATTTGCCACATCTTCAGGTTTCTCGATCATAGGATTTTGGAAAAGATTTTCAATTCAAGGGGCGACGCTTACGGGCAAATAATAAAGCTGTTGCTTTACCAAGACCTTCAGAGCCGCCTGTAATTAGTACTGTAGGAGCCATATCTTAATAAATACAAAACTATTGACTGTTTTTTAGTTTGGTTAATTTTTTTATAAAAACTTCTGACTTCTGTTAGATTTTATTAGCGAATTTAGAGTTAGTATGATGCTTTTAACTAATTATTCTATTGTTTTATTTAGCTACTTCATTAACGATCAAAAACTCTAGACATAGCATATTTATCAAAATTTGGCTTGGTGGCAACTACCCGGAATTTATAAACTCAGACAGTCAATATAGCAATCCTAAACCAAAGTGCTATTTTTGCTCATAAATTAAGTTCCTGTCTCGAAGCTAGGGAACGGTGAATAGAAAACAGGGAATAGAGATTTATTTAGCAGTAAACCCATAATTCATCAGCGTCCATCGGTGTTTATCTGTGTGCATCTGTGTTCGCTATCTCAAAAATCAAACTACTCACGAATAACCCACCTGTAGTCAAATTTTCCAAAAATAAAATAGCCCACCCATAATCCATCAGCGTCCATCGGTGTATGCTGCGGGAAGCCGCCCTTAAGGGCGTCTAAATCTGTGTTTATCTGTGTTCGATACTTCAAATATCAAACCACTCACGAATCATCCACCTGTGATTCTGGCAAAGATGGACGTATGCACAGATATAGTAAAGGGCCAAATAACGGAACTAAAGCTATCAGCCAAAATATTCCAGAACTCTTCCAACCACGCCGCACCATATCATCCCCCAACAAAGCAGGAAATAATACACATAGCAGACAAAAATCACAGCTCATCACATTAATAAAGCGGCTATTTTGCCACTGCTGGACAAAATTACTCCAATCACCTTGTCCAATACCATAGCCAACCAAAATCGCTGTTCCAATAGTCAGGACAACACCCGTCCAACGAGAATCTAAGATTTTGAGCAAAACATTCTTCGCACCAGAAAACTGCGGATTTGTTTCTCTGAGAGCCAAATATGGTAACAAAGCAAACGCCCCTACAGCAAAAGAAGCAGCAGTAAATGGCCAAGCTGGAATTTTTTGCCCTCGACCATCAACAAACAGGACTGCACTGAAAACAATGGGCCAAATACCCATAATATTGAACAGTACAATCACCAAGGGATTAATACCTTGCCATTGACCAGTAGATAGATTTTTAATCAACTCAAAAGTATCGGGTTGATTGGGAGGAGCAAACAAGAAAGCATACGCAATCAATCCTAGCCAAAGCAACCCAAAAGCAATTTTTCTCATGAGGGATTTAGATAACTGA
Organism: Fischerella thermalis PCC 7521; assembly: GCF_000317225.1. Classification (GTDB taxonomy): domain Bacteria; phylum Cyanobacteriota; class Cyanobacteriia; order Cyanobacteriales; family Nostocaceae; genus Fischerella; species Fischerella thermalis. The sequence goes on from NZ_AJLL01000005.1 coordinate 138,288, forward strand.
AAGCCTCCGATAAATACTCAGCAGCAGCAGCAACTAATGCGATCGCTCCTTCGTAATCTAGGCGTGTTGGCCCCAAAACTCCCACGCTTCCTACCTGTGATGAACCACGGCGGTAGGTGGAAGAAATTAGACTACAGTTACGAATTGGTTCAAGAGGATTCTCTGAACCAATCCTCACTGTTACCCGTGGTTTACCCACTTCCTCAGTCTCATTTTCCTCAAATATTAATCTCCACAGTTGTTCTTGTTCTTCCTCCAATAGTTGGATGATAGTTTGCACCTGTTGTAATTGAGCAAACTCTGGTTGTCGTAAAACTTCTGCCATCCCACGCACCATGATTTGTGTAACGCCTGGCGTCAAACTGCGACGACTAAATTCTGCCAGGGAATTTTTTAAGTACTCACCATAGTGCTGAAATTCCCGATCTAAATCACTCCAATTGAGATTAGCTACCTCTAACAAACTGCGCCCGCGTAATTGGCTATTTAAAAAGTTAGAAACAAGTTGTAATTCCCGATCTATCACTTCTGGATCAAATTGTGTGTTTTTGCCTTTTGGTGGCAAATCTAATAATGCTGAATGTGTTTCATAATTATCCGTAACTACGATCAGCATGACTCGTCCGACTTCAATTTGCACCAATTGCAAATGCCGCACCATAGCACTGACATTTTGTGGTATTGTAATCAAGGTGATGCAGCCGCTGAGGGTCGCTAAAATTTGGGCTGCCCCTTGTAATAAGCTTTCTAGACTACTATCTTCCCAATTCAAGCTATTTTGTAGTGTCGCTTCTACTTGTCTGGCTAGAGTTTCCGAAGGTGTGATCAACTGATCAACATAAATTCGATAGCCAGAGTCAGAAGGTACTCGCCCAGCAGAAGTGTGTGGTTGATAAAGTAGCCCGGCTTTTTCTAACACACCCATAGCGTTACGAATCGTGGCTGAGCTAACACCCAAGTTGTACTCTTCTAGCAGGGCTTTGGAGCCAACAGGCTCTGCTGTGGCGATGTAGTGACGTACTGTTGCCCAAAGAATGTGCTGTTGACGATTGGTTAGCTGGACTTGCATAGCTAATGTTTACCAAAGCAAAATTTTAATTAGTTTTTAAAAACAAAAATTATTAAGATGAGAAGCAAAAAGCATTAATATTTAGTTAAGCAAAATAGTAAATAATTGAAGTATCTGAAAATACGTTACAACAAATCTATCTTTTATCTCTCACAAAAGTATCTTTAAAAAGACTTTGATATACATGTGAAAACTTGCTCACTGCAAAATCCTTCTGAATCTCAATAATCTTTACTTAGATTTACGCAAATTGGCAGCTCAAAAGTATTGGTAATTACTAAGTGAAAATTATTCACTCTTAAGTTCAGAATAGCAAAAAAAACTTACAATCGTCATTTACGGTTAATACACAGGAATTGAAGGGTCAACTAACATGGAGTAGGCATCAATACCACCAGAAATATTTTTCACATTTGTAAATCCTTGATTAACCAGCCACTGACACATCTGAGCAGAACGAATGCCATAATGACAAAGTACCAAGGTTTCAGCATCAGGATCTAAGCGCGTGTGAATTTCATTTCCCCATTCAGCAAATCCACTTAGAGGCAAGTTAACAAAACCCTCAATGTGAGCGATCGCGACTTCCTGTGGTTCACGCACGTCCACAAGCTGAAGATTAGGCTCACCTTGGGACAAACGTTGGGCGAGTTCTTCTACACTGGCGTTGCATAAAATGGGGATGAATAATGAACCGCCAAGATGCCAAGAATGCCAAGAATTGAGTTTTTCAATTAAAAGAGAAAATAAAATCATCCCGCAAATATGCAACGCCCTTCTACACTAATTTGGGTAATGGCTTGAGGTGTCATTCCGATTTTAAACTTTAGATTGGAGATTTTTCCTAGATACTATTTATGTTTGCAGAAAATAGTCATCTTGACCAGGAAAAAATACTTACAGGACTTTGAGCAATACTTTCCGTATCAGGCAACGGAGAACTATTAACAGGGAACAGCTGGAAGAATGTGTAATTTATTTTCTAATGTTACTTATTTCTCTATCCCCTATCCCCTCATAATTGATAATTAGTAACTGAAAACAGGTAATTTATGAAACAAGCCTTATTCTTTCGTTCTCTAGCAGCTATTACGATGATGCTGCTATTTATCAGTATTCCTGGTTGTAGTGGCTTATTCGGTACAAATTCTTTTGTGGGAATTAGTGGAACTACACAACAGCCTGGTGCGGCAATTTTTGTATCTCAACAAGCACCAGTAATGATGTCAATGCTGGTAAATCCCGATAAATTACAAGTATTGGAACGTGAGGGAGAACTATCCAAACTAAAGACCAGTTTATTAGCTAGCACAGGTCTAGATTATAAACAAGATATTCAACCTTGGTTGGGAAATGAAATTACCTTAGCTGTCACAACCCAAGACATCGATCGCGATCCTAGTAACGGACAGCAGTTGGGGTATCTCATGGCACTGGCAACCAAAAATCCAGAGAAAAGCCGTGAATTTGTGGATTTGTTATTTTCCAAACGGGCGATCGCTGGGGCAAACTTAGCCACAGAACAATACGAAGGCATCAAGTTGATTTTTGACTCTCCACAAGTAGATCCAAAATCTAAAATGCAAAATTCTTTGGCTGGCGCTGCTGTTGGTGATGATTTTATCTTGTTTGCCAACGATCCCAAAGTGCTAAGGGAAGCTATTAATAATGTCCAGGGTCCTGATCTTAATATAACTACCTCTAGCCAATATCAGCAAGCTGTCAAACAAATACCCAAAGGTGCATTAGCCGTAGCGTTTCTCAATCTTCCCAATATCGCCCAATGGCAAGGTTTAAAACTGCCAGAACCAGCAACTTATGACAGCGAAATAGTCTCTGTAGTCCTAACCAACAAAGGATTATTAGCAGAAACTAGTTTACTAGCACAAGGCGAAACAGCACCACCTTTAGAGCCGTTATCTCAGCCTGTGGGAGCATTACAATATATCCCTACCTCAGCAGGTTTAGCGATCGCTGGAAAAAGTTTAAGTAGTTTACCTAACAGCAATTTAAATCAAGTTTGGGAACAAATCAAAGTCGCTATATCCGGTTCAGAAAAAAATATAGTTTCTGGTTTAATCAAACCTGTGGTAGATCTGCAAACAGATTCAGACATCAACTTAAAAGAAGATATTTTTACCTGGGTACAGGGAGAATACGCCATTGGATTATTACCCCGTTCAGGACAAGCAAATCCCGATTTTGTGTTTGTAGTCGAAAAAACTGAAACCACACCAGCAGGAATTTCTCGTTTAGATGAAATCGCATACTCACAGGGATTGTCACTGAATACTTTTGATATAGACAAACAAAAAATCTCAGCTTGGACACAATTAAAAGCTACAAAAGTAGCCGATCCTCAACAGCGAGAAAAATACACAATAGAAGCTAAAGTTTCCGGAGTGCGTATTAGCCAAGGAAATTATGAAATTTTGGCTTCCAACCTTGAAACAATGAATGAAATTATCAATGCTAAGAACAATTCCTTGATTAGCGATCGCCAATTTAAAAATAGTATTGCTGCCATTCCCCAACCAAACCAAGGTTACGTGTATCTGGATTGGGCAAAAAGTCGAGAATTATTAGAAAATCAATTTCCAATTCTCAAACTAGCAGAAATATTGGCAAAACCCATCTTCGAGAACTTACGATCGCTCACCATGAGCAGTTACGGTAGCGACACAAAAATATTCAAAATTGGTGTGTTCTTTCAATTAGGTAAATAGTCAATTGTCATTGGTCATTTGTTATTTGTTAGTGGTTAGAAATCAGTGGACAGTTAACAGTAAGTAATATAATTTGATAACTGACGCCGAATGTGAATCAAATAGGTTGAGCTTGGAAAGTAAGAACATTGATGCCAAAACAGCGAAGAAGCAATAGAAGTAATGTGTGATATCATGTCCGTTTAAAGACTTATCATATCTGTGAAGGCCGGTAATTGGTAATGGGTAATGGGAAAACCAATTACCTGTTACCTATAAGGTCAACCATATCGTAAGTAATTAGCCGGAATTGATATCAGACTTATGGTGAAACGGTATTACCCCATCTGATCTAACCAGTAACCAACATCAACGGCTAGTTTTTGTCCTAACTTCAATAATTGTCGATGCTTAATAACGTCCTCACCATTAGCGATCGCTGTTTGACATTGAGGCAAAATTTTGTTGTACAAACAACTAAAGTATAGTTCTTGAGAACGATCCAAACAGATGCCTACATTTAGCTGATAGGCAACATCAATTAATCTTTCCAGGCGCTGGATATCTGCATCAAATGTATCATTAGCATCGTGCAACAATTGCCAAAGTAATCGCAAAATCAACTGTTCTAACATCTGCTTGCCTTCGGGAATATTTAACCGACAGCGCAGGTGTTTAGCTTCACTAGCGATCGCTTTTAATTCCAGGATATGATTTATACTTGATTGTGGTTCGCTGATATCTTGCTCTAAGGCGCGTAGTGTGTTCACACAACGATAGCTTAAAGCTATTTCTGCGGCTACTTGCAACTCTTGTGGTGCTGGCAATTCATCCCGATGGAATGCCATTATTACACCGTAATTATCTCGATATGTTTGTGTATAAAGTTGGTCTAGTCTACTCAGTGTTTCTTGACTCAACAACCGCATCAAGCGATGGCGTTCTTCAGCAAAGAGATTTTCTAAGCTAAATGCTTGATCCCCAAATAACTGCATCATCACTAAGATAGTGTTTGCTGCACTTGCTTTTTGCAGTGATGCCAATAATTTTTCTTTGATTTGACTGTAAGTACGTCTTCCTTCAAATGGTTGAATGCAACAATGGAAATCCCAACCTCCTAAATGCAGCACTGCAAAAACTAAATGTTCACTTTCCCAAGTGATTTCCGATATTAGCTTTAAGTGTCCGACTGCTAGTGTCAATGCTCCCAGCCGTTGCAGATGGTAATCTAACTCATGAACGTTATAACAATAAACGCGTTTTTGATAAGGATGGGAATATTTGACAGTGCAGTTGTTAGGTGATGTGCCATTGCCATTGCGGGTTTCGCCTTTGTGATTGTTAAACAAAGAAGCGATCGCGTGATGGGCTGCAACTTGCTTAAATGTGATTTGTGAAGTTGCCACTAGTTGGCGGTAAACTTCTCCACCATGTTTGAAAATATCAACATTACTGGGAGCAATGGCAAGGCGCTTGAGGAATTCTTTTTCTAGTTGTACACCTGCCACATCTCCCGCTAGTTCTAAAGCACGGGCAGCATAACGTAGAATCTGCGTTCCTTCTGGGCGGGATATTTCTTCAAAAAACCAACCACAACTTGTAAACATCAACAAAGCATGACGCTGCATTTCCAGCAAACGTAAAGCGTCTACTTGTTCTGCATTGGTAAGTTTGTGAGTTTGATGGCGCTCAAGGAAGCGGTGAATGTTGTGAGGTGAACGATCCAGAATTACTTCGATATATTCATCTCGTGCTTGCCAAGGATCACAGAAAAACTGTCTGCCGTGTTCTTCATATACCTCTATCAGGCGATCGCGTAACCAATTTAAGGCATTTCGTAACGGGCGACGCCATTCTTGATGCCATTCACCGCCACCACCACAACCGCAATTATCCTGCCATCTATCAACACCGTGGGCGCAACTCCAAGCGGTTACTGGTTTTAACTCCACTTCCCAAGTTGGAGGGTTCAAGCTGAGATAATGGGCAAAGTTGGTAACTGTCCAACCCCGATGCGGAAACTCTTTGGTAAAGGCATAGGCTAGAGTCTTCTCTGTTCCTCCCTTGTGATGTCCAAAGGTTTCTCCATCTGTCGCTACAGAAATTAACTGGGCGGGACGACGATCCCCACGCACCGCAGAACCAATGCGTCCTGCTAAATGACCGGAATTGTAGAGAACATCACTAAAACCCATGTCCCGCGAAATTGGGCCATCGTAGAAAAAGATATCGATGTAGGGAAGGGATTGGTGATCGGGGATTGGTGATTGGGAAGTAGAATTTTCTATCTCCCGATCCCCATCTCTGGGGGATAAAGAAACTGTACTCAGAGGAGAGGATGCTGTGCTGAGTGTGGGTTTGAGATAGCAACGATAGGGACGGGTGGGATCAATTTGACTACCGCCGACTTCGTGCCATTCTGGATGGGGATTTTCCTTAGTGGGTAAAAGGCGACAACGCTGTGCTTGGGAGGGCGCTAGGACAATAAAGCGAATTCCTTCTTTGACTAATGCTTCCAGAGTCGGGTAGTCTACAGCAGTTTCTGCCAGCCACATACCTTCGGGGTCGCGTTTAAAGCGGGATCGGAAATCTGCTTTGCCCCAACGAATCTGCGTATATTTATCGCGCTCGTTGGCCAGAGGCATGATGATATGGTTATATACTTGCGCGATCGCATTGCCATGTCCATGCAAACGTTGACAAGATTTGCGATCAGCTTCCAAAATTCGCTGATAAACTTCTACATCGTGGCGTTCTAGCCAAGACATCAGGGTTGGGCCAATATTAAAACTCAAAAACTCGTAATTATTAACGATCCCCACGAGTTCGCCTCGGTCATTTAGCACCCTAGCAAAGGCATTTGGACGATAGCATTCGTGATGAATTCGTTCATTCCAATCATGAAAAGGTGCTGCACCTGGTTGGCGTTCGATCGCATCCAAATATGGATTTTCCCGTGGTGGTTGGTAAAAATGACCGTGTACAGTCACGTAAACACCCGTAGCCGTCATCAAGGGATTAGGCATTTTGGCGTTTGTATAATTTTCTTGCGATGTCAAATTTATACCAGTTTGACCTGGCAGTTCAGCAGCAGAAGTCATGTAGTATATCCAAAATCAAAAATACTTGCAATTGTGCCGACAAATATATGCGTACCTTTTAGAGCGGCATGTCCAGTAAATATTAGCGTAGCTAGACGGCAACGACGAGATGAATGCAATTAGAGTATAGCTCATAGTATTACGGGTAATCTGCATCATCAAGCAGTCGTTTCCTGAAGTTCAGGAATAGAACAGCCATTGAAAAAGCCTCGTGACAGGTTTTTCCACTGGCGTACCAAAAATTTAATTGTCTTTTAATATATTAAACACGATTTTTGGTGTAGTATCTGCGGTTTAATAAAAAATTTTGCAACGAAAAGTTATCAATTCTCCGTAAAACTCCACTCTATTTTACAAAATTTGCCATCTGCGAGGAAATAGTGAAATTTAGGAACTACTGAGAGCGATTGAGGGGAGGTGGGGAGTGTGTAGACGCGCTCAAGCGGCTTCCCGTAAGGGTGGAGTAGTAAACTATTAACCACTAACTACTAACTACCAACAATCAACAAACAACCACCAACAAACTCTTGACTATTAACCATTGACAATTGACCATTGACTATTAACCATTGACCATTGACTATTAACTAATGTCAGGTAAAAACATTCTCTTTTTAGTTCTCTTGCTTTTCATTCCGGTTTCTGTGGCAGCCCACTTTTTAGAGTGGGGAGATTTAATTGTTTTCATTACAGCTGGATTAGCAATTTTGCCCCTAGCAGCGAGTATGGGTACAGCCACAGAAGAAATAGCTGTGGTACTAGGCCCGACTCTGGGAGGATTATTAAACGCTACCTTTGGCAATGCCACAGAACTAATTATTGCCATTGTTGCCTTGAAAGCAGGGTTAGTAGATGTAGTCAAAGCCAGTATAACCGGCTCAATTATCGGCAATTTACTATTGGTGATGGGTTTGGCTATGTTGTTGGGTGGACTGCGTCATAAAGAACAGACATTTCAACCGATAGTAGCGCGGATGAACTCAGCTGCTATGAATTTGGCAGTGATTGCTATTTTATTGCCAACAGCAATGAACTTTACCTCGCCAGGAATTGGCGAAAAAACCCTGCAAAATCTTTCCTTAGCAGTGGCTGTTGTATTAATTCTGGTTTATGCCTTGACACTGCTATTCTCGATGAAAACTCACTCCTATCTTTACGATGTGGGTGTAGCAGAAACAGAAGCTTTGGAAGTTGCGAATCACAAGCCCAATATGTGGTTTTGGAGTGGGGTGTTACTGGTGTGTACTTTATTAGTAGCAATAGAATCAGAACTACTTGTGGATTCTTTAGAAGTAGCTACATCTAAGTTAGGCTTAACAGCGTTATTTACAGGGGTAATACTTGTTCCTATTATTGGCAATGCTGCTGAACATGCTACGGCTGTAACTGTGGCCATGAAGGACAAAATGGATCTTTCCCTTTCCGTAGCGGTGGGATCAAGTATGCAAATTGCTCTGTTTGTAGCTCCCGTGTTAGTAATTGTGGGGAAAATTTTTGGGCAACCTATGGATTTGGATTTTAGTCCCTTTGAATTAGTGGCCGTGGCTGTATCAGTTCTAATTGCAAATACCATTAGTTCTGATGGTAAATCAAATTGGTTAGAAGGCACATTACTTTTAGCAGCTTACATGCTCTTGGGATTTGCTTTTTACTTCTACCCAGTAGTTGATGGTATAAGTTAGTGAGTAATGGGTAATGGGTAATTGGTAAGAGCGCCCATTACCAAACCCGTTCACCATTAACAACAAAGTTGGCGGGTGGTGAGTCCAGTCCTCATCTTGGCTTGTTGCCCTTTCGGAACAAAACTGGTATGGATGCCCGTAGAGTGGCTGATGGCAGAATACTCAAGCGACTATCCCCATTTCTCTCACCTGGTAGCAGACTACAATTGCCTAAACCTGAGCGCTACATTGACAGTGTTAAATTTAAAAATTAAGCATAGAGACAATAAAGTATACTTAAATTTACGCCTTTTTGCCTTTTTTGTTTACTACAACTTGATAGTAGGCAGATATTAGCTTTATCTGATTTAAAACTCAGATTTTGATTTGCCATCTGTCAAAGGAGGCAATTTTAAGACCGCACCAGTTTTTTGAAAAAAACAACTATATTTTTTTAGTTGAAAATACGCACTATTCCGGAGCATTAACTATTTAGTATGTGAAAGAAAATATGGGCGTTAGTAAAATGAAATACAATGAGTGATATGGGTCTACTGATAACGGGCGTGTTAACAACAGGACAACCATCTCTGCCCAATTTCCCGGAGAATTTACCGGTTCAGCTAGACAATGACATAAATCAGTCAGAACAAAGTCAGTTATCTGAGGTTGTTCCTGCAAATCAGATCACACCACCTGAATTTATACCACCGGATGAGCAGGTTGCTGTGGTGTCGTTAGCGATCGCATCAGATACACTAGATGACAATTATCAGATCAAAGGCTTCGCTGATTCCGAGTATTCACCAGTTGTAGCAGAAAATGCTGTTGCAGATAATGTTAACTACTCAAATGTACAACCAGAGTTCACTCCTATCTCTGAAGCGACAGAAAATGACGACACTTTTTTAGTTGCTTTTACTTCTACTACTCAAGGTCAAGATATAAATAAATATACTGCTGTGCCGCTAAAGTCTGTTCACCACCAGCCACATTATAGGGCGGGGGGACTTCCGCAATTGCCTCGTGTCAGAACTCAACAACCCAGAGACTATAAAAGGGTGGCAAAATTTCCCAGTTCACCTAGTCCAGCTTTGCCAATTCTGGGTTTTGGTCATACAGGTGATACTGTCAGAGTATTACAACGGTTGCTACGATCTAATGGTTATAGAATACAAGTAGATGGGATTTTTGGAGCTTTAACAGAATCAGCAGTCAAAGCTTTTCAAAATCGCCGGAATTTAGTTTCAGATGGAATAGTAGGTCAAAGAACGTGGCGAGAGTTAACTAAGTAGTCAATTGTCAACTGTCCATAGTCAAGAGTTTTTTATTGATGACCATTGACAATTGACCAATGACCAAATTACCTATATTTATGTTGTTCTAATAATTGTTGCGCCCTGGGCTTGTAGATTAGGTAAAACAAAGCTTCAATATAACGCAACAAATCTTCTCGATTTTGTTTGGAAATAAAGTTCCAGAAACCATAAATCCGTGCTAGCGATAGCAGTTTGTTACTATGAATTTTCCAGGTATAGGTACTGTAAACCCGATTTATGGCTTGTTGAGAAATTTCATACCAATAGTTGGGATTTTGCTCACATTTACTGACAAAATTCAAGATTTTTGTGGCTGTTTCTTCTAAATGTGTAGGGTTGATGTAAAAGCCGTTGACTTGATCTTGAATAATTTCTAAAGGTCCACCAAACTGAGTTGCAAAAGTAGGTAAGCCAGAAATCATTGCTTCTAATATTGTCAAGCCAAAGGCCTCAAATAAAGCAGGTTGTACAAAAATTCCCTGGTGGTCAGCAATGACGCGGTAAACTTCTCCAGAATCGGTTTTAGATAGACGTACACCTAGCCAGCGAATTTTGCCTTGAAGATTGTACTGCTCTATTATGCGGTAGAGTTTGACAATTTCTTCTCGTTCTTCATTGTCTGTTGATTCTTCTACACGCAACTTACCCGCTACTAAAATTAAGTTGCAGTGGTCCTGTAATTCTTGACTTTGACCAAAGCATTCAGCTAAACCTGTGAGATTTTTGATCCGATCCAGACGGGCCATGGAAAACAGAGGGCGTTTGCTTGGATCATCAAGTTTGCCAAATATCTGGGCAGAATCTTCTAGAGTAAAAAGCATCTCTTCTATGCGCCGGCGATCGCTTTCTACTCGATCTTCACTACGTGTATAGGGGAAGAAGTAATTCTCGTTCACCCCTGGTGGTACAACGTTGAATTTGGGGCTAAATAGTTCAATCCCATTGACCACATGGTACAAATCTGGCATGGTAAAGCACTTGTAAGATTCGTACTGTCCGATACTGTCCGGCGTACCGACGATTTCTTGGTAGGTGCTGCTAATGATAAAGTTGGCTGCATTCATCACCAACAAATCAGCGGTGAATTGTAACGAAAAATGATACTTATCTTCCAAATCTTGCCAGTAAAGGTTACTGAACAAGTATTTAGATTTTTCCAAAGCATGGGCTATGATGCAGTGAGTGACGTCTAAGCGACGTGCCAATAAAAATGCTACTAAATTCCCATCTGAATAATTACCAACTATAAGATCAGGTCTACCTTGAAATTCTGCCAGTATTTCTTTTTCAGCATCGATCGCATAGGTTTCTAGATAAGGCCACAACTCAAACCGAGAAATCCAATTTTGCGTCATATTAGGATTAAATTCCCGTAAAGGTACACGCAAAATCCAAGCATTTTCTGTTCCGTGAACCTTTTCTAGACGTTGATTACAAAGTGTATCCTCACTATTAGGGATGAGACGGGTGAGAATAATTACTTTTGGCTGGACATTCAATCCTTCTAAGCCTGCTAGTACTGCATCTTCTTCTAACTGCTTTTCTAGATTCCTAGCTTGATCGAGTACGTACACCACTTGACCGCCAGTATCAGGACGCCCTAATACTCCCTCTTGTCCAAACCACCCGTGGGGAGATACCAAGACGATTCTAAAAATCATCGGGATGCGAGATATAAAGGCTTCTAAGGTTTGGGGGTCGGGAGAATCGATCAATTGATCAAGCATTTCTAGGCTTTCCTGTACGCGGGCGGCGGTGTTACCCCAACCCGGTTCAAAACCCATCGTTTGCAATTGGAAGCGAAATTCTTCGTAGGGTTGTTGACTGGGGAGACTGCTGACGAAAGCGATCGCAGCTTTTATTTGTTGAGAAAGTTGCTGTTGAGACTGAATGCGATTATTTATTAGTAGCTGGATGCCGTTATACTGGTGTAGACTCAAGAAAATAAATAAACTTTCCTGCCATTGCTTCGGATCTTGGAATAGCTTACTAGATAAGTAACGGTTTAGTAATTGTACTCCCTTGCCGATATTTTTTGGATCGCGTAGAACTGGAGAGTAGTCGTAAAACGGGCCAAAATCCAATTCCAGCAAGTCGCCTTCGTTGGGATGGAAGCGATTCACTAGGCGATCGCGCAGATCCAAAAGTTCCTGTACACTCATCGGTTCCACATTCAAATCATCTGTTAGTCGATAAACCTCTTGAGTGGCAATTTTGGGACGAATAATAAAGCAAAAGCCAGAAATATCTTGAATGATTTCTTGAGTGTAATAGATGAGTTTACCTAAGCTTGATGAAGCACTAAAATGCTCAGGTTTTTGATAATTTGTGCAATATTCGCTATATACATTCAATATATCATTCCGCAGTAGATATTTTTTGTCTTGATGGCGTAATTCACTCAGAAATGAGCGCAAATCATTTTTTTCTTCACTTTCGAGGACTGCTTGAATTAATTCAGACATACAACTACCAAAAGATATGAAAGTTACGAATTATGAATTGGCGATCAAGAATCGGGAATCGAAAAGAGATTTTCGTGTTTGGTTGTACTAAAACAGCAGTTTGATTAGCCGTCTGGAAATTTAACAATAGAAAAGGGGTTGTGAATTCCGTGAGAGTCTTGCACCTGCTTGATCTCTTAATAAGATTTTTGTCATAATTTTGGGCATGTAGGGATGGGTCATGGCATGTCTCTCATATTGTTTAGATGTCAATCGATTTGTTTGCTCCGAGCCGTGTTACCTTATCTTCCACCAGTAAATTCTCTGGCTAGTAGCCTAACTCTGCTGAGAGCGAACTAAAAAAATGCTCTGTGAAACTTATTTTTTTGGCGGACGAAAAACTGGTGCAAGTTAAGAGTGTGTCTATATTTGCACCTTCAAGGTGAGAAAATCCTTAATTGATTCTCAAAAATTGAAAATTAATTATTTTTTTTCAATTTTTATTGTTTAACTTGTATTTTTACGAATATCCTAATTTCCCCGGCTTTGTACTCTAACTAAAGACGTAGTCTTATAAATTTATTCAATTAGATTCAATTATTGACATGACTAAAAACTAAAATTTGTGTCTGTTTTGGAAAATATAAATCTTAAGCACAGCTTATTTACAATTAGTAAACTTTTTCCTACTATTTTTTGTCCTCAATTGCTCACATCAGAAATATTAGGTTTTCTCTATGATTGTTGCAACAAAAGTTCATTTATTTGAGATTAAAATTATCCGCAAATTGAACGTCAGTAAATATAAATCAAGTTTTTTATGATACGACACATCTACCTGGTTTACCTACCTATAATTACAGTATGAGCTTATAAATATTTGGGTCGGTGCATATGAGTGAACGAACACACCAAGCAACAGCAGATCATAGTGTAGGCAACATTATGATCATCTCTTTTCTTGTCTTATGCGGATTAACTGTTATATTTTTGTTAGGAATTTTTTAGTTAGGATTCCAGAATTTTGATTTTGTGAAAACCAATCTTCTAATAGCAGCCCAGAAAGGATTAATATTGGGTTGCTGTTTTGCTTTATCTAGTTATTTTTTGTTAGTTGTTATTTGTCGGTTGAAGCTACTAACAATTTAATATTTAAAAACTTAAAAAACAAAAAACACCCAGGAGTGTTGCCGTGTTTCCACCCCAGGCGCTTTTTGTTTTACACTTGCTCCTCACACACAACTAAAAGATATCACTACTTTTATACAATGACAAGTACTTTAGAAAAATTTTTTTCTCTTCCATTATTTACCATTTAAAAAGCGCCTGGAGTGTTACCGTGTTACCACTCCAAGCGCTTTTTTATCTAAACTTACTCCTCACACACACAACTAAAGATTAACATTGTGCTTATCTATCTACAAGCATAATATGGACACTTTGACAAGTGTACCATCCTACTTTAGATAGATTAATGTAAAAAGTGACGTATGCCGGTGAAAATCATTACTAAACCGAGTTCATTTGCAGCTTGAATCGAATCTTGATCTCGCAAGCTACCACCGGGTTGCACGATCGCCATAATTCCCGCCGCCGCCGCAGTTTTGACAGAATCATCAAAGGGGAAAAATCCATCACTAGCAAGAACTGCACCTTTAGCTTTTTCACCAGCTTGTTCAAGGGCAATTTTTACCGAACCAACGCGGTTCATTTGTCCTGCACCAACGCCTAAAGTAGTGCGATCGCTACTGACAACAATGGCATTAGATTTAACGTGTTTGCAAACTTTCCAAGCAAACAATAACTCTGCTAATTCTGTGGGTGTGGGTTGACGTTGGGTGACGATTTGCCATTGACTGGTATCAGCAACAATATCATCTGCATCTTGGACAAGGAAACCACCTGCGATCGCTTTGACAGTTTCTTGAGGGCCACTGCTTAAATCTGGTAAAGTCAATACCCGCACTTTCGACTTAGCAGCCAGAATTGCTTTTGCATCTTCGTCACATCCTGGTGCGACTACGCATTCTAAAAATGTTTTTGTGAGTTCAGTTGCTGTAGCAGTATCAATTGGACGGTTAAGGGCGACGATACCACCAAAAGCAGACACAGGATCAGCATTAAACGCTTTTTGGTAAGCTGCGGCGATTGTATCTCCTTGAGCCGTACCACAGGGGTTGGTATGTTTTATAATCGTAGCAGTAGGACTATCAGTAAATTCGGCGATAATGCGGCGTGCTGCTTCTAAATCAACTAAGTTATTGTAACTGAGTTCTTTGCCTTGCAGTTTGCTAGCAGCAGCCCAACCTATTGGGTTTACACCAGTTTGATACCAAGCTGCTTTTTGGTGGGGGTTTTCACCGTAGCGCAAAGATTGTAGTTTTTTACCAGAAACAGTAAATTTTTCTGGTAGAGTCTGTGTTGGCTGTGTTTTTGTCAAGTAAGATGCGATCGCTTGATCATAGCTAGAAGTATGCAAAAATCCTTGCAACGCACACTTTTGGCGAAATTCTAGGGACGGTTCTGTGTGTTGGCGTAATTCCTGCAAATACTCGTCATATTGGCAGGGATCACACAATACCGTCACATCCGCGAAATTTTTTGCTGCTGCCCTTAGCATAGCAGGACCACCGATGTCAATTTGCTCTATTGCTTCTGCTAGGGTGACATCTGGCTTGGTGATGGTTTCCTCAAAAGGATAGAGATTCACCACTACCAAATCTATCGGGCGAATTTGATTATTTGCCAAATCTGTCATATCTTGTGGAATTGATCGCCGTGCGAGAATTCCGCCGTGAATCCGCGGATGTAGAGTTTTGACTCGACCACCTAATATTTCGGGAGAGCCTGTGTAATCTGCAACTTTTTGAACTGGTAATCCTGCATTTTTGAGAGCTTGAGCAGTACCGCCACTACTAATTAACTCAAAATCAAATTCTTCTACCAAGCTACGAGCAAGTTCAATTAATCCAGTTTTATTAGATACACTCAACAGTGCTAGACGCGCCATAATTCCCCAGCTTTATTTGATTGGTATAAGTAAGAGCAGAAGATTATTTTACAAATTGCTGGAAGTTGTGAAGACAAGTTTTTGCACAGACGCCTTTGGAAAGCTGAGTTGAGCTATGAGCCTGAAAATTAATTTTGAGGCGGATTGAGGGGCAAAACATCCGCCTTGGAATCAATTCCAAGGCTAATAGCAAAAGTCGGCTCAAGCCGACTAGAAGATGCCAAACTCAGTTAATACTTGTGGCGATCGCGGGAATACTAAACGCAGAATATATTAAATACAAACAGCACTTTCATGGCTCTGTGGCGACTTTACTATCATCTTGTTTGGACGACAAAAGAGCGTCAGCCGCTAATTACCACCAATCTAGAAACCCAACTTTATGGTTATATTATTGGCAAAGCCGATCAACTGGGTAGTATTATCCATGCGATTGGTGGGATAGAAAACCACATTCATTTAATAGCTTCAAGTCCACCCAAACTTTCTATCTCTGATTTTGTTCAAAATATCAAAGGTAGCAGCGCATATCATCTCAATCATCTTTCTTCTTCCAAAGATTGGTTTGCTTGGCAACGCGGATATGGTGTTTTTTCGCTAGGAGGTAAACAACTTGAGCAAGCTGTTGGTTATGTGAAAAATCAGAAAGCGCATCATTTCAATGGAACCACGATTTCATCTTTGGAACAGCATAATCATGAAGATGATGGTCCAAAACCCACCAAAGCGGCTTAAGCTAATTAACTTGGTCAAGCCTTCATCATGTGTATTTGAGCATAGTTAGCTTTAGCTGAGTTAAGCTATTAGCCTCAAAATTAATTTTGAGGCGGATTTGGCTAAAAGCAATATCCCGCCTTGGAATCAATTCCAAGGCTAAAAGCAATATCCCGCCTTGGAATCAATTCCAAGGCTAACAGTCAAAGTCGGCTTAAGCCGACTAGAAGATTTTGATTAATATCGATTAAGAGAGTTGAATAATGGGAGCAAATATCTGTCTTTAGAATTTATTCAGGTTCCCCCAACAACAGGAAAAGTACCTAAAGGTTTAATCGTAGCTTTGCATGGTTGGGGTGCAAATGCTGAGGATTTAGCATCTTTAGCACCATTTTTAAATTTGCCTGATTATCAGTTTCTGTTTCCCAATGCACCTTTTCCTCATCCTTATTCGCCTATGGGAAGAGCGTGGTATGACTTGAGCGCGGAGAATATGTATAAGGGATTAGCAGAAAGTCGGCAATTACTCACAGATTGGTTGCTAAGTTTAGAAAGTAGCACTGGTGTACCGCTATCACGAACGGTATTGAGCGGTTTTTCCCAAGGAGGGGCAATGACTTTAGATGTAGGATTAAAGTTGCCCTTGGCAGGTTTGGTTGTTATGAGTGGTTATTTACATCCTGGTGCAGTTCCGGATGCGACTTCAACAACAACTGCTTCACCTCCGGTTTTAATCATGCACGGTAGATATGATCAAGTAGTACCACTACGAGCCGCACTCAAGGCCAAAGAAACTTTAGAGTTGCTAGAAGTTGCAGTACAGTACTATGAATTTGACATGGGTCATGAAATACAACTACCAATGCTAGAGTTAATACGTAATTTTGTTGTCAATACTCAAGTAACCACAGAGTAGCTTGTTGCAAAATTTAGTCTCATCCCAGTTACAAAAGTTTTACAAATTCCGGTATAAATCCGGAAAATTTTCACGTAATTGATGTCCTCAAATGAGTAATATATATTGGGTGGCTGCGTCGAGCGCAAACAAACCCAAGCTGGATGCAAATGCTGCTAACGGGAGGGGCGAGCATTATGAAGACTCTAAGCATTTCCAAAAAAGAAATTGCTACCATGACTCCACAAGATGTAGAAAAGTTAGCTACACGCTTGGAGCAGGACAACTATAGCAATGCTTTTGAAGGTTTGGATGATTGGCACATGCTACGTGCGATCGCATTTCAACGCCCAGAGCTAATTGAACCATATATCCACCTTCTGGATTTAGAACCCTACGACGAAGCCTAACTATTTTGGGTTTTAGATTTTAGATTTTGGATTAGTTTCCACGAGATTTATCTGGGGGCTTGTACCATTAAGGAATTATTGGTCAATGATTAATTTTAAGCCATGACCTCAATGCTGAATCCAGAATCTACATTTCCAGACAGCAACCTGGGAACGAGCCAAAATCCAAAATTGAAAAGGGTTCTGATTGGTATAGGCGGCGGTATCGCCGCCTACAAAATTTGTGAAGTTGTTTCCACATTATTTAAAAGTGGTGTGGAGGTGCGAACTATTCTGACTAATTCTGCACAAAAATTTATCACACCTCTAACTTTTTCCACTCTCTCCCGTTATAGCAGCTTTACAGATGAAAATTTTTGGCAACCAATTTACTCTCGTCCTTTGCATATAGAATTAGGCGAGTGGGCAGAAGTTTTTTTAATAGCACCTTTAACAGCTAATACATTAGCAAAATTAGCTCACGGTATGGCTGACAACTTGCTCACAAATACTGTCTTGGCTTCCACTTGTCCTGTAGTGTTAGCACCAGCTATGAATACCGATATGTGGGAACAGCAGACGGTGCAGCAGAATTGGCAAAATCTCTTGAAAAATAGTCGTTTTCATAGTTTACAACCAGCTTCGGGATTATTAGCGTGCGATCGCGTCGGTGCTGGAAGAATGGCAGAACCGTCAGAAATTATAGCCTACATTCAATCTTTACTACACACCGCAGGTAAACGAGATTTAGCAGGAAAGCAAGTCTTAATCAGTGCTGGGGGAACACGGGAACATTTTGATCCTGTAAGATTTATTGGCAATCCTGCCACAGGAAAGATGGGGTTAGCTTTAGCACAAGCAGCATTGCATCGAGGCGCAAACGTGACCTTAGTACACGGGCCACTGAACAGTGACATACCCTTGGGAATAGAAGCAATTCCTGTAGTGAGAGCTGAAGAAATGCACTCTGCTATGATGCGGTGTTTACCAAAAGCAGATGTAATAATTATGTCAGCCGCAGTTGCAGATGTGAAACCACAAGATTACAGTCACCAGAAATTACCCAAGCGATCGCTTCCCAAATCTTTAGCCTTAGAACCTATACCGGATATAATTACAGAATTGGCAAAGCGCAAACAATCTCATCAATTGTTAATTGGCTTTGCTGCTCAGACAGGGGATATTATCACTCCCGCTGTCGAAAAATTGCACAGAAAAAACTTAGACGCGATTGTTGCTAATCCAGTAGACAAACCTGATAGTGGTTTTGGTAGCGACAACAATCAAGCCGTATTTTTAGACAAGCAAGGTCATCAGTTAGAAATTCCACCATGTACTAAATTGCAGCTAGCTCATCATCTATTTGATTTTATTGGTAGTCACTAGTCTCTAAGCAGCAGTATCAAAGAATACGACACAAAATTTTCAACTTTATATTAATCAATTTAATCAATAATGATATAAAAGGGTGCAAGCTACGGCATAATGATTGCGAGCAGAGCAGAATTGCCACAAATGATACTAACAAGGCTGACAGAAGAATTAGACAAGCTGAGTAAACATAGTACTAATGGAATACTAATTTTCTACAACCACACAGTCCTTTGGAATCTTCACTTTAACGACGGTAAGTTGATCTACGCCACAGGTGGAATGCATCCTGTCAGACGTTGGAACAGAGCTTTAAAACAGCATTGTCCGAATTGGGACTGGAATTTTGAGTCTCCTGAGTTATCGGAAAATCAACCTTGGGAATGTCAACTCCTTGCTCAAGGAATCAGTCGCAAACAACTAAGTGCAATCCAAGCTAAGTTAGTAATTCGTACTATTGTTCAAGAATGTTTTTTTGAATTAGGTAACTCTAAAGACCTGAAAAATGATTGGAAACCGACTCAAAAAGATATATTCCATTTACCCCAGCTCATAGCCTTGTCTTCCTGGGAAATACTATCAGTGCTTACAAAAGCAACGAACACCCAAAAAAAATGGCAAGCTGCTGGACTAGATCATCTCAGTCCCTGTCTAGCACCAATTTTGTCACCAACAGCAAATCCTCAAGTCATCCCAGATTCAGAAAAGAAGTACTTCAACAGCAACTTCACCCTCTGGGATATGGCGATCGAGCAGGAAAAATCGGTGACAGAGGTAGCTGTTTCCATAATGCCATGGGTGGATAAGGGTGTGCTGGAACTGCAAAAAATTCCAGATTTACCATTACCAACAATCAAACAAGTAGTTGCAGTCACTAACTCTCAATCCGAAAATAAACCGATTACATTTGTTCAGGAAGCTGTTCCGAAATCTGTAGAAAAACAACCTTTAATTGCTTGTATTGATGATAGTCCAGTATTGGCTTACACCTTAAGAAAAATATTGATACCCGCCGGCTATCAAATGTTAAGTATTCCGGAGCCGATGCGAGGCTTTTCTCAGCTTATCGAATACAAGCCTGATTTAATCTTGTTAGACTTGCTCTTACCCAATGCTGATGGTTATAGCATCTGTAAATTTCTGCGGGACACTCCCACTTTTAGGAATACACCAATTATTTTTCTGACAGAGCGGAATAACCCTGTAGATCGAGCCCATGCAATGTTGGTTGGTGCGACTGAGTTTTTAGGTAAGCCTCCACAACCAGAAGATTTATTACAAATTGTTCAGAAATATATCCGGCAGTAAGGTTATTTATGCTTGAAGGCTGATATTATCTTTATTTGTCGGTAATCAGTAATTATTTTTTAGACTACTGAATAACTATCTTTAGTTTTCTGAATTTGCCGATTGTAACACAAAATCAAGTTAATTCAAATTACCTCATCAACAATTAATCCTCCCTGAAGAAAAATCTTTGGTATATCCAAAATATGCATCGTTTTTTCATTATAAAGGGTAGCCCCTTGACAATACTGCTCATTAATTGTGTTGATAGTCTTCGGTATTGCCATTACTTTTTGTAAGTTGAGAGAAAACATGACATCGTAAATTTCTCCAACTATTACACCTGCAACTATACCCTCAACCTCTATAACTATTGCTTTAGAACCAAAGACTATACCTTGCGGTGGTAAATTCAATAATAATCCCCGTAGATCAACAACAGTAAGTATCTCACCTCGGAGATTCATATTACCAATAATATGTGCTGGGCAGCAGGGAATGGGAGTCACTTGATGAATCTCAACAAACTCCCGTACCATTTCTAAATCAATCCCAAAAAGATGATCATTTAAAGTAATTACTGCTAAAGTCTTAAAACTCTGAAAATCCTGATTTTTTGTTGGGAGTCTGAGATGATCTGCTCGTTGTTTTAAAACCTTTCTTGCTTCTAAAGTTGCATTTGGGTAGAATATAGACTTTTGCAATAGTAACGATTCAGAATCATGGGTTTGAGTTTCGTCTACATTGTAATTATCATAATTCTCTTTTTGTAGGTAGTTTGACAAAGACAGAACTTGTTTTATTTCACTATCTTCAAGCCATTGTTTTGGTTCATTCAAGATAAAAATATCATCTGGAAAATTGACAATACCAGCGATCATATTAATATTTGCTTGTTGATCTACTAGTAACTCTCGTGGATAGTTAAGATCGGTAGAAATTTTCTCAAAAGATAATTCTCTGATTTCGTGGATTTGATTAACAATCATACCCAGTTGAAAATCTTCACATTTTAAAACTACTATACTATCTGTCAAGCGATAATCTGGGGATAAATAGCCCAATTTTAGATTCAAATCTATAACTGGTAATATTTTCCCTCGGAGATTTACAAAACCAATAATTCCATGAGGAACTTCTGATATTGTTGTCAATTCTGGTAAATTGAAAACTTCTTCAACGTAAACGGTGTTAATGCCGTAGAGGTATTTATTTAAGCTCAAAGTAAGATACAGATTATTTTTCATTTTTTACTTACTTTTTTATATAGACAAGGGATTCTGGAAATAATTTTGTTTGAAACTTACTGAGTTTTTGTCCACAAAGTTCTGTATGTCCTGTGATTAAATATCCCAATGGTTGCAGAGTATCATAAAATTTGTCTATAATTTTTGCAATTACTGTTGACTCAAAATAAATAAAAACATTGCGGCAAAGTATTAAATCAATATCTCGAAAATCTGAATATGGATGAATAAATAAATCTGTGACTAAATTTGTATATTGGAAATCGACCATGCGCTTAATCTGTTCATCTAGATAATATTTGTTGTTAAACTTAATAAAATATTTTTGTATTGTTTTTATGTCAAGGCTTCTTAATGACCAAGCAGTGTAGATTCCTTGTTTGGCTTTTTTCAAAGCTTCTTTGTTGATATCTAAACCTAAAATCATCAGGTTCCATTCCTCTAAATCGGGAATCAATTCTTTCAAAATAATGGCAAGAGAATAGGGTTCTTCTCCCGTGGAACATCCTGCACTACAAAATCGGATAGTTTTGCTGTGATACTGACGTTGAATTATTTCTGGAATAATATGATTACGTAATAACTTAAATTGTTCTTTGTCTCTAAAAAAGTAACTCTCAGTATTTGTGAGAATGGCAATAAATTTTTGCCATTCTACATAGCTATATATGGTATGAGAAGCTAACACTTTGTAATAAATTTCTGGAGAAAATATTTTCAGAGCTTTCATCCGCAAAAATATTTTTTTTATCAAACTTTCTCGTTCTCGTTCTCTAATTTTTAATCCGGTATGTTTGGTGATTAACCGAATAAAAGCCTCTGTTAGCTCTACACTTAAAATTTCTGCTTCTGACACTTGGACTCCTAATTATTCTCTCTAGAAATCAAGAAAATTGTTTTGCAACAAAGATAGCAGCCTTGGTGCGATCGCATGAATTGGTAAAACCTGTTGTGCGGCTCCTAACTCCACTGCTGCTTTGGGCATTCCAAATACAATAGAGGAAGCTTCATCTTGAGCAATGGTGAAACCACCAGCTCGAGCGATCGCCTGCATTCCTTCCGCTCCATCTCTACCCATACCAGTTAACAGGATTCCTACACATGCTTGACCATAAAATTTGGCAACAGATGTAAATGTCACAGTTACCGAAGGGCGATGTCCTGCTACTGGTGGTGAGTCAGAGTAAATAAATCTACCCCTTGCATCCAGTTCTAAGTGCTGTTGTTCTGGTGCAAAATAAATTCTTCCTGGCTTTGGTAGATCTCCTGGTTGAGCAATTTGAATTGGTAATCGACAACCAACAGCTAACCAATCAAGTAATCCCTGCAAAAAACCGACATAAATGTGTTGTATGCAAATCACTGGCAAGGGAAAATCTAGTGGTAATTTAGATAACAACTCTTTCAGGGCTTGGGGTCCACCTGTAGATGCACCAATAACCACGACTTTGGGTCTAGCGAAAGATTGATCAGAGAAAGCGGCAAGATTTTCTACTAGTAAATTTTGTGTAGGTAGTTTCCGTCTTTTCCGAAATACTTTGACTCCAGATAAAATTTTAATTTTGTTAATTAACTCATTTCTGAATACCTCGTCATCTGCTAACAGTCCTAAGGTTGGCTTAGGAAAAATATCCACAGCTCCTGCATCTAAAAGCTGAAAAATATTCCTAGAATCATCTGTTTGCACGGAAACACTAATTACCAAAATTGGTCGCGGGTAGAGTGTCATCACTTCTGTTGTCAACTCTAAACCATTCATGTAGGGCATATGGAGATCTGTACAAATTACATCTGGTTGAACTTGAGGAATGAGTTTCAAAGCTTCTAAACCAGTATGGGCTTCTCCTACGACATCAATTTCTGGTGATGAGTTTAAAATTCTTTTTAAAAGGACAAGAGCGATCTGTGAATCTTCAACTAATAAAACTCTAATATTCATTTGTTATATTATGTCCGTTTAAAGACTTATCATATCTGTGAAGGTCGGTAATTGGTAATTGGTAATGGGTAATGGGAAAAATCTCTTGCTCAATGCCCAACTGCATCAGAATAATATCGTAAGTAATTAGCCGGACTTGATATTATTTATTGATTGTTGATTGTTGGTAGTTGGTTGTTATTGCTTGTTGGTTCCAAACAACAAACAGCGAACAACTATCAACACATAATAATTAAATCAATCTTCCTAATATTTCTAACAAAACATCTTGATTAAAATTACTTTTGATAATGTACGCATTTGCTCCGACATCAGCTCCCCTGGCTTTATCTGTATCAGAAGCCAGCGTTGTCACTAAAATTATCGGTAAGGTTTGATATTCAGGATGCTGACGTATTTTCTGAGTGAGTGATAATCCATCAAGATTTGGCATTTCCACATCAGAGATGACCGCGTCAAAAGCACGAGTTTGGAGTTTGTGATAGCCATCTAGTCCATCTTCAGCGACTACCACTTCATATCCAGCTTTCTCTAAGAGCCGTTTTTCTTGGGTACGAACGGGGATAGAATCTTCTACTAAGAGAATGAGTGGTTTGGTTTTGACTGTTTTCCTTGGTTTGGCAGAAACTAGGGATGTAGTTTGTTGCTGTAAAGATTTGAGCAAATCGGAGGGGTTGAGAATCATACAAACTTCTCCAGAGCCGAGAATCGTTGCTCCACTGACATTACGTACCCGCTTGAGTAACTGACTTTGGGGTTTCATGACGACTTCTTGAGTTTGCATGAGGCGATCAACAAACAATCCAAATACTTCTTCTCCCACCTTGATCAAGATACAAGGTTGGTGAATTTGGTCTTGTGGCTCAAATTTGGCAATTTCGGAATAAGCAGGAGAGTTTGAAAGTTCCAACAAATCAGCCAGATTTGCAACCAAAACCGACTGACCATCCAAGTTAATCGTTTTGCAATCTTTGTTGCTGAAGATTTGATTGGGGGAGATAAATAGAGTCCTCTGCACAAACTCAACTGGTAGAGCATGAACTATACCCTGAACTTCTAACAGCAGTACATTGTTAATCGCCAAGGTTGTACTTAGCTGAATGCGGAAGGTGCATCCTTGAGTCGGGGTTGATTCGATTTCAATATTTCCTTTGAGGCGTTCAATGGTTGTGCGGACTACATCTAAGCCAATTCCTCTACCAGAAATTTCTGTAATAAAAGTTTGGGTTGAGAAGCCTGGAGCGAAAATCAAGGCGTGGATTTGGCTGGGAGCCATGGTTTCCAGTTCTTTATAACTGTATAGTCCACGTTTGAAGGCGGTTTGTTTGATTTTTTCTGTGTCTAGTCCTCGTCCATCATCTGCTACTTCTATAAAAATGTTGTTGGCGGTTTGGTAGCCCCGTAACCAAATAGTAGCGACGGGAGATTTACCAAGTTTTTCTCGCTCAGCGGGAGTCTCAATGCCATGATCTATGGCATTACGAACCATGTGCATTAGGGGATCTTTGATTTCTTCGAGGATACGTTTGTCTGTGGTGATTTCTTCTCCTGATATGATTAACTGCACTTGTTTGGATTGTTGTTTGGCTAAATCTCGCACTGTGCGCTTCAGCAAATCAAACACCGTGGATAGAGGTAGCAACCGGAGGGTGCGAATTTTGTCTCTTAATTCTCCAGCAATAAAGTCTAATTTAGTAGTGTGTTCTTGAATTGAATTTCTTAAAGAGTAGATTCTTTTTTCTAAGCGTTCTGTATAGGAATCTGTGTTGAGTGATGACGACTCAGTCAGTTTGGCTTGGCTATAGAAAGCTTTCCATTCTTCCCAGAGGGTTGTTATTTCCTCAATAGCAGTGGCGGTATGAGCCATAGCATTTTTGGTGAGAGTTAGTTCCTCTGTCTGTGTAATTAAGGTGTCTAAATGGTAAGTTTGAACGCGAATAGTGTCGATGTGATAGGGTTGACTAATTCCTAGGGAGGGAGCGGGTAAATCTGGGATGACTGGCTTGATAGAAATTTGGGTGGGGAGTGGAGAGAGTTCAGGTAGAACTGGTAAGGATTCTGGGGCTGTGGATGGACTTACAACTCCCACCAAATGATTAAGTATCTCGGCGGTATCCACCCCTGTTGCTTCACCAGTCACGGCTTCGTATACCAAAAAACCGATCGCATCCAATCCTTGATAAAGGCGATCGCTCAACTCTGGGGTTAAGGTCATTTCTTGGCGTTTGATTCCCAACAGAATTTCTTCAAGTTGATGGGTGAGAGTAACTACGCTGTCTATTCCCAAGCTGCGGGAGTCTCCCTTTAAGCTGTGGGCTTCTCGTAGCAACTGTTGCAGTGTGGCTTCGTCTTCTGGCTGTTGTTGCAGTTGTAGTAAACCTGCTGCTAGTTTTTGTAAGCGTTCTTCGCTGGTGGTTTGATAAATGTCTCGCAGTTCTTTGTCTTCTATCAAGCTGCATCTTGATTGGGGAGCATTGCTTTTGGTGACGTCTTGTAATTCATCAGTGCTGGTGGTAGATCGCTTATTCTTCTCAACTGATGCTTGTGAGACAAGAACTAGTTGTGCTTTTGGAACTATTTCCGGCTCTAGTGGTTCTGACTGTGCAACTGTTGCCATCAATTGTTCGAGTATATCAGCGGTATCCACCCCAGTTGCTTCACCAGTGACAGCTTCGTGTACTAAAAAACCAATTGCATCTAATCCTAGATAAAGGCGATCGCTCAATTCTGGGGTTAAGATCATGTCTTGGCGTTTCAGGCTCAAGAGAATCTTTTCAACCTGATCGCCCAGAGTTACCACATCTTCTGCACCGATAATTCTAGAGTCGCCTTTAAGGCTGTGGACTACCCTCACCAACTTTTCTAAAGTAGCTTCCGCTTCATCTTTTGGCTGCTGTTGTAGATGCAGTAAACCATTTGTCAGTTTCTGTAAATTTTCTTCGCTTGATATCTTATACAGATTCCGGAGTTCTTCATCTTCTATAAACATGATCTAGTCATTGGTCAATTGTCAATGGTTAGTGTTTGGTGGTTAGTGGTTAGTAGTTAGTGGTAATTCCTCTACCCCTCATACTCCTCATACTCCCCTAGCTACACCATCCGTTTCAAAGTCAGAGCAACATCACTAAGTTGCTCAGTACCTAACTTGGTTTGATTGATCCCAGCAGCAGTTTCTTGCGCCCCCTTGTTAATAATGTCCATTGCTTGGACGACTTGTTGAATGGCGTCCAATTGTTGCTTGAGATTAAGTGAAATTTGTTGATTGTTCACAACCATATAATTAATGGCATCGGCTACTCCAGCAAAGGCTTGATCTGTTTTTTGGGCATTTTCTAGTCCCGTCTTCACTGTCTTGGTGCCTTCTTCTGTTACCATTACTGTTGAATTAATTGCTTTTTGGATCTTGGAAACCAAGACATTAATTTTTTCAGCAGATTTTTGACTTTGGTCGGATAATCGGCGAATTTCATTAGCAACTACAGCAAAGCCTTTTCCATATTCTCCAGCGCGTACTGCTTCCACTGAGGAATTGAGCGCCAACATATTAGTTTGGTTTGCTAAGTCAGAAACAATCTGGGAAATGCTAGCAATTTGATTGGCTTGCTCACTCAGATGCACGATTTGTGCTGCGATCGCTGATACTTTTTTTTCTAGGATGAACATACCTTCGAGGGTTTCCTTGACTGCTTGGCTACCACCTTCTGCGAGTGTCAAAGCTTGCTGTGCAGCGGTAGTGGCGGCTTTGGCTTGTTGAGTCGATTGTCTACAGGAAGCCTCTAATTCATCCATTGTAGTTGTAGTTTCATGGACTGAGGCAGCTTGCTGTCCTGCTATGCGTGCTTGTTGATCCAGACCAGAGAAAGTTTGTTGAATAGAGGCGGATATGATATTGACTAATTGCTTAATCAAATTTACAATTTGGCGTGCGCGAATAAATCCCAATGGTAATACCACAGCCAAAGAAAGAATAATAATCAAGAAGGCGACTAGCTTAAATGAGTTAACAGCAGCAAATACACTTTTGTGGGGAACTTTATTCAAAACTACTAAAAATTCTGGCTGATTTGGGCTGGGGTCTATTCTATCGAATGTAAATAAATACTCCCCATTGTCAATAAACCCTTTTTCCTTATTTAAGATTTCTCGAGTCACTTCTGGGGGAAAATCTTGGTCTAATTTATCTTCTTTTTGGAATTCAAATCCCCATTCTTTTTCCGGGAGAGGGTGGGAAATGTAGTAGCCATTTTGATTGACAATAAACTTCTCTTTACCCTCATATGCATTTTCCTCTTCTGCTTGCTTATTAACTTCCTTAAAAGCATCTATAAATTTTTTGGCAAATACATTAGCGATGACAATTCCCCTTTTTTGACCGCTAGAATCAACTATGGGGGTAGCATATCGAATCACTGGTTTAAAAGGAGTTTCTATTTGACCATTTTCCTGTTTTAGATCTACAGGTGAAACATAAATGCTCCCAGGTGTAAGTTTGATTGTTTCGATAAAATATGGTCTATCGCCTTTGTTTTGAAGTTCTGCTGCGGAGATAATTTTAATATTACCTCCATCCGAATCGACTCGTACTATTTCTTTGCCTTTTTCGTCTATGTATCGAAGTTGCATATAATGGGGTTTGCGTTCCATCATGGCAGCAAATAAGATTTGTAACTGCCCAACCCAAGCATTGTAGGATAAATTAGTTTGTCCATCTGTGCCGTTATTTTCTTTGGCTCGAATAATACCTTGAATAGGTGGAGTTTTGCTCAACAATAAAACATCATCACTCACACCATTGAGAAAAGCATTTATTTTATTAGCTTCTTGTGTTGACTCCGCCTCCATTTTTTCTTTGGCAACTTCTGATAGTATATTGGAGGAAGAATAAATACCATACAAGCCGACAATAAAGACAGGAATAATCGTACTAAAAATGAGTAAAATGATAAATTGATCTTGTAGCTTAAACTGACTAGGTAAGATTTTGAAAAGTTTCTTCAACATGGCTGATTAGTGATAATCAATAGGGAGTTTTGGTGGGTACAGATAGATTTGTTAATGGGTAATGCAATTGGTAGTTTGATTTCCTCTTACTCATTACCAGTTGACAGTGAATTCATAAGTTTTATATCAAGATATATTAATCACTTAATAATCAAAACCTCACCCAGCCCCTCTTTGAACTTGCAAAGAGGAGTACCGAAGGCGGGGTAAGGTTGAACGGGAATTATAAGTAATCATGTGAACTTGATATTACATAGCGGGTAAATATATTGAACAAATGTCAGCAGTATTCATTTATTGTCCCTTATCTGTATAAATGCGAGCACAAAGTTTTACTAGGTTGCTACGTAAACCAAAAAGCACCCTGGAAAATTTTTAGCCACCTTGATTATTGATGCAAAATTTACAGGCAAGAGCACGCATTTAAATTTTTCTGTCTTGGACGACACAATCCACAGAGGCAGATGCGGAAGTAACTCTCAATACCTGTGGCAGTTTGGTACATTCCGCAGATTATACCTCAATCTGAAGAAAAGTTAGCATTCGTGCAACAGTATTAATTTTATGAGTTACGAAATTTAGAATTGATCAGCCTCTATCAAATCTCGTGGAATGCGATCGCTCATGTACAAACAATATAAAATTGCTACACTAGATTCTTCAGTTTTTGAACAGTTTCGTTGAGGTTGATAGTAGCATTTTTGACCAAAGAAATTCCAGTAGCGGTTTCTTTTGCACCCAGATTGATGGCGTTCATCGCTGATACGATCTGTTGTACAGCAATAGCTTGCTGTCTAGCGTTGAGGACAATCTGTTGATTGTTCAGAAATACTTGATTGACAGCATCTGCGATACTTGCGAATGCATCCCCCGTTTCTTGAGCCAGTTTGATCCCTTCACTTGCTTTTTTAGTACCTTCATCAGTCACCATTACCGCAGAGTTAATAGCCACTTGTACTTGATTAACTAAGACACTGATCTGATCAGCTGATTTCCGACTTTGGTCAGCGAGTTTGCGAATCTCATTAGCTACCACTGCAAAGCCTTTACCCTGCTCACCTGCACGCGCTGCTTCGACTTCAGCATTCAAAGCCAACATATTGGTTTGGTTTGCCAATTCTGCTACTAAATCAGAAATTGTAGAGATTTGAGTAGTCTGTTCACTTAAGTGTGTGGTCTGATTAGCGATCGCCATTACCTGATCTCTCAACTGTGAGATACCTGCAATTGCAAGACTAACTATTGTAGTTCCTTCTTCTGCGAGAGTTAATGCTTGCTTTGCTCCACTAGCAGAGGTTTCGGCTTGTTCGGCTGACTGGAGTGCAGAAGTCCCGATCTCATCAACTGTAGTGGTTGTTTGATTCACGGAAGCAGATTGTTGCAAAATGATACGTTCCTGCTCAAACACACTGGTAGCAATATCCCCGGAAGAGGTCGCCACTGCGTAGGCGGCTTCGTTAATTGGCAGCATGATACGGCGGATAACATAAAATGAGATATAAATTCCAGCCCCAACACTAACAAGCCATCCACCCCAGTGAACTATAGTTGATAATTGCTGAAACTGATTTGATGCTGCTTCTGTTTGCTGTAAAAGCCTCTGTTCTTGTTGTTCCATTTCAGCTAGTGTAGCTCTGATGTCATTCATAATTTGCTCTCCTTTGTTGGAAGCTAGCACAGCAAGAATTTCTTGATCTTTTCCTGCTTTTTTCAGAGCAATTGCTTGTTCTAATTCGGAGAATTTTGTTTGAGCTAATTGTATAATTTGGTCAGTTTTTTCGCTCTGAAAAGACGAGTCATTCACTAGCTTTTTCAAATCCTGACTACGCGCTTGAAAATTGCTTTGTAAAGTTGCAAAGCGTTGCAGATAGTTTTCTTTGCCAGTGAGCAAAAATCCACGCTGTCTTGTCTCAGCATCTACTATATCTTTCTCCAACTGCTTTAGCAGTAGCTTAACTTCATATGTATACTCCTCAATTTTGTGTATTTGTTTTAACTTAGCTTTAGAAATTTCAGAAATTGTCGTTACAATACCTGTCAATATGAGGACAATACCAAAACCTATGGGTACAATTTGATTAACTTTCAAAGGGCGTTGCACTTGCTTTTGCATGATTTTTCTTCCTTTCAATTTATGCAAATATGGTTTTTTAGAAAATGAACACCCTGGTTAAACTTTGGTATTTTCTATTAACTGTCTTGAAAATAACAATCTGGAACTAACTTAATCACGTGTGTATATCTGTGTCCATATGTGTTCTTTAAAAAGAATATTCAATAAAGGTTATTGGCAGATGCAAAACATTTTCTAAGATTTATCAGTTTTAATAATTATCAATAACCAATTTTTTGGGACAATTAACATACTTTCATTGTGGTGATGCGATCGCTCTTTACCTAAATTTCTACAGTTGTGTTGCCAAAAAGCCTATGCTCTGATAAATGTACTTAAGTATCTACCGATAGTTTTTTACAATAATACAGAAATCTCCTGGGTGCAATACCGTTAGTACGAACATCTACCTTGGGAGAAAAAATGAATAATCACAATCAAGAGGTTATAGTATGCAACCATTGTGGCTATGATACCAATCCTGTTACAGCTACAAACTGTTTAAAATGCGGTCAACCGCTAGACGTTTTTCCAGCAAAAAAAGTTAATAAATCTACCAAACCAGATTCCAAATTTTTGGGAGAATTGCTGCTCACACCTTGGGCAATTTGGCTTGGTTTTGGTCTGCTGTTTCTGCTGCTTAGTTGGTTAATCTTCTCGATTTTTGGCAATTTTAGCAGTCTGAATAATCCCAATGATACTAGAGTTGTCAATTCCCGCGGTAGCAATCAGAATATCCCCCCTGGTGTTAAACTTTACGATTCGATCAAAGATGTACCGAATGTACCTTCCGGCACATTTAACTATGGTGGTGGTAATACTTTTGCAGCTTTGACTGCTCAAGGCTTTCACGAAGCTATCACTAGATCTCACCCAAATTTTCGCCTCCGCTTCACCGAACCTAGAGACGGTAAATCTGGTGGCAAAAAGGGTGTGGCTATGGTGCTTGATAGCCAACTAAGCTTTACTCTGTACGGAGCATCCCTTGAGGATGAACACTATAACAAAGCTCTACAAAGAGGCTTTCAGATCAAGCAAGTACCAGTGGCTTTAGATATGTTTGTCTTCTTTACCCATAAAGATATCTCTATTCCTGGGCTTTCAATTGATCAACTGCAAGACATATACAAAGGTAAAATAACCAACTGGAAAGAAGTAGGAGGACCGGATTTAGCGATCGCACCTTTCGCAAGAGACCCAAAATCTACTAATTTATTAAACGAGCTTCTCGGAAAAGACGTAGATCAACTCAGTTCTAAGGTACAGTTAGCCCGTGATTACACTGAGATAATTCGTAAGGTTGCTGCAACCCCTGGGGGAATTTCCTTTGGAGGAACTGGACCAATTCTTGGTCAAAAAACAATCCGCCCTCTTGCAATCGCTCAAGCTAATACCAAAGATTATGTGCAACCCTTTATAGATGATAACAAGCAGGTTAATACTACCGCACTGCGCAATGCCTCTTACCCTATGACCCGACGCATGTTTATTGTGTATCGCCTTGATGACACGATCGATCAACTAGCTGGAGAAGCCTACGTCAATATGTTACTAACCAAAGAAGGTCAGCAGATTGTTGAAAAGGCTGGGTTAGTTCCCTTGCGCTGACACACCTTTGGAGTGCTTTGTCAACTATAAATTTGCAAAGACAAACGACTCGCAAACCACCATTTAATAATCATAGTGTGTTGCTTGGCTTCAAAAGAAATTCCCCAGAAATAAACAGATTTAGCTAGATTTAGGTGTAAATTAGGTGATATCTAGAGTTTGGTCAAATTTTTTGCTGTTTAGCCCTGCTGTTGTGGTGGCAAGCTTTGCTGTTTTACCCTCAACAGTTTTAGCTGAAGTATCTACAAATGAACAAGTTCAGCCAGAATTTACGGTCATAGCTGAACTTTCTCCAAATAATCAACCACAACTCAGTTCTGTTTCTCAGTTATCTGATGTACAGCCTACAGATTGGGCGTTCCAAGCGCTACAATCCCTGGTAGAACGATATGGTTGTATTGCTGGCTACCCAAATGGTACGTACCGGGGCAATCGATCCATGACGCGATACGAATTTGCTGCTGGTTTGAATGCTTGTTTAGAGCGAGTGAATGAACTTATTGCTAGCGCTACGAGTGATTTAGTGACGAAAGAGGATTTAGCCACACTGCAAAGACTGCAAGAGGAGTTCTCAGCAGAATTAGCGACACTGCGCGATCGCGTCGATGGGTTAGAAGCGCGCACAGCGGAACTAGAGTCAAATCAATTTTCTACCACTACAAAACTTAATGGTGAAGCGATATTTGTCGTAGCTGGTGTTTTTGGTGACAATGCAGCCGATCAAGATAACGATTCTGATAACAACCCAGATTTGCAAGATAATATTATCTTCGCAGACCGTATGCGTCTGAACTTTGATACCAGCTTTATGGGTAAAGACCGTCTACGAGTCCGGTTGCAAGCCAGAAATATCACCGAATTTCAGGGTAACGTCACAGGTACTAGAATGACCCGTTTAGGTTTTGATGGCAATGAAGATAACGATGTTGAGTTAGATGACTTGTACTATTACTTTCCCTTAGGGGATAAGGTAAGAGTCGCAATTTCTGCTGCGAATACAGAATTGAATCATCTTGTGGAAACCCTAAGTCCCTTTGAAAGTTCTGGTAATGGTAGTATTTCGCGTTTTGGAAGATTTAACCCTATCTACCGAACGGCTGGTAGTACTGGGTTAGTGGTCAATTATCAATTTAGCGATCGCGCCAGTCTCGACTTCGCCTATATGGTTCGCGATCCTGAAGATTCTAGTGGAGAAAACGGACTGTTCAACGGTAACTACGGCGCTGTGGCACAATTCATCTTTGAGCCAATCAATAATTTAAATCTAGGCTTGACTTATGTCCGCTCCTATAATGCAGGAGGTAGTAATAGTGGTGTCAACCTCACAGGTAGTACGGGTAGTACCAATGCAGTCAGACCTTTTGGTAATGTTTCTACCTCAGCAGATTCCTTTGGTCTAGAAACTAGCTGGCGCATCAGTCCTCAATTTACTCTTTCTGGTTGGTTAGCTTATTCATTGGCACGATCAGAAGTCAGCGATGATAGCGCAGATATCCTGAACTACGCTGTAACTTTGGCATTTCCAGACTTAGGAGGAAAAGGTAATTTAGCCGGGATCGTCTTCGGTATGCCACCAAAAGTTATAGAAAGTAGTCTGGTAAAAGATCAAGATACTTCTTTGCACATAGAAGGTTTTTATCGGTTGCAGGTTACAGATAATATTGCCATTACTCCTGGCTTATTTGTGATTACTAATCCAGAACATAATGACAATAACGACACTATATTTGTAGGAACAATTCGGACTACCTTCAAGTTTTAAGTCAGTTTGAGGATTGATCATATCTGTGAATGACTGTAGGTAATAGGTAATAGGAAAAACTAATTATCTATTACCCGAGCAATTAATGCATACTTTCAGCAATCATGAATGCTCCCGTACCACCCAATACCCAAGCAATTAATTTGCGAAGATTGGAAGATTCAATCTTTTTAAGAGTTTTTGCTCCAATATAACTACCTAATAACGTTGTTGGTACAAGTGACAAAAGAAGTGGCCAATGCACTCCCAAAGTCAGCATACTAGCTGTTCCACCAGTAGCTAGAGTCAGAAAATTAATAGCTAAGTTCGTTCCCACTGCTTCCTTTGGCTCCATACCCAAAACTCTAATCATCGCAGGTAATCTGATACTAGCCAATCCTAGACCTACGATACCCGCTAGTAACCCCAAGCCAACTCCAATTCCTATTTCAATTAAGAAACGTTGGTGAGTTGAAAGTTTATCTTCACCTTGATTAGGTTTTTTAGGATTAGCTATCTGAAAGCTTGAGTAAATAAGTACAATTCCGATAACAACTTTTATCCAATCTGCTTGTATCCGAGCAAAGGCAAGTACACTGATAATCGCACCGATTGCTGAGGGAATACCTATTGCACAGACTACCCGATAATTAACACGACCCTCCTTAATGTGATAATAGGTACCAGCACATGCGCCCATAGCAGCAGTAGCTAGATTTGTACCTGTGGCAATACCTATTCCATTAGCAGTTGATTGTAAGGCATATACAATTAAAGGAAGCCGAATCTGACCTAACATCAAGCCTACAGAAGCACCAAAAAAGCTTAAAACAAAGGAAACAATTCCAAGAATAATGATGATTGAATAATTATTGGCACTAAACATTGATACACCCGATTTATATTGAATATTCTTAATAGGCTTAATGAAGATTAAAATTTGTGCAAATTCATGAATCACAGGTAATAATAGTGCTTGAGTATTCAAGCACTATTACTAATCAATTTTTAATTGCTTTCACTACTTAACGGCTTAGATTTTGGTATAAAACCAAGCTGAAAATAATGAGAATATTCGGAAACTCCGTTAAAGTGTAATCTATTTAGTTTGCGAAATTCATTTTCTGGGAAAGATGTTCTTCCGTGTAGAACACTCGCATTATCAAGTATAATAATTTGATGAGGTTGAAGTTGAAAAATTAATTGATTATTAGTATCGTTGACATAGTTTTTAATCAGATTGTAAGCCCTTTCTACTTGTGGTGGAATCGCAACTGAGATGATTGCATCTGCCCTAAAACACATGAACATTCTGTCTTCGTACTCTGTAAATATTGCTCGTTTACCTGTTTGATCTCCTCTGGTTATAGTCAATGGATAATTGAACAAATTCTGTAATTCTTCAGGATAGTTATTTCTTAAATATTCATAGACAGTTTCAGCATAAATGATTTGAGATAGTCCTCCTGTTTTAGAGGGAACTTCACACTGCATAGCAACAATTTTAGGAGGTTCCATTTCAAAAGAGCCGTCTGTATGCATGAAATGGGTTATATTACTTGTAGCTACGTAAGTTTTAGCAAGGGAAGAGTCGCGTAAGTTTTCAATTGTACTAATACCGTTAGGAGCAGAAAGCCTATGTTTCTTGATGGAGCCAAAATACTTTTGTAAAGCTAACAAGTTTTCTTGCAGATTCGGGATTGGTTCACATTCCAAAATGACAAATTTAAACTTATTAAATATTTCAAACAACCTTTGTAAATCTGAATTGGAAATTTCTGCAACTTTGCTAATTTTTATTGTTAACTGGTTAAGATCGAGTTTAGTAGCATCAAGAATTTCTTCGTTGTGTAAATTTACGTCCAATTTGTACTGGTCTGCGTTGATATTATTTGTGAGCATTCTTAGATCTCCTTGTTTAGATGCACTTGTTTAGATTTCAGAATGAAATTACCTTCACAACACAAATGGATAAATCTTAGCAGTATGCTTGCAAATTAGAATTCTGGTTAAAAGTCAGGACTTAAGATTGTTGATTCTCTGCATAAATAGTCATTTTGTTGTTGCTTTTATTGGAACTAAAATCCGTAGCAGTGAAAATAAATAAGCGAATTCATAAGCTTGGATTTTGCACCAAATTGATTATCCATCAGGAAATAAATTCTCACCCCTCAAGCGTATAATTCCTATAATTCAATAAATAAATTTCTTGATAATATTTGGTCACTCAGTATTAATTTAAAAGTCCTTGATTTAGCGATCAAAACCCATAAAAATAATGTGGCTTTATCGCACATATCCTTGCTTAGTACAGTTTTATACTTAAATCGGTGCAAGCTTTAACCTTAGAGAAAGTTTACAGGTATATATTTTCGGAGTTAGCCGACTCCCAGGTATAAAAATTCAAGCTTTACTTTTTCGGAATCAATAGCTTTTAATTCTTCTTTTCATGAAGTCTTGCTATCCACAACGTAAACTTCTACAGACTTAGGAAGTTATTCTCGAATATGAAAGTCTTGTGGATAATATATGGGAGCAAATGCTAATATGGTTAAACACTATTTAGGTCAGAAATAACCAATAGTTCAGGTAACCAATATTATAGTTGCAAAAAAAGTAGTATGTGCGCACCAAATCTTTTTCTGTTCCAGAACTAGCATTCACTAGTCGTGCAAGCACACTTTTAATAACAGTCGTGGGCATTATCACATCCTCCCGCTGTTTTGCATCCCCTGAATTAAGTTTAGAAACTTTTCTTCGTTCTACCCACAACCTAGTTCAATAAATTGTGCATTTTCAAAACCTTACACTTTGGCTTGGGCATGAGTAGTAGAAAAGAGTATTATTTTTCTTCCTCTAAAACTATAGACTGATCAAGCAAATAAAGCAATACATTAATCTCTAAAAGAGTTATTTAGATAAATTACATAATACTGACATTTTTAAATATTTATTTTATCTATCACCTGTTGAGTAAAATGAGAATTCACGACCGCTTACACATCACTCTCAAATTTACTACCACCAAAAGGGAGATTAATTGAGGCGAAATGCCAACACAGAAGTCAAAACAACTATCTCAACAAACCGAAATCGGCTGGTCTTTGGATCAGCGAGATCCAGAATTTATCAAATTTTTGATGCCTTTTTGGGAGTGGCTGTATAAATACTATTTTCGAGTCCAGACTAGTGGCTGGGAAAATATACCCAGCAACGAAAAAGTTTTATTCGTAGGTTCCCATAATGGCGGACTCGCTGCTCCCGACACCCATATGATGGTCTACGACTGGTTTAAACGCTTCGGTGTGGAAAAACCAATCTACGGTTTGATGCATCCCACGGTTTGGAAAGAGTTCCCCACTGTAGCACAAGCTGCTGCTAAAGTTGGAGCCATCATTGCTCATCCGAAAATGGCGATCGCAGCTTTGCGTTCCGGAGCCAGCGTACTCGTCTATCCTGGTGGCGCAGAAGATCTGTTTCGACCTTATTCTTTGCGTAATCAAATCTACTTTGCTGAACGCCAAGGCTTTATCAAACTAGCACTACGAGAAAAAGTGCCCATAGTACCACTCATTTCTACTGGCGCTCATGAGACACTGATTGTTCTGGCTGAGCGTTACGACTTAGCCCAGCAATTACATCAATGGGGAATCCCTTGGCTATTTGGGATCGACCCGGTTGTCTTTCCCATTTATTTAGGTTTACCCTGGGGATTGTCGTTAGGACCTTTACCTAATATTCCTTTACCAGTACCCATCCGCACACGAGTTTGTCCACCAATAGTTTTTGAACACTATGGTAGAGAAGCAGCGTGCGATCGCGATTATGTCAACGCTTGCTACGAACTTGTCCGTGGTCAAATGCAGCAAGAGTTGGATAATTTGGTTAAGCAGTAATTAAGTGATAGTAGACTTCTTGAACATTGAAAGCGATCGCCTGTAGTTGCATTCATTGTCGGGCGATCGCAAAATTTATCTTGAGTTTGGCTATCCGGTAATTCGGGGATTTTATCTGGGCTGTTGGACTGGCTGTTGGACTGGTTGAGAAGTTTGTAAAGGGTTGAATAAAGAGTTAACCGCATTCTGGGGTAACTTAATTAATGGATCAGCTAAAAAACCAAGGCTAGAGCTAAAAGAAGATACTAATTGATTTAATTGCCCAGCAGATAAATTTTTAGCTGCTTGCTGAATACCAATACCGATTTTATCCAAAGCAAAGGCAGCAACTAAGCGCACAGCTTGACTGGGGTCTGTCAAACTAGTGAGTAAAGCAGGAGCTGCACCTTTAGCTTGATCGCCAAGACAGCCGAGAGTTGCACCAGCAAAAAAGCGAACCAGTTCGTCTTTATCTTGCAAACCTCCAATCAGTGCAGGTAGAACAGATGTTGGATTGGACACAAAACATCTACCTGCATTTGATTGGACTTTGGGCTGAGCATTCACTTGAGCCTGTGGTTGAACCTGTGGTTGGACGTTTGGTTGACCTAGTTGTTGCACCTGCTGTTGTAGCTGTGGATTTTGATTTTGCAAGGCTTGAAGAATACCGGGAACCGCAGCAGCAGCATCTGAGCGTATTTGTGGATTATTGCCCTGTAACCCTTGAATTAAAATAGGTATTGCAGAACTTGCATCAAAGCCTGCTGGCGCTTGTTTGCCTTGTAACACCTGAATTAACACTGGTACAGCCGCAGCACCAAGATTAGCACTAGGTTGAGAATTACCCTTGAGGGGTACAGTTACTCTAATATCTTGTCCATTCGCCTGCTGCGCCCAGCTAGCACTGGTGATCAATAACGGTGAAGACAAACACAATAAGCCAACTGTTGCTTGGGAGATCATCGCATTCCAACGAACTCGAATCGGGAATTTTGAATGAAGAGATTTAATCATGGGTGTAGGTAAATAGGTTCATTTGCCAGATGAATACATCAGTGATGATCACGATTACGAAAATCACCCAAGATATAACCAAAAATTTTTAGTGCAAGACAACAAACACAGATAAATCATCCGTGTGCATCGCCTTGCACGGTGTTCGTTGATCTAAAAAAATAAATTCTTGCGAATCTTCCACTTAACTTTACACAGTTTTACAAAATTATTGCGTAAAAAAATCTCCCAGAAGTGTAGCAATATAAAGAAGCAACTATAAATAATGCTATAAAAATGAGACTAAAATTATCAGGTCAAGTATTGACAGGGGTTGTAGGGTTCTGTGGAATTGCTATATTGACTTTGACCGCATCTGTAGTACCTGCTAATGCTAAACAGATAACCAGCCCCAGAATAGAACAAGCTGCAACCACCAAAGCAGATGACTTTTACAATCAGGGAGTCAATAAGTATAATCAAGGAGATTTAGAAGGTGCGATCGCAGCTTTTTCCGCAGCCATTGGACTTGATCCTAATGATGCGATCGCTTATGTGAACCGGGGCTATACCCGCTACGATTTAGGAGACAAACAAGGAGCAATAGAGGACTTTACCGCAGCAATTCGCCTCAACCCTCGTGATCCTGTCGCCTATGTCAATCGCGGATACAGCCGTTATGACTTGGGAAACAGCCAAAGCGCCATACAGGACTATAACAGAGCTATTAATCTTGATCCTAATTATGCTCTTGCCTACTACAACCGAGGTCTTGCCCGCAATGATTTAGGAGACAAAAAAGGAGCTCTAGAAGACTATAGCACAGCAATTCGTCTTAACCCAAATGATGCTCTTGCCTATGTGGGTCGAGGGAATGTCCGTGATGAGCAGGGAGATCACAAGGGAGCGATCGAAGACTATAATCAAGCAGTGCGTCTCAATCCCAATGAAGCTTTTGCTTATTACAACCGGGGTGTAACTCGTTATAATCAGGCAGACTACTTTGGGGCAATAGAGGACTTTGAAAAAGCCGCAGACCTATTTTTACGACAAGGAAATACTACACAGTATCAACAAGTTTTAGAACTGCTTACTAAAATTGAACACCAGACAGGTGAAACTTTGGTTTCTATTTGATAGATAAATAACCCAGAGGATCGCAAAGGAAACGCAACCAGACGCAGAGTTTTTTCACCACGAATTGCTGAACTCTATAATTCTCTTATACTAATTCCGGCTAATTGGTCATGATATAAAGCTGGGGTATTGCGTGTAGTAATATCCCAATTACCCATTACCAATTACCAATTACCGACCCCAAGGAATAATACAAGTGTTCCAGCGGGATATTATTTTTCTATTGCAACACTGTCTTTTTTAGAGTAACACTCCCTTGTTGCGTATACGCTAATGATACTGTCACCAATTATAAAAAATGTACCTTCTTGCTCGTCTTTAGAAAACTGCAAATGCGGATATTTTTGAGTCAGTTCTTCCACGGTCATAGCCTTAGTTCTTTGATAATTTGCTTGTAGATGCTTGAGATTGACAATAATATGATTGCGATGTGCTTCTAAAATTGTGAGCAGTTCTAACAAAGATATTGTGTTATTATCTTGAGAAGACATAATATGATTTTTGGCAGATTTTTTTGCCATGACTAACCTACCCTGGTTTATTTAAATATGAATTTTAATAAGATGTGAGTGCTTAATACCAATTTGCACTTAACATCAAAAACGAACCACCAAGACGCCAAGAACGCCAAGGATTGAGTTTTTCAATTAAGAGAAAAAATAAAATCATCCTGCAAATATGCAACACAATTTGCAGTGTGTGTTCATTGACTACAAATATTAAATATAGTCCTGTAATGGGGTAGCCACGTCCCCCATTTTCTCTACACTCTCAGCTTCTGTGCAGTTAAAATCTTGAAGAAAGCAGAGCTTTCACTAACCAATATGTCCAAAAACATAATCGGCTGTCCGTTCCTGCTTTGGACTACTAAAAACACTCTGTGTCGCCCCAAATTCTACTAATTCACCCAAGTACATAAAAGCTGTGTAGTCAGAGATTCGTGCTGCTTGCTGCATACTGTGAGTGACGATGAGAATTGTTACTTGTTGCTTTAACTGACCAATTAACTGTTCTATGCTAGAAGTTGCATTGGGATCGAGAGCAGAAGTTGGTTCATCAAAAAGAATCAGTTCTGGATTTGTTGCTAAAGCGCGAGCGATACACAAGCGCTGCTGCTGACCCCCTGAAAGGTTAAAAGCCATGTCCTTCAAACGGTCTTTGACTTCATCCCACAAAGCAGCATCCTGGAGGGCTTGCTCTACTCTTTCATCAATAATGCTTTGTTTTGATATACCCCTGACTCGCAAACCATAGGCGACATTTTCATAAATTGACTTAGGGAAGGGATTTGGTCTTTGAAATACCATACCAATCCGCATCCGCAACTCAATTGGGTCTACCTTCCGACTCAGAATATTAGTAGGAGCAGAGTCTAGTAAGATTGATCCTTCGTAGCGATTACCTGGATAGAGGTCATGCAGACGATTGAAACAGCGTAACAAGGTTGTTTTACCACAGCCAGATGGTCCAATCAATGCAGTAACTACATTCTTAGCTACAACCATGTTGACATCCTTTAACACATGGGTAGAACCGTAGTAGAAATTGAGCTGTTCGACCTTGGCTTTGGGTTGCAACGTTTGTAATTTATTGTTGCTTTCTACCATTTAATACCTCTACGAAAACGATAGCGTAAATAGATAGCAATTCCATTCATGACCAGAGTCATGGCAATGAGTATGACGCCTGCTGCGGCTGCATTAAATTGAAATTCTGGCTCAGGACGGGATACCCAGTTGAACATTTGGATGGGCATTACTGTAAAAGGCGCTTGCAACCATTTAAGGGAGATAAAAGGAAACTGGCTTTTTATGGGAGGCTCTGGTAAAAAGGCGATAAAAGTGAGAGCGCCAATCGTGATCAGGGGAGCAGTTTCGCCGATCGCTCTGGCTAGGGCGATAATCACTCCTGTTAAAATGCCACTCATGGAATAGGGTAATGTATGATCCCAGATCATTTGCCATTTGGTTGTTCCCAATGCATAGGCTGCTTCGCGAATACTATTGGGAATAGCTCGCAGAGACTCGCGGGTTGTAACTATAACAACTGGCAATACTAATAAAGCTAGAGTTAAACCTGCTGTGAGAATACTTTCGCCCAATTTTAACTGCTCTGCAAATAAGCCTAGTGCCAATAGACCGTAGATAATTGAAGGTACACCGGCAAGGTTAGTTACATTAACTTCAATGAGTGCAGACAACCAGTTTTTCGGTGCGTATTCTTCCAAGTAAATCCCTGAGGCGACACCGAGTGGGACTGCAGCCACAAGAGTTACCAGCATAACTAGGCTTGTTCCTACCCAAGCAGATAGGATTCCAGCTTCTTCGGGATCACGACCAGGAAAAGAAGTAAAAAATTGCCAGTTCAGACGGGGTGTGCCATCTAGTGCTAAACGAATGATTAATGCTAACAGAGTAATAATTGCTACGAGAATTGTTAACAAGCCAATAATAGCAAATATAGCATCTAGCAATTTGCGCCAAGAAATATTAGCTCGGAGTTCCTGTAGATTTTCTCCTGACATACTAGTAAATTTCCCGATAGCGTTTGCTCAGAAAGTATCCAATGATATTGAAAACTAGTGTCATCAACACTAAAGTCAGTCCGGCGGCGAATATTGTTTGATACTCAAGGCTACCATATGGTAAGTCTCCTAAGCTAACCTGCACAATGTAAGCGGTGATTGTGGCTGCTTCATCCATTGGGTTCCAGGTTAAATTTGGTTGGAGTCCCGCGGCGATCGCAACGATCATTGTTTCCCCAACCGCACGAGATATACCTAAAATATAGGCTGCAAATATTCCAGAAATGGCAGATGGATATACTACTCGCCAAGCTGTTTGCAAGCGTGTTGCCCCCATCGCATAGGAACCTTCTCGTATGTGCAGAGGAACTGACCGCATTGCGTCTTCACTAATAGAACTAACTAAAGGCAGAATCATTATACCCATGACCAATCCGGCGCTCAACATATTAAACCCAGGTAAGTCAGGTAGAACTGTTTGCAAAAGTGGGGTAACGAATAAAAGCGCAAAATAGCCGTAAACTACTGTCGGAATACCTGCTAACAATTCTAAAAAAGGCTTAACCACCTCTCGCAGTCTGGGATTAGCAAATTCACTGAGATACATCGCCGTGATTGTGCCCATTGGTACTGATACTAACAAAGCAATGGTGGTTGTTACCAAAGTTCCAGAAACTAGGGGCAAAATCCCGTAGTGGGCGTCAGCAAACAAAGGCGACCATTGAGTATCTGTGAGAAATTCCTTAAGAGAAACTTTGCCAAAGAATTCTACAGATTCGTATACCAACAGAACAATAATGGCAATAGTTGTGGCTACTGAAGAAAAAGCTGCAAGAAATAACAGGAACTCTATCACCCGTTCTCGCAAATCCCTTACTAACTTTGGGGATATAGAAACATTTTTTAGCGTTTCAGTTTGCTGCTGCATGGAAAACAATATTTTGCATTTAACTGCTTGTAGAGACGCGATTTATCGCGTCTCTATATATTTTTAGATATTTAACTCACGGCAAAATTTTTTATTGTTGTGCTTCCCGCTGTAGAAGTTGTTCAATCCGCAATCCTACAGCTTCTTTACCAGCAAAGACTGTTCCCAGTTTGGGTTTTTGAAAATGGCTGAGTGCTAAATTGTAAGCTGAGGATGGTAAAGGTATGTATCTTACTTCTTTTGCGTATTTAGCACCGTTTTTGAGGTAAAAATTCACGAAATCCTTGACTTCTTTACGCTGTGCTGACTTTGCGTTGACGTAAATGAAGATAGGGCGGGATAAAGGTTGGTAACTTCCGTTCAACACTGCTTGTTCAGAAGGTGCTACTGTAGCCTTACCGTTATTAATTGCCACCGCCTTCAAACGATTCTTGTTTGGAACATAATAGGCATAGCCAAAGTAGCCAAGGGCATTTTTGTCACGGCTTACCCCTTGAACTAGTACGTTGTCGTCCTCGCTGGGAGTGTAGTCGGTACGGCTAGCCTTGGATTTACCAACAATGGCTTCGGTGAAGTAGTCAAATGTACCAGAATCTGGTCCTGGACCATAAAGCTTGAGGGGAGCATTGGGAAATCCTTGGCGGACTTGATTCCAATTTTTAATTTTGCCTTGGGCTGCTGGTTCCCAGATTTTTTTCAATTCAGCCACAGTTAAGCTTTTTGCCCAAGTGTTTGCAGGGTTGACAACTACTGTTAAAGCATCGTAAGCAACTGGCAGTTCAATATACTTAATACCAGCACTATTACAAGCTTGCATTTCTTTAGCAAGGATGGGTCGGGAAGCATTAGAAATGTCAGTTTGACCAGAACAGAACTTTTTAAAACCGCCTCCAGTTCCAGAAACACCAACTGTGACTTTTACTCTACCTCCTGTGTTTTTTTG
Source organism: Fischerella thermalis PCC 7521 (assembly GCF_000317225.1). GTDB lineage: Bacteria > Cyanobacteriota > Cyanobacteriia > Cyanobacteriales > Nostocaceae > Fischerella > Fischerella thermalis. The sequence continues at coordinate 182,302 of NZ_AJLL01000005.1, forward strand.
AAAGTCTTCTGCAACGGCTTCAGTAATTGGATAGACTGTGCTAGAACCATCGATGGTGATTCTGTTTGTACCTTGAGACAGAACTGAAGGCATTGACACAGCAAAAGTTGCTGTGGATAGTGCTAATGAAATCATCAAAGTGAAGCGGTTAAGCCCTAATCTTATTCCCTTGACCACCATAAAGTTTACTCCGTGACGCTAAACTAATGATTTTTAAAAGTTGAGTTTTTGTAACTAACCGACACTCAAAAGTAGTGGGAATTTTGATTTGCTTGGTTTTATCTACTGCTCTTGAGTTACGGCTTGGGCGATCGCTGCAACAAAATAGTCCAAATACAACAGCATCTGTCATTACTGAAGAAGTAGTTACACTGCTTAAATCAGTGACATAAAATTTAAACATCCTGGCAATAAAACGACAGATTTGTGTTGAAATCTAGACCTGTAAATAAAACTACATTCTTTGCAGTTAAGAACAGTTTATGAATTAATTAATTAATCGATAAAAAATAGTTAAATTTTTATCTTCAAAATATCTTTATTTAGAAAAAATCAAGTTAATATGTGGCTATAAATAGAATTTATTTTTTGAATTTATAAAAGCAAATATAGTAATCTGATTTGATGAATGAATTTACTTGCGGAGGCAGGCAAGAGGAAATAGAAAATAGGCAAGAGGAAAGAAGGAATTTTTTTCAAAAACCAAATAGGAATCCCATATAGCAATCCTAATTGAGTTGTGAGAAAATACGGAACCCCAGATCCCCAACAACTCTTGCGAAGTCGGGGATCTCACTTCTCACAAATGATTTGGAATTGCTATATTTAGTTAAGAAAATAGTAGTTAGGTTGCATTGAGTGACAACGAAAGCTACGCCCACTACTAACTACTAACCAATCACATCCCATTCCCAATTAAAATAAATCCTGCCCAGTAGTAGGGATGGTCGTAAATGCCATTGAGTAGTGATAATTGGGCTTTTTGTAAAGCTGCAACTTTGCTGAGTTTATCTTGTTGGAGTGCGGCGTAGAAAGCATTCATCAGTGCTTGTGTACCGTCATCAGAAACTTGCCATAAAGAAGCGATCGCAGCTTTTGCACCCGCCTCTTGCATAACATAGCCAAATCCCAAAATCTCTATACCATCACCTAAGTGTCCTCCTAACCCAGTTTCGCAGGCGCTCAATACTACTAAATCAGTGTTAGAAAGATTCCAAAATCGTAAATCCCGAAAACTAGCTACATCACCGTCACCAAACAAAATAAAAGATTCATCCGGCGCACCTGGAACAAAAGCAGCATGGGTGGCAAAATGAAGGATAGGGAAATTACTCATCACCTTTACAGTTTCTTGTTTAGTAAATTCTGAATTAATCAGCTTTGCTGAACCAGGAAACGCTGAGGTGACATTTTCTACTTCCTTCGCCGCAAAAGGTAGTCCACCCAACTTAAAGGTACGCTTACCAACCTTAATATCGTAATTCCCTCGTGTAAAAGCACCTGCCAATATCTTCAAATTCCGTGGACGTTCTTGTAAATCGGTGAGACTAAGAGCAGTAATATTATTTACCCGATAATTTTGTACCAACCACTCTTGGCCATTATAAAGGGCTGCCAGGGGTATGTAGCGTAACTGTCCATCTGGTGCATATATAATGGTTTTCGTATTTGCTTCCTTCAGAGCAGGTTCCATTGGTTGAATTAACCAACTATAAAGTTTCTGTCCTGGTTTTTTCGCATCGTTTGGTGGATTCTCTAAAGCTTTGCGGAATTCCTCAATTGCCCGGTATAATTCTTGACGTTTCACAACCACAGAACGACGGATTGGGGGTGTATAAGGGGTAACTAACACTAGCTCCAAGCGGTCTTCTAGAATTAGGGGATAGAGCAAAACCGCATTTATATCCAGTTGCTTAATAAAGTCTTGCAGGCGTCTGAGTATTTTAGGATTGAGATTTTCACCACCAGTAGCCCGGTTGAGTTCTTGGACATGAGCCATGACTTCTGGACTGTCACTAAATGCTAAGAATTCTTTTAAGGTTTCTCTTTGAGCAGCTTCCAATTCTTGTCTGCGTGTCTCTTGTTGAGGTGTGCGGTCTTTTTCGGGAATCTTTTGCAATTCACTGAGTTCTTTACCCTGTTTGACTACTAGAGAAATTTCATTGTTAAATTTATCTACAACTTGCTTTTCTGGTTGCAGATATTCTACGCCCTGGGGTGTTTTGGCTTTGTCTCGGACATTATTCAGATAACCATCTAGTTCTTGGACTTTGAGCGAGTCAATAGCTACTTGTGCTTCCACTATACGGTTTTGCTTGAGTAACAAATCAGCTAGATGGCGATAGGTATTTTTTAACCTGCTTGTATACAACTGCTGAATTTGTTTTGGTGGCGATGGTTGGGAATCTAGTTCCATTCCCTCCAAAGCATTAATTGCTTGCTTGTAAAAAGCGATCGCTAACTCAGGCTTTTGTTGTGCTTCTAAAAGAGAAGCTATTTGGTGCAGAATTTCTGCTTGGGCTTGCATGTTATTGGTTTCTTTACCCATTACCAAAGCTTGTTGATAAAGCTCCTGTGCTTTCCCATAAACTCCAGTTTTGTAATAAATTACACCTATATGACTGAAAATTTCCATTTCCTCAGTCTTGTTATCAGTTTCTTTAGCAATAATCAAGGCTTGCTGATAATGATCTAAGGCTTTGGGGTAATCGCGTAATTTCTCGTAAGTCTCTGCGATATATTTGAGAGTCGTTATTTCGCCTTGACGCTGCTCAGTTGCTTTAAAAATATCTAACGCCTGTGTAAAAGTTGCTAAAGCTTGACTTAACTTACCTTGATTGAACTGTTGCAGTCCCTGTTGTTGTAACTGCAAAGCCTCTTTTGTACGACGTTGTGTTGATGTATCTGTTGTCGGAGACTGAGGAGCCAGGATATCACACGAAACCAGGAAAGTCAGGCAAAGTATGATCAGGACGAGACGTTGGAGAAGGTAAAGCATTAGTAAGCTCTCCAGTTAATAGGAGTGCTGATGATTTATTCAGTTATATATCCTTATTTTTCGGAATCTCAATGGGATTCACACAAAAACATTACCCAGTATTGCACAATGGCACTTTACCATTACAGCCAGCAAGTACGCAATAATAGACCTCTTGCAAAAGTCGCTTTTGCAAGACTCAGGTAAAGAGGAAAGGTTAAAGGGTAATGGTTAATGACCAACACCGAAGCATAATACTGTAAGCAATTAGCCGAACTTGAGCTTACTTGAGCTAAATACTCTGGAAATTTATTTATTGGCGGACGAAAAACTAGGTGCAAGATCTAAGTCTACGCCTTTAATCTTTTCCCCAACTTTTAATTACCATTACACAATTAATTACATATTTTCAAGCTGTTCCCTATTACCTATTGTCTGTCTCTACGAATGAATTTAATTTTGCCTAAGCACTTAATAACCATCCACTGACCAATGGGGAGGGTCATTACTCAGTTTATATACACCGTAAGATTCGCCCACTTTCCATAAAATTTTATTCAAAGCAGCATTACAAGGTTCACCAACGCTAACCATTCTGCCGTTTCTATCCCTAATATTAATTTTGCCATCCCAGGTTACATTCCAGTCAATTGCTAATCTTTGAATATGGCGAGAATTTAAAGATACAGGATTACCACCTACACCATAAGCCACTACCATCTCTTTAGCAGCTTGTATTGAGCCTGCATTGGTATAATGCACCCAATTAATATCAACTCCATTCATTGCTGGTACATATTGGGGGGATATTTCTTGGCGATTGATTCTAGCCGAATAATGCATTAGGTAAGCACGTTCTTTGGGACGATGGGTAGCAGTAACAATCACCTGACAGCCAGCATCAATCAATGCATTGTGAAATGCTTCTACTTTTTCACGAAAAGGAGAAGCTAAATCAGCAATTAACTTACTTGTGGGAAAATAATCAACCCAATGGGAACCACTCAACCGAAATCTTTGTGTTTTTGCATAGGTATTAAATATATCCATTGCTTGGGTAAAGTTTGTCCCCAGTTTTTGTTTAGTGGTATCACTCAAAGCTTGTTCTAATTCACCACGTAGACGTACATCTCTTTTTTTATATGCTTCAGTTAATCCTTTGGTACTTGTATTACCAAAATCACCATCTACTGTTAATGGAGGATTGAGTTGTGCTACCTGATTTAAACACTTTTGTAAATCCTTAACTTCTGTCTCACTAAAACCTAAATAATTCAGCAATGTACTAGCTGAAAGGTTAGGAATTTTAGCGATAAAACCTTGAGTAATGGCTTTACTATATGTGCCGTTACCAACAATTCCATCGGCTTCTAAGCCATTTCTTTGTTGATAAATTCGAGTAGCTTCGTCAGTGATTTTATCAAAGTCACCATCAACAGTTTGAATCGGATATTCAGCTTCTTTTAAAAAACTTTGCCACGCACTCACATAAATTCCATTAGAACCAATTTTGAGAACTGGTAATTTCAGTACAGAGATGTTAAAAGCCATAAATTTCTCCTCAAGTGTTGTTTGTCGGTTGAAATAATCATCAACCAACAAACAACCAACAACAAAAGACATCTATTAACCAATTAATTTCTGCCAAGTAATAGGTCCAACAATTCCATCAGCAGTTAAACCATTTTGTTGCTGAAATCTCTTCATTGCTGCTTCTGTTTGTGGTCCATAAACGCCGTCAATTTCCACACCCAAGCGGAATTGCAGGTATCTGACAACTATACCACCTGCATGATTTACTCTAATAACTCGTTTCGCTAAAATTTGATTAATTGCATTCCAGGTAGTGTCTCCAGCAATTCCCGTTTGTTGAATACCAGTTATACTTTGAAATTTTTCTATTGCCGATTTGGTTGTAGCACCATTAATGCCATCTTCTAACAGAGACCTACCATTTTTATCGGTAATTTTAAGTCGATTTAAAGCTTTTTGCAATCTCTGGATGGTTGTATCTGGATTGTCTTCTTCATCGGCAACGGGAGTTACAGCTGCGGTAGGTAATTTACCAGTTAAACCTTTGACGATCGCATTCGCCATTGCCTCTGGATTATACAGATTCATGTCTTTTTGCGAATCGATAAAGCAACATTCTATTAAAATCGCAACCATGTTTGTATTCTTAAGGACAAATAGATGACTACCATTCTTCACACCGCGATTAAAAAAGCCTAATTTCACAATTTCATCTAATACTGGTTTGGCAAATTTTCTACCTGTATCGCTAATTGCAAATACTTCTGTACCATTTGCTTGGCGGTTAAAGGCATTAAAATGAATGGATACAAAAAGTTCTACTTCACTAGCATTTGCTGTCGCGCATCTTTTCCTCAGCGACTCTCCTACTGTTGAGGCTCTGTCTGGCTTACAATCTACAACTTGATGCCCTAAAGCTCTTAGCTTAGATATAACTCTGTTGCCTACATCTAAGGTCAAATTATCCTCAATCTTAATTCCTCTTGCACCAGTATCAGGTGGGCAATTATGCCCGATATCTATCCCAAATTTCATTTGTTTCTCCTCTCATAAATTGTTTAATAATTCTGCTAGTATTTAATTTTGAATAGGTTCATTACTAATTGCCGATATAGCAAACAAAATTTAAGTATCTTGGCTATTATAATGCGCTAGATAACTATATATAATGATACTGCCTACCAGCAGTTCATTGTAACAAAGAAAATTTTGAAAGATTTTTGCTCAAAAATTCGCAACAAACGTTGTCGTACATCTGGCTTTCAGCCGTGCTGTTATTTATGACTCATGTGAATCAAAGCAGTGACGTTGTCAAAAAGCTTTATTTATCAACCGCCAAGACGCCAAGAATTCGTAGAGTCTGCGTAAGTTCTATAGAGTTGAGTTAAAAGCTTTGAAAATTATTTTTTGACGATTAAAAAATTAGGTGTAAGACATGACTTTTCCCACTCTCAAAAAATAAGATTTTCTCAGCACTATGTTAGGAATTTTTGTGAGAGCATGTTAAATACAGGGTTAAAAAAAGCACATTATGACTAATATTACTACTGCACAACTACAGAGCAACAATCAAATACCTGCGGATGTACAAGTGCGGTCTGAAGCGCGAAAACCAATTACAGATCCAACTTTGGGTATTCCTGTGCATGTCAATAGACAAGGAACGCCTCAGCATCGGCTGGTGACTATTGGTGATTCAATTACACATGGTTTTCAAAGTGGAGCAATTTTTAATACACGGCTATCCTATCCTGCAATTATCGCTAGGGAAATGGGTTGGAAACAGTTGCGTTATCCTAACTATGATTCACCAGGTGATGGATTGCCATTAAACTTAGAATCTCTGGCCCGTAATCTCCAGCAAAAGTTTGGTGACAACGTCAACTTTTTAGAATTTTTGCCAGCTTTACTATTTTTACGTAGATTCTTAGATAAAACTGAAGATTACTGGGAACGTGGCGAAGGTTCACTGCTAGTAAATCAACGCGAGATTAATCACAACTTAGCTGTTTACGGTTGGGATTTGCGGAATACTCTCTCACGCAATGCAGATATTTGCATTGACATCATTAATAATTACAAAACTCAAGATGATTTTTGGCAACAGACTGTTGCTTATCATAATGAACGGGCCACTATCCGGGTTTTGAACTCAGCCAGAGATGCAAATGGTAAAGCACTCACGCCACTGCAAGCAGCCACAGCACTTGGTGCTGAAGGAACAGCACAAACAGAAGGAATTGAAACTTTGATTGTCTTTATTGGTGCAAATAATGCTCTAGGCAGTATTCTCACATTTAATGTTGTATGGACTGATACTGGCTATGATGACATGAAAGTCAACGATCAATACACTGTCTGGCGTCCAATTCACTTCAAAGCAGAACTAGACCAGGTAGTGGCTGAAGTCAAGAAAATTCGCGCTCGGCATGTAATTTTTGGTACAGTACCTCATATTACCATTGTACCCTTCGCTAAGGGAGTAAGCGGTAAAGTTACACAGGGTTCACGTTACTTTCCTTACTATACTTTACCTTGGATTGCAGATGCAGATTTTAATCCCAAGAAACATCCACATCTTACTGAAGCAGAAGTCAGAGCAATCGATAGTGCTATTGACCAGTACAATGAATATATTACTGATGCAGTGCGACAAGCGAGAAGTGAAGGTAGAGATTGGTACTTACTGGAAACTTGTGGGTTACTTGATAGGTTAGCATTCCGCCGTTATTTAGAAGATAACACTGCTAGACCTTCTTGGTGGGAAGAAGTTGGTGGAGCCTACGAACTACCACCAGCATTACAAGCACTCTCACCTGTTCCAGACTCTCGCTTTTTCATCTCTGGCTCCAATGGTCGTACTCAAGGCGGTTTGTTCTCTTTAGATGGAGTTCATCCTACCACAATAGGTTACGGCATTCTTGCTCAGGAAGTGATCAAGATTATGCAATCAGCAGGTGTGAAGTTTTACGAGAGTGATGGTCAAACCGAACGTAGGGGAGAAGTAAAAGTTGATTTTCAGCGATTAGTTAGTGAAGATACACTAATTTCTCAGCCACCACGAAACATTGCAGATATCCTCAAGATAATTGGCGAACTGGATAAGAGATTTAATATTGTCAGTCAGCTGTTAAAGAGGAATTACTAGCAAAATCAGGACTAGAAGTCAATAAAGATTTTTATCTCTCTTCGACTGTGCCCAGTTCTAACCATGTTGATTTCTGCGCTTGTGTGATACCTGTCACACCATAAATATTCATACCCTCATACAAGCGTTCTGCTCTCAAAGTCCTGATGCACTTTTTTGTTTGTACATCCAGTTCCATTGGCTTATAAGGCTAATGCCTGTGTTGGGATTTTACTGGTTTTTAGGGAGCATATAGAATTGCTTCTAATTTTATACAACTTAATACAACTTAACTCTTATCAATTCCGGCTAATCCTGGCATGATCATCAAATTAATTCACTCATCAACATGAACCACAAAGACACAAAGCTTCGTGTTCTTTGTGCCTTTGTGGTGAGCCAATTTATATCAACTTCGGCTAATTACTACGAGATGCTCGGTCTTGATATTATTTATTTATTTTCTACAAAGTCGGCATCGATCACATCTTCACCGCCACCTTTGTCACTGGTGGAAGCACTACCTGCTTGGGAGTAAACAGCACTACCTATTTGCATCAAAGCTTGTTGAATATCGTTGGTGAGAGACTTCATGCGATCATAGTTTTCACGATCAATAGCCCCACGCAGGTCTTTAATCAAGCCTTCCAAACGAATTTTGTCGGCAGGAGGGACTTTGTCGCCCAAGTCCTTGAGTTGTTTTTCAGCTTGGTAGGCAACAGAATCTGCCGTGTTTTTGGTATCCACGCGATCGCGCCGTCTGCGGTCTTCTTCGGCATTACGTTCGGCTTCCTTCACCATCCGTTCGACTTCAGATTTATCTAGTGTGGATGCACCAGTAATCGTGATGGATTGTTGCTTGCCAGTGGCTTTTTCTTTTGCCGACACCGACAAAATACCATTGGCATCAATATCAAATGTCACCTCAATTTGCGGAATCCCACGAGGTGCAGGTGGAATGCCATCAAGCCGGAAGTTGCCTAGACTCTTGTTGTCGGCTGCCATTTCCCGTTCTCCTTGCAGGACGTGGATTTCCACATTGGTTTGCCCATCGGCAGCGGTGGAGAAGATTTCTGATTTTTTGACTGGAATAGTGGTGTTGCGGGGAATGATCTTGGTCATCACACCGCCCAAGGTTTCCACACCCAGTGATAGAGGAGTCACATCCAACAACAAGATGTCTTTCACATCCCCTGCCAATACTCCAGCCTGAATTGCTGCACCGACAGCAACCACTTCATCGGGGTTCACACCTTGACACGGATCTTTACCTGTCATTTGCCGTACCAATTGCTGTACGGCAGGAATGCGCGTCGAACCACCAACCAATACAACTTCATCAATGTCAGCAGCCGTCAGTTTAGCATCACGCAGAGCCTGATTGACGGGAACCCGACAGCGATCGAGCAGGTCAGAACACATTTGCTCAAACTGCGCCCGTGTGAGGGTCATGTCTAGGTGTTTGGGGCCTTGTTGGGTTGCCGTAATAAAGGGCAGGTTAATGTTTGTTTGTGTTGCTCCTGAAAGTTCGATTTTGGCTTTTTCGGCAGCTTCCGTGAGGCGCTGCAAAGCTTGTTTATCTTTGCGTAGATCTACACCTTCGTTGCGTTGAAACTCCGTTGCTAGCCAATCGACAATTTTCTTGTCGAAGTCATCCCCACCTAAATGGGTATCACCACTGGTGGATTTTACCTCAAACACCCCATCACCCACTTCCAGAATCGAGACATCAAATGTACCACCACCCAAGTCAAACACCAAGATGGTTTCGTTTGTTTTCTTGTCTAACCCGTAGGCGAGAGCTGCGGCAGTAGGTTCGTTGATAATCCGCAATACTTCAATCCCTGCGATGCGTCCGGCATCTTTGGTAGCTTGCCGTTGAGAGTCATTGAAGTAAGCCGGAACTGTAATCACCGCCTGTTTGACGGGTTCTCCCAAATAGGTGCTGGCATCATCTACCAGTTTACGTAGTACCTGAGCCGAAATTTCTTCTGGTGCAAATTGTTTGTTTTGGATGGGACAATCTAGCTTGACATTGCCATTACTATCACGCAGAACCTTATAGGAAACTTGTTTAGCCTCGCCGGTAATTTCGTCGTATTTGCGTCCGATGAATCGCTTCACTGAATAAAAAGTATTTTCAGGATTCATCACTGCTTGGCGTTTGGCAATTTGTCCAACCAATTTGTCGCCCGTTTTAGTGTAGGCAACCACTGACGGAGTGGTACGGCTGCCTTCTGCGTTGGCAATAACAACGGGTTGTCCGCCTTCCATCACAGCAACGCAGGAATTTGTAGTTCCTAAATCGATTCCAACAACTTTTGCCATTGAACTCCTCCTTTCATCTGAGTTCAAGATCAAGTCGAATAGGTAAAAACAGTAGTTGGGAGATAAGTTGATGGTACTCCCATTAACCCATCAATCCATTCCATAAGACCTGTCTTGAAAATAGGGAACGGGGATCAGGGATGGGGGATCGGGGATTAACTTAACAGCCAACCCATAATCCATCTGTGTGCATCGCCTTGCACTGTGTTCGTTAAATTTTCATCCCCTAGTTGTGGACAATTGCCCGTGAGGATCTATAAAGTGTAGGGGAAAAAATCTTGATCCCTCATTGTGAACTATTTTGCAAGAGTTGGGGAAAGGTTAAAGGGTAAAGTATTTTTCGATCCCTTTAAACCTTTCGCTTTAGCAAGGGTCAGACAATATTCACTTTCACGACTTTATTTTTCTCTTCTTCTGCTTTTGGAAGTGTGAGTTGCAGAATACCGTTCTTATACTCTGCTTTCACATTGGTATTTTCAACTCGTGCAGGCAGAGGAATCACTCGCTGGAATTTACCGTAACGAAATTCGGTACGAGTCATTCCTTTTTCTTCAGTTTTAGTTTCTTCTTTGCGTTCTCCGCTAATTGAAACTGCTTCAGCAGAAACTTGTACATCAATATCCTTGGCGTCCATTCCTGGAATTTCCAGTTTTAAATGAATCGCATCTGATGTTTCTTGCATTTCTGCTGCGGGAATAAAGTTTGTACCGATTCTTTCACCGTCTCTTGTCATTAAGCGATCAAATAAACGGTTCATATCTTGTTGTAAATTTTCAATTTCTTGGAATGGTTGCCAACGAATTAGAGACATAGGATTTACCTCCGATTTTGCTGTTCAATTATGTAATTTATTTAATTTGGTCTATCTAATTTCACATTAATAAGTGAGCCAAAAATTGTGGGTTCGGTTCTCTCGAAAAACTTGATTCATCCTTCCGAACAAAACCGTTTAAGACGGCTGTGGTCGTGAGGGAGTAAATTCTTGAACAAGACGATCGCCTTTACTTGCAGCTTGGCGTGATGTCGGCAGGAAAGAGGATGCGATCGCTCCACCGTAAAGCACAATGTAAAAATGTAAATTAGCCAAAATTTAACATTCAGCTTGAGACACCACAAAAAGATCCAGATATAAGCGCTGGGAAAAAGCATCCCTACGGCTGTGCCTGATCAAGGCGCGCTCGCAACTCCTCGCCTTCCAAAATCTCTTTGTGCAACAGGGTTTGTGCTGTGAACTCTGAACCCAAAATACTGAAGAATCGCTCGCGACACCTTAATTAATTACAAAATTCCTCGAAGCTATTGGGTGGGAGAACCGCCATATCCTCCGTTCGGGAAACACTACTTCAAGCAAACTCAGAGTTTCAAAATTGTTTGCTATCTATATTGAGTAGAGCAGCTACAACAAGAATCTAGTCTGCATTCCAAGATAGAAGTTAGATGCCTTGTGCTGCTCAATCTATATTGAAATATATAAACTCTACAGACCTTAAAAATTGATTAAAGAGGAGGCTAACCTTATGAGAATAATGCGTTGGCAACCTTTTGATCTGAATTGGCAACCGTTTGAGCGAATGGAATCCCTGCGTCGTCAGCTTGATCAAATTTTTGACGAGGTTACGGGTACATCTACAGAGCGTGAAGTTAGCTGGTATCCTGCCATTGAGTTAATGGATACCTCTGATAACCTGGTGTTGCGTGTCCAACTTCCTGGTATCGATCGCAACCATCTTAATATCCAAGCGACGCGAGATGCCGTACTGATTGAGGGTGAGCATCCTTATCCACAGCAATCTGAAGACAGTCAGTGGCTCCGCTCAGAATTTGCCTATGGTAAATTCCGCCGGCTGATTGCCTTACCTGTTGCGATCGAACCTGATCGCGTACGCGCTGAGTATCACGATGGTATTCTTACCCTAACCCTACTTAAAACTGAACAAGAACGTCGCCGGGTTGTGAAGGTGAACTTAGGCGAGTTGTCAGGTTCAGCCTCTACCGCTACCCTGGAAGCCGCCAGCGAAACGGTCCCGAACGGAAATAATCACAGCAGCTAAGTAAACCCTGAAGGCTCCTCCCTAACCCTGAGGAGCCTTTTCACCCCATATATTTACTTAACTTAGCATCTAACGCCTTGATCTTTACTGGTGTAAAGCGAGTGGAACAGACACACTGAAAACATAAGCAGTTCATAAAACTTATATCCTAGATGGGCAATATCTCAGAAGTCCAGAACGACAGGTGTCATCCCAGGAAATGACTCAAGCAACAGGCTTGACAATACTTGGTGACTTTGTGCCTTGGTGTTAAAAAACTTGGCGTTGCATAATTAAGATTTTCTGTACAATTGCGATCGCAGATGAACACAGATCGTTTCTGGATAAAGTCATGGTCAGAGGTGGGCTAGCTGATCCTTATGATGCTAGAGATTTGACTGAAGTTGTATTTCGTGTTATGCGCGATTTAATGACCACAGAAACCGCCGATCATGTCGAAGCGGAATTACATGAACCAGCGTACACCACAGAAGAAAAAGAACTCCAAAAGCTGGAAATAGCCGAACTCTGGCGAGATACTAATCCGATTGTGGGCTTTTTGAGCCGGGTACGTCCACCTTGGCAAGGCCCTGGTATCTTCAAAATTGATAGCGATCGCTTCCTCTTCCGAGTTGCTAACGAAGGAGGATTACCACCATCCCTTGACCGAGAACGCGTTGTCAAAGCAGTATTTTCTGCTACCAAAGAAGAGCTTTCCGAAAAGTGCATTCAAGAAATTGCTAGCTGGCTTCCTGGTCATGTCCGTGAACTTTGGGAACAGGCGTAGTTAGGGATCGGGGATAAGGGATTAGGGACACGGGGGGACACGGGGGACAAGGGAGAACATCTTCACTCCCCACACTCCCCAATCCCTCGATTTCCCATGAATGAAACAGTACTATTGTTCTATTATGTGCAAGTCAACGCTAGTATTATTAAGGACTGTTTCGTGCTGCCCCATATTCATTAGCCTGTTGATATGTCAGAAACTCAGTTTGCTGCATCCTTAAATGGACACCCTTCCCACCCCAACTCCACCAGCCTGAATCAGATTAGAATTCGGGGTGCTAGGCAGCATAACCTGAAAAATATTGATTTAGAATTACCACGCGATCGCCTAATTGTCTTCACAGGTGTTTCTGGTTCTGGCAAGTCTTCTTTAGCATTCGATACCATCTTTGCTGAAGGACAGCGCCGCTATGTAGAATCTCTCAGCGCCTACGCTAGGCAATTTTTAGGTCAGATGGACAAACCAGACGTGGAGTCAATAGAAGGGTTGAGTCCGGCGATTTCAATTGATCAAAAGTCCACTTCCCATAACCCCCGTTCGACAGTGGGAACGGTGACGGAGATTTACGATTATCTGCGGTTATTATTTGGACGGGCTGGAGAACCCCATTGTCCGATTTGCGATCGCTGTATTGCGCCTCAAACCATTGATGAGATGGTAGATCGAATTATGGAGTTGAGCGATCGCACCCGCTTTCAAATTCTCGCGCCTGTAGTCCGGGGTAAAAAAGGCACTCATAAAAAGCTGTTATCTAGTCTCGCTTCTCAAGGTTTTGTGCGTGTGCGTATTGATGGGGAAGTGCGAGAACTTTCTGATGCCATTGAGTTAGATAAAAATTTTACACACACTATAGAAGTAGTAATCGACCGCTTGGTGAAAAAAGACGGTATTCAAGAGCGTTTGGTCGATTCCCTATCTACGTGTTTAAAACTGTCGGAAGGAATAGCGGTAATCCTTTTTACTCCTTCTTCCGACGCCCAATCAACTACCAACGATCAACAAACAACAAACGACCAAGAATTAGTCTTTTCCGAAAACTTTGCCTGTCCAGAACACGGTGCGGTGATGGAGGAATTATCGCCGCGTTTGTTCTCGTTTAATTCGCCCTATGGTGCTTGTCCTCATTGTCATGGTATCGGCAGTTTAAGAACATTTTCACCGGAGTTGGTTGTTCCTGATCCGGAAGCACCTGTGTATGCTGCGATCGCCCCTTGGTCGGAAAAGGATAATTCTTATTATTTGGAGTTATTGTATGGTTTGGGGCAAGCTTACGGGTTTGAGTTACAGACACAGTGGCAGAAGTTGACGGAGGAACAGCGGCAGATTATTTTACATGGAGAAGAAACCGCCAAGACGCCAAGGACGCCAAGGAAAGACTTTAGAGGGGTGATTCCGATATTGCAGAGGCAATATGAGGGAGGTACGGAGTTAATTAAGCAAAAATTGGAACAGTATTTGATTGATCAAGTCTGTCCGGTGTGTGAGGGAAAGCGTTTGAAGCCGGAAGCTTTGGCGGTACGGTTAGGGCAGTACCGAGTGTTGGATTTGACGGGGGTGTCGATTCGCGAGTGTCGGGAAAGAGTTGATCAATTAAAGTTGAGCGATCGCCAAATGCAGATTGCTGATTTGGTGTTGCGCGAAATTCGTGCCAGGTTACAGTTTTTGTTGGATGTGGGGTTGGATTATTTAACTTTAGATCGTCCGGCGATGACGCTTTCGGGTGGGGAGGCGCAGCGTATTCGTTTGGCGACTCAGATTGGTTCTGGGTTGACTGGGGTGTTATATGTTTTAGATGAACCGAGTATAGGTTTGCATCAACGGGATAATGGAAGGTTATTGCGGACTTTAACTAAGTTGCGCGATTTGGGAAATACGTTAATTGTAGTGGAGCATGACGAGGAAACGATTCGGGCTGCTGACCATATTGTTGATATTGGGCCAGGTGCAGGTATTCACGGCGGTAATATTGTTGCTGAAGGTAATTTACAGGCGTTATTAGAGGCGGAAAATTCCCTGACGGGCGCTTATTTGTCGGGAAGGCGAGTGATTCAAACTCCTGGGAAGAGAAGAGAAGGGAATGGGGTAAGTTTAGTGATCAAAAATGCCCGTCGTAATAACCTGAAAAATATAGATGTGGAGATACCACTGGGTAAACTTGTTGCTGTGACTGGTGTTTCTGGTTCTGGGAAGTCTACTTTAATTAATGAATTACTTTACCCAGCATTGCAACATCACCTTTTGCGTAAAGTTCCTTTCCCGAAAGAAATTGATGGAATTAAGGGATTGAATGCAATTGATAAAGCGATCGTCATTGATCAATCACCTATTGGTAGGACTCCTCGTTCAAACCCAGCGACTTACACAGGTATTTTTGATGTCATTCGAGATACCTTTTCAGCCACTATTGAAGCGAAAGCTAGAGGTTATAAACCGGGACAATTTTCTTTCAATGTCAAAGGCGGACGTTGCGAAGCTTGTAGCGGACAAGGTGTGAATGTTATTGAGATGAATTTTTTGCCGGATGTATATGTGCAGTGTGAAGTCTGCAAAGGTGCAAGATACAACCGCGAAACATTGCAAGTTAAATACAAAGACAAATCGATTGCTGATGTTTTGCATATGACTGTTGAGGAAGCTTTGGAGTTTTTCCAAAATATTCCCAAAGCTGTGAATCGTTTGCAAACTTTAGTAGATGTTGGCTTGGGTTACATTCAATTGGGACAACCTGCAACAACTTTATCTGGTGGGGAAGCACAGCGAGTCAAGTTAGCCACGGAATTATCACGCCGCGCCACAGGTAAAACTCTTTATTTAATTGATGAACCAACCACAGGTTTATCTTTTTATGATGTGCATAAGTTATTGGATGTGTTGCAGAGATTAGTAGATAAAGGTAATTCGATTTTGGTGATTGAGCACAACTTAGATGTGATTCGTTGTGCTGATTGGGTGATTGATTTGGGACCAGAAGGTGGCGATAAAGGCGGAGAAGTCATAGCTAAGGGTACACCAGAAGAAGTTGCAGAAAATCCTAAATCGTATACTGGAAAGTATTTAAAGCAGGTGTTGCAGCAGTATCCACCAATGGTTTTGACAAATTAGATAAGTAGCCGTCATGAACTATGTACACCAATAAAGAATGAAAAACCTCACCCCGTCAAGAGAGGGGCAAGGGTGAGGTGTATTCTAATTAAATGCAAAACGCTATATTTCCACACATTTTAGCTGATTACAACTCTGCCCTCAAAATTAATCCCTACTTAGCCCAAGCCTACTACAACCGAGGGCAGACAAGCAAGGAGCGATCGCTGATTTGCAGAAAGCTGCTGACCTGTTTCTACAACAAGGAAACACACAGTTGTACCAAAATGCGCTGGATTTGATTAGAGAGTATCAGCCGCAATAAATAGGTAGGGACAAGGGGGAAAGAAATATTAGGTAGACATGCAGTGAGTGGCTTGTCGTCAGACATCGCTT
Source organism: Fischerella thermalis PCC 7521 (assembly GCF_000317225.1). GTDB lineage: Bacteria > Cyanobacteriota > Cyanobacteriia > Cyanobacteriales > Nostocaceae > Fischerella > Fischerella thermalis. The sequence goes on from NZ_AJLL01000005.1 coordinate 198,564, forward strand.
ATTGGTGATTCTCTACAATTGTGCGATCCGGCTTGGAAGGGAGCATCACAAATGTTCAAAAACCCGCCTGCGATTCAAATCGCAGTCTCATAGCTAAAGTCTGCTTCAGCAGACTGTTTGATTTGTTTTGGTGCGATCGCTTGTTGGTGATTCTCTATGATTGGGCGATGTCTGTTGACAAGCCGTTGCGCGTCTACATTAGTTTTCGCGACTATCCGATTGGAAGTATTTCTGTTAGCGGCCACAAGTTTATCGGTTCTCCGGTCACTTACGGAATTGTTCTCACCCGTCAACCCTATGTCAAAAAAATTGAGACAAGTGTTGAATATATTGGCAGTAAAGATATGACTATTTTAGGTTCACGTAGCGGACTCGCTGCTTTATTTTTGTGGTATGCTATCCAGACGAGAAGTCAGCACTTCCATAAGGAGGTTGCTAACTGCTTGCAAAATGCGCGCTATTTACGCGATCGCCTCCTAGAACTAGATTACCATCCTTTACTTAATGACTTTTCAACCACAGTTGTTTTTGACAAACCTGCTATCGAGTTGTGTCGCAAGTGGCAATTAGCCACACAGGGAAATATTGCTCACATCGTCGTTATGCAGCACATTTCTACCCAAAAAATTGACCAGTTTATAGACAATTTATTAGTTAAGAATAAACTTTCTTGTTTCTCAACCTCTTGCTTGTAAATTCCAACTTGATTTACAAAATTCTTAAATTTTACCTGAGTTCGGGATAACCCCAAACCATGATTCTATCGTTGACTGAAACTCCTAAGACTTACGCAAAATACCTCTCAAACTCTCATTCCTCTGTGATATCTGTGCCTCTGTGGTTCGATTTTTTAGAACTGGTGCTTAAGTTCAACAGCAAAATCTTCTTAACCAGAACTGAGGTTAATTCATATCTTGCACCAACTTTTTGTGCCACCAAGAAATAAATTTCTTGGCTTATAGCAAAAGTCAGATAAATCTGACTAGGAAAGTCTTTGAGTCCGTTTAAACGGAATTGTGCTATCAGCGTTGAGAATTTATTCTCACACCGGGATATAGGGAATGTATTTCTTGAAAGTTAATATCCGATCAAAACAAAAAATAACGCTGCGCCATTGGCAAAACCGTTGCTGGTTCACAAGTCAACAACTCTCCATCAGCCCTAACTTCATAGGTTTCTGCGTCTACTTCCATACGCGGTAATGCATCATTCAGCTTCATATCCTGTTTAGTTAACTGGCGTATCCCGGAAACTGCAACTGCTTGCTTATTTAAGCCTAATTGATTAGGGATTTCCCTTTCTAAGGCTGCTTGGGAAATAAAAGTCAACGATGTTGCATGACGCGCACCTGCAAAACTGCCAAACATTGGACGCATATGCACAGGTTGGGGTGTAGGAATGCTGGCGTTAGCATCTCCCATTTGCGACCATGCAATCATTCCACCTTTAATGACTATCTCTGGTTTCACACCAAAAAATGCCGGACGCCACAAACACAAATCTGCAAGTTTACCCTCTTCCACTGAACCCACATACTGAGCAATACCGTGGGTAATTGCTGGATTAATAGTATATTTTGCAACATAACGTTTTGCTCTGAAGTTATCATTCTGAACCCCCCCTGTTTCCCCCCCTTGGTAAGGGGGGGGCAAAAATCCGCGTTGCACTTTCATTTTATGTGCAGTCTGCCAAGTACGAATTATGACCTCCCCTACTCTGCCCATTGCTTGGGAGTCAGAAGAAATCATGCTAAACGCACCCAAATCATGCAAAATGTCTTCCGCAGCAATCGTTTCCCGACGGATACGGGACTCAGCAAATGCCACATCCTCGGCAATTCCTGGATCGAGGTGATGGCAAACCATCAACATATCCAAGTGTTCATCAAGGGTGTTAACAGTGTAAGGACGGGTGGGGTTGGTGGAGGATGGTAGGACATTCGCCTCACCGCAGACTTTGATAATGTCCGGTGCATGTCCACCGCCTGCGCCTTCGGTGTGGTAGGTATGGATGACACGATTTTTAAAAGCAGCGATCGTATCTTCTACAAATCCTGCTTCGTTGAGGGTGTCGGTGTGAATTGCTACCTGTACGTCATAATCATCGGCAACACTGAGGCAAGTATCAATTGTTGCTGGGGTTGTTCCCCAATCTTCATGGAGTTTTAGCCCCATTGCACCAGCTAAAATTTGTTCTACAAGTCCTTGTGGTTGACTAGTGTTACCTTTGCCTAAAAATCCCAAGTTCACGGGGAAGGCATCGGCAGCTTGTAGCATTCGGTAAATATTCCAAGGACCTGGTGTGCAGGTAGTAGCATTTGTGCCAGTAGCTGGCCCAGTACCGCCACCAATCATTGTAGTAATACCGGAAGCGATCGCCACTTCGATTTGTTGGGGACAAATAAAATGAATATGGGCGTCAATTCCTCCAGCAGTCAGAATCATGCCTTCACCAGCGACGGCTTCTGTCCCAGGGCCGATAATAATATCTATATTGTCTTGAATGTAGGGATTGCCAGCTTTACCAATTTTGAATATTTTGCCATCTTTAATGCCAATGTCTGCTTTGACAATACCCCACCAATCGAGAATCAAAGCGTTGGTAATCACCATGTCTACAGCACCATCAGCGTTGGAGATGGGTGATTGTCCCATTCCATCACGAATGACTTTACCACCACCGAATTTAACTTCATCACCGTAGGTGGTGAAGTCTTGCTCGACTTCGATAAACAATTCTGTATCAGCTAGGCGGATGCGATCGCCTACTGTGGGGCCATAGGTTTCCGCATAAGCGCGGCGATCCATTCTGTAACTCATGTTTACTCCTGGAAAATTTGGAAACGCACAGGAACGCGGAAGGTTTTAGAGTTGTCCGTTAATTCTGCCGTTGAATCCGTATACTTGGCGTGTACCAGCAAGGGGAACTAGGGTGACTTCTTTTTCATCACCTGGTTCAAATCTAACTGCTGTTCCCGCGGGAATATCGAGGCGCATTCCTCGCGCTTGTTCTCGATCAAAATTTAAGGCGGTGTTGACTTCAAAAAAGTGGAAGTGAGAACCGACTTGGATGGGGCGATCGCCTGTATTTGACACTTGTAATTTTACCGTCGGACGCCCTGGGTTAAGTTCTATTTCGCCTTGTGGTGTAATTATTTCTCCGGGAATCATCATACTCAATCCAAAATCTAAAATTCTTCACCTGATGGGATTATGCACTGTCACTAACTTTGTCCCATCAGGGAAAGTTGCTTCTACTTGCACTTCATGAATCATCTCTGGTACTCCTTCCATGACTTCATCTCGTGTCAACAAGGTAGTACCATAACTCATCAACTCTGCAACCGTCCTCCCATCTCTTGCACCTTCCAAAATTGCAGCAGAAATATAGGCGACAGCTTCTGGATAATTCAACTTCAAACCCCTGTCCTTACGTCTTTCTGCTACTAAAGCAGCAGTAAAAATCAATAACTTGTCTTTTTCCTGCGGCGTCAGTTGCACTTTTTACCTCCCTTGTTGGCGTCTTAACTGTTGGCTCATATCTGCCAAACTCTTGGTACACAGCTACTACGATTTAAAAAAGACATACGTAATAACTGCCAAACACCGATAAACCAGTTTCTCACCTCAGCAGTTGAAGATCCACGGTATCTACACAAAAGTCCATGTTCTAAACGAGTGACACCAATTTGGGGATGGGTAATTGGCAATTGCCAAAGATTTCGGGCTTTTTCGACTATTTCTGGTGATATTTCTCGTCCAATGTAGACTAGACTACCTACGATTGGTTGTCCTGCCAAACCGTGGAAACTATGAAATACTTCTTCCCTACCTGGTAGCCATTGTCTATCTATCCATAGAGGTTTACCTTGTTGCCAAATTTCGGTGTGCGATCGCCACTCTCCTTGTAAAAATTTCTCCCCCCTTGCACTCCGTCCAAACCTAGTAATTTCCCAGCCCAAATAATGAGAATTCGTAGCTAATTTTACTATATTTTCTTGTCTGTATAATGCACCGTCAAAAACAATTGTTTCTTGGGGTAACCATTCTAAATAAGCATGATCGTCAACTTTGATCTCAATAGTTTGTTTGGCGATTGTGCCATTACTACGGTAGATTTTGCCAGCGGTTGCGGTAGTAATTAATGCTTGAGCATGGGGTTGGAGGTGGAAGTTGTAAGATAGGCGATCGCCTCCCACAACACCCCCAGCTGTATGTAAAATCACACTATGACAAACTTCTTGTCCTTCTGGATAAAATGGGCGTTGCACTTTTAGCGGTGCTTGATTTTGATTGAAAATCAGCTGAGTTTGGTTTTGGCGATAGGCATACACTAGGTGTAAATTTCCATGCCAAAAATCCTTGCTTGATGTTGTGATTGGATAATGAGAATACTGGTTCACAAATACTCAGAAATTTTATTTTTTTGCTATGATTATATAATCATCTAATTTATAGTTAGAATTGTGTCTTTGATCAAAATATTTTTGGATTAGAGAAGTCATATAAAGTTGTTTAGGCAATTTCTCATCAGCAAACTTTGCAAATTCAATTGCAGAACAAGGTCTTCTTGAATCTCTAGATGTTAAATATCTATACCAGACTAACTCTAAATCCAGGTCTGAAACAAACTGATTAACTATATACTGTTCTTGAGATATATCTTCTGTGCGAGGCATATCATAAGATTTAAATAATTTTTTATCTTGTATAATTAGTATTACATAACCATTTTTTCTAATACTTGTATTAATAATTTTCTGATATATAGAATTCGCTCGCTGCTTTTTCTGACTCTCCAAAAAGAAACAGTGAGAAATGATAATAAAATCAAAAAAATCTTCTGGAAGATTACTTAATTGAGAATTAAAGTTAAATATGTCATCAGTGACAAATCTGAAGTAAGCATTGATCAAAGTTTTTCGAGACTCGATATATCGCCGCCAAAACTGAAGTCCTCGATACTGAAACGCATCTTGTTTTTCTAGAGAGTAGTAAGATATATGCATCTGTGGAATCTGCAAGAAACCAATACTACTTTGTAGAAACAAAGCTAGACCATAGACAACTGTTCCTGGCCCTGCTGCAATATCAAGAATATTAACATTTTTCGGAAGCAAACCAGCTTCGTAAATAAGAAACCAAGCTAAATAAAGACAATATACATTTTCTAAAAAATATTTCATGAAATAGACATGGGGAGTAAGACTAAAAGCATAGCTAGGATCTCGCCCAATTTTTAGGTTATTAATATCCTCCAAGGCATCTTCTAGCTTCAGTTTCAACTGCTTTTGTGGAATTTTACTCAACTCATCTTGTAGATAGGCGATTAAATTTTCTTCTAAATCATTAAATATATCTTGGTTAATACCAGTACATTGCAATTTTGTTTGGTCATGATATTTCAGATTAAAATTTTTATATACAGACTCAATAAATTCTTGTTCTGGAACTAATACCTGGCTATTTTGTTCTTGAGTATTTATATTTTCTAATTCTTGTAATGCGTCGTTGAGTTTATTTTTTAGACTTTTTACCTCTTGCTTATATTGCTGTGAATAAATTTCTAATTGCAGCTTATCTCTAAACAGTTTTTCTAACCAAGATAATCTTGCCCCTGATTTTTGTATTTCTTGCAATAGCTGCATAGCCTGTCGAGTGTTACCTCGACTGATTGCTAACTTAAACTGCTGACTACGCCACCAGTTAGCGATAAATTTATTCATAACCAAATCCGTCTTTACCTTCCTTGATTTCTTGTTCTGGAAGTCGAGAAACTAACTTCTGCTTGAATGTTATATAGCTTACTTTCTCATTCTCATACCACCAAGCGTATTTACGCTTAATTTCTTCAGCTTCTTGCCTAGTTGATGCCACTAAAGAATTATTTTGACTAGGGTGAAAGTCCTGGATGACAATTCTGTCTGCAAATCTTAATTGCTCAATAAAAATATCTTCTTCATCTGGTAAAGTTGGCAATAAAGGAGTGATGGTTACAGAAATTTTAGGAATAAAACCTTTGAATTGATCAATATTTTGCTTGATTTTTTTGAGTGCATTGAACCTAGCTTTGATACTGGGCGATCGCGGTTCAAAATCTCTCCTCACCAATTCACTTCCAGTAGGAATACTCATATTGATACGCAACCGTTGAAATCGTTGTAAATAATCAATATCTCTAGTGATAATTGGGCTGCGAGTTTGAATTACTAAAGTAGGAGTTGGATAAAAATCAAGCATCACCCCTAGTAAATTACGAGTCAACTGATATTTAGATTCAAGAGGCTGATAAGGATCTGTAACGCTGCTCATGTAAATTTTAGGAGATTGTTTAGGATTTTTTCGATACCAACTTTCTAATTCTTTTTCTAAGATTAGTGAGGCATTTTCTTTAAAAATTACCCATTTTCCCCAATCTAAACGCATTTTTGTATTAGGACTAAATGCAGCAGCATAGCAATAACTACATCCATATTGACAGCCTCGGTAAGGATTTAAAGTAAAGTCATAGGCAGCAATAAAACCAGTGGCTTTTGTTAGCAGAGATTTAGAATTTTGAGCATAGATATTGATATCTCCAAATTTTTCTTGGACTAATTTTGTAGGAGTAAGCTCACAATATCCTTGATATTGGGATTTTGCCATGTTTAAATTTGATATTATGTCCGATTAATTACTTACGATATAAAGCTTGAGCATTGAGCATAGTGAAAAATAACCAATGCTCACCAATTACCGACCCCACAGTTTTTAGTACGTTTCAACGTACTTTAGCTATTAGCCCGCAATTTATTGCAGGGCGGGATAATGGGCAATAGTAAGTGATTTTATCAATCAACAAATTATCGCAATGCCCGATAATTTCTCAATTGTACAAGTCCCCAGATTAATGTGTGGAACTAATCCAAAATCCAAAATCTAAAATCTAAAATCGGATCGTAGTCATTGCTTTATGCCTCTGCACAAATTGGTATGCTGTTGATAACTGATAATTGAACTGTAAAAAAGCGCCCTCATTGAGAGAGCGCTTTTTATCATTTACAAGCAGCTAACTTAACTATCCATGAATTGCAGGAGCGTTCATCGCTACAGGTACAGCTTCACCACTTGCCAAGTCTAATGGGAAGTTGTGAGCATTACGCTCGTGCATCACTTCCATACCCAGGTTAGCACGGTTGAGTATATCTGCCCAGGTGTTAACTATGCGACCGTGAGAGTCAAGAATTGATTGGTTAAAGTTGAACCCATTCAAGTTAAACGCCATTGTGCTGATACCCAAAGCCGTGAACCAAATACAAACTACGGGCCAAGCTGCTAAGAAAAAGTGCAAAGAACGAGAGTTGTTAAAGCTGGCGTATTGCCAAATTAAGCGTCCGAAGTAACCATGAGCAGCCACGATATTGTAGGTTTCCTGCTCTTGTCCAAATTTATATCCATAGTTAACGGATTCATTCTCTGTGGTTTCCCTTACCAAGGAGGAAGTCACCAAAGAGCCGTGCATCGCACAGAAAAGCGAACCACCAAACACCCCAGCCACACCAAGTTGATGGAAGGGATGCATGAGAATGTTATGTTCCGCTTGGAACACAAGCATGAAATTAAATGTACCACTTATGCCTAGAGGCATTCCGTCAGAGAAACTGCCTTGCCCAATTGGATAAATCAAAAAGACAGAGGTAGCAGCAGCTACAGGAGCAGAATAAGCAACGCAGATCCAAGGACGCATACCCAAGCGATAGCTCAGTTCCCATTGTCGTCCCATCCAGCAGAAAATACCGATGAGGAAATGGAAAACAATTAGCTCGTAGGGACCACCGTTATAGAGCCATTCATCAAGAGAAGATGCTTCCCAAATAGGGTAAAAGTGCAAGCCAATCGCATTAGATGTAGGTACAATGGCACCAGAAATTATGTTGTTGCCATATAACAAAGAACCAGAAACAGGTTCACGAATACCGTCAATATCGACTGGTGGTGCGGCAATGAAGGCAATAATAAAACAGATAGTTGCTGTCAACAGCGTTGGAATCATTAAAACGCCGAACCAGCCAATGTAAAGTCTATTATTGGTGCTGGTAATCCACTCACAGAACCTATCCCAGAGACTACCACTTTCGCCTCTTGTTAAAGTTGTGGTCATGGCTGTATTTATTTCAAAATTCAATGAACGTACAGATGACAAATTTCTCATTTTTTGAGATTGAGAAATTTGCGATTTTTACCAGGATTGGGTGATTGTCAGCGCTTTTTCTTTAAAGGTATATGGATAACACAGCACATCACCCAGTAACAGTAATTGGTAATAGGTAATAGGAAATAACTTGTTTTAAATTTTCCAATTACCAATTACCGGACAATCCCCGCTATCAGTCCATTGGGCGAATCACCCTATATTTATCTCAGGGAGTGTCCCTCAAGGTTGTTTACTAAAGTTTTTCTCCTGAATAATCTGGAATTCCCTAATTCAAGATTCAAATATGTATTTGATAGCAGTTTACATTTTTATGAAACACAATTTTTTAGCAACAAACAAATGTGATGAACCAAAATAATTGGATTCCAGTCAAATGCAAACTGCCCTAATTTTCTCACACTGTAAGTTAATACTAAGAATCTCTACTTAGGGAGACACCCAGATCAGAGGAGAAAATTTTCCTGGTCTTACGATCTGGTTGTACATTAATTTTTTATATTTATCAATCTATTTTTGTTAATTTTTATAACTCTTTTGTAGTGTTCAGAAAGTTTAATATTGAAATTAAAAAAAGTTAAAGAAAAATGGGAGTGACGCTCTATTTTTAGAGAAAAATATCTAAATACTCAAGTTATTTTTGTACGATTAAATATATTTCAAATTTAATCAAAATCAAGCGATCGCACATCTAAATATGGAAAATATTCTAATATTCTCTTTTAATTTATTTCGTTCTCAGTTGGGGTTAACAATTATTACTTTTAGCTAAAACTACTGTCTGGCTAAATCTATTCATCAGGTTGGATGGGGGATGTTTTGTACCATGCTGAAATATAAGGCAGAAACAGAGATACCCCATCAGTCTTGTGGCGCACCTCCCCCCAAACTCTCAATTGGATTTACCCCCCTCAATCCCCCGAATATCGGGGGGAAACAAAAGATCCAGTTCCCTCCCCTTTACAAGGGGAGGGTTAGGGTGGGGTAAAACCAGGATTCATAAGTTATTTCAGACTTGTGTGTACACCGTAGCCAAACTCTCGGGGAGGATTAGGGAAGGGTGTTACTCTACTTGGATGAAAAGGCTGTAGTTGAGATTTTTAGCTTCAGATGCAGTGTTTGCACTTGCGGCAATTTTTAGCTCAGCGCCTGGACTATTTTCAGCTAGTTGATGAGTAGTAGGTAGAGGAAAAACTCACCCACTCTACACCGTGTCTCAAGGGACAAACTCACTGCGTAAGTCTGAGTAATGCTAAGCTTTACCCTTCTGTTTTCTCGTGACTTCTGCCAAAATGCCAGATGATGCTCAACTACTCCTGTTAGTCTTACTGCTTTTTGTAGAAGGAATTAATAGGTAAATTAGAGGGTATTTTATGAAGTTTGCAAGTGATGATCGTGGTAGCGGCAGGTAAACATAAGAAAATATATATGCAAAAAAGTCTATAGTTATTTTCTTACTGTTAATTAAAAATAAAAATACATTTTCATAGACAGATATTTTTAGCTAGTTCTCTTGATCTGGAGTTGTCTGGGTTAGACAGCCTCAACTCATACAACTAGCTTTTTTGAAGCGATCGCAATAAAAAAGCGCTCACCTTGGGTTAGCGCTTTTTTTATTTATTTAGAGACGCAAGGAGCTGCGCCTCAGCTATTAAAGATTAACCGTTGATCGCAGGAGCAGTCAATGCAACAGGAGCAACATCGCCACTAGCTAAGTCGAGGGGGAAGTTGTGAGCATTACGCTCGTGCATCACTTCCATACCCAAGTTAGCGCGGTTGATGATGTCTGCCCAAGTGTTGATCACGCGACCCTGAGAGTCAATCACTGACTGGTTGAAGTTGAAACCATTCAGGTTGAACGCCATGGTGCTGATTCCCAGGGCGGTGAACCAGATACCTACTACAGGCCAAGCAGCCAAGAAGAAGTGCAAGCTGCGAGAGTTGTTGAAGGAAGCGTATTGGAAGATTAAGCGACCGAAGTAACCGTGGGCTGCAACGATGTTGTAGGTTTCTTCTTCTTGACCGAACTTGTAACCGTAGTTCTGAGATTCGGTTTCGGTTGTTTCGCGAACCAAGGAAGAAGTTACCAAAGAACCGTGCATTGCGCAGAACAAGCTGCCACCGAACACACCTGCTACACCTAGCTGGTGGAAGGGGTGCATCAAGATGTTGTGCTCTGCTTGGAACACGATCATGAAGTTGAAGGTTCCAGAGATTCCCAAGGGCATTCCATCAGAGAAGGAACCTTGACCCAAGGGGTAAATCAAGAATACTGCGGTAGCAGATGCCAAAGGAGCAGAATAAGCTACGCAGATCCAAGGACGCATTCCTAAGCGGTAGGACAATTCCCACTGACGGCCCATGTAGCAGAAGCAGCCAATCAGGAAGTGGAAAATTACCAACTGGTAAGGACCACCGTTGTACAACCACTCATCTAAGGAAGCAGCTTCCCAGATGGGGTAGAAGTGTAAACCAATGGCATTAGATGAAGGTACAACAGCACCGGAGATGATGTTGTTTCCGTAGAGTAAGGAACCTGCTACTGGTTCACGGATACCATCGATGTCTACGGGGGGTGCGGCGATGAAGGCGATGATGAAGCAGGTGGTTGCAGCCAACAGTGTTGGAATCATCAATACGCCGAACCAACCGATGTATAGGCGGTTTTCGGTGCTTGTGACCCAATCGCAGAACCGTTCCCATACGTTGCCGCTTGCGCGTCTTTGTAAGGTTGTAGTCATTGCTCTTATGAGTGCGATGAATGAATTTTTGGAGAATGTATTCAGGCAAACATTTAAGTTGCCTGTATTAATAAACTTTACACAAAAATTTATTTATTACAAGCGGTTATCCACTCATTTTTTGTTAATTTTTTTATCTTAATATTGCTTAATATATTGTATTTTAAATTAATTAAAATTTGTAAATACTTAGTTCAATAAATCACTGTTATTCAATTTATTCAAAAATTAATAATTAACTCAAAAGATAGAATAATACCTGCTTTGTTTAGTTCTATACTTTTTCCCTCCTACACCCTTTTTCCCAAGAACTCAAAACCTTTAAAAATCAAAGTAAATATATGGCAAACTACCTTCTGGAGCTAGTATCCAGACAGCGTAGAAGCAGGGAAGTACGAACAAGAGTTTGACAGGCCAGTTGAACTGTAACTTTAATTGACGATGGAAAAAATAAGCTAAAGTCATACAGGTAGCAATTACGCCTAAGAGTATTGCTAATTGATATTGACTAATATTGAGTGCTTCCACATAAACTTTTTGAGCAAATTGAGCATCAGCAGGATAACCCCAAAGGTGTTTAAATACTGAAGAAGAATCTTGGAGATTTGGTAGACGAAACCAAATCCAAGAGATGAAAACCATTAGTTGTGTAAATAACCAAGCTACCAGTTTACCGAAGGGATTGTGCCAAAAATGTTCTAACTCCTCAAAGCGATCGCTAAGAGCATTAGTTAATCTGTGGATAACTAATGCTAGACCGTGAAACGCACCCCAAATTACAAAACCTAATGCTGCACCATGCCAAATACCCGCAATTACCATCACAATCATTAAATTGAAGCAGGTGCGAATTAAACCCTGACGAGACCCTCCCAAAGGAAAATAAATGTAATTACGCAACCAATCTCCTAGTGTTATGTGCCAGCGTCGCCAAAAATCAGCAATACTGGTACTGAAATAAGGAAAGTCAAAATTTTCTGGTAGAACTAAACCGAAAAGTAAAGCAGTGCCACGGGCAATATCTACATAACCACTAAAATCTAAATACAACTGAAAACCATAGGCAAATATTGCCAACCATAAATCAGTACTACCCGCCCGTTGCAAATTGCCGAAACACAAATCAACATAAATTCCCAAGTGATCAGCTAGAATACCTTTTTTGACAGTTCCTTGGGCAATTAACCAAATACCTTCCGCAAAAAGATTGGGAGTAGGAAAGCGCAAGTGATTGAATTGATGAGTGAGGTTGTGGAAGCGAGTAATGGGGCCAGAAATCAATTTAGCAAAGAATAATTTGTATGATGCAAATTGAATAAATTGATTACTAGCAGGTGCGCCACGGTAGACATCGACTAAATAGGAAATACACTCAAATGTAAAAAATGAAATTCCTAGAGGCGCAATTAATTTAAAAGAATCAAATACTGAACTTATAGAAGTATGATAGGTAAAGTTATATAAAGGTGGTATATATTTAAAACCCAAAAGTAGCAACACATTTATGCTGACACCCAACCATAATAGTTTTAAACGCTGACTATTCCAATCGGCTTGAGATAACTGCGATTCTTCATCAAAAGATCGCAGTTCTAAAGAATTTTGATTTGGTGAATTATGTTTACCTAGAGCTATTCCTATGCGGAAATTACAATAAGTTAGTGCTAGTAAAAGCGGGATATAATAAATTTGCAAAGATGCGTAAAAGCCAATACTAGCAATCAATAGCGTCCACATTCGTAGTTTTTGTTGCGCTATTAACCAGTAAATCAAAAGCACACTCAATAAAAATATTCCGTATAAAATTGATATGAAGTTCATGCAAATAGTCAATTGGTAATGGGTAACTGGTAATTGGTTATGATTTACCACTAACTACTATTCACTAGCCAATATCCAATAACCTATTTGGTCGGCCAAGGAATCATTGGATCAATAGCAAGTTTTTTGGAAACTTTTTCTGCACCATAAAGATTTAGATGGCTGGGGTCAGAAAAGTTTTCGTTGGCTTGGGGCCAAATTAAGCTCAAATCCCGATAGATTAAATTGGAATTTTCAGCTAAGCGTAACATATATTGCTGAAAATCTTGTTCGTATTTTTTTCGTACTGCATCAAGATATTCTGCACTCAAGGGCATATTCACAAATACTATAGTAATTTTTGTGGATGCACAAAATTGCAATACTGCTTGGAGAGCAGCGTCTTGCTCACCCCCTAATTGGAAAGATTTATAGTCATTGTCATAGCTACCATTAACCTTGGGGTGTTTTTGATAGTATGTAGCTGGATTAAAACGGATAGGTATTGCTAAAAATCCGTCAAAATCAACTGCTTGTTCAAAAACATCCTGTTCTGGGTCTGCTGATGTAATTTTTTGATTAACTGCTGATTTACCTCTGAGTAAAGGTAAAGACTTCAGTGTTTTGTTGAGTAAACTCTTAAGTTGATTTCGTTGATTATAGGTAGTAGAAATAGTTGCGAGAGCTTGGTTTAACCTTGCATCTAATGCTTGAGAATTATTATCTGTATGAGTTGTGTTTTTAAAGCTTTGCTCCCGTTTTATCGATGCTGAGGTGGTGTTTGAATTCTGAGAATTTTCGTTGGCTGGTGCTTTTTGTAATACTTGTTGATAACCAGGAGATGCTGCGATCGCTTTAAAGGTGACATCCTCTCTACCATTGTTAAAAGCACGCGCACCATCAGCCCAAATAATCAATTTTGGTAGTTCTGATGGTTGTAGCACTCGACGCAGGATAAAATCGACAACTTGTGCTGTCGCTCCATTAATCCCAAAATTAAACACATCGATATCTGAGTAACCCTGAGTTGCCAAAGCTTGAGAAAGTGTGGTGGGATCTATTCCTCTCAAAGCGCGAGAAGAACCAATAATTAATACATCTGGTGGTTTACCGTTTTTCGCAAGACGTTGTTTGTAGAGTGCTAGTTGCTCATCTAATTGACGAGCGTTGAAACTTGGCATTGGCGATCGCGCTGCCAATAAAATAGCAGTTGCAGTTGCTTTTCCCCTAGTGATGGATTCTTCTTTTTGGGTGAATCCAGAAGCATTAAACACCTGATTTTTAGATGCAGGCGATGTATTGGTAAAAAAAACAGTTCTTTCCAACCTTTGATTTTGTTCTTCAGCTGAAGATAATTGAGGTCGGGTACTAGCAATCTTTGGTGTTTCTGGGATGGAGTGAGAAGTTATATAGCCCAAAATCCAGTCTGATTGCAGAGTCAGCAAAAACCCCAACAAGCCCCAAACTAAAGCCACCCGCCAGCCATTTTCTTCTACCTGTTGTTCTTGTGACTGTTCCTTTTCAGCAAACAGCTGCGTTGCTAAAAGCCATCTTCTGATTCTTGCACCCCAGTCCTGAGCCACTTCTACAAAAATACTCTGTACATCTTGGCTGGTTAAATCGGGACGTAGTACAGGCTCGTTAGCTTCAGGTGTTAAAAGTTCACCAACATAAGCAGCAGTGGCGGCAAATTCAGGAGTCGGTTCTGGTACTAGACGTTGACGATTGATAAAATCGACCCCGTAGTGCCAAAAAGGTTCCTTGTTACCCGCACGGCGACCATAGACTCGTACGCCTGCAATTCCTACTATTTTTAACTGTCTGACAAACTGAGTAACTTTACTTGCTACCTGTTTGCGTGAAGGACACACAAGTGCTTCGCACATGATGTGTAATAGATCGCCTTTACGTAACAAGAGGACGCGAGTTCCACCTGTTTTGAGGCGAGTATCTATGTCGGGGTTGAGCAAGCGCTCAAGTAAGAAAATGATAGCAGGTTCATCTCCAGCTGAGGATAATTCTAACGCTGATACTGCTAAATCTGGGTGTTCTGTTGCAGGTAATGATTGCCAATCAATCCAAGCGGGTTCGTGATCGATTGTTTGGTGTCCGTAAACTGTGGCGGCGAGAATACCTTGGGGAGCAAGGGCTTGAAGTTGGGGCATAATTGCCTGTAAGCACTGAGTTTTATCGGGAATTTGCTCAGTTGCCTTGGGGTCAGCAGCACTGCAAAATATATGTAGTGTAGATTCTTTGAGAGTTGCTGTGACTTTGATTGCCAGATCAGACAGTCTTTCATTTAAAATCCTGGCGATCGCTTGTAAATCTCCCCAACGCGCCCATTCTTTCAGCATGATTTCTGGAGGCGTCAGATCCACTCTTAGCATCCAGTCAAAATCTGTTTCGCCATCCA
Source organism: Fischerella thermalis PCC 7521 (assembly GCF_000317225.1). GTDB lineage: Bacteria > Cyanobacteriota > Cyanobacteriia > Cyanobacteriales > Nostocaceae > Fischerella > Fischerella thermalis. Next base: position 213,708 of record NZ_AJLL01000005.1, read on the forward strand.
CTTGTGTGGCGATCACTGCATCTTGATAACCAGAAAGCTTGAGACTGCGTAACTTCTGAGCTACTGGTTCTGCAATTAATGAAGGATCGGGAGTATAGCTAGACTGACAGTAAATCAACAAGCGATTTTGATTGCTGGGATTTTCGAGAGTCGGTTGTTGCTTTTTGGCTTTGACTTCCACCCCTATCCCAAAGGTACTAAGACTTTCACTCAAATAGCGAGCGATCGCATTTGGATCGCCTTTACGTGCCAAACTTTCATTAGAAAGAATTAGCGCCCCACCCGTGCGACTGGATTTTTCCGCATCTGCGATCAAGGCTTGCTCCACCTGTTGTAGGTGCAAATCCAACTGGTTTAAGAAAACCTGATGACACCACTGCGGGCGATTTTCCCCCTTTTTCCGACCGTAGACGAAAACTTGGTAGATTGAAGGTTGTTCATTTTTGGTCAGAGCGTCCAAGTCAGTGTGCTGTAGCGCGTGCAGCAAATCCACAAGAGTACGCCAACGTTGGGGACACTCTGGACTTTCGCAAAGAATGTGCAGATCATTTCCCCGCAATCGGACTTTCACACCTAAAGAGCTGATTCCTGTTGCTTGGCTTACCCATTGTATTAAGGACTTTTGACTAACTGGTAATGCTATTTTCATGGAAAGGTGAGATTGGGGATTGGGAATTGGAACTGGGGAGTAGGAATTGGGGAGTGGGGAGTGGGGAGTAGGGAGCAAGGATCAGGGAGCAGGGGTTTAATGTTTTATTTATCCTTTCCCTTCCCTTGTCTTCCTTGTCCCTTATTCCGATCCCCAATCCCCTATCCCCGTTCCCCTAATCACTTGTAAACTAGAACCGTAGAATTATCCACCATGAATTTTTTAACGCTTTTGTTAACTTGTTAATTTACACTCATCAGTAAAAATAATTATTTAAGCTCGCTAAATCTGAGCTTTGTTTAATTTTGCTGTCTTTGATCGATTTCCTCCAGTTCACGAGAATTACTTATGCAAGCTGCTAATTCCAAATCTTCAGCTAACTCAGGACTTAATTTGGGTTTATTTACCATTCCCCAATCTTTCCTTTTGCAAATGGGTACAGCATCGGTGATCATCTTGCTGTTAGCAGAGAAAGCCACCGGAGAAACACTACAAGCTCTTGGGGAAGCCAGCGAAGAATTATTTCGTGGCGATCGCCTTCCCATCCTTGAGTTTCCAGAACAGAATCCAGAAAATTAGCGTCAAATATTATACTATTTTTTCTCAAAATTATTGTGGCAAATTCCATGACGGTCAAGAGCAAAACCTGAAATCATAAAAAGTAATAGGCTTTACTAGAACAAAAAATATGAGTTCTCTTTTATACTTTTTCGCTCAGGAAGTGAACATCTACCCCGCCTCAGATTTATTTTTGCGCCATCGACTACAAATAGTAGAAGAATTGTGGGAGTCCGTGCTGCGGCAAGAATGCGGTCAAAAAATGGTCGATCTTTTACGGCAGTTACGTGATTTATGCTCACCAGAAGGACAAGCGACTCTTGACCAAGCTTCCTCCGTATTTAAATTAATAGAGCAATTAAATATCAACGAAGCTATTCGTGCGGCTCGTGCTTTTGCATTGTACTTCCAGCTGATCAACATCATCGAGCAGGACTACGAACAACGGCAGCAAATGACTCGCTATGAGGCGTCAGGTGAACCAGGAACCCAGGAAATAGCAAACACATCCTCGACAAATTCTGAAGCCAGCAGCGGATTAGGGGCAGAATTGCTCAGCAAAAGTTGGCAAGCCAATCCCCATCGCAAACGCCAAGACACTTTCGCAGCCCTATTTCCCCAGTTATACCAGCTAAATGTACCACCCCAGCAAATTCAACGCCTTATTTCCCAATTGGATGTGCAATTAGTCTTCACTGCTCATCCCACAGAAATTGTTCGTCATACCATCCGCGATAAACAGCGACGAGTAGTAAAACTACTGCAACAACTTGATGTTGCAGAAAAACGTGTAGAAAATCCTGATTATGCTTGGGAAGTGGCAGAACTACGGGAACAATTAATCCAAGAAATTCGCCTCTGGTGGCGTACCGATGAATTGCACCAGTTCAAACCTTCTGTACTTGATGAAGTAGACTATGCTCTGCATTACTTCCAAGAAGTGTTATTTGATGCTATCCCCCAACTTTACAAACGCTTCAAATATGCTTTAGCTAATACTTTTCCCTGGTTAGAACCACCAAGTAAGAACTTTTGTAAGTTTGGCTCTTGGGTAGGTGCAGACAGGGATGGAAACCCATCAGTCACCCCAGAAATCACCTGGCAGACTGCCTGTTATCAGCGCAAAATAGTTTTAGAAAGATACATTCAGTCAGTGAAGCGGCTAATTAATTTGTTGAGTGTGTCGCTGCATTGGAGTGATGTCTTACCAGACTTACTAGAATCATTAGAAATAGACCAGTCCCAGTTGAGTGAAGTCTACGACGAATTAGCTTTACGTTATCGTCAAGAACCCTATCGGCTCAAAATGTCCTATGTGCTGAAGCGACTGGAAAATACACGCGATCGCAACTTGGCTTTATACAATCGCGAAACACCAAAAACTGAAGTTCCTATTTATCGCTCTGGAGAAGAATTTTTAGCTGAACTACGGTTAATTGAACGTAACTTAGCAGAAACAGGATTAAATTGCCAGGAACTGGAAAATCTGATCTGCCAAGTCGAAATTTTTGGCTTTAATTTGACTTGTTTAGATATCCGACAAGAATCAAGCCGTCACTCGGATGCTTTAAATGAGATTTTGGAATACTTTGGAATTTTAAAGTGTTCCTACAATGAACTAACAGAAGCAGAAAAAGTTGCTTGGTTAGTAGGAGAATTGCAAACTCGCCGCCCGTTAATTCCCGCCGAACTACCTTTTTCACCAAAAACCAATGATATTATCGAAACTATGCGGGTAGTGCGATCGCTACAACGAGAATTTGGTAATAATATTTGCAAAACTTACATTATCAGTATGTGTCGCCAAGTCAGCGACGTACTAGAAGTATTGCTATTTGCTAAAGAAGCAGGACTTTACGATCCTGGTACAGCAGTAGGTACGATCCAAGTAGTTCCCCTATTTGAAACAGTGGAAGACTTGCAACGCTCTAAGAGTGTGATGCAACAGCTGTTTGAATTGCCTTTGTATCGCGCCTTGTTGGCTGGAGGCTACGCTGCAATTCAAGGAGACAGACAGGGGACTGGCGATAGGGAAAATGTCTCCCCTCCTCCAACTTCCTCCACCTCTTTTTCTTATCCCCTGACTCCCAACCTCCAAGAAGTTATGTTGGGGTACTCTGACAGTAATAAAGACTCTGGCTTTTTAAGCAGCAACTGGGAGATTCACAAAGCTCAAAAAACTTTACAGCGAATAGCTGAAGAACATGGGGTGACTTTGCGGATTTTCCACGGGCGTGGCGGTTCTGTTGGACGTGGTGGTGGCCCGGCTTATGAGGCAATTTTGGCACAGCCTGGTCACAGTATCAATGGGCGCATCAAAATTACTGAACAAGGGGAAGTCTTAGCTTCTAAGTATTCCTTGCGTGATTTAGCACTGTACCATTTGGAAACAATGACTACAGCTGTCATTCAAGCCAGCTTATTGAAAACAGGGTTTGATGATATTGAACCTTGGAATGAAATCATGGAAGAATTAGCAGTGCGATCGCGTACTCATTATCGTTCCCTGATCTACGAACAACCAGATTTTATCGACTTCTTCCACCAAGTTACACCGATTGAGGAAATTAGCCTCTTACAAATTAGTTCTCGTCCAGCCCGTCGTCCTTCTGGTAAAAAAGATTTAAGCAGTTTGCGAGCGATTCCTTGGGTATTTAGCTGGACACAAACACGGTTCTTGCTCCCTTCTTGGTACGGTGTTGGCACAGCTTTGCAAGAGTTTTTAAATGAAGAACCAGAAGAAAATTTGCAATTACTGCGCTATTTCTATATGAAATGGCCCTTCTTCAAGATGGTAATTTCCAAAGCAGAAATGACTTTGGCAAAAGTAGACTTGCAAATGGCGCGGCGCTATGTTGAAGAGTTGTCTAATCCTGAGGATAAACCCCGTTTTGAGAAACTATTTGCACAAATCGCCAGCGAATACTATCTCACACGGGAATTAGTACTCAAAATTACTGAACACCAACGGCTTTTAGATGGCGATCCTGTCTTGCAGCGATCAGTACAGTTACGCAATGGTACAATTGTACCCTTGGGCTTTATTCAGGTTTCCCTGCTGAAGCGCCTACGCCAGTCGAAGAATATAGCCACATCTGGAGTGATTCACTCACGATATAGTAAAGGCGAACTGCTGCGCGGCGCACTGTTAACAATTAATGGTATTGCTGCTGGTATGAGAAATACGGGTTGATGTGTTAGTTAGTGGTTGGTGGTTGCTAGTTGCTGGTTGGTGGTTAATAAACAACTACTAATTACTTTACGGGCGCAAAGCTTTGCTAATTAAGTACAGCTTTGCGTAAAGTTGTAGCGCTCTTAAACACAAAGGAATGCAGAGTGAGTGCAAAGGGATGCAGAGTCTTTCTATAGGGCGTTACTAAATTTGGTCATGACAAGGAGGACAAGGAGGACAAGGAAGACAAGGGAGAGAATTTGTATCAAAAATTTTGTGAAATGGTATGAATTATGTTTACATACATTTTTGTAGTTCGATGCCAAATTTTGTAGAGACGTAGCATTGCTACGTCTCTACAAACCTGTGAATTGTAAATTCATATCTTGATTCAGTAACACCTTCCATAGAGAATTCGCTACAAGTTAATCAAATGTTGTACTAAGTAGGAGGGCATAAATAATTAAAGGTTTGTAGTGAGAACTTTAGTCCTTAAAAAAGGGATAGAGATACTTACTACGAGTTGATTACAGTAATTTTAGGTTACTTTATATAACGTGAATTTGACAAAGTATTTAGGTTTGCCACAATATCACCCGCAACTTAAGCAATAACTAACTACTAATGCACAGACACGAGGAACATCGCGTCTCTACAACAACCAACAATCAACAATTACCAAATTAAACAATGGCTAAAAACCGAATTCTAATTTGCACCTTTTTTGCTTTACTATCTGGCTTTGTGAGTGGTTACATTGGTGGACAAATTAGCTTGAGTATTCATAGCCAAAGATGTCAAAATCAAGCCTGGGGTTTCAAGCAGGCGTGTCATGCTTTGGTAGCACCAGGAGCAATCTGGCAAGGTAGTACGACCGGATTATGGACTGGCACGATTTTGGGGGCGTTTTTTGGTGGTTTGGTGACGCGCCCCCAGAGGTGAAAAGTTAGGGAAGTGTGGGGAGATGGGGAGGGATAGGGTGATGGGGAGAAATTAAGAATGTTCCTTCTGCCTTTTGCCTTGATGATCTACCCTTCTGCCTCCTGTCTCCTGCTTTTTGCCTTCTGTAAGTCAGTCCAAGCATTGATGCTGGTGTCAAAGCAGCGCCACTTTCCCTCTTTATTTTCTTGGTAGCAAAACAAGCTGCGATCGCTAGCATTGAAGTCATCTGTTAAATAATATACCATCCCTCGAAAAGGGTAGGTTTTCCGGCTCAACCGCTTGGCTACGGCTTGATTAGGACATTCCACCATAAACACAGGTTGTCCATCGAAGTGAGCCAAGGAGAAGATGCACATCCGCAAAATCGCTCTTAGCCAGCTTTCTGAGTTTTCAAAATAATCATCAATAATTTTGTTGGTCAGAGCTTTTTCTAGGGTACGGTCTTTGCTTTGAGGAGTATGAGGGTCAGACATTGCACCACCTATGACCAAAACAATTGTGAAACCGGAATTCGGAATTTGCAAATAATTTCAGCAATTCCGAATATTCAATTTTAAATTAGATTGAATATACCGTTGGTTAGAGATTAAACCAAAAATTTTATATATACAAGCGTATACGAAAATATACGGCATTTCTTTAGATATAATCATTTAGTAATTGTTTATTCTGCTGGGTCAAATCAGCTTGGGAAAAGGCTTTGCCAGAAATTAGGAATATAGGAAAAGTATTTACTACTGAGTGTCCTTATACTTGGTAAAATTCAAATGTAAGTATGAAGTAATATTGCCATGACTACCGAAACCAACGAAATCCAGTCAACTACAAAGGGTGCTGATGCTGTTGATGAAGCGATCGCCCAGGGAATTGATTTTGACGGTACTCCCATTCCCAGCGCCAAGCTGGAACTTTATCATCAAGTCATGGCACTAGAGGCAAATAGACAGCGTAGTGGCGTTAGTAATACTATGCGATCGCGCATAGTCCGGATTGGTGCCAAACATATTACCCAAGATGAACTGAATCAAAAGCTTATCGATGCTGGTTTTGCACCTCTCAAAGAAAAAGAAATTGCCTTTTTTTACGGTGGTAAATAAATTTAGCTTGCATTATGATCACAAGACATATATAATAGATAAGCTGGCTTTAACTAAAGCCTTTTTTGACATGGGCGCGTAGCTCAGTGGATAGAGCAATTGCCTTCTAAGCAATCGGCCGCAGGTTCGAGTCCTGCCGCGCTCGTTTTAACTAAATACGAACCCCTAAGCACTGTGAAGTGATATTATGATTACCTCATTTGAGGGTTCGTTTTTGTTACATCACACTAAAAACAAGGGTGATATTGCTGCTACAAAAGCAATAGCAGACTTAACCTTGAACAGAGTAGTAAACAGAACTATTTGGGTAGACAAAAAAGGTATTCACCAGAAAAAGTACCAAGTAGGTGACTTTGATTATTATGCTGTTTATTTACCTGACATAGACAAAGTAGTGTATCCCTCAGTTAATTTTAGTGGTTGCTACATAACTACCAAAGTACCTAATTCTGCAACACCTTTTTACTGGTGGGAAGACTTTATAGATTTTACAGAAGATGCGCCAAAGCGAACTTACAAAGAATTTGGAGTTGATTTAACAACTAGAAAAGTTAACCTAGACTCAAGAATTCACACCAGAAAAGTAGAAAGACCATCAAAAGCAGAACTGCAAGAATTGGTGTGGGAAAAACCAACAACACAAATAGCCAAAGACTTTGGTGTGTCTGATAAGGCGGTAGAAAAATGGTGTAAGGTTTATGCATTAATAATCACTAACCACTAAATAATCCTTAATTTCCCTGCCCTTGTCTTGGGTAGGAAGATTTTTTATGCTTTCATATAAATAGGTGAAGTTTTGTAAAGAACATTGACTGCTACTTTTACACCGACAAACAACTTAACATTGCCGACGGGGTGGCATCGTCTCACTCCGATATGGCAAGGTGGGGAGGAAGTGATTCAACAAGGTTTGCCACACGCCCAACTAGCACCGGCTTGGCAACTGTTACTTTTAGGTGATGGCTCCCCGACCAGACACTTACAATTACTCACAGGCGAACCAACAGAAGTGGATGTCATTGACATGTCATTGGTTGGTATGGATTTAGACGGTGCTCCTGACTTAATCAAGGCTGTACCGGGGCCAAGACTACGACGGCAGGTATGGCTACGTACTGCCTCAGGGCAAAGGTTAGCATATGCCACTTCATGGTGGGAAGCCTCTCATGTGGATGAGTACTTACAAAATCGTTCATTACCCATTTGGGCAAGTTTAGCTCGTCTCCGCACAGAGTTGTATCGAGATGTGCAGGGGATTTACTATGGTTACTCAGATGGACTGGAATCTGGCTTTGATGAGGAGGGGCCTTTTTGGGGACGTCATTACTTGTTTTGGCATCACGGGCAACCTTTAACCCTAATTTATGAAGTCTTCTCGCCTTATCTAACAAAATACTTGGGAGCGATGCAACTATTGCAACAAGGTGGAGAAAAACAGGTAGAAGGAGAAGCTAATAATTTAGAATCGCCAGAAGCAAGTAAAAATCAAGAGGTCTTTAATTTTAATGAACCCTGACATTCTCAGAGAGCAAGTCGAGTACTACCGTCAATGTGCTTGAGAATACGACGAGGGCTTTTTGCCAGATGTTTAAGCAGGCGCTAAAGCCTGATAGTTGTGTCTTTTTTGTAGATAGCGGTAATAGGTAATGGGAAAAACCAATGACCAACACCGAAGCATTATATTGTAAGCAATTAGCCGAACTTGATATTACTTAACCTAAATACTCTGGAAATTTATTTCTTGGTGGACGAAAAAGTAGGTGCAAGGTCTAAGTAGAGAAGGCTTTGCAAAAATTGGATTGGTCTGGTAGCATTTACCGGACAGCAAACTACTTTCTTTACGGTTTGGTTTATTGAATGATCGCAGTTGAGTCAAATTGTCAGACTGTGTAAGAAATCAAATATTCTTTTACTCTCAATATCACAATAAACTACAAAAGTGACTATGGTTGATGCAACTGCATTTGTAACCGTACCATTATTTTTAAATAAAATAATCAAAAAAATTATATTTTATTAACTACACAATTTTTGATATTTAAGCAATTACAGTTGCGGTAATTAGTGGCCAGATTGTCAATTTTGCTACTTACTTATAGAAGATTAATTTAATTTCCAATCAATAAAACAAAAAATCATCAATCATTCGTGAGAGACAACATCATCTGACTTCCTAAACAGTAGAACTTACGCATAACTTACGAATCCTTGGCGTTCTTGGCGTCTTGGTGGTTAGCTTCATTAAACTTTTTGGCTGAAATATTGTGATTCTCACAAATTAGATAGGATTGCTATACAATGCACAAACTATAATGGCAATTTTGGAAAAAAATGGTAACTTATTACCGAAGTATATTTCAGACTCTAAAGCCAAAAAATAAATGTAATTAACATCTTCAATGCTGAGAAAACCTTTTGGTTTACTTTGCCAACAAAGCAAGTAAAGAGCTCCCTAATAATGAGGTATTTGGTTCAATGGCGCTGCCTGTTGTGTCTGTTTCGATGAAAAAAAAGAAACCATCTCTAGTACTAACACTCTCATCTGCTGGAATATTAATTGCTGGTGGTATGACAGCATACTGGCTGTTAACCCAAGGACAATTATTGTCTCGAGATTTACCAGTAGGTGCAAATATCATTCCCCAGGATGCACTGTTTGCAGTTTCTCTGAGTACAGATCGCGCTCAATGGCAGAAATTAAGAGAGTTTGGCACAAAAGAAACTCAAATCGAACTGGATAAAAATTTAGTGCAGTTGCGCGATCGCTTCCTCACCAATAACGGTTACGATTTTCAAAAAGATATTAGTCCTTGGGTTGGCGAACAAGTAACAATAGCAATTCTATCCCCAGAAGCAATTAAACCTGCATCTAAGCCTGTGGCAACCGATGGTAATACTACTGTCAATCAAAGGTCTACAGTGGTAGTACTACCAATTAAAAATCCCGAGCAAGCGAAAAAAGTTTTAGCACAACCTAAAAATCCAAAAGCAGGCCAATGGATTGATCGTACCTATGAAGGAATTGCCATCAAAGAAACTAACTCCGCATCGGGAGAAAATTTATCAGCAGCAGTCATAGATCAGCAGTTCTTGGTAATTACAGATAACCCTAAAACCACAGAACGTGCGATTCAAGCATATAAAAATAAAACATCCCTGGCGACAACTGCGGGTTTTACGGATAACTTTCCTAAAATTGCTACCTCTCAAGCTTTTGCTCAATTCTATGTAAATATACCTGTCTCTGCTAAAATCGCTGCTGCATCTGGTAATCATCATTTGCCTGCTCAAGTTCTAGCACAATTACAAAATAACCAAGGTTTAGCTGGAAGCATTTCCTTAGAGTCACAAGGAATACGGATTAAAGGTATTTCCTGGCTTAATCCCAACAGTCAACGTACACTCAGGGTAGAAAACAAAGCCGGAAAGATGCCAAACCTTGTCCCACCAGAAACTTTGATGATGCTTTCTGGCGGTAATTTAAGGCAATTGTGGTCAGACTATGTTTCTACATCCCAGGGAAACCCACTCTCACCTATTCCACCAGAACAGCTAAAAGCAGGTTTCAAATCTTTCACTAATCTTGATTTCGAGCAAGATTTACTGAGTTGGATGGGTAATGAATTTTCAGTCTCAGTCATTCCCAGTAGACCCCGGGACAGTTTATCAGATAATTTCCGTGCCTCTTTAGTATTCATGGTACAGGCGAGCGATCGCACCCGTGCGGAAACATCTCTCAAAAAACTTGATGAAGTGATGAAAACTCAATACCAATTCCAGATTCAACAGACATCAGTAGCAGGTAAACCTGTTGTCAATTGGTTTGGACCTTTGGGAACTCTAACCGCTACCCATGGTTGGTTAGATGCAGATGTGGCTTTCTTTGCACTTGGCGCTCCTGTCAGCGATAAGATAATTCCTAAACTCAACAATACCCTAGCAAATACTCCACTATTTCAACAAACAGTCCCTTCAGAACCCAATCCTACCAATGGCCAGTTTTTCTTAGATGTGGAACGCACAGTTCAAAACTTTCCTCTACCGACTTTACTACCAAATCAAAAAACGTTCTTAGCAGCCACACGCTCAATTGGTATCACATCTGCGGTTAATGATAGTCGTAGTAATCGCTATGACATTTTTCTCGCACTTAAAAAAGTTGAAGATGCAACCTCTTCATCTAGTCAGGAGAATAGGAAATAAGGAAATGAGGAGGTAACTACCGATCATGAACTATTTTTCTTATGATATGTTTAAAAATTGTAATGAAAACTAAGACTAGTAACTAAGAATTTGAGCAAATTCTTTGCCGAGTCCGAGTCCCCGATCCCTTATAATCTTGAATTGGAGGTGGAGATGATTCAGTCTGAGTCCCAATCAGGGATTGAAATTGCTGCAATTAGGCAACTTACAGAATCTACCTCCGTGACTCTGGCTCAAAGTATAAAACAAATTGCGATCGCTACTCCCTTAAGTACTCAACCAATTGTCACAACTTATGTGCAAAAGGGTAATAGTGGGACGCCGTTACTATTAATTCATGGCTTTGACAGTTCCGTCCTAGAATATCGCCGTTTGCTGCCATTAGTGGCAGAAAAGCATCAAACTTGGGCAATAGATTTGTTAGGCTTTGGGTTTACAAATCGCCCGACAGGAATAAGGTTTAGTACAGCAGAAATTAAAACCCATCTTTATCATTTTTGGAAAACCTTGATTAATCAACCGATGATTTTAGTCGGTGCTTCAATGGGGGGGGCGGCGGCGATTGATTTTACACTCACCTATCCAGAAATAGTTAAAAAATTAGTATTAATTGATAGTGCTGGTTTGATAGGTAGTTCGCCGTTAGCTAAATATATGTTTCCGCCGTTTGATTATTTAGCGGCTCAATTTTTGCGTAATCCTAGAGTACGTCAAAGTATTAGTCGTGCTGCATATAAAAATAAAAGCTTAGCGACGATAGATGCTCAGCTGTGTGCAGCTTTGCATTTAGAATGTCCTAATTGGCAACAAGCTTTAATTGCCTTTACTAAAAGTGGTGGTTACACAGCCTTTAGATTTAAAAAATTGGGAGAAATTCAGCAACCAACACTGATTTTATGGGGTGATTCTGATCGGATTTTAGGTACTAAAGATGCTAAAAGATTTAATAGAGCGATTCCTAATAGTCAGTTAATTTGGATTCAAGATTGTGGACATATCCCTCATTTAGAGCAACCGCAAATTACGGCACAGCATATTTTGGAATTTAGTGAAAAAGATTGATATTTGAGAGGAGAAATATTTATTTAAGTTAGTACCTAGCCTTGGCAATTATAAATCACAGCTATACCAAATAAATCTGCCGAAGCAGATTAACTCAAAATCAAGGATTTTAAAACCACTTCGTAGATTTTGTTTGTGTAGCTGTGATTTATATTACAAGAGAGCAAGATAGAGTTGATTATATAGAAATTGGATATACCCAATCACGATAATCAGGGTCTCTATTCTCTGTAATTGCTGTTAGTTTTTCTCTCAGTTTTTCAGCGATGGGTCGATGTTCTGGTAAGTAATAATTTTCAATTCTGTTGACTGGTACAACCTTAGCTGCTGTACCGCATAGAAATACTTCATCAGCAATTAAAAGTTCAGATTTATCTACAGGACGTTCCACCACTGGGATACCAAAGTCTTGAGCTATTTTGATCACACTATCGCGGGTAATTCCCTCTAAAATATCCTGTTCAAATCCAGGGGTAATTATTTTTCCGTTTCTCACAATAAAAATGTTCATACCAGAGGCTTCACTCACTTTCCCCTGGGAATTCATTAAGATTGCTTCATCAAACCCAGATTCAACAGCTTCTGTTTTAGCAAGGGAAGAAGTAATATAGGCGGCGCTAATTTTTCCTCGCAATGGAAAGCTAATGTCTTCTTGTCTGCACCACGAACTAATGCGACAACTGACTCCTTCGGGAGATAAATAATCTCCTAGTTCTAATCCATAAATAGCAAAACTTTTATCTATATTATGCAGCCTGGGGGCAATGCCTAAATCAGAAGTGAAGACAAAGGGGCGAATATAGAAAGAAGTAGTGGGTTGATTTTTTTTTACAAATTCGATTATGGCTGTTTTGATTTTTTCAGCTGAGATATCGTAGTGTATGAACTTTCCACTTTGACTTAACCTTTGGCAGTGACGGTCTAATCTAAATAATAAAACTTGTGTAGGGTCTTGGGGATCAGGAATACCTCGCATTCCACCAAAAGCGAGAGTTCCATAATGTAATGCGTGAGTAGCAATGGAAATTGTTGCTTCTTGAAAAGGTACGATTTTATCCTGGAAGTAAGCAAAAGGTAAGAAATTGTACATGAGAGATCTGACAAAATATCTATTGAACTATGGATTTTAGATTTGAGATCTATATTAGCTATCTCAAATCTCAATTTTTTAATCAAGCAACCACATTTGATTAGAATTATCTGCGGGTTCGGTGGGTGTTTGAGGTGGTAGTTTTTCTGGTGTAGGTGTGCGGTATGATTTTCTGTAAGTTAATGCTTTGGGAATTGCTTTTTCCTTTTTAGGATTATTCAAATTATTAATCTCTTCTGTAAGCTGAGAATTTGCCTGTGCCAGTTGTACAGCAGCTTGCTTGGCTTCGTCAAGTTCTGTTGTTAAGCGTTCGACTAATTTATCTTTTTCAGATAAGACCGATTGTAACTCACTAATTCGGGATTGGAGATTTTTTTGATTTTGCTGTGTTTCTGCAACAGAAGCCTGTAATTGCTTTATGAGTGTATTTTTTTCAGATAAGGATGACTGTAAATTACTAAGTTGCTGTCGGAGGTTTGCTTCGTTTTGACGTGTTTGTTCTAGGGATGTTTGCAACTGATTGATAGTAATTTCTAAATCAGCTTTAGTTGGATTTGTACGTTTATTTTTAGCAGTTGATTCTTCTGTAGTTGGGGTGGTTTCCTCTGTTACTTCCTCAGCAGCAACATCAATAATAGATTCTACTTCTGGTGATGATATTTTATGTGCTTCTTCTTGTAATACATCGGCAACCCGTTTTCTAGTAGCCATGATTTCTATTTTCTCCAGTCACGTTGTAATTCTTCTGCTACGCGGCGGTAGTCTGATTCTGCTTCTTTGGCATTTTTGCCTCGCCATTGAGTAATTGCTACACCCTCTAGTGCTGCTCGTTCGTGAGCTTTGTAAGTACGGATAAAAGCATTACAAACTGGAATACCCAATTTTATCAGTGTATTTTGTGCTTCTAATGTTTCCCCTAAACTACGTGTATCTACTTTAGTTAAAAGCACCCGATGGGCAATTTACAAAGGAGTGACTGCTTGACTAACTGTATCAATTAGAACAGCTAAGTCCATCGGTGCTGGCGGTGTGGGCAAAACTAAATAGTCTGCGATCGCTACTACCGCTTTCAAGCTTGTAGAGTGTAACGCTGGAGGCGTATCGACTACCACTAAATCGTATCCTTCTATCTTACGCAAACCACCTAAATATTTGGGATCTGTCACTTGAGATAGATCAAATCCCATGCTGTTTTGACTACGCCTATACCACCAACTAGCAGAACCTTGAACATCTGCATCTACCAGAAGAACTTTTTGTGCTTCTGCAAAAGTCGCAGCCAGGTTAACTGCGGTAGTGGTTTTCCCAACTCCCCCTTTACCGTTGAGGATAGCAATAATTCTCGGCACAGATTAATTTACGATGCTCTCTCTCTTCACCTGAATATACCGCGTTGTGTGACACCCAGAGTAGAACTGTCTTGAAAATGGGTATGGGGGTGAACAAATTTTCATTGCCAACCTCGGTTATGGAGTGTGTAGACGCACCTTCTTCGGCTTAAGGTAAGGGTGGGGTGTGTAGACAAGCGGTGGACTCTTTTCCCGGTATCAAGAAAGAGCCGTGCGCTCATAGGCTTTGCGTAAGAGTGGAGTAGTAAACTACCACTAACTACTAACCACTAACTTTTGATCTATTCTGGAGTAGAAATAATCCAAAAAGCGCGGTGAATCATGGTTGTGAAGTTGCAGCGACCAATACTAGTAGGAGGACTTGGACTATCGTTCTCCCTCTGGATTTTACAAAGTTGGCACGATTCGATCATCCAACTAGGAGAATATAGTGTTCTAAGTCTTTTATTGGTTGGTGGTGGTTTGTTGTTTTTAAAGCAAAATCGCACTAAACAGGATTCCCATGTACTTGATAGTTTACCTGTGGATCGAGAAACTGTAGAAAGTGCGATCGCCAAAGCTGAAACTGTAATAAATCATTTAGCAGGGGAAGCTGAAAATCATCATGCCTTAGCAGCATTAAGAGAAAAAATTCCCCAGTTGTACTCTGAGTTAGACAGGGAAGAAATTCACCTAGCTGTGACTGGTGGTAAGTCGGTGGGTAAAACCACCTTAATAGAAGTACTAAAATCTCACTGGTGTCCACAACTACAAAAAACAGTCTGTTTACAAGAAACACCGTCTTTATTTGCAGACGCTGGTGAAAAATCAGATGCAGCTGCATTAACACAAGCAAAAGCAACTGATTTTATTCTGTTCCTGACAAACGGTGATTTGACAGATACAGAATTTCAAACCATCCAGCAACTACAAGCAGAAAAACACCACCTGATGCTGGTTTTCAATAAACAAGATCAGTATTTGGTAGATGAACGTGCCAGTATATTGCTGTCTTTAAAACAGCGAATGCAGTCTCATGTTGTAGCAACCTCAGCCTCTCCCCTACCTGTGAAAGTGCGCAAGCACAACGATGATGGTTCTGTGCAAGAGTGGATGGAACAACCAGCGCCAGAAATTCAGCAACTGACGCAGCAACTAGGTGAGACTTTAGCACAGCAAGGGCAACAATTGGTATGGGCAACTACGATGAGAAAAGCACTGTTGCTCAAAGCTGAAGCGAAAAATTACTTAAATGGGGTAAGATGCGATCGCGCTCACCCAGTGATTGAACAATATCAGTGGATAGCTGCGGCGGCTGCTTTTGCTAACCCAGTTCCCGCCTTAGATATTTTGGCAACTACGGCAATCAATGTCCAAATGATCGTAGATTTGGGTAATATCTATCAGCAGAAATTCTCCCTCGAACAGGCAAAAACTATAGCCGGAGAAATGGGAAGCTTGATGCTAAAACTAGGCTTAGTTGAACTTTCTAGTAAAGTGATTGGTACTGTTCTCAAGAGTCACGCTATCACCTACGTTGCTGGTGGTGCAGTGCAGGGTGTAAGTGCAGCTTATCTCACGCGGTTGGCTGGACTTAGCTTGATAGAATATTTCCAACAGCAAGAAGTAGCAGTAAATTCTGCCACTGGGTTTAATGTTGAGAAACTGGGGCAAACTTTGCAAAAGGTATTTCAACAGAACCAACAAGTGGTATTTTGGCAGGGGTTTGTGAAGCAAGGCGTGAAGCGTTTGTTACCAGAAGTTGCTGAGGGTGAACTTGTTGGTGCTGAGAAAGCGGTGGGTTAATTTCACCAGAAGTTAATAACTTGATTAGAAACCATCCATACCAATTTCAGAGTCAGCGACTACCAATTCAGGAGTAGTCGCTGCTTGTTTATCAATCAGTTCCATTAAGGCATTATTGCAAAGTTCTGCAATCTCTGGATCTTTATTGGCATACCATTCGAGTGATGTCACAATAGTAAGGATCACTGATGTCAATGAATTATATCTTTCAACTAATTTCTAATTCATTACCTGAGTATTGATGAAGGCGACGATTCTAAAAAATCTTATAAACGTCTACACAGATGGCGTTATTCTCCTACTGCTTGCTATGGCAATAATGAAGTACATTTACATCCTTATAAAGTCCGGCGAATTTCTGTAGCAGAAGCTTTAGCAATACAATCTTTACCTGCTAGCTTTATACTTCCAGAAAATATGTCATTAACTAATATGTTTAAAACTATTGGCAATGGCGCGCCTTATTTAGCATCAAAAGCTTTAGCTCAAACTATTCTGGAGTTTTTCGCCTACATAAAACAAGTACGATTGTCAACAGTAGAGATAGAATTAGCTGTGTCTGTTATATAGTTAACGCAAAACTGTACTAGTTTTTCTATAAAGTAATAAGAATTGTAGACTTATTTATTAAAATAGTATTAAAGTTTTATAAATTTTTATAATCAATCATTGGTAAACAAGCGATGGCAGCAGAATATCCAGACAACGATATTGATATTGCGCCATATATAGACCACACTCTGCTAATACCAACAGCGACTCCGGATCTTATTGAGCAATGGTGTGAAGAAGCTCAAAGGTTTCACTTTGCAGGGGTTTGTGTCAATCCCAGCTATGTACGCCTTGCGGCCGAATTACTGCATAATAAGATGCCGAAAATCTGTACAGTCATAGGTTTTCCTACTGGGGCGACGACTTCAGCCGTGAAATTGTACGAAGCTCAAGAGGCAGTGGAAAATGGTGCTAATGAATTAGATGTAGTAATTAATTTGGGTTGGTTGAAAGCTGGTAAAACTGATGAGGTGCATCGAGAAATTGCTGAGATTTGCGAAGAAACAGGGCAAATAGTTAAGGTAATAATAGAAACCAACCTACTGACGGATGCCGAGAAAAGGCTAGCTACGGAAATATGTATGGATGCGGGGGCTGCTTTCATTAAAACCTGTACAGGTTGGAATGGAGGTGCAACAGTAGCCGATGTGCGACTTCTCAAGGAGGTTGCACGGGAAAGAGTTGGAATTAAAGCTTCGGGGGGAATTCGCACAATTGACCAAGCCCTAGATTTAATTCTGGCGGGCGCTACTAGATTAGGAACATCTTATAGTGTCGATTTACTAAGACAGCGCGATACGCTGGAAAAGAGTAGTCATTAGTCATTAGGTCATTAGTCATTAGTCATTGGTTATTAGTCAATGGTCATTGATTAATAATTACTAGTTGTGGCAAATGACAAGAGACAAAGGACAAATGGCAAAAGACATAATGACAAAGGACAAATGAGTAGAACTTATAAGGCTACTGGTATTAATCTTAAAGCTCAGGCTTTTGGCGAATCAGACCGCCTCGTGACCGTTTTGACAC
This sequence comes from Fischerella thermalis PCC 7521, assembly GCF_000317225.1. Lineage (GTDB taxonomy): Bacteria > Cyanobacteriota > Cyanobacteriia > Cyanobacteriales > Nostocaceae > Fischerella > Fischerella thermalis. The sequence goes on from NZ_AJLL01000005.1 coordinate 231,196, forward strand.
AAGAATTTGGTCTAATTCGTGTAATTGCCCCTGGTTCTCGCAAACACAACTCCAGCTTGGGTGGTAGGAGTGGAATGTTTGTTGTAAATGAATTGTTGATTGCCAAGGGGCGATCGCTAGATAAAATTACACAAGCTCAAACTGTAAAATCTTACCCAGGTCTGGCTCAGGACTTGGTAAAGCTAGTTGCTAGCCAATACTTAGCGGAAATCGCACTATGTCAGGCTTTAAGCGAACACCCCCAACCAGAATTATATGAGTTACTAAATGAACATCTAGAACGACTCGAAAATTTACCTAGCACAGCATCCAGCGTTGTAGCTCATCTGACACATGGACTATTTCAGCTTTTGGCTTTGGCTGGATTGACACCACAAGTACAAATTTGTTGTTTAACTGGACGCACCTTGAAACCAGATTTTCAAGATCCCCACTGGCGAGTTGGATTCAGCGTCAGTGCTGGTGGAACTGTTTGTTTAGCAGCTTGGGAACGCTTGAAGAAGCAGGGGGAAGTGGAGAAGGCGCGATGGGGAGACGGGCAAAAAGATTTCACCCTACCACCCCATCATCCCACCACCCCTAATCCCCACTCCCGCAACGCAGTGGACGTCCCGAGTCACCCATCACAGAAGAACCAAGCCTACGAAACCATCAACCATCACCAAGAAATACCAGCACTTTCTAAGCGCTTGGATGCTGAAGAATTGTCTATACTCCAGCAGCTGTCGCAATCAGAGATAATGCTAGATGCAGCTGAAAAAAATAGCTGGTTATCTGTTGAGCAAATTTTACGTCAGTATGCTCAGTATCATTTTGGTCGTCCTATTCGTTCTGCTGCCTTGATTGATTCTTATTTTGCTGCTAACCATGATGCAATCGTCTGATTTGAATACAAGAATCCTGCTAATATCGCCAAGCCATGTCAAAAAACACAATAGAACATCAACCCCAAAATTACTAAATCACCTGAGTGCGGTTCGCGATACTACATCCAACCAAATTCATTATCAAGAAATGTCTGCAAAAGACGTTTCTCAAGACGATCAAAATTGTACATCGGCAGCACCCCTAACCGATGTGTCAACGGAAACTAACTCCAATGAACCAAATGCATCTGTATCAGAAAAGTCAGATGCAGAAAAAAAACCTGTAGACACACAAGCAATTGCAAATAATGCCCAGGAATACGGATTTTGGCCAGTATTGAAAAACCCTAATTTTTTAGCTCTTTGGGGTGGTCAAGTTTTCTGTCAACTGGCAGATAAAGTATATTTGGTGCTGATGATTGCCTTGATCAATACTCATTTTCAGACAGGCGCACAAACTATTAGTGCTTGGGTGTCAGCACTGATGATAACTTTTACTATACCAGCTGTATTGTTTGGTTCCCTAGCAGGTGCATTTGTAGACCGTTGGTCGAAAAAGATGGTACTGGTTGGAACAAATATTTGGCGCGGTATCCTAGTTTTGATCATTCCCTCACTACTTTGGTTAACTCAGGATTGGCAACCGATCGCAATGTTACCTGTGGGTTTTGTGATCATTTTAGGCATAACTTTTTTGGTCTCGACACTGACGCAGTTTTTTGCACCAGCCGAACAAGCAGCAATTCCCTTAGTTGTAAAAGAAAAGGATTTACTCTCAGCTAATTCTCTTTACACCACCACCATGATGGCGTCGGTGATTATTGGGTTCGCCATTGGTGAACCACTGTTAGCAGCAGCCGATCGCTTGTGGTTACTCCTTGGTGGTAGCGACGGACTTGGAAAAGAAATAGTTGTGGGTGGTAGTTATGCGATCGCTGGATTAATTTTGTTATTACTAATAACTAACGAAAAACCCCACCCACCCACAAAGGAATCTCCACACGTTTTTGCCGATCTGCGGGATGGTCTGCGTTATTTGGGGAAAAATCACCGCCTCCGCAACGCTCTGATTCAATTAATTATCTTATTTTCTGTATTTGCAGCTTTAACAGTTCTTGCTGTCCGCATGGCAGAAGTAATTCCTAACTTAAAACCAGAACAATTCGGCTTTTTATTAGCATCCGGTGGTGTTGGAATTGCGCTGGGAGCAGTAATGCTAGGTCAATTTGGGCAACGCTTCTCCTATACTCAGTTAAGTCTTATTGGCTGTGTTGGTATGGTTGCATCCCTAATTGGTCTATCAGTATTTACACAACAGTTATGGGCAGTTTTGCCATTAGTAATGTCTTTAGGTATTTTTGGGGCATTAGTAGGTATACCCATGCAAACGGCTATTCAAACAGAAACACCCATAGAAATGCGGGGAAAAGTTTTTGGCTTACAGAATAATGTCATTAATATTGCCCTAACTTTACCCTTGGCATTAGCAGGCGTAGCAGAAACCTTCGTTGGGTTACAAGTAGTATTCTTTGGATTGGCAGCGATCGTTTTCTTAGGTGGTTTATTAAACTGGTATATTTCCTTTTCTAGTAGAGATTAATACTTTTGTGTTAAGCTTATATGCATAATAAAATCTTGGATACCAGTAGCTAGGGATCAAGTCTACATAAGCTAGGCGCAACTTTGGCGTCTAGTTGGTCTGTATTGATTTTGTCCTAAAAGAGCGACTTATAAATAAAACAAATAAATATAATCATATTTAAATAAAAAACATAAAATTTTGTATGTTAAGTGGGTACTGGCTGTGATTTATGATTAATCAACAAGCCAAAAACAGTAAAAACCAAAAAACATCAGAATAATGGTAAAAAGCTGATAAATTAAACCCGCTTTCCTAATAAATAATAAATTAAAGAATGCGTATAGCTTGGATTGGAAAAAAATCGCCCTTTTGTGGCAATGTTACCTACAGTCGAGAGATCACAAATGCTTTACTAGAGCAGGGACACCAAGTTAGTTTCCTGCATTTTGCTCAAGAACAATCCAAACTTGACAATTGGCCAAATTGTCAAGAGGTACCTTTACCTTTCATTTATAAGTCGCAGGTTTATACTATTCCCACCTTTAGAGCGACTAAGGTCCTGACTCAATCGCTGAAGCGAATTAAACCAGATATAGTTCATGCTTCCCTCACCTTATCTCCCCTAGACTTTGTTTTGCCGGAAATTTGTGAGGAGTTAAACTTACCACTAGTTGCTACTTTCCACACACCGTTTGCAGGTAAAGGAGCCAAGCTGGTTTCAGGAACCCAACTTTTGGCCTATCAACTCTACGCGCCTTTTTTGGGCAATTACCATCGCGTGATTGTATTTTCCCAAATACAGCGCGAATTATTAGCACGTATGGGTGTACCGTCAGAAAATATTGCCGTTATTCCCAATGGCGTGGATGTTAATAAATATTCTCCTGGTATTTCTCAAGTTAAAGCAGAATTTGATGCCGATCGCTTGTTTGTCTACCAGGGAAGGTTAGCTCCAGAAAAAAACGTTGAAGCTCTGCTGCGCGCTTGGAAGCAAGCAGAAATGGCCCCAGGAAGCAAGTTACTGATCGTCGGTGATGGTCCCCTCAAGTCTTCTTTGGAACCTTTTTATAACTCTGATAATGGCATTCACTGGTTAGGTTTTGTCGCTGATGAAAATCGACGCATAGAGATTCTACGGAGTGCAGATGTATATATTTTACCTTCCTTAGTAGAGGGTTTATCTTTGTCATTATTAGAAGCTATGGCTTGTGGAGTCGCTTGTTTAGCCACTGATGTTGGAGCCGATGGAGAAGTGCTAGAAAAGGGAGCAGGTGTAATTCTTAATCCTAAATCAGTACGACCCCAACTGAGAACCTTGCTACCATTATTCCAAGACCACCCTGAGTTAACAGCTTTACTGGGGCAAAAAGCTAGAAAGCGAGTATTAGAACGCTACACTCTTAGCACTAATATTGCTCAGTTAGAACTGTTATATGAAGAAGTGGTGCAACAACAAAGTCTACAGCTAACTCGAGGAGCTTGAGCAAATCAGTTATCAGTGAATATTATCAAACTGATAACTGATAAACCTAATCTAACTCTCGCCGCCCTTCCAAGGCCCGCGCTAGCGTCACCTCGTCAGCATACTCTAAATCGCCACCCACAGGTAAACCAAAAGCAATGCGCGTCACCTTGGTAAATGGCTTGAGTAACTGACCGACGTACAGTGTCGTTGTCTCTCCTTCTACACTCGGACTAATTGCCAATATTACTTCTTTGGGTTTTTGTTGACTGACACGCCGCACTAAAGGTTGGACTGTCAATTGTTCTGGTCCAATACCATCAATTGGGGAAATTACTCCACCTAAAACATGATACTTACCTTTGTACTCTCTAGTTTTTTCTAAAGCAATTACATCGCGGGAGTCTGCCACTATACAAATAGTACTGTTGTCACGACTGGGGTTGCGACAAATTTCACAAACAGGTTCAGCCGAAAGATGAAAGCATTCTTTACACAAACCAATTTGCTTTTTGGCTTCGATTAAAGCTTGTGCTAAAGCTTCAACTTCTGCTTCCGGACGCTTCAAAATGTGCAACGCAAGCCTTTGGGCAGTTTTTGGGCCTACTCCCGGTAAGCGTTGTAATTGTTCAATTAGCCGTGCTAAAGGACGTGCGTAAACCGTGATTTTATCTCCAGTATGTTAGTACCATAACTATAATGGCATTTTTAAAGAATTTTGAGTAAATCTAAATCCGAATTAGGAAATCTCCCAGATGAGCGTGTAGCTTTACGACAAGCACGCAGAGATAACTAACAGAGGAGATTAATTATGACAGCTCAGGTTTGTGAGAGAATTAACTTCTATGGCGAAATAATACCAATGTCGTTTTGTATTCCATTGCCTGAGCAAAATCCAGTGATGAAGTTAAATGAGCAAGATATAAATATAGGTAACGATCATCCCTTGGTATTCTCAACTGCTTACTGGCGGCTACCTATCGGGACTTGGAAAATCAACAAAGGTCAATTATATCTTGTAGATATATTTGGTCTTTACAAAATGCTTGGCAAAACTCCCACTCGTGCTAAATGGTTCAGTGGGGTGATCAAAATTCCTCAAGGGAAACTTCTTCATCATCGTGGCGTGGGCTTTGGTTCTCTATACGAGCAAGAGATTTATGTAAAAATTAAAAAGGGAAAAGTTATTCACTCAGGTGTTATTGATAACCCGCGACTCCCTTACAATAGCCCTACTGAAAGTGAAAACTTATACGATGATGGCGATAATGGATGGTAATTAGTTCGCCTATTTATGACTGGAATCTACACTGATTTTACACAGTGCAGATTTCAATATTCACACGATAGAGACGTAGCATTGCTACGTCTCTACAAAATGTAGACAAACACAATTCATGACCAAATTCAGCAACGCCTGAAAATTTGATGTGCGATCGCACATTTTAATTACTAGTTTCAACAGACACTTAGCGTCGCACTTGTTTAGCAGCCTCTTTACCTGCGTCTACGGCGCTATTTTTTGCTTGCTCACCAATTTTCTTCGCACCTTCTACATAACCAGAACCAAAATCTCTAAAGGCTTCTGCTGAATCTTCCCCAATTCTTTTGATTCTTTCAACAGGATTACCTTTGACTTCCTCAGCTTCTTTCTGCCACTCGCCTACTGTTCTTGGTCTTTGGGTATCATTCAAGTGGGCGCGATCGCGAACTTCTTTACCTAAAGCCTTGTTATCACCAGGAGTAACATAGGTATTGGTGGTTAAGAGGAGAACACCAAGCATCACAACAGCCAAAAAACGCTTGACCTGGAGTCCCTTCAACAAAGAACTGACACGAGCGAGCGTATTAGAAATCAAATTGATCATGAGTATACCCCGTGAGTTAATTTTTCATAGTTTTGAGATAGCTATCATTGGCTCACTCCAAAATAGACTAACCTCTTTGGAAACCGAACTTAGTTTCTAAGTACAATTAGCCTCATAGATTAAAGTTATAGGTTAGTAGAGAAATTCGATAAAAACCAACCTAATTTCTGAACCAAGACAGTTTTTTGAACACAAATACAAGACTAACTGTAAAAAAACAATTATCCCTCTAACGAAAGTCAGAGCTTGATTCTGAAAAATGATGGCTATTCTAATTCTGAATGAATATTTACTTTGTCCCAATCTCTGCAAACATATCATCCAGAGTTTGAATTTTTATATCTTTTAGGTAAAATTTGCGCTTTTTACTGGAGATAGAAATAGCAACCATCCAGTCCCAATGAAAAAATTCACGAACCTTGCCATGATAAAACCTCACCCCGTCCTCTCCGCCAGTTCACCAGAGGGACTGGAGGTACAGCAGATTTCATCTGAGTAAGGTACAGGAGAACCCCTCCCTAACCCTCCCCGAAAATGGAGAAGATTAGGGAGAGTGTACTCCATCTACATGTCAATTGGGGAAGTTCAGATTTAACCCACTTCAGCGGGTTAAAAAATTTATAATAGTCAGCTAAAGGCTGACTAAAGATTAAGCTCCAACTTTAGTTAAGGGCGCTATAATCAGTGAATACAGAATCCTGTAACCACTGCACAATCTGGGAATTCACCACATCAGGCACTTCATCGTGGGGACAATGCCCAGCACCAGGTATGGGAACAATTTTGATATCTTTACCATTATCCCGCGCTTGCTCGTAAATTTTCGCACCAGTAATTGGTGTCCAAGGATCGTCAGCACCCCAAATTACTAGCAGAGGATGTTGGACTTTCGGCAATAATTCCGCCGGAGTCGGACCAGGAGGTGCTGTGAGGATGGAAGCAAAGACTTTTTGCGCTCCTGGATCGCAAGATGGTGTATAAAGCATATCTACTAATTCATCCGTAACAGCTTGGCGATCGCGATAAACTTGGTAGAGAGTCCGGCGAATTTGATGTTTTTGCCGAATGCGATTAAATACGAAACTCCCGGTAATTGGATGACCAACTAATTTATTAAAAACAGACATCACAACTCGTAGCGGTGGGTTCAATTCGTGGGGACGATGACTCAAACCCCCCGCAGAGTTAATCAACACCCCACCTGCAACAATTTCTGGATGTTCGGCTAATACCATCAAGCTTAAGAGTGCGCCGATAGAGTTACCAATAAATACAGCGGGTTGGTTAATATGGGCTATCCAAAAATCTTTAAGTAGTTCTACCCAGACTTCCACTGTGTAATCAATAGGCGCTTTCTCTGAACCACCAAAGCCCAATAAATCAAGGGCAAATACTTGGTAGCCAGCATCGGCTAAAACTGGGATATTTTTTCGCCAGTGGCCAATACAAGCACCAAAGCCGTGTACTAAAACCAAGGGCTTGCCTGTACCCAGGACAGTATACTGAATTTTGTAACCTTGCCAAGTCCAAAGGTGTTTTTCAAAAGTAGCTGTGGTTGGTAGCTGCTGTGTGTTTACAGTCATTATGAAGATTCGTAAAGCATTCTCTTTATATAGTAATTTTCTCAGACTTCACAGATTTAAGGAAAACAAAGCGATCGCCTCTTGACCTGAAGCAAGAGTTAAGAGTGCTTTTTATATCTTAAATTAAGACGTGATTTTACTTAAAGAAAAATTTTCAACTGTTAGTTTTATTTGTAGCTTGGGATAAATACGCAAAGGTTTATATAACCCATAAATTTTTACCCTATAAAACGGTGTGAGATGAGATACAAACATTGCTGAGTTAGCAGCGTTAGAAATGATCGAAGGTTTTCCCGATGGTACTTTTCGTGCCGATGAACAACTGACTCACGCCCAATTTGCAGCGATGATTAATCAAGCCTTTAACAAAGTAAAAGTTCGCAGCGCAACTGCATTTAACTCTTTCGCGTCCTCCACAGAAATTAATAGAGTTAGTCCATACACCAGAATATGTTCAAGCTTACTATGAAGGAACCTTGGATTTAAAAGCTCAACGGCGTATTGGTTTACCTTGGAGTCCAGCGCTAGTAAATCGTACCTGTGTAGCGGTAGGTGGTACGATCTTGACTGCCAAGTTAGCACTTAGTCACGGTTTAGCTTGCAATACTGCTGGTGGTACTCATCATGCTTTTCCCAGTTATGGTTCTGGCTTTTGCATTTTCAATGATTTAGCGATCGCCTCTCGTGTCTTGCAAAAGCTAGGACTAGTCCAAAAAATTTTGATAGTAGATTTGGATGTGCATCAAGGGGATGGAACAGCATTTATTTTTCAAGATGATCGCACTGTTTTTACTTTTTCGATGCACTGCGAAGTCAATTTTCCTGGTACAAAACAAAAGAGTGATTTGGATGTCCCGCTTCCCATTTGTATGGAAGATGATGCCTATCTACAAACTTTAGCCGCATATTTGCCAGATTTGTTGTCTGAGGTAAAGCCAGACTTGATTTTCTATGATGCAGGTGTCGATCCTCATGTCGGCGATCGCTGAGGAGTGTAGTTCATTTATTCAGTTATCAATAACTGATAACTCATAACTGTTCACTGATTCCTAACCACTAACTCCTCCTACGGAGGCGATGCAAAAAAGCGTCTCATTGGATACAATTTAAGAGTAAGGAGAGCCGAGGAGAAAAATAAGGTGCTATTAAAAGGCTTTGAGATAGAAATGTACACAGGTACACCTGATGGTGAAATCGTCGGTCTCTCTGACAAGATTACTACGTCTTTGGATGGATATGTACGAGAGCCTGATAGCAGGAATGTAGAGTATATTACTGTACCTAGTCGTAATTATGACCAATTATTGTGTGCCATCCTACGTCCCCGCCTGAAGTTGCGCGAGTACCTTCAGCAATTGGGCAATTATACCCTTATTCCTGGTAGCACGTTGTCTTTAGGTGGTAGCGATCGCTTTGTTCGTTCTGATCCCACAAATCCCTATCACACTTATATCGAGCAAACCTATGGCGCAAAAGTAGTTACGGCTAGTGTGCATATTAATATCGGCATTGATGACCCGGAACTGCTGATGCGGGCTTGTCGCCTCATCCGGGTAGAAGCACCGTTATTTCTTGCTTTGAGCGCTTCTTCTCCTTTTTTAGATGGCAAAGCCACAGGTTTTCATTCTACCCGCTGGCGTGTATTCCCACAAACCCCTGCCCATGTGCCGTTATTTACCAGCCATGCTGATCATATTCAATGGGTAGAACAACAGCTAGCCGCAGGAACAATGCAAAATGTTCGGCATTTGTGGGTATCGGTAAGACCAAATGGCGATCACCGTCCTTATGATTTAAATCGGCTGGAATTGCGAATTTGCGATTTAGTGACAGATCCCATATCTTTATTAGCAATTACTGCTTTACTAGAAGCACGTCTGTTACAGCTCATTGAAAATCCCCATCTTGATCCTTTAACTCTAAGTACTTTTTCTCCTGAAGAACTCATCTCCTTGACTGCTAACAACGAAATAGCTGCGGCTACTTCTAGCCTTGATGCCCAACTGTTGCATTGGCAAGATGGCAGAAAAATCACTGCTAGAGATTGGATTGCTGAACTTTATCAGGAAGTTTGGTCGCTTGCTAAGCAAAACGGCTTCAGTTGTTTCCTTTCACCTCTACAGAAAATTCTCCGTGAAGGTAATGAAGCCCAACAATGGTTACAGCTATATGCTGTTGGTTTCAGCGCTCAAAGCACAATTATTCAGGCTATTCGTGCTGTACGAGAACGTGAAGTAGAACTAGAAGATAAATTATGTGCCTCCCTTGCTGCTTGAGCAATCAGCTTTAGCAGAAAATAGAGAATAGACAACAGGCGATAGAGACATGCCGATAATTAAAATTGGGGGATTTGAACAGGATGTTTCAAATTTTTCTCTTTCACCTGGATCAATTAAAGTAAAAGGCTTGTACCCTCGTCTTTGAGGGGCTGATTCTTACTCCTATTACCCATTTTCCCTTCCCCTTTAATTCCACTAGGGGAGTTGACGCCCCATCCTCTATCTGTAGGAAATGGCATCTGTCTTTGGGAATAAAATTCATTCTCTCAAAAATAACCCCATACTTACTCTCAGAACAGATTTTGGGAGTATCCTTTGCTTTGTTTTAAATTTCTAATCAATTGTGGTAGGTTGAAAAATATTAACAAAAGCTATAAGTCGCGTCTATCAATAGGTAGATCTAAACTTTTTGATACTTTACTTTTAAAGATACTGTAAAGCCACCCGAAAATGCCTCAGGTAGTTCTAGTTAATCCCCTCATACCACCCAATACAGGTAATATTGCTCGTACTTGTGCTGCAACAGGTACAGAACTACACTTGGTTGGTCCCTTAGGATTTGAAATTAGCGATCGCTATCTTAAAAGAGCCGGTCTAGATTACTGGCCCTATGTCAAACTGCATTATCACGAATCTCTAGAAGCATTTAAAACCTTACATGAGCAACGAGGAGGAAGACGGCTAGGCTTCAGTGTACGCGGTAATTATAACTATGCTAGCTTTCAATATCGAGTTGATGATTGGCTCTTGTTTGGCAGTGAGACTACAGGTTTGCCGCCAGAAGTTATTAGCAGTTGTGATGCCACTGTTTACATTCCCATGAGCCAACCCAAAGTTCGCAGTTTGAATCTTTCTGTGAGTGTGGCAGTAGCTTTATTTGAAGCGCATCGTCAGTTGGGTTATTTAGAATGAATCACAGAATACACAATGTATAAAAGTTTACTTTTTGAGTAAAAATACTTGAAAATTAACAAAAAATTAATCTTTAGTTCATAAATTTTTAGAGAAAACCCTATAGCTACCTTTGTAAAAAAGTCAAATCCTATACTAATTTCTTGAAAACTCGGCAAACTCACAGTAATAATACTTAGAAAAAGCTACAATCATCTATAAGAAATTTGTATATAGCAGAAGAGAGATTTGCTGAATCTAACGATAGATTTTCGTGAATTTGACTTTTTTAATTTGAGGAACTAAAAAACTGAAAGGATGTCATATCAACCATTTGAGCGACTACATAACCGTTAAATTGGTTTTAGGAGCGTAAACATGCCTGAGAGTTAGTACGGTTGTGTTTTAGGGAATAATCAGCGTAAAGTCTCCTGTTGTGACGACGGATTAGGTGAAAAACCTTTGAAGATAAAAGTTATCTACAGCGGTTGTTCGCTCTTCCAATCAGTCCCAATAGTAAGTTTTGAGACAGCTATTAAAGAGCAAGACATTGTAAGTTATGAACAGTGAACAGACAAGTCGCAGAAAAATTAATTTTTTACTAAATTTTCAAAATGTGAACTTGTCTAAATTAAAGAAGCAAGTTAATCTTGCCTAAGTATCTCTGTTCAATGTGATCTTGATCTACTGTTTAATGTGATCCAAATCATTGACTAGTACTCGACTTTAATCATCGAGGTCAGTTAAGCGCTAGTGTTCATAGGAGGTCGTCTTTGAAACGAGCATTGAAAAAAAGAGAGAAGGCTGTGTTAGAAAACACCCAAAGCGAGGAAGTACCGGTGGAACAGCAAAACCCAGTTAATTCACGAATCCACCGCCTGGTACCAACAAAAGCCGCCATGATTGGCTTGGCAATCTCAATGGGGGCGACTAGCCTTTTGGTGACTCGACAAAGCGATCAAGCCCTTGCTGCAGAACCAGTAGGTAATCAAAATACAGCCTCAACACTTCCTGCGACTGCTGATGCCGAATTAAAAATAGCTCGTACAAATCATTTAGAGTCCGAGACCGAATCGTCAGTAAGTCAGCCTGAAAATCCTGTTTTAGTTGAACCAACAGCAATTTCACAGATGCCTGGGCTTGGGGCAAAATGGCAGATTGTCACCAATGGAGTAACTGTGCCAACTCATGGGCCAGTTGTAGTACCAACTAAAGCTCCAATCGCAAACAGGGTGGGTGTTCCTAATGACAACAGCAATACACAAACACCCATACAAACACTATCTAATAGTTATGAAGTAACCAGCAATCAAACCACATCCTTTGCTGCTCAACCGCAGACAGTGGTAGAAGATAAGACAGTGAGCAGCGAAGTAAATGCCCAACTGAAAGCGCAGCAAGAATTTGCACTCTACCGCTTACAGGAAAAATCAGACCGTTTAAGAGCCAGCCTGGCACAACTGCGATCTCAAAGAACTACAGAATTACCCAAAGTTGTCACAAATCAAGCTCAACCAGCATCAGAAGTTGCTAATCCAACTTCACAGGCAAACACAAGCAGCACTTTTACAGTACAGTCACAAACAACTAGCGATGCCAGCCAAGCTAGCCTTGTATCTAGATTAAAGCAAAAAAATGTAGTGAATGTACCCACAACAGCTGCAACACCAACAGTTAACACCCCAGTTATTACATCAACAGTAGCAACAGCAAAAGTCGTCACCTCATCAGCTAGTGCTACCTATGAAGTCAAACCAGGGGATACGTTAGCAGCGATCGCACGCGCTTATGGTACATCAGTCTCAGAATTAGCTAAGGCAAATCATCTTAGTAACCCCAATCAACTAAAAATCAATCAAAAGCTGAATATTCCCACTACAAAGGTAGACAAAGCAGCCACCACAGCACCAGTAGCAGTTAAGCCCAGTACTTTTGAATTGAGCCGTAATCCCAAAGTTACCAATCCTAGCCCTAATTCAGTTATTGCTGATACCAGCACCCCTGGAATTGGCTCATCACCCTTAAACAACCAAATTCAAGCCAATACAGTTAACACAGAATATTATTCCACTGATTCAACAACAAATACTAATAAAACAGCAACTGTTCCTGCCACAGAAAACGCCTATGGCATGGGTGGTGATACCCCCATTCCAACAGCAATTACCGAAATGCAGCTGGCTAGGAAACAAGATGCAACCAAATCAAAGAATGCTAAAAACACAAATCCACGCCTAAACAGCTTAAAAGCGGAAATTGAAAGATTACGAGCAAAATACCGCGCTCAACAGTCTGGTAATACAACTGTGGTAGAGGAAGTTAGCAATAACACTGCTGCTGTACAAATTCCAGTTGCCCAACCTAACAATGTCGCGATCCCAATTCCGGTTTCTAGACCCAGTAGCAACGTAGTAGTACCAACCTCAGTTAACAAACCTAATCCAGTAGCAGTATCAATCCCCGTTCCTAGACCAAGGGTATTAACCTACACTACCACAAGACAGAATAAAGAACCGATTAATCCAGAATTTGCTAGCAATCAAACTCAGAAAGTAGCAACACCTAGTATGGGTGGTGATGTATCTCAGTCTTTTAATGCTAAGCGAGGAACTCAAGTTTCTCCAGAATTACCACCATTGGCCGCAGTAGATACATATCTGCCTAAGCCAATTGAAGAAATCACACCTACAGCTACAGGCTATATTTGGCCAGCCAAAGGAGTCCTCACCTCTGGCTATGGTTGGCGTTGGGGAAGGATGCATAGAGGAATTGATATTGCTAACGGTGTTGGTACACCGATTTATGCTTCCTCTGGTGGTATAGTAGAAAAAGCTGGTTGGAACAATGGTGGCTACGGTAATCTTGTGGATATCCGGCATCCTGATGGTAGTTTGACTCGTTATGGTCACAACAGCAAGGTTTTAGTACGTGTCGGTCAACGGGTAGAGCAAGGTGACACAATTGCTTTAATGGGTAGTACTGGCTTCAGCACCGGACCCCACAGCCACTTTGAAATCCATCCAACTGGCAAGGGCGCAGTCAATCCTATGGCTTTCTTGCCGCCACAACAACGCATATAGTTTTTGGTGGTAGTTGTTTGTTGTTCGTTGTTTGGTAATTTAACACTCAACTACCAACACAATAACTTTAGGATAAAGGGGAAAGGGGAAAAGGGTAAATTCAAACCTTTCCCCTTTCCCTTTTCTTAGTCCACAAGCCAGATAAAGAATGCTAATCCGAAAAGTATTGATTACTAAATAAACAGCAATATTTTCAAAATTTCTAAGTATGTAGGACTAGCCATGACAAAACTAGTATGCTATATTTAGAAATCGGTGAGAAAAGTTTGGCTCAGTAGCTCAGTAGGTTAGAGCGGGGGACTCATAAGCCCTAGGTCGTGTGTTCGAATCACACCTGAGCCATTAAAAATTAAAATCCACTTTAAATTTTCAATTCTCAAGCTGGCGCAGTACCTCAGCAACGGACCACGCTTGAGCGATCGCACCTTTGGGTGTGTGCGGCTCATCACCATCAAAAATTTCCGAAATTGAGCCAAGGCAACCGTCAGCCAGAAAGTGTTCTAGCAGAGGTTGCCAGTCAAAAGGCAAAGGTTCTGTAGTACAGAAACGTTTCCAAGCTCGGATAAAAGGGCCAATTAGCCAACACCAAACAGTACCTTGATGGTAAGAGCGATCGCGCCGTTGTGGATGACCCATATATTTGCCGATGTATTCGGGATCACCCGGGTCAAGGGTACGAAGACCATAGGGTGTGAGTAAGCGTTTAGTAGCTAACTGTAATATCTGACGCCCCTGTTCAATAGAAAAGGCGCAGTGGGCAAGGGAAAGCGCAATCACGGCATTTGGACGAACCTGAGAGTTACGATGATCGTCTGGCTCTATAGTGTCATATAAGTAGCCTAGCTGGGAATTCCAGAACTGTTGGAGTGAGTCTTTGACTTGTTGGGCTTGCTGGCTGTAACGTCGAGCCTGCTTGGCGAAACGACTTGGTTCGGCGACAGTTTCTTGCTCACTCAAGATTTCTGCCCACCGAGAAGCCCAGCACAAAGCTGAGTACCATAGAGCGTTAATTTCGACTGGCTTCCCACGGCGGGGTGTTACTGGTTGTCCATCAACTACTGCATCCATCCAAGTTAAGGCAACACCACGAGCATCCCAACCAATTAAACCATCCGTAGAATCTACTTGAATGTTGTAGCGTGTACCACCAATGAAGGCTTTATAAATTTGCTGTATTACTGAGTATTGTTCTGCTAAAAACAGCCAATCTTGTGTCGCTTCTAGGTATAGCCCCAAGGTTTCAATCCACCACAGAGCCGTATCAATGCTATTGTAAACAGGTTCATTTTCTAAACTAGGAAATATATTGGGGATCAAACCGTGGCGACAGTGACGTCCAAGACTCTGTAAAAGTCCTTTTGCCAAATCAAAACGCTGAGTCCGCAACGCTAAACCTGGTAAAGCAATCAAGGTATCACGTCCCCTGTCATTAAACCAATGATAACCAGCTATTACAGTAGGTTCAGCACCACAGAAGCGGGAAACAACAAACTGATCGCTGGCCTTTAGTAATTGCTGCCAAATTGGGAAAGATGATGGAGTGCTTTTTTCTCCCCACCTCCGGTTCTCCCAATCTCCCAATCTCCCCACTTCTTCCTGTTCCCATCCAAATACTAAAGAGAGTCGGTCTTGTTCTGCCTCAACAACTTCTGCAAAGGTATCGTCAGTGAGGGGGCTTTGTAAGAGGTCGGGAAAACCCACCTTGGCTTCTAGAGTGACTACATCTCCTGGTAAAAGCGTAACTGTTAAATAACCAGGACTGTAGAGATCTTCGCGATCGCTTAATCCTCGCCGTGTCTCTTCTGGTAAATGGTAATTCCAATACCAAAATCCGTCTGGTTGATAATTGCCTCGTGTCCAGCGCAAGTGCCAGGGTGTACCAAACACTCCTGAGTTGATCCCTTGCAAACAGACTTGTCCCTGACCTAGTAATTGTGAGAACTGTAACTGTGGAGTGGCTTTTTGCTGGTCGTGAAAATCGCGATCGGCGATCAACAGTCGCAACCTCAAAATGCCCTCATCCTTTCCTTCATAACGATATTGAATTAAAAGGCGATTACAAGAAGATGGGGTGAAGTTTTTCTCCTCACCGCCCCATCTCCCCACCTCCCTCTCTCCTCTACAAAAGTGGGGCATTACCAACTGTCTTGTTAGCTGCCAGTCGTCTTCACCCCACACCCATTTAGGAACCGGATTAATATTAAAATGACGTAGCAGTTCGTAACCTGCCGGATCAATCTGACCACTACCCCAAAAATTAGTCCCCAATGCTATAACTTGCTTTGGTAGTTCCAGGCTAGCTTCCAGATGCGAAAACAGTAGGGTGCGTCTAGAAGGCAAGTTCGTCGCAGCAAATAACCAACCGTGATAAGTACGAGTGCGGACATCAGAAACCGTACCACTGGCAAAACTTCCCAAGCCATTCGTGAGCAACCATTCTCTTGTATCTAAATCGGCCATTTGCTACTCAAAATCGTTATGAGTATGATATAGTTGTAACAGTTCGTAATTAAGCTGTCAGGGCGTAGACAGGTAAGTATTACCTGTACACCTAAGATGAGCGGGCAGCTAGTACTTAGCCAACCCAAAATTCAGGGTATTGGTCGGGTAAAGGCTAAAGGTTAGAGGATAAAAATCCTCACTACCGATGTTATTTTCCCACTCCCCAAAGAAACTTTGGTGGACTACTAGACGAAAATAATTTCCAAGGAGAATTAGTATATGTCTACAGAAGGATGCCTCCGTGTTGGTCAATCAGCTCCCGACTTTACAGCAACTGCTGTGGTAGATCAAGAATTCAAAACAATTAAACTTTCCGACTATCGCGGTAAGTATGTTGTTTTGTTTTTCTATCCCCTAGACTTTACCTTTGTTTGTCCAACAGAAATCACAGCTTTTAGCGATCGCTACGAAGAATTTAAAAAGATTAACACAGAAATCCTCGGTGTGTCCGTTGATAGCGAATTTTCACACCTAGCATGGATTCAGACCGATCGCAAGTCTGGAGGAGTTGGTGATCTTAACTATCCCCTTGTGTCCGATATTAAGAAAGAGATTAGCACTGCTTACAACGTCCTTGATCCAGCAGCTGGCATAGCTTTGCGTGGTCTGTTCATCATTGACAAAGATGGTGTCATCCAACACGCGACTATCAACAACCTCGCCTTTGGTCGTAACGTAGATGAAACACTGCGGACACTACAAGCTATTCAGTACGTCCAATCTCACCCTGATGAAGTATGTCCTGCTGGTTGGAAGCCTGGTGATCAGACAATGATTCCCGACCCGGTAAAGTCTAAAGTTTACTTTGCTGCTGTGTAGGTCACGGGATTTCCCAGATCAACAATTTGACCTTCGGAATGTTTATTCCGACCTGGATTGGTGTTAGGCTTCTGGCCTACCCAATCTATCCGATGCAAGATTTCAGATCAGTCAGATAAGTTAAGGTGACCACAGATATACACGATATGCACACGGATATAAATTAATCGGTGTCATTTTGTCAGTTATCTGTGGTTTGTTTATGTAATAGTTTTGATATTTTTATTGGGGAGAAAATCATGTTAATTTCAACTGATTTTAGCGGTTTATTTAATGAGCGCTTTTTCCGAAATTTTTTACCGATTCCTGCTGCCAATCAAATACCACTAGGATTTTTAACGCCAGATTTTCAACTGCCAGATATAACCAATAATACTTTAATAAAATTATCAAATTACAGAAATAAACAACCAGTATTACTTGCTTTTACGCGAATTTTTACAGAAAAACAATATTGTCCCTTTTGCTACCCACACATCAAATCCTTAAACGAAAACTATGAACAATTTCAAAATCGGGGCATAGAAGTTTTAATGGTTACTTGTACTGATGAACGGCAAAGTCAAATAGTTGTAAGAGATTTAGGCTTAAAGATGCCATTACTGAGTGACCCCACCTGCCGAGTGTTTCGCACCTATAATGTTGGGCAAGCTTTGGGAGCGCCTTTACCAGCACAATTCGTTTTAGATCAAGAAGGTAGACTGCGTTATAAGCACTTGTTTTCTTTCCTAGACCACAATGCTAGTGTAGAAAAATTGCTAGAGCAATATAATGCAATAGTTAAAAGCTAATAGCAAAAATAATTTTCTATGCTCAAACTGTATCACCAACCACTTTCGGCAAATTCTCGTCGTGTTTGGATAGCACTTTTAGAGAAACAACTTGAGTTTGAATTAGTAGAATTAAGATTAGATGGTGATCAGTTACAACCGGAATTTTTAGCACTAAATCCATTCCACCACATTCCAGTTTTGCTAGATGATGACTTTACGGTGGTGGAATCACTGGCAATTTTAGATTATTTAGAAGCAAAATACCCCACCCCAGCAATGTTACCCAAAGATCCCAAAGCTTTGACTAAGGTACGTATGGTGGAAATGGTAACAGTTAATGAACTAATGCCGGCAATGACACCTTTAATCAATCAGATGATGGGTTTTGCTGGTGGTGATGACTCACAAAAAATAGAAGCGGCAAACCAGAAAATAGCTACAGTACTGAAATTTTTTGAAAGCTTGTTAGGTCATCATCCTTATTTTAGTGGTGAACTATTGACTCTAGCAGACATTGTTGCCAGCTGTGCAGTGACTATTTTGCCGATATTGGGTTTTTCTCTCAGTGACAACCCCAAATTAAGGGCATGGGTAAAAAGCTTAATGCAGCGTCCGGCTTGGCAAACTACCCATCCTACCCCAGAAGCGATTGAAGCATTTAAATCTCGTATGCAAGCTTTAATGGCACAGTATCAGCCTGAGAGGAGTTAATGGTTGATGCTTGTTGGTTGTTAATTGTTGTTTGTTATTTGAACTACCAACCACCAACAACCAACCACCAACAATATATTACAGCCTAATATTCTGTAAATGACTGCGGGGGTTATAGGTACGAATAGCGCGGATTTTTTCATAATACTCCCGCTCTTGTTGACTGATGTCTCTGGGAGTGGCGATCGCAATTTTCACTAACTGATCACCACGTCCACTCTTAGGTTGGGGCCAGCCTTTACCACGTAAACGCAGGGATTGACCAGAACGCACTCCAGCAGGTAGCTTGACATTTACGCTACCATCAGGAGTGGGTACTTCTATTGAAGCGCCCAAAACCGCTTCATCTGGTGTAATTGGTACTTCGCACACCAAGTTATCACCCTCAAACTGGAAGAAGGGGTGAGACTGAAGCTCAACTTTCAGGTACAAATCGCCTCGTTGTTGCGTGAGAGGGCTAATTTGACCTTTACCTCGCACCCGTAGACGAGTACCAGGTTTGGCGCCGGCGGGAATGCGGACATCAATAGTTTCGTTACCAAGATTAAAGCGCTTTTGTACACCATGAAACGCTTCCGAAAAAGTCAAAGAAATTATAGCTTCAGTATCTTGGGCAGTACCTACACCAGCATCCTGGAAACCAAAGTCATTAAAACCGCCAAAACCACCAGGTCCAGCGCCAGTGGAAGTGCGGTAACTATAGGATTGCCTTGTACCGCGAGTACTACCACCACCGAAGCGTCCTAATAATTCATTAATAAAATCATCAAAACTACCGTATTGACTAAAGTCAAAGCCACCCATATCAACGCCAACACCGCCACCATAAGGGTTGCCTTGACCCACTTGTTTCCAGTATTGACCAAATTGATCGTATTTTTGGCGTTTGTCTGGGTCTGACAAAACCTCGTAAGCTTCGTTCACTTCTTTGAAGCGTGCTTCTGCCTGTTTATTGCCAGGGTTAACATCCGGGTGATATTTACGAGCTAATTTCCGAAAAGCCTGTTTAATTTCATCTGCACTAGCAGTTTTACTAACTCCCAGAACAGCATAATAATCTTTAAAATCGGTTGTAGCCATCTACAATACTCCTCTAGTATTTACTTTATGTTTTTTTGTAAAATATGAGGTTCGGTATTCTACACTAGGCAGAATTCTAGGCAGATTAACTCTGATTTTAAATTAACAAACCTTAAATAAATTCAAGTTCGGTTGTTGCTGAAAAGGTGAGGGCAATTTCCGTACTTTGTGAAGTCCCCGAATAGCAAATTAGGCAATCTAGTCCTTCTTCTAAACTAGGAGGAGCATCGCGCAATTGACGATACATCCGAAAAATCACATCTTCTGGTACTTGACGTTCCCGTCTTTGATTACGTGCTAAACATAGCCAAACAGGAGTTTTTACCCAAATCCCGGTAATATGAGTAAAACCAATGTTGCGAGCTGAGGTAATGACTTCACGGCGGTGGCGTCGCTGAGCGTTAGTAGCATCATAAATTACTGTGCTATCTGTAGCGATCGCCCTTTGAAATTGCCGCTCAGTTTCTCGCCAAATCAGTAGCCAAGGTCCCTGGATTGCCTCATCACCAAATAATTGCCCCCGGATAGCATCGGTAGAAACCAGTCGCCTCTGGGGGCATTGTGTCACTAATTGTTTTGCCAAGGTTGACTTACCGCTACCAGGAAGACCAATTAGTAAGAAGAGTTTTGTCATTAGTCATTTGTTGTTTGTTATTTGTTGTTTGTTATTTGTTGTTTATTGCTTGTTGTTTGTTGTTTATTCCCAACAACTACCAACAACCAAAAAACAACTAATTAGTTGTTTGTTCTCAACAATTACCAACAATCAACAAACAATTAATTAGTTCTTTGTTCCCAACAACTACCAACAAACAACAAACAACTAAATATACTAAATTATCGTCCCATCAGGAATAACGGCGTTTTTCAGTACAACGACAATGCCACTACGGATGTAGAAACCTTGACTTTCGCGCTCGGCTTCTTGGACATTATCTTTGTTAACGATTTGCACATCACAACCGATGTGAGTATTTTTGTCAATGATGGCACGGCGAATAATGGTGTTAGAACCGATACCTAAAGGCACACTACGGTGGTCACAGTCAGACTGGCGTTCAGCAAATGGCTGATACATGTCTGCACCCATAATCATGGAATCTTGAATGATACAGCCAGATTCAATGCGCGATCGCACTCCTAACACCGAGTTTTCAATGCGGCAATTTTTGAGAATACAACCTTCGCCAATGATTGATTGGGTGACATGACAATCTAGCAGTTTGCTGGGAGGTAAATAACGAGCGCGAGTGTAAATCGGCGCTTGCTCATCGTAAAAACTAAAAGGCGGGCGAGGTTGTTGAGTTAAAGTCAGGTTGGCATTATAAAACGCTTCAATTGTTCCGATGTCTTCCCAATAGTCATTGAATAGGTAAGCTTGAACGTTGTAATCGTTGGCGGCGTCAGGAATAATTTCTTTGCCAAAATCAGTCCTTTCGGAAGCTTCTTTCAACAACTTGATCAAAACATCTTTTTTAAAGACATAGATTCCCATGGAGGCGATGTATGGCTGCTGTTCGGCTTGTTCTTGGTTTAAGCCTAAAACAGTAGTATCAACCCGCATTTTCTTTAAAGCTTCGCCTTTGGGTTTTTCGCTGAAGTCAACAACCCTGCCAGACTCGTTGATTTTCATCAAACCAAAGTCTGAGGCACGACGTTCATCAATGGGTATAACTGAGAGAGTAATATCAGCTCCAGTTTCCCGATGACGTTGGATAAATTGGCGGTAGTCCATGCGATACAGATGATCGCCGGATAGGATCAAATATTCATCTACATCCCATTCTTCAAACAGCCATAGGTATTGACGAACCGCATCGGCTGTACCTTGGAACCAGCTGAGGTTTTCTGGGGTTTGTTGTGCCGCGAGGACTTCCACAAACCCTTCAGTAAAGCCAGCAAAGCTGTAGGTACGAGCAATATGGCGATTCAGAGAAGCCGAGTTGAATTGTGTCAGGACGTATATTTTGAAAATTTCGGAATTTATACAATTACTGACAGGGATATCTATCAATCGATACTTACCCGCCAAGGGCACCGCTGGTTTTGCGCGTAGTTTGGTGAGCGGATAAAGGCGGGTTCCTGCACCGCCACCGAGAATGATTGCTAAAACTTTTTTCACAAGTTTGCTCCCGACTGCCTTTCAACTCTCAACTACAGTTTAGGACTGTCTGCGGCAGCTGGTAAGGGGGTATTGAAAACTAAGTTTAGTCAACTTTACAAACTGCTGCCGGAGATAAATAATACGACATGTGTTACAAAATGAAGCTAGATGTATCAATTAATATTAATATTTATTAACACTGATACTCTTCGGATCCCATTGCCTATCCACCAAACGCAACTTTTGCGATAGTTTCAGATACTGCACCCAAGACTGTTCTGAAAGTTTAGCAATTTCATTAACAGATAAAGTAGCAGAAAATACGTCTTTTTTTTCCGTAATTCCACTTATTCCGAGATTTTCCAAGATAGCAGCCGCATTAGAATTATCCGCTACTGGTTGGGTGTGGATGAAAACCACTAAACTACGTTCATCTGGATCTTGGACTTGATTGAGCGCCATAGCAAGGGCGGCATCTAGCTTTTTATAATTCATCTGAAAATCCCCTGTAACACCATATTGGGAAAGGGTGAAGGGTTAAAGGAATTGATGTTCTTGCCGTTGGCCCTTTAACCTTTTTCCCTTTCGTAGTGTCTTAATTCTTTTAGAGTAAGCTTAATTTATTGGACAAAAGGCAGGTTCAAAATAACCTGTCCTAAAAACAACCTATCAGATTTATAAACTTGACGCGCCTACCCTTGTATAGACTCGATAATATGATTTTCTATAACTAATTAGAGATTTAACTTCTTGTGGGGAAAAGAGCTAAGGTTAAAGGGGTAGAGTTAAAGGAATAGAGAAAATCCTTACCTTTTACCCTTCACCTCTTAACTGAATTAATTTATGGATAACGTGTTTCACTACTGGTCTGTATCATTAGTTCTCAGGAAGTTCTCAGGAGTTGCCATGGCTAGATCCCCGAATTTTTTAAAAAGTCGGGGATCTCGCACCTCATCAAAACCAATGACACAAACTACCAGCCAAAGCAGAATTCCCTACTTTTTGGCAGATGTATTATTTCAGCCTTTGAAACTACAAATTTTCCACATTAATTAATCCATAACCCCATTTCTTATCAAAGGTTCCTGCATTTTGTCCAGGAATAGAGCTATTTTGACGTAGCAAATCTTTCACAGCCTCTGGGGTAAGATTAGGATCACGTTGCAGCAACAGTGCTACTAAGCCAGTAACAAATGGTGTTGCCATACTCGTACCAGCTAAGGCTGCAAATTTAGAGTTCACCATCATTGATCGATCAAAGTTGGCAGTAGACGAAAGAGCAGAAACAATCATCGCTCCTGGTGCTGCCACATCAGGCTTTTGGGAACCATTCCGCAGTGGGCCTTCGCTACTAAAGTCAGAAATATCATCCAACTCTAAACCGACTTGCCGCTCAATACCATCAATATCAGTGTATTTATTTTTAGTAGTATAAGAAGCTACTGTGATTGCAGTGCTGGCAGCGCCTGGTGAACCAATTTTCATCGTGTCGGATATGCTTTTACCTGTAAAAAATACCGACGCGGCCTCATCTAATGTCCATACGTCTAGGCGTACGTTATTTCCGGAGGTGTTGCGTACTCGTAATTGCCAAACTCCACCTGGTACAGGTTGGTTAAATATAAAACCTCCGCCTCGAATTTGCACGAAGAAGTTATAGTCCCCGTTGACTGGATCTGGTCCTGGGGTGACAATTTCTACCCGTGCATCTGGTAGGTTGTATTGTTTTGAGGGATTGCCATTAGAAATAATTGGTTGGAAAGGAGTCACAAATCCGTTGGGACTGCGTAGAGATATTTCCAACTGACCATCACGGGAATACCAACCGTTTAACCAAATAATACCTACTTGATTGTAGGGAACACTAAAGCGCATAGTTCCCAAGGTTTTGCTGCTAACAGTTGTCTGACCGTGAATATTGTCATTACCCTCGTTACCCGCAGCACAGCAAACAATCCTTCCCGGTCCGGATTCAGCATCAATAATTTTTGATAGAGAGTCACTACCATCGTGGGCGTCGGCGTGTCCACCTAAGCTGAGGTTCACAACTGCTGGACGTCCCATTTCACTTGCGACTCGGAAAATATAGCGAACACCATCAGCAATGTGAGCATCTTGCAAATCAGTTTTCACAACTACTAATTCTGCTTCTGGTGCTACACCACCATAGGTACTATCCAAGCCAGAGGCTATACCTGCAACGTGAGTACCATGACCGTCTGTGTCTTGGGAAATTGTCAGCTGGGTTCCGGTTAATTCGGCTCCATAACCACCTTCTGCTACTCCTGGACCTGGTATGGTTTGATCCCAAATTCTCAAGATACGTTCTGCGAAAGCGGGGTGTTTTGGATCAATACCACTGTCTATGACCCCAATAACTACCCCCTTACCAGTCAATCCAGTATTATTCTTAAACTCCGGCAGTTTTACTTTCTCCGGTGCTGCGTCCATCCGTAATTTTAATTTACGAGATGGTTTGATCCTTTCAACAGCAGATTCTTCAGATAAAACATCTAAACTATCTATGGGTAAATATGCCGTCCTAACAGTACCTGTACTTTGGTTAATTTCAATACCGTATTGTGACAAATGGCTCAAATCAGCATTTTCATCACAGTAGATAAAAACGACACTACGGGTTGGCTTAACACTATTTTTCGGGGCAATTATCCCGAGCGATCGCTTGTGCGTGGTTAAAGCTTCTTTTCCTTCTCTTTGATAGTCCTCATAAGCCAATAGCAATCCGGGAGAAATTTTTTCGTGTCTCATTTTTACCTCAATTTCAGTGCAATTGCTGCAAGATCTTAGCAGGATAAGTCACTTTCGCACCAATTTTTCACAAGTAATTTTTTTAGCTAAAATCGTTGCAAGCGAATATAGTTAAGTTATCTGCTGCTAAATTTAAATAAAGTACAACTATTAAGTTCATTCGTAATTCATGAATACAATAACTGTCTGATTGATTTCGCAAAAATTCTGCTCTAAAAAAATAAATAAAATCTTAAATTCGTGAAAAACGAACTCAAACCAAGCGAAAAACTATTAAATTCTTTGTGCCTTAGTGTCTTTGTGGTTCAAAGATAATCTTTTTTACCACCAAGACACTAAGACACGAAGTAAAATTTAATAGGGATGACTATATTTCACTTATAGTGAAGTACTTATCTTGTTTTGAGAAAATACAGATAGGTGAAGCGATAGGAAGTAAAGAGAAGTTGGAAAAATAAAAGGTAAAAGGTAAAAGGATAATTATTTCCTTTTCCTTTTCCTTATGAATACTAGTTTTTGATGTTTACTTATTTAAATTTGCTTTAGCATCTTTGACTGCGACAAAGAAAAATAGTGCTGTTAGGGGTATGCTTAACCCTAAAATAATGGCGGTGGTTTGAGTACCTAAATCAGGCTGACCTGAGGTAAGTTCAAAAATAGAACCTACTCCTGCGATCGCACTAATGCAAGAACAGGCTAAAAATAAACCACTTTTGGGAGTTATGACGTTCACAAGCACACCATCCTACACGACTGATTTGACAGCTTGATAGGAGAAGCCGTGCTTGGATAACTCCTGCGCTAAAGCCAAAGAGTTTTCTACACGGTCTACAAATACTACACCGTTGAGGTGGTCAATCTCGTGCTGAATACAGCGTCCTAGTAAATCTGAAGCCTTCAGTGTTTTAGGACGTCCATACTCATCTTTGTAGGAGATTTCTACAACTTCAGGACGCTTGACGTCCATGTAAACTCCTGGAATGCTCAAACATCCTTCTTGAGCAACGCACATGTCCCGACTCACCTGTTTAATAGTAGGGTTAATCAACACTAGTGGGGAGTTGGCTGGGTTATCTGGTTCAAGATCAATAACAATAACTTGTTTATTAATTCCGACTTGGGGTGCAGCCAAACCAATACCATCTTGGCTGTACATGGTTTGTAGCATTTCCCGTGCTAGTTTGCGGATTTCTTCGTCTATTTTAGTAACGCGCTTGGCCCCTTGGCGCAAAACGCGATCGCCAAGGTAATGCAGTTCCAAGGGCGGATTTTGTAACTTTTTCTTCTCAACAGCGACTTCCGAAGGCATTCTTTTTTATCTCACCTATTATGGATTGGAAATGATTCCGCTTTATTCAATCTTAGCAATCTGTGGGAGTGTAGGGAGGTGGGGAGATGGGGAGTGTGAGGGGTGTGAGGGATGTGAGGGGTGTGGGGAGTGTGGGGGGTGTGAGGAGTGTGAGGAGTCAATAACAACCAATGACCACTAGCCAATTACCACTAAACCAATGACAATTGACCATTGACAAATCACTAATGACTAATAATAGAGTTTGATTATTTTGTATAAACGATAGGTTATATAATGTTGAAAATACTGACAAAGGTTGACTATCTGCTGAAAGAAACCTTGATTGGTTTGCAGCGCGGTGGCTGGATGAATTGGGCTGCTATCAGTACTGTTACTGTGTTATTATTTTTATTCGGTTTGAGTTTACAAACTTCCTGGCAAGTAGAAAAATTACTTTATCAGTTCGGTAGTCAGTTGGAAGTATCTGTGTATCTTGATCCGGATGCGCGTGCTGAAAGTGTTGAACCGTTGGTGTCAACAATCCCAGAGGTTGCAGACATAGAAGTTATTACTAGGGAACAAGCTTGGCAGAAGTTAGTTAAAGAACTGGGAATTTCTGATATCGAAGGTGCTACTCAGCAGCTAGGTGAAAATCCGCTTGTGGATGAATTGAAGGTGAAAGCGCGTAACTCTGAGGTAGTACCAACCTTAGCAACACAACTAGCAAAGTTGCATGGTGTAGATGCAGTTCAGTATGTAGATGAAGCAGTCAGAAGGATTTCTCAGTTGCATCGAGGTTTAAACTGGGTGACACTAACAATTACTATAATTTTGACTTTAACAGCGATCGCTGTTACTACCACCACTATCAGATTAATAGTTATGGCGCGACGCCGAGAAATTGAAATCATGCAGCTAGTGGGAGCAACTTCCGCTTGGATTTATCTACCGTTTATCTTGCAGGGAATTGCTTTTGGCTTGGTTGGAGGTGCGATCGCTTGGAGTTTTATTAGCATTGTTCAACAGTTCCTGGGACATTTACTGGCTAATCAACCCGAATTTATCAAATTTCTCACCAACGGTTTACAACTGACTCCGTTACAAACTTTATTATTACCCTTTATTCTTCTAAACTTTGGTGCAACGGTAGGATTAATAGGAAGTTTATTTGCTGTGCAAAAATTTGCGAAAAGTTAGTCAAATAACCAGTTGTCTGTTATCAGTTATCTATTATCAGGTTAATTTTTTCACTGTTCACCAACAACCAACCACTAACCACTAACCACTAACAAATGACTCAATGGGAATGTTTGCTCAAAAATCTTGGTGAATGGCGAGGTTCATTTACTCGTGTATCTCCTCACGGGGAAATAATCGCAGATACACCTAGCGTTGTGTCTTTAAAAGGGTTAAATAATAATCAAACAATTCGTCAAATTATTCGCTTAGATGGAAATGAAAAAGTCTTAGAATACAGTTCTTTAGGGCGGGGTGTATTATTTTTTGAGAATGGTGCTTTTTCTCAAGGTACGATTCAGCTAGGGCCGTTTTCTGAATTTGGAGCAGAATTAGGATTAATTTATGAAAATCGCCGTTTGCGCCTCGTACAGTTGTTTGATAAAAATGGTCAATTAGAACAATTTACCCTCATCCGCGAACATCTAGCCGGAACCCCAGCTATACAAAGCCCTGCTTTAGCAGTAGAAGCATTGTTAGGAGAATGGCAAGGCGAAGCAGTGACGATATATCCAGATTGGCGATCGCCTGCTCGTTACTCTACCAAAATGCAATTGCAACTAGACAGTTCTGGAAGTTTAGTCCAAAGTCTTTCGTTTGGCGATCGCACAATTACTTCCACCGCTACAATCAACGGTTCTATTCTTACATTTAGTCAAGACTTGCAAAAACAGGTGCAAGTCTTGCTGTTACCCGATGGTGCTTCTGCCACTTCACCATTAAAAGTGCAATTTCGTCAACCCTTATTTTTGGAGGTGGGTTGGTTAATTACAGCAAATCTCCGTCAACGCATGATTCGTAGTTACAACGATAAAGGAGAATGGGTGAGTTTGACTTTAGTGACAGAACATCGGGTGAATTCAGTATAAATTAAGAGCGACGAATAAAACGCCCAATCCCAGCAGCGCACCGGAGAGCAATTTTTTTCTGGTAGTATTGCCAAGGTGAATAAAGTTGCATTGGTGTTTGCGTGTTTTGCCAATAAGCTTTATCTGTCAATGTTGGTGGTGATCCTTCCAAGGCTTTAAAAATCAGTTGTTTTCGCCAAGGCTTGATCTGGCTTCCCGACGCATGTGACATGATATCTACGCTAACGCCACCAAAATCCATTCCCATCCGACTCACAGTACTAAGTGGTTCAGAACTTAACATTAATGCCAAGTTCAAGACACATTGATCAGTTTGGAAATAGGGATAACGATTCAAAGCAAGACAAAAATCCTTGAGATTGATATAACCTGCTTCTTCAAAGATATGTAATAATTTTTGCCATAACAAAAGTATAGATTTCTGGCTTTGCTTTACACCAATAAAACCAGAATTATAGTAGCGATCTAGTTGACGTTGGCAAGAAAAACCGTAGCGTTCAGCAAGTTCTTTCCAAACGATCCGATAGGGATGATTGGCAGGCATATAATCATAAGCATCCTCACATAAGGCAATACCACGCTCAACCCAATCAAGGTAGAAATCCCAACAACGTTTATTGACAATATCAGGATCAAAATAAAATAATGCTTCAACTTCTGGACAATAATTTTCCCAAAGTTGCACCATGAAATCAGGTTTGTAATTAGCAAAAAATATTGAAGTGGTGAGCTTGATAAATCGAATTACACAATCTTTTGCCACATAAAACTCTTGATATCCTTCACCTTCTTTAATAGAATTTGCCCAAGGAGGTAAATTGCCTCGATATCCTGCCCAGACTACACCGCGAAAGCCGTGATTGTAAAGAGAATTAACTAATACCCCTACACCGTAATGATAATCACCTTCAAATAAAGTACAAATGTTTGCAAGCATAGACAATAGACCCTGAAGTAATAATAATGTTGTTGAGGAGATGAATTTAAGGTCAAATTAACAGTTCGCCAAATAATTCATGACGGCCATTTTCCACTATGTTATTAATTGGTAAACGAGCAAATATATAGTTGCGTTTACTGGAGATTATTTACAAGAAGTATGTTTACACAAGTATCCACACCAAAGACATGTTCTTCATCTACCTAAAGAAGTAAAAGACTTTAGTTTATCAGAGATAATAGACATTAAAAAATAATTTATAACAACAAGATCAGCGGCTTTTTAAAGAAGTCGGGGATCTGGTTTTCTCAATTCTCAATTTTGCAGATAGGATGGCTATATGTAACTAATTATGTTGAATTACTTACCATAAAGTATTAGCTATAATTGTGAGCAAAATATGACAAAATAAAAATTTTAAACAAGAGAACACTTGCGATATAAAGCCTTATAAAGTAACTCTTGATACTCTTTATTATCCACTCTATAAGCCCCAAATCTTGCTAAATGGGGGTTCATCATTTGGGCATCAAATAACACAAATTGCCTTTCTCTTAACCTTTCTACTAACTTCACTAGTGCCACTTTAGAACCATCGGGAATGCGATAAAACATCGATTCCCCAATAAAAGCACCACCAACAACAATCCCTAAAATTCCTCCAGCAAGTTCGTCTTCCTGCCAAGTTTCAAAACTGTACGCCCAACCTGTTTGGTATAGCTGCCAGTATATATCCTTTAATTCTGAAGAAATCCAAGTTACTTCTCGGTTAGCGCAACCTTCGACGACAGCTGCAAAATCACGGTTAACCGCGACGGTAAACCGCTGTTGATTCAGGACACGTCGTAGTGACTTGGGGTAGCGAAATCGATCATCCAAAGGAATCAGAGTACGATCGCGACTTCCATACCAACCCAAGGAATTATCTTCATCAGCCATGAGAAAATAACCTTGGGCATAGCCTTGAATGATACTGGCGATATCATATTGCATAAATAACACAAAAATAAAAAACGAGAGGAACACTCTTATAGATGCTATCAATCATCCCCTGCGTTCCTCTGGGATTTCCTGAGCGCCACTCTGCGTTTTAAAATAAAGAAGATGACTGAACCTATTCCACCTATTACCCTGCCACCATCCCAAAATCCGGAGCTTGAAGGCGAATGGTTAAAGCAACGTTTGCAGGGGTGGCTAGATGCAGAATTTATTCCAGAAGCAGTTAACCAAAACATTGCCGAACGTGCAGCACAGATATTTGTTCGGCAACGGATGGAAGGAGAAAATGACCTTGGTTCTCTGGTAATTGCTATTGTCACAGAGATGCAGGCATTTGATTTTTCCAAAAGTTTTTATGGAGAGTTTGCGATCGCCAACGCCGTTAGCGATCTACTCCTAGAAAGTCTGGGAATTGATAAGTGCTGTGGACAATAATACTTTGTTCGTTGTTGTTTGGTTTGTTTAGTGGTTTCCCAACAACTAACAACTAACAACAACCAACTAACTACCAACTAGACTTAACTACACCAGGTAAAAGACCCTCGTGCGCCCATTCCCGCAAAACGTTCCGAGATAGTCCAAAGTCGCGGTAAACTCCTCTGGGACGACCAGTAACCCAGCAACGGTTACGACGGCGGCTGGGTGCGCTGTTGCGGGGTAGCTGCTGAATTTTTCTGTGAATCTCCAGCTTCTCCATTGGATCTTCTGTAGTTCTGAACTCTTCTAACAAAGCTTCCCGCTTGGCAGCATACTTTGCCACTAACTTGGCGCGTTTTTTCTCGCGCTCAATCATGCTCTTTTTTGCCATTGAGTCTGTTACTAATTAAAATTAAAGACAGCATCTCCCATTCTATCTGATGGAATTAGTTAATAGTTAGTTGTTAGCAACAGTGGGTAAAAATGTCCGACAGGGCCTTGCCCTTGACCAATATTTAGGGCGTAGGATAGAGCATTGGTAACATACTCTTTTGCCTGCTGCACTGCGGTGAATAAGTCATCGCCACGCGCTAAATTAGCTGCGATCGCTGCTGATAAAGTACAACCAGTACCGTGAGTATTTTTTGTCTCTACTTGTTTAACACTGAGAGTCTCGAGTTTTTGTCCATCAAACCAAACATCGACTCCCCGTCCACTTCCCGACATCCCACCACCTTTGACTAGTACCACTTTAGCTTTGAATTTCTCATGAATAATTTGGGCGCACTTGCGCATATCATCTAGAGTGTTAATTTCTAAACCGCTCAAAATCTGGGCTTCGTAGCGATTCGGTGTAGCGATCGCAGCTAGAGGTATGAGTGTATGGCAAAGTGTATTCACAGCCTCATCGTCAATTAATTGCGCCCCCGCCCTTGAGACCATTACAGGATCAACAACTAAATTGTGAATTTGTAAAGCTTCTACTTGCTGGGCGACAGCTGCAATAATTTCTTTGTTGAGCAACATTCCTGTCTTTGCTGCTTGCACGCCGATATCTTCACATACAGCTTGCATTTGGGCAATCACAG
This sequence comes from Fischerella thermalis PCC 7521, assembly GCF_000317225.1. Lineage (GTDB taxonomy): Bacteria > Cyanobacteriota > Cyanobacteriia > Cyanobacteriales > Nostocaceae > Fischerella > Fischerella thermalis. The sequence continues at coordinate 262,405 of NZ_AJLL01000005.1, forward strand.
CTTCTGGTGGTATCGCATCTACTCTGGTAACACCTAAAGTATTTTGAGCTGTAACACAAGTGATTGCACTCGTACCGTGGACACAGTGAAAAGCAAAGGTACGTAAATCCGCTTGAATTCCTGCACCACCACCACTATCTGAACCAGCAATAGTTAAAGCAACAGGTATGCGAGATGTTGTTTCGGCATTCATAAAATGATTTCACTCTTAAATCACTGCGATCGCTATTTTCCCTACAGCACGCTCACTTTCGCTATAAGTATGAGCAGCGGCTAAATCTTGCAGGGAATACGTACGATCAATCACAGTCCGAAGTTTGCCTGCTTCAATTAATTCTTTCAAATAAACTAAATCTCGAGCATTTGCTGACGCTAGGACTAATTTGGCTTTTTTACCCGGAACAATAGTTGTCACAATTCCTGGCAGAATATTTTCTGGGGTAGGCAATGTGGTAACGTAAATTCCACTACTACGTCCGCTGACAGGATTCTGCACAACGACGACACAAATCAGCACAAGCTTTCATTTGAGCATCGTCGCCCATGCCGAAAGCAAATTTCTGCACAGTAGAGCAATAATCGAATAATTAGCCGGATTTGATACTATTGCCTCTTGCCTCACATTAAAGAAGTGCGGGTACAATTATTTCTATCTAATGAGGTGACAAATATTTACTACTTATTTTTTGTGGGATTGTGTAAAAAGGGGATAGAAAATGAACCACCAAGACGCCAAGAACGCCAAGAATTGAGTTTTTCAATTAGAAAAGAAAATAAAATTATCCTGCTTTCTCTGCAACGCCATTTTGTGATTTATATTACACAACGATGTCATACTAGTGGAAATGTGACAACCGTAAATGGTTTTCGTCCCCGTTGAGGGGAAGTGTTATGGAAAGAGTTCACATCTGGAATGATTACAGGAAGAGGGTTCTAGACCCCCTAATCGACACACTCCTGAAAAATGGAAAAATTTTTCCAAACGCGATTGCGAACATTGTCTCGCTTGGTAGATGCTGATTGGCGATCGCCTTCCAAAAAGCCGATTTATAACCAACGTCTTGAGGTTGTTTATGAACACAACAACATTCGCTACAAATGTGAAAGCGATCGCAAATTGACAGATATCATATCAATTAACTTTTTTGTATGGCTTTACGTAACCACGGTGGAGGATTACCTTTGAGAGTTTGCACTAATTTATTCAGAATACTGATAATCTCTTCTTTATCTGACTGTGGTCTGACTGGCATAATACCTCTTTTAATTAACTTAGCAGCGGGAATACCACCAATTGATGCCACGTAGACAATAGTACAGTCAGCTAATGCCTCAATCTTGGATGCTGTTTTATCTTCACTTTCAGCATCTTTATCTTTATTAGAACTACCAGCAAATTTGAGGGTTTCTATAAATTTATAACCAGTATCTGAGATTTCATAAATATCTGCTTCTTGTGCCCATCCGAAGTGAGCATTAACATGAACTCTATCACTGGTTGCGAAGGCTATTTTCATTCTAACAATCCTCTCCTGAAGTTAGGAGTTGTAAATTATTAAGTGAGTCAATAGTTCAAAATTTACGCTCAATATCACTATTGACTCTTAAAATTTACTGCATAAATCAGGTAACATAACCTACTTTTATCGAGTTGTTGCAGCGTCTTCTTTATCTACACAAGGGTGATACATCTTTGACACTGTCTTTTTGTTTATAAGAAAGTGTGCTTGTAACCCATACTTTTTAATTCCCCTAACGTTAGCATAGCACATTGCAAACTATCTAGCGATTTTAAATGTTAAAATTACCTGATTTTTTTTATCGAACTTGATGTTTTTTGGTGGATACAATCAGGTAAATAAAATAGATTAAATTGAGGATAATTGCTGTATTTGTATTTACAATTAATCTGAAGAAAGGGAATTTTCAGTCAATAATTGCGTAGTTATTTCTGTGCTTTTAGGTTGATTAATTTTAATGTGTTCAAAATGGCGATGAGAATTACTCCTAAGACTACTAAAAATACAGATATACCAATAATTTGCTCGCGAGGAATTTCCAGTACACCACGTAAAATTACTTCTCTTAAATGTGCTATTAGGCGGGATATGGCCTAGTGCAGGATTTCAGCTTACAACAATTCAAAAACATCCTGCTTTCTCTGCAACGCCTTTTTTCTGAAAAATTTCCACGCAGAGCATGGCAACAATAATACTCTGTGTGGAAACAAGATAACTTGTTTTACTTCGTCTCCTATTTGTTACCTTCTGTTTCTTGTAATGCTGCTTCTGCTTGATTAACCAACAATGCTACGGGGAACTGTTGCAAAATTTCCCGCAGCCAGAGGGTATCTTCGCCTTGCACTTTCTGTCCGGTGATGGCGTCATACCAAACATCAGAGGAACCAGGAGGAGGAACAATGCGGGTTTCGTGCCAAACTTGTTCACCTAAAGGATACTCGCCTTCTTTAACTAGGGAGGTGAGAAAACGAGGAGCGATCGCAATTATTCTCTTGTCTGGTAATTCTCTAGCAAATGTCACAACATGGCTTTTTAAGCTACCTGCGACTGACAATTTGACATAGGTTCCCTTTTGGAATACATCTAAGTGTTCTCGCCTTGCTTGCAAAAGTTTATATGTCAGGAATAGCTTAATTCGTCCATCTTCTGGGGTTTGCAGTAGTTCTGTTATTAAACCTGATATGTCTTGTGCTGCTTTGGTTTTAATGTCTTGCAGATATTGTTTGCGGATGTCAAAATCCACCGGACGACGGTTATCCGGATCTACCATACTCAAATCCCAAAGTTCCGATCCTTGATAAAAATCTGGCAAACCCGGGACAGTAGCTTTCACTAAAGTCTGGGAGATAGAATTTAAAATGCCGTAGTGTTGGATTTTGCGCTGGAAGGGGCGGAAAGCCTCGAGAAATGGGTTTTTCTGAGGATCTTTCAAGACGCGATCGGCAAAATTGGTGAAGGCGTTTTCATAAGCTGTATCTGGTTTAATCCATTCTGTGTGGACTTTGGCTTCACGAATTGCCTTAATAATATATTGTTGCATCCGTTCTACAAAGCTAGGATATTCTTCGTCGTTGTAGGGAAAAGCACCGATCAACGATTGGTAGAAAAAGTATTCATCGTTAGGAGTTGGTACATCCTGTCCATCAATAGTTTCTTTGTAGGGAGCATTGATTTCCCGCCACTGTTTGAGATGATTTTCCCACTCTTGGGGAATTTCCGACAAAACATTTATACGTGCGCGCATGTCTTCACCACGTTTAGTATCGTGGGTGGAAGTTGCATTCATCGCATGGGGCCATTGAGAAGAACGCTGTTGATTAAACAGATGAAAATCTTCTAGAGAAATACCAAAATGTGTAGGATGAGAACCAACTTCATTGAGGGAGATCAGGCGATTGTAGACATATAAAACTGTATCTTCTACACCTTTAGCCATCAATGGTCCGGTAAATTGTTGTAACCGCATCAAGAAATGCAACCATTGTTCCTGATCTTCTGGGGAGAGGTGTTCGTCAATGTCAAGGACAAGAAACTTTTCAATAAAGCTTAATTCGTTGAGGAAGTTGGGAATATTCTTTTTAGCTTGCGTCATTACTTGCTGAATATATTCCCGATCTGCTTTGCTAGCCCCAGCACTATTAATATAGGTGCGATAAACAGGAAACAGCGCTAAAATTTCTACCAACGCAGCTTTTAACCCATACATAGTAAAGTCGCTAGCATAGCGATAGCGACCGGAAATTTGCTTGAGTAAGTGAGCTAAATTATCAATATCTCCTGCTAAGTGTTTACTAATAATTAACCTTTTGTTTTGGTCAATTAATTCTTCACAAGAAACTTTTCTACCCAAAAAGCGCTGATAAATAGTATCAAATTCGGCTGCTGTTGATTGTTGGCAGAAAATGCCATTTACTTGATTGAGAAAGTCATAACCTGTTGTGCCTTGAATTGGCCAATTGATGGGCAATTCTTCATGAGGTTCAAGAATTTTTTCCACAACTAAGTAAGCTTCCGGAGCATGTTCACGTAGTCGATTAAGATACTGGGTAGGATCATAAAGACCATCAATATGGTCAATTCTTAATCCGCTGATTGTTCCCTCTTGAACTAATTTTAAGATACAGGAATGTGTGGTGTCAAAAACTTTTTCATCTTCGATTTTGAGCGAAATTAGATCATTAACAGTAAAAAAACGTCTGTAATTGAGTTCTTCATTGCCAACTTTCCAGTAAGCAAGGCGGAAAAATTGTTCGTTGAGTAGGTTTTCTAAATGATTAAAACTTTCAGGTTTTCCGGGTTCACCATTGAAAACACAAATATTTTCTTGAATAAATTTCTTGACTTCAGGACTATCATTCCACAGTTCCCATAACATGCGTTTGATAATCACAATTTGGTCGTAGCGTTCTCTACCTTCCTCTCCTGATGGAATGTATTTCAACATGTAGAGAACACTCAAAAGTTTCATGAAATCGGGATGATCTCTGCCTAATTTATCCCGTATACGTCCCAAATCGTAGGTAAGAACTTGAGAGTAAGATTCGATGCGGATGGGAAATTTGAGTGAGTAGTAATTAATAGTTAAACCATTTTCTTCGTATTGGAGTTGTAATTCACCACTTTCTAAGCAATCACCACAAAATTTCCCTAAAAAAGGTGCAAGTACTTTACCTTGATTTTCGGGATAATGATGATGCCAATCAATATCAAAAAAGTCACGATATTGAGAGTCAGAACCATTTTCGAGAACATCTACAAGCATGTGGTTTTGACTATCAAAAGCCATGTGGTTAGGGACAATATCTTGTATCCAGCCGATGTTAAGATGCTTGAGTTCTGCGATTAATTCTGCAAATTTTTCTTTTCCACCTAATTCTGGATTAATTTCGTTGGGATTGACAGTATCGTAACCGTGAGTGCTACCTTTTTTCGCTGTCAAAATAGGGGAGGCGTATAAATTTGAAATTCCTAACTCTGCTAGATAAGAAGCGATCGCTTTACCTTGCTCAAAACCAAAACTAGGGGTGAATTGTATCCGGTATGTTGCTATAGGTATTTGCATGATTCCTAAATGGTTCTTTGTTGGTGGTTGTTTGTTGGTTGCTATTAAAGGCGCAAATACTTGCGCCCCTACAGGGTTTAGTGGTTTTTACGACACCAAACAACGAACAACAAACAATAAACAACACATGACTATTGACAGTAAATAACTACACTCTCAGGATGAAGTGCAAATGCTGACTGGGATTCGCCGTTTAGTATTTCGGGTAATGGGGAATTATCACCACCCCAAGCGGGATCAGCCGAGTCGAGTAGTTTTTTCCAGGTTCCACTAGGTATATTTGCTTTAATCTTAACAACTTCTGAGCTAAAGTTCAGCCAGCATAACACTTGGTTATCGTCACACCACCGCCGCAGCTGTAAAACTTTCTCTGGTTCTATTACCGATGCTTCTAGGTTGTTGCGATCTAAGTTAGCCAGTGCAGGAATTGTTCTGCGCAGTTCGAGTAACTTTTGATAAAACAACCATAACATCCGGTTTTTGCCCTCATGACGCTTTTCCCAATTGAGGCGCGATCGCTCCATTGTCTCTACTGCTTGTGGATCTGGTGCTTCTTGACCATAAACTTCAAAAAAAGCAGCAAATTCTGCTTTTCTACCTTCCCTTACACCTTTAATCAGGTCAGGGTCGCTATGACTCACAAAGTAGAGAAAAGGAGCAGTCTCGCCGTATTCTTCACCCATAAACAACAAGGGAACATAAGGAGATAACAGCACAGCTGCCGCAGTTAATTTTAACCCGTCAAAGGAGATGAGGGAGGTAAGGCGATCGCCCATCATCCTGTTACCTACCTGATCGTGATTTTGAGAACACACGATAAATTGTTGAGAAAGACAATCACTAGCATCGTTTCCGTGGTAACGGTGGCGATGGGGGGAGTAATCCCAGGCGTAGACAAAGCTGTGGCGATAGGCTTCGGCAAGCTGTTCTAATTGACCAAAATCTTTGTAGTATCCTTGATTTTCTCCTGTTAGTACAGTATGTAAAGCATGGTGAAAATCATCACTCCACTGGGCGTCAATTCCGTAACCACCCACCTGGGGAGGACGGATAATCCGGGGATCGTTCAAATCACTTTCGGCAATCAGGTAGCGTTTATAGGTTTGTTGCGAAACTTTAGCAACAGCTGCGGCAATCTCTGCCAAAATATGCTTAGCCCCAAAATCATAGATGGCGTGGACCGCATCGAGACGTAAAGCGTCGATATGGAAAGTTTCTAACCAGTAAAGGGCATTTTGGACAAAGTAATTCCGTACCCCATCACTGTAAGGGCCATCAAAATTAACTGCACTACCCCAAGGTGTTTTGTAATGATCAGTAAAATAAGTACCGAATCCCCAAAGATAATTTCCTTCCGGGCCAAGATGGTTATATACAACATCTAAAATGACAGCCATACCATATTGATGGCAGGCGTCAACCAATTTCTTCAAACCATCAACGCCACCATAGGAATTTTGCACTGCGTAGGGAAAAGTGCCATCGTAACCCCAGTTGCGATCGCCTGGAAATTGAGCAACAGGCATAATTTCAATCGCATTCACCCCTAACTCCAGCAATTCGGAAATCCGAGGAATTATTGCCTCAAACGTCCCTTCTGGAGTAAAAGTGGCTACATGCAATTCGTAGATGACCATTTGCTCTAAGGGAATTCCTCGCCACTCGCTGTCATTCCAAGTAAAGCTGCTGTGGTCAACCACTTGCGAAGGCCCGTGAACCCCCTCTGGTTGAGAACGAGAAGCGGGATCAGCTGTGTCTTTTTGACCAGACAACTGGTAAAAATAGAGACAACCAGGCTCAACGTTATTCACAGTTCCGTGCCAATAACCCCATTCATCCTTTTGCAGGGGGATAATTTTTTCGGCTGGGGCGACAAGGTGAACAGCAACCTCGTCAACTAAGGGTGCCCAGAGGGTAAAATTGCAAGTGCGATCGCCTAAATATTGAGAGCCGATATGCATGTTAGTTGTTGGTGGTTGGTGGTTGGTGGTTGGTGGTTGGTTGTTGATCGTTGATTGTTCCAAACAACAAACAACAAACTAATCCTCATCATCACGAGAAACTTTGCCCAGACGTTGCAACATGACAAGCGATCGCGCTTCTACTTGTACAGGTTTATCTTCTATGTAACGTTTACCGCGTTGCACAAAACGGGGTTTGGTAGTATCGATAATAGTCAGCCATTCCCAATCTTGTAGTCTGTGGGGAATTTGAAATTCCACCATTTCGTAGTGGGCGTTGAAGAATAACAAAAAGCTATCATCAATAATCCGTTCACCCCTTGGTCCTGGTGTGGCTATTTCTTCGCCATTGAGGAAAATACCGATCGCTTTGGTAAAACCATCGTTCCATTGTTCCTCGGTCATTTCGCCACCGTCGGGGTTAAACCACAGGATGTCATGCACACCAGAACCGTGAATAGCACGCCCTTGGAACCATTTACGTCTGCGGAACACAGGATGTCTGCGACGTAAGTCAATTAATTGGCGGGTAAAATCTGACAGTGCTTCGTTTTCTTCTTGTAAGTCCCAGTCGAGCCAGGAAATTTCGTTATCTTGACAGTAGGGGTTGTTGTTACCGCGTTGCGATCGCCCCATTTCGTCACCCATTACTAACATGGGTACGCCTTGGGAAAGAAACAGGGTTGCCAAAAAGTTCCGGAGTTGCTTTCGCCGCAGACGCAATACTTCTAAGTTATCTGTTTCCCCTTCCACACCGCAATTCCACGAACGGTTGTGACTTTCTCCGTCTCGGTTATCTTCGCCATTGGCTTCGTTGTGCTTTTCGTTGTAACTTACTAAGTCATAAAGAGTAAAACCATCGTGAGCGGTGATAAAGTTAATGCTGGCACTGGGATTGCGACCGTTAAACTGATACAAATCAGAACTGCCTGTAAACCGATAAGCAAATTCTGCCATGCGGCTGTCTTCCCCACGCCAAAAGTCCCGCACTGTATCGCGATACCTACCATTCCACTCCGACCACAACAGTGGAAATTCGCCTACTTGGTAGCCTCCTTCACCCACATCCCAAGGTTCGGCAATTAATTTCACATCTGCGATCACTGGGTCTTGGTGAATGATATCAAAGAAAGCTGCCAGACGATCGACTGCGTATAATTCCCGTGCTAGTGCCGATGCCAAGTCAAAACGGAAACCATCAACATGGCATTCCAACACCCAATAGCGTAGACTATCCATGATTAATTTCAGCACTTGGGGGTGGCGGACATTGAGAGAATTACCACAACCAGTAAAATCCATGTAGTAACGGCAATTGCCATCAACTAGGCGGTAGTAAGCAGCATTATCAATACCACGCAGAGATAAAGTAGGTCCCATGTGGTTCCCTTCACCTGTGTGATTGTACACCACATCCAAAATCACCTCTATCCCAGCATTATGTAATGCCTTCACCATCTGCTTAAACTCTCTCAACTGCTGCCCCAGAGAACCACTCGCGCTATAACCAGAATAGGGAGCTAGGTAGGAAAGAGAATCGTAGCCCCAGTAATTTTTTAAACCTTTGTCTACTAAATGTCCGGGATATGCGAGAAAATGATGGATCGGCATTAATTCCACTGCCGTCACACCCAAAGATTGCAAATGAGAAATCGCCGCCGGGTGGGCGAGTCCAGCGTAGGTTCCGCGTAGCCTGGGGGGAATTTCCGGGTGTAGCTTTGTAAATCCCTTGACATGAGTTTCATAAATAATCGTCTCATGCCAGGGAACTTGCAGTAATTCGTCTCCTTCCCAATCAAAAGACTCATCGACAACAACAGATTTGGGAACTAAATGAGCGTCATCAAGGTCAGAAAATCCTAAGTCTTGGCTTGGATCACTCCAACAATAACCAAAAATTTCTTCACCAAAACGCACATCGCCATCAATTGCCTTAGCGTAGGGATCAATTAATAGTTTGTGGGGATTAAAGCGATGTCCTTCTTCAGGAGCAAAAGGGCCGTGTACTCTAAAACCGTACCTTTGACCAGGGCCAATACCAGGGACATAACCATGCCAGGTGAAGTTAGTGACTTCTTTGAGTTCTAATCGGGTTTCTCGCCCTTTTTGATCGAACAGACACAATTCTACTCCTGTAGCATGTTCAGAAAAAAGAGCAAAGTTTGTACCCTTACCATCCCAGGTTGCTCCCAGAGGATATGGTCTACCAGGCCAGAGTGAGAAGTACATACGGTCAAGCTCCTGTTGCAGATTTATCAGGCAGGATAACTGAGCTAACGCGCGTTACAAAATATTGCCAAGCACAACACGCCCTAGCTTCTTGCAGTATCTCAAATCCTATGCTAAACAAAAAGTTTTGTAACTCAACCTGTTGATGGAATTTTCACTCACTCACACCAGAATGACATCCCCATAAATAGTGAATTGTGTCAAATTTTTCTGCGATCGCGTAGACAATTTTGCTACATCCCCAAAGAGTCAA
>NZ_AJLL01000006.1 GCF_000317225.1 Fischerella thermalis PCC 7521
TAACCAATAAGGGGAAGCTGTGAAACTTTTTTCATCGGGACTGCGTTTCAAAAATTTACCCAAAATTTTACTCAGTTAATAGTTAGTAGTTGGTTGTTGACCACTAACTACTAACCATTAATCACTAATAGCGAAAACGAGAAATACCTTGATCTACACCAACCTCATTACTTCGAGTTTTGCAACAAATCCAAAATTCGCTGTAAAGGAATTTCGATCCAATCCGGTCGGTTTCTGAGTTCGTAGTCTAACTCCAGAATAACTTTCTCCAACAAAAAAGCATCAAGAAGGACTTGTAACTCTCTGGGATGCTTGGGTATGAAAGCTGCGTGCTCTGATTTGATCAGATAGGATTTTAAAAAGGCGACGCTAGACCAGCAGAAGAAGAACTGCTGCCAATGTTCTGCTAATGGTAACTCATCAGGACGCAGGATACCGCTTTCTTCTTCGTTACGCAGAGCAACACGGCTGGCATAGTAAAAAGATCCTATCATTGAAGCAACATCCCGTAGGGGCGATCGCTTCATTCGACGTTCACTCAAGGGGCGTTCTGAGTTACCCTCAAAATCAATGATGATAAAATCTTTACCTGTGTACAAAACTTCCTTTAAGGAATAGTTGCCATGACACCGAATCCGCATGGCAGTAATTTTGTGGTTTAAGATTTCCTGAAAGCGTCCCAAAATCAACTCGCGTTGGTTGATCACCAATTTTGCTAAAGGTTGGACATCATTAGGCAATTGCTGCAAATGTTTATTTAATAGCAGTATTGTTTGCCCTGCCTGATTCCGCATATATTGGTAGATTGAGCGCTGGTAGAAAGAAGAAAATAACTCTGGTGCAAAGTCTACATTTTCCGAGTCTGATGCTAGTGCTATGTGTAATTCCGCAGTCCGTTGTCCTAGCAATTCAGCTGCCAAGAGGTAATTACCCATGAATTCTTGAGCCATTTCCGGGACTGGAATATATAGCGCCGCTTGCAACAAAGAGGGGGGTAGCTCAATATCAGTTATGTCTGCGTATTTTGGCAGAACTAGTTCAAAAAAGTCACGCAAGCTGTCTAAGGTATAAGACCAAGCATCGCGAATCTCAGGGATATATTTTCGCAAAATCCCCACTGTCATTGGTGCAGAACCTTTACAGTGATACTCTAATGCACCAGCAACAGGGGCTAGGTGGTCTAGTTGGGGTATACCTTTTTTAACTGAAGTGGCGGTAAGAAAGCGACCAATTTCGAGATCGGGGTTAATACCCGCCTCGACTTTGCGGAAGATTTTACAAATCAGGCGATCGCCATAGATAATGCCCGTGTTAGTATGTTCGCCTTTGAGTAAATGGGGTTCCAAGGAAACATTGCTGCTTTGGTCACTAAACTGAGTCAGAATTTCCGAAAAATGTTCTGTGGATGTTGCCACCAATTTACCCTGCATACCTTCGTAGGTATGATGATGAGCGATCGCATTCAGGGGGATATTCAAAAAGTCTTTTTGTCCTAAAGCATCAAATAAGACTCCGGTTTCTTGTTTACCCTGGACATATATCTGGGCAACTATTTGTTCAATGTGAGTGCTGAAGCGTTCGCTACCAACGCCATCTGTTTCGTAAGCCAGGGTGAGAACATAAGTTTGAGGGTCGCCTTCTGTGTAGTCTACCCGTAGTAAAATAATATACGCTTGAGTATTTTCATAACTTACAGGAATTGCTTCCGTAATGTGGGTAGCTTGGATGATGCGTGTTTTGCCATCGAACCAAGCACAACTACACAGATAATCTGGCAGTATACTTTCAAGTGCCGTTCTTGCCTCACCTTTGACAAAAACATTCTGCCATCTACCACTGACTATAAGTTTAGGTATTTGGTTGGGATTGCGGATGGGACAAGTAAAGCTGGGTTGCATTTGCAGGGTAAACCAATAGAATGCATGGGGTCCCAAGCTAAGGAAGTAAGGAGATTCACTGATTACTGGAAAAGCATTGCGACCAAAAATTTCTACTGGAACCATGCCATTAAATGCAGACAGATCCAATTCCACAGTCTGCACAAACCGCGAGAGATTAGCTACAACGAGAATGTGTTCATCGTTGTAGTTGCGAGTAAAGGCCAGGACTTTGCGGTTTTCTGGATACAAAAATTCAAACGTACCCCGACCAAAAGCTTTATACCGTCCTCTGGTGGCAATTAGTCGTTTAGTCCACCACCACAGAGAATTGGGGTTTGCCCGTTGTGCTTCTACATTAACTGCTTCGTAGTGGTACTCTGGGTCTACAATCAAAGGGGCATAAAGCCTTTGGGGATTAGCACTACTAAAACCCCCGTTTCTGTCAGGACTCCACTGCATCGGCGTGCGTACACCATTGCGATCGCCCAAATAAATATTGTCTCCCATACCAATCTCATCGCCGTAATACAATACGGGTGTTCCTGGTAAAGACATTAACAAAGCATTCATCAACTCAATCCGGCGGCGGTTATTACCCATCAATGGTGCGAGACGGCGACGAATACCCAAGTTAATCCGGGCTTGGGGGTCTTGGGCGTAAACTTTGTACATGTAATCCCGGTCTTCATCACTGACCATTTCCAAAGTCAGTTCGTCGTGGTTACGTAAAAATAGCGCCCACTGGCAGTTATCGGGAATTGGTGGCGTCTGCTGTAAAATGTCAATAATCGGGAAGCTATCTTCCATATGCAACGCCATATACAAACGTGGCATGAGGGGAAAGTGAAAATCCATGTGGCACTCATCCCCTTGTCCGTAATACTCTACCGCATCCTCAGGCCACTGATTTGCTTCTGCTAGTAACATCCGGTTAGGGAACTTTTCGTCTACATGTCGCCGCAATTTCTTTAAAAACTCGTGGGTTTCTGGTAAATTCTCACAGTTAGTTCCCTCACGTTCATAAAGATAAGGCACTGCGTCTAAACGCAGTCCATCGACCCCCATTTCTAACCAGAAATCAACCACATTAAACAGCGCTTGCTGTAACTCTGGGTGTTCAAAGTTTAAATCTGGTTGGTGAGAATAAAAGCGATGCCAATAATAGGCTTTTGCTACCGGATCCCATGTCCAGTTAGAGGTTTCAAAATCCTTGAAGATGATCCGCGTGTCCTGGTACTTTTCAGGAGTGTCACTCCAAACGTAAAAATTTCTCTCAGCACTGCCCGCAGGCGATCGCCTTGCCCGTTGAAACCAAGGGTGTTGATCGGAGGTGTGATTGATGATTAACTCTATAATGACGCGAATTCCGCGCTCATGGGCAGCTGTTAAAAAAGCCTTAAAGTCTTCTAGATTACCGTAGATGGGGTTGACACTAGTGTAATCTGAAATGTCGTAGCCATCGTCGCGCAGTGGCGAGGGGAAAAAGGGCAGCACCCAAACTGCTGTGACTCCCAAATCTTGCAGATAATCTAACTTCTGCGTTAACCCACAAAAATCGCCAATGCCGTCGCCATCACTGTCGGCAAAAGCACGTACAGGCACTTCATAGATTACAGCATCTTTAAACCAAAGCGGATCGTCCTTCAAAATCGGATTTTGCATAATTTATACAACCTATTGGCAATAAGTTATTGTACAAGGGAGATTCGCAGCCTGGTTGAATTTTTTAGACCTTTTTGTATTACCTGATACCGAAAAACTGAGGATTTTGTGATGAGCTTTCAAAGAGCAAGCGGAATTTTGTTACATCCTACTTCTCTACCCAGTCGATTTGGCATTGGTGATTTAGGTCATTCGGCTTACGAGTTTGTGGATTTCTTGCAGAGAAGTGGCCAAAGACTGTGGCAGATATTGCCTTTGGGACCCACTGGCTATGAGCATTCGCCCTATACAATGAATTTTAGTGCTTTTGCTGGAAATCCACTGCTGATTAGTCTAGAGCAGTTGGTACAGGAGAATTTACTATCCCAAGAGGAATTGACGCTGCCACCGGAAAGTGCAGCAGATAACCCCAATCGAGTTAATTTCGATGTGGTAATTCCTCACAAAATGAGTATTCTCCGTCTTGCTTATGAACGCTTTCGGCATTCCTTAAGCGAGAAATCAAACCCTGAATATGAACAATTTTGTCAGATGCAATCGGCTTGGCTCGACGATTACGTCTTGTTCATGGCACTACTAGAAGCAAACGATGGCAAACCTTGGAGCCAATGGGAAAGTGCGATCGCTCGCCGCGAACCTAGTGCCTTGCAAGCCGCAGCCCAAGATTTTAATGACAGTATACTATACCATAAATTTCTACAATTTAAATTTTTTCAGCAGTGGTCACACCTGCGTGCCTACGCCAACGGCAAAAACATTCAAATAGTCGGGGATATCTCGATTTACGTTTGTCACAACAGTTCTGATGTGTGGGCAAATCCTGATATTTTTCAACTAGACTCTCAAACCTTAGAACCTGCTTATATTGCAGGTGTGCCACCAGATTACTTTAGCGCAACTGGGCAATTGTGGGGTAATCCTGTATACGATTGGGAGAAATTGCAACGCACCAACTTTGCCTGGTGGATCGAACGTTTCCGAGCCACATTACAATACGTAGATATTGTCAGGATTGATCACTTCCGGGGTTTTGAAGCTTACTGGCGCGTACCCGCTGGGGAAGAAACAGCGATCAATGGCGAATGGGTAAAAGCACCAGGAGTCAAATTTTTTGAAACTTTGGGAACAACCTTAGGTAGTTTACCCGTAATGGCAGAAGACTTAGGTATTATTACACCAGAAGTAGAAGAATTGCGCGATCACTTTGATTTTCCGGGAATGCGGATCTTGCAATTTGCTTTTGGTGGTGGTTCAGAGAATGCTTACCTACCCCACCATTACATTAAAAATAGTGTCGTCTATCCAGGAACCCACGATAACGAAACTACAATAGGTTGGTGGCAACAGGGAGCTAAACCCGAAGAAAAGCAAATGGTTGCAAAATATCTGGGTTACGATTCGCCAGAAGAAATATTGGAAATCAACTGGGAATTCATTCGCCTAGCATTAGCATCTGTGGCTGATTTAGCAATTCTTCCCTTACAAGATATTCTGGGTTTAGATAACAGCGCCAGGATGAACGATCCGAGTGTGAACGCAGGTAACTGGCGTTGGCGCTACACCAGTTCAGATTTACTTACATCAGAATTAAGTCAAAGATTGTTAGAGATGACGCAACTCTACAGTCGGTAAATGCGGGGCGGGCAAAAAGCCCGTCTTTTTTGTCACTAATGATTTTAATTTCTACTAGTCAATGTTATGGCATATCAAGTTGTCGAATTACTGACTATGAGGCTAATCCCGATGATGTCCTGACATGGGAAGTTAAAAAATGTTTGTAGTCGCGTCAGTCACGCGACTACAAAATATGTGTAGCTTTGATTCAGAGATTTGGTAGCTTCCCCTCTGTCTTCCTTATGGGTATAGGCAAAATCAACTTATGCACTTTTGCGATAAAAACAGAAAAGAAGATACAAAAAGCGATCGCACTTTATGAACAATAAAGCTCTGGGACTAGACAAAACTCTTTATGACTACTTACTTTCAGTATCTTTGCGAGAGCCAGAAATTTTAACTCAGCTGCGTCAAGAAACAGCACAGCACTCTATGGCTACAATGCAAATCGCACCTGATCAAGGACAGTTTTTAGCATTGCTAGTTAAATTAATAGCAGCAAAAAAGACTTTAGATATAGGTGTATTTACTGGATATAGTTCTTTAGTAGTTGCATTGGCATTACCAGCAGACGGTAAGGTAATAGCTTGTGATATAGATGAAGAATACACAGCGATCGCTCGTCGTTACTGGCAAAAAGCAGGTGTAGCGGATAAAATCAATTTGCACCTTGCCCCAGCCTTGGAAACTTTAGAAAAACTCATCGCAGTAGGAGAAGCAGAAACCTTTGATTTTGCTTTTATTGATGCTGACAAAAGCAACTATGACAACTACTACGAACTAGCTTTGCAACTCGTGCGTCCGGGCGGACTGATTGCGATCGATAATGTCCTATGGTCAGGTCGAGTTGCAGATCCTCAAGTACAGGATAATCGAACTAATAAAATTCGGGCATTTAATCAAAAACTGTATCAAGATCAAAGAGTGACGCTTAGCATGTTAGCGATCGCTGATGGGTTGACCTTAGCAATGAAAATTAGGAATTGAAATATTACAACACAATCTTTTGATTTGCGGAATCGGATAGCGATCGCTTGTATCCTATCACATCTGGAAGGTTAAGATTATCCTAAAATTATCCTATGATTCACCACATTTCGATTTCCGCGATTAATCCCCTAGGTGTTGCACAAGCCTTAGCAAAAGTAATGAAAGGACAAATAGCACCTTTTCCTCCTCACCCAGGTAGCTACTTTGTCTTTCCTGGCGATGAACATGGTACAGCAATCGAAGTTTATCCTTTAGGATCTGAAATAGCACCTGGTGCAGCAGCAAATGAACAGTGCATGTTTGTCCATAATGCTAATTCTTCTATGTTCACAGCTACCCATGCAGCAATTTCTGTACCTGTCAGCCAAGCAGAAATTGAACAAGTTGGTGTGAGTGAAGGTTGGCGTGTGGTACGCTGTAGTCGCGAGTCTTTCTTTGATGTGATTGAGTTCTGGCTAGAAAACAGATTAATGATAGAACTGTTAACTCCAGAAATGGCGTCTCAATACCTAGCATTCACCAAGACAGAGAAACTGCAAGAAGTTCTCGCCACCGCAGCTAATTAATCAAGTAGGAAGACAAAGTTCGTAGTAACAGCTTTATAGACTATTTGATTACCAATGTTTCTACCTCAACTGTTTCGCCAAAATGGATAGTTGATACCTACTCTCAAAGAAATTGGGTAGAAGTTTTTTATAGAGAAGCTAAGGGGTGGTTGGGATTAAAAGAATACCAAGTTCGAGATAAAAGAAGTTTAATGCGGCATTTTATCTTGGTATTCTCTGCCTACACTTTTATTCTTTGGCATCAACTCACAGGGGGTTTAAGATGTAGGTGGGCGAATAAATCTTTAAACTCCTTTACTGAAGCTTTAGAAGCATTTAGAACAGCTATGTCTTATCGATTTTTCCACTGGTTGACCCATAATCGCGACGTATTTGCTGCTTATAAAGCTAGTTTAGGCTACATTTGGGCTTAATTTCTGTTTAAGTCCCACTAGTGAGGGAATTGGCAAAGGAGCTACATTTACAGTCCAACTGCCAATCTACAAAATAAAATAGAAAACCTGAAAATTACTGTCTGATGAACACATCACAAGATGCACGCCAATACGCTCCAGCTACCTAGCGTAATCGTGAACCAATTCTGGAAATACTTATGCAAGTTTGGATCTTAGATAGAAGTTTCTAAAGTGATAAAAAGTTATATTTTAGAAACGAACACCGATGTACACCGATAAACACCGATGGTTACAGATAGATCATCTGTTATGCGTTTTTGTTCAAGCGAATATGAAATGATATTAAGTCCGGCTACTTATTTACGATATAAACCTTGGGCATTGGGCATGGGAAAATCATCAGTATCTTAATTACCCATTACCCATTACTTATTACCCACCCTAATGGATAGTATAACTGTTCAAGCAGATATGACATTAGTTGTTGCTACATTTTATAAGTTTGTTAAACTCCCAGATTACGTTGAGATACAACAACCTTTGTTGTCTTATTGCCAAGCACAAGGTATCAAAGGAACTATTTTGCTGGCCGAAGAAGGTATAAATGGTACTATTGCAGGTTCCCGTGAGGCTATTGATTCACTGTTGTCTTTTTTGCGTTCTGACTCCCGCTTGGCGGATTTAGAACATAAAGAGTCTACGGCTGAGAAACCACCATTTCAGCGTATTAAGGTACGCCTGAAAAAAGAAATTGTCACTATGGGACTGGCTGATATTGACCCTAATGAAAAAGTGGGTACTTATGTTAGTCCCCAAGATTGGAATAAAGTAATTTCCGATCCAGAAGTAGTGGTAATTGATACTCGCAATGATTATGAATTTAGTATTGGCACTTTTAAAGGAGCGCTAAATCCGGCTACAGAATCATTTCGGCAATTTCCAGAATATGTAAGTAATCATCTTGATCCTAGCCAACATAAGAAGGTAGCACTATTTTGTACTGGTGGAATTCGCTGTGAAAAAGCTTCTTCTTTTATGTTGGCACAAGGTTTTCAAGAGGTTTATCACCTCAAAGGCGGGATTCTCAAGTATTTAGAGGAAGTTCCAGCTGAGGAAAGTCTTTGGGAAGGAGAGTGTTTTGTTTTTGATGAACGGGTCGCTGTGAGTCATGGTTTGGAACCCGGTTCTTATGAAATGTGTGTCGGTTGTGGACATCCGATTTCGGATACTGATAAAACTTCTCCCAAATATGAGGAAGGAATTTGTTGTCCCCATTGTTTTGATAGTCTCACTCCAGAAAAGAGAGAACGTCTGGAGGAGAAAAAACGACAGATGTCAAGGAGGATATAGTTATACCGTTTCACCATAAGTCTTATACATTAAGCGAGCAGGAAAACAAGGGAGAAAATTTGTATCAATAACTTTGTGAAATGGTATTAGCTAAGGAGTGTAGTTTTGACAAAAAAATTGAAAATCGCTCCTCGTAATGTTTTGAAGAGCTAAGAGGGTGTTTGAAAAGTCGGGTAGTTTGTAAAAAAGCTCTCTCAGTATAGGCTGTAAATAGTTTAGTAAACAGCACCGAGAGAGCAGCATGAGTAAAGCTTATCCCAGCAACCTGACACAAACACAATACGAGAATTAATAAAAGACTTGATTCCACCGCCCAAACTAGGGGGACGTAATCGTGAAGTCGATATGTGGCAAGTCTTAAACGCTATTTTCTATATCTTGGTTGAAGGGGTAAGATGGCGATCGCTACTACACCCGCCGTGTTTTTTCCATTGTTATCTTGGGTTACTCGTCTGACCGCTATACATTTTGCTGACCAGGAGTTCATCAATGTCTTTTGGAGTCGGCGAATTGCTTTAACATCTCCACGACTACTGGCTTGGTATATTCTCTTTTGCAACTTGTAAGTACGACGTTCCAAGCTCTGTTGTAGGTAGGTGATGCTCTCAAAGGGCGATCGCAATTGAGTAATCCACAAAGATCGTTGATGCCGTATTTTGATGCGAGTGCGTGAATTAATTTATTGGAAGCAGTAGTCTGTGATAATAAAATGAGTCTCAAATCCTGCGGGATATAGAATGGAATATCTTTGCTTTCAACAGCAAAATGTGATTTGATGAACTTTCCTAATGCTTTATATTCAGAGCTAGTTTTTTTTTGACTGCTAGAATTTGTTGGACTGACATAAACTGTTACACGCGAAGATAAAAAGCCTAATTGCCAAAGTACGGTTGCAGAACGTACTTAAATCCTTTAAGTAAGGAATCTTTTTCAGTTTCAGCTTTCTTCTGGGCAAGGTTAGGTGCCCATGTTGCATCAATAAAACGAACTAAAGTCGGCTGATTACCACGAATTGTCCGGGCGATCGCCTGCCAAGTAAGCACCATCAAACTCCAAATCAGTCCTTCGCGTACTTCTTTAGACAGTCCCTTGTGGGAATATTGCAAGATGGTGTCAAGACTTTTGAGAAAAATGCCATAGCCTTCGCTACGCCAAGAGTCACAAACATCAATAAAGTTTCC
>NZ_AJLL01000007.1 GCF_000317225.1 Fischerella thermalis PCC 7521
GGATATTGGTTACATCCAGCATCATGAATGATATTGTTATTTATACAAGTTCCAAGTATTTTGGATTTCCAGAGCCATTTCTTGCCGCAAGTTCCAAGGTAGTAGGACTTCCACATTGGAACCCAAAGCTCGCAACCATCTAAGGACGTAGTAGTCTGTAACTCGGTAATCTACTTGGTAGTAAGCATCGGTGCTTGGGCGAGATTGGAGAATTTCTAAAATAGCCTCTCGACGTTCAGGGTTAAGTGTGTATTGTTGAATTAATTTGACTGTTTGCTCAGAGCTAATTCTAGTAAATGTATCGTGAATACTGATGCCATCAATATAAAACTGATGAAAATTTTGCTCAAACCGCAATACCATCCGTGCTTTGTCTTTATAAAAGTCACAGCCCCAAGCTTCTTTTAACTTAGCGTTGACAATTTTTGGGGTTGGCAGGTCATTATCTTCATATTTTTCTCTTAATAATTGAGGAACACGAGGGTTATGCCAATCTAAAGTTTCTAGGCGTTTAGAAAGAATCCGGTCTAGGCGATATTTATACCAGTTAATATCACCTTTGGGAGTGCTGCCATAGGCACACAAGTATTTAGCACGTTCCATAAAGTAAATGCAAACTGGATAAACAACGCACTCTTTTATTTGATTTTGATGAGCGCTGTGATAGGTCAAAAGTAAAGGTGGAATTTCTCCTGAATCCCACAGAGACTGCAATTCACTCTGGATTTCATCCACTGCATCTTGTGTAGGACTAGATTCTGGTACTACATAATCTACATACAAAAAAACGCGATGAATATCTTCATCAACTTCATCTTCTGAGATTTCTTGAGCCAGCAAAGGTAAACTAGGGTCAAGAAAACTAAACATACCTAAAGTTGTAGTTAAATAAGCTTGTTTTTTAAAATTTAAAGTTGTTTCATAACCAAGATTTTCTGATTTACTGGAAATTGGCAATATTTCTACTCGGCGGTAATATTTGCTTCTACCAGTGACATTGTTTACTCGCTGCAAGCAGTTTCGCTTAACTAATAAATCTAAATCGCTTTGAAGTGATTTGCGAACTTGAGCAAATAACCGTTCTTCCAAGAGATTTTCTAGGTCAGAATTCGATAAAGGTATTTGTTTTTGCAGAGAATTTCGCCATTCATCTATAGGCACTTCCAATTCTAATAACCATTGTCCGGTTGTTTTAATACAAGCACAATCGGGGTCTTGATGGTTGAGGATGTCTGCTTGCTTTTCATCCTTGTGAGTCTCAGTAAAGAAAGCCTGTCGCCAATCAGTGTAAGTAAAACTGTTGGCGAGAGCAGTGTGTCCTTTATCACTATAGAGCCAACATAACAATGCCCAAAGCCGTATGGCGCGAGTGAGATTATGACTTTGGTCTAGAGAGCCATTGGCTAGCTGTTGTAAAAGTTTGGGGTGCGGAGGGTTGGTGAAGAGTGCATTCACGGTCAGTTAAGATGTCTCAGGTGTACTTTCCAAGGTAGCAGTTATTCGGAAGGGGGTATTTCCGATGCTGTGTAATACTGGGTATGGCAATTTTGAAAAACGGATACATCTTCCCTGTGATATGAGTACGTCTGAGTTTGACAAGTATAAAGTAGACCATCTGTTTTTGCTGATTGGTGAAAATCCTCTGCCTAACTATGTTGCAGCCCAAATACTGCTGAAAGAGGATGGTACTGTTTACTTGGTACACAGCACAGATACAACTAGTAAAGCTGCTTGTTTGGAAAGAAATTTAAAGGGTGTAAATGTCAAACTAATCTCATTGAAAACACATGAGGCTAACTCATGTGTTATTAAAAACAAAATCCAAACCGAAGTAAAAAATATTTTAACAAAGCATCCAAAGCATACTTTTGGTTTGAATTATACAGGTGGAACAAAGGCAATGTCCGTTCACGGTTATCGGGCTTTATTCGAGGCTTCAGGAGTTCAGAATCCTGTATTTAGTTATCTGGATGCTCGAAGTTTACAAATGTTCATCGATAGGGACAATGATTCTCCTAAAGCTGAAGCAGTAGATATAAAACTTTCCTTAGAAAAAATCTTTGATTTGCATGATTTACGCTGGGACAAAGAGCCGATTACTGTTCCAATACTACCTGAATTAGCAATAGAATTTGCAAAACTACATACTGATAAAAAAGTAGTATTTGCATGGCGCTGGTGGTGTGATAATGTGCTAAAGCCTGCGACAAAGGTGTTTAAGAAAAAGCTTAATAAACCACCTGAATGGGAATGGAAGAAGGACAACCAGATAGATAAAGTTGCTCTCAAAGCTGATATTGCAGTTCAAAATTTAAATAAAGCTCTTTTAGATTATCTCAAACAACCAGAAGAGGGGAAATCGCTTTTAGAACTTTTTCAAGATGACAACTACAAAAGGCTGAAAGACCTGTGTGATTTTTATAATGGTTTATGGATTCCAGAATACTTACCACATATAGAGAAAGTTACTCAGCTTTTGAAAGAGAGAAAATACTTAGGTGAATCAGACCCGGAATTATCACTCAAGCAGTTTACTGAAAAGGCTCAGTTAGAAAAACCTGAACATTCTTGTCAGTGGTTAGAAAAACCTAGAAAGTCTTGCCAGTGGCTTGATGGTATTTGGCTAGAGCATTATGTATTGCATCAATTACAAGAATTGTCTAGGAAATTTCCTGGTCTGATAAATGATAGTGGAATGTCATTTAATGTCAAGGATACTAAAAAAGAAAAATTTGAGTTTGATGTTGCTTTTGTAAAAAATTACCAACTATTTGCATTATCTTGTACTACTGATGCTAGCAAATCTTTATGTAAATCCAAACTATTTGAAGCTTATATAAGAGCGCAGCAATTAGGTGGAGAACAGGCGCGAGTAGCTTTAGTATGTTGCTACGACAACCCCGAAGAACTAGAAGCAGAACTTAAAGTTGATACTGAAGTAAAAAAAGAAGATCCAAAGATTATTGTTTTTGGATGTAAACATCTCGATGATATTCAAAAATATATAAAAGATTGGATTGACGACAATAATCGCTATTACGCACCATGAGTAAATACATAGCAACTGTAATTGATACAACAGGAATACAACCATATATTTTTGGCAGTAATCGTTTACGAGAAAATATAGGTGCATCGTATTTAGTAGAACAAGCAACAAATAGTTGGGTTAAGTGCGCTTTACGCCAAATATTTGGAGAAAATGTGTATATTCCTGAACCAGAACAAGAAGAAAAATGTATTGAACACGATAATCTTGATGCTGAATTAGTCTATACCGGAGGTGGTAATGCAGTTATTCTTTTCAAAGACAGAGAAGATAAAGAAAGTGCTATTAAATTTACTAAAAGATTGAGCAAAAGAGTATTGCAAGAAGCACCAGGCTTAAAAATTGTAGTAGCTCACAGTGAACCCTTTGAGTGGGGAAACAAACTATCAGGAATGGTTGATAGTTTGATGAAAGAATTAGAGCGAAAAAAACGCGAATACAATCCTTCTGTCCCTTTGCTAGGTCTGGGAGTTACAGCTAACTGTCTTTCTACTGGATTATCTGCTGTAGATACTAGCGATCGCTACAGTGTACCCACTAGCTATCCAGTCTCCAGAGAAATCGTTGAAAAGCTCCGAGCCGTTGACCCTAAAAATAAAGCTCCAGCCAATCAAGAACTAAAAGATACTATATTTAAAAATTTGCCGCTAGGCAATTATATAGTCCCTTATGATGTTGATGATTTAGGTCGCACTGAGGGTAAAAGTAGTTACATGGCTATAGTTCACGCTGATGGTAACGGGATGGGCGATCGCTTTAAAGAACATGGTAGGAAATGTAAAACAGACCGTGAGTATATTACTGCCATGCGTGAACTATCTAAAACTGTGAATCAGGCAGGTGTTAATGCTTTAAAAAAAGTTGCTGAGAGAGTTATCCAATTAGCAGATGGTAAATTACAGGAGCAGTTTGCAATTACAGAAAGAGATGGCGAAAAGTATCTGCCTTTTCGTCCAATAGTTTATGGCGGTGATGACGTTACATTTGTATGTGATGGACGATTAGGATTATCATTAGCAGCACTTTATCTGAAGGAATTTGCAGATCAAAAAGTAGCAGATGGAAAAGATTTAACAGCCTGTGCAGGAATAGCTATTGTCAAAACACATTATCCATTTGCCAGAGCATATCAATTAAGTGAAGCACTGTGCAGAAATGCTAAAAATTTTGTGCGTTCTGAAAAAGAACGACTTGGAATATCAGATTTTTCTGCACTTGATTGGCACATTGCTCCTAGCGGTTTGTTAGGTTCAATCAGCGATATCCGTCAACGAGAATATCAAGTTACTGAAGGAAATCTCACCATGCGACCTTTGTACTTGCAATCTGATAGTGATTGGCGCAACTGGGATGATTTTTCTGAGGTAGTTAATAAATTTAATACACACCGAGACTGGACAAATCGCCGTAATAAAGTGATAGCTTTGCGAGAACAGTTACGGCAAGGTTCAGAGAAAACAAAGCAGTTTTTACAGGTTTACGGTTTGAATGAGAACTATTTACCCCAATTTAGCAAAGCAAAATATGACGACTTTTATCAATGTGGTTGGACTGACGATCCCAGAACAAATACGAGAGTCTGTGGATATTTTGATGCCATTGAAGCAATGGAATTTCACATTCCTTTAAAGGAGAAAACCGATGGAGATTTATTACCTGAAAATGCTACTTTTGAGTGATACAACTTTTGGGCGTGGTGATGGAGTAGCAGGTTTAATCGACCAAGAAGTAGAGCATGATGCTAACGGATTTCCCTACTTACGTGGACGTACTTTAAAAGGCTTGTTGAGTGAAGAATGCGACAATTTGATTGCTGTGCTTTCTGAACCACCGCCTTCCCGTTGTTCCCGTTGGGAACAAGCCGCCGAACATTTATTTGGCATACCTGGTAGCACCCTGGAAACTATCTCCAAGATGCACGTTGGCGATGCTTGTTTAGCCCAAGACTTGCGAAAGGCTGTAAAACTTCAACTTGACCAAGAACAGGAAAGAGAACGCAGAGGTCAGGAAAGAAGACTCACAGAAGTAGACGTTCTTGCTTCTCTTACCACTATTCGCCGTCAAACTGCTATTGACCCTGAAGATGGCGCACCAGTGGAACATAGCTTACGCTCTAGTCGGGTTATCTTGCGAGATTTATGCTTCACCGCACCATTGTTATTTGAAAAAAAACCAACACCAGATATGCTAGCACTCTTAGCAGTCAGCACATTAGCACTGCAAAGGGTTGGTAGCGGACGTAACCGTGGTCGGGGTCATGTTCGTTGTACGCTACATGACTCAATTGGTGAAGAAATTACTCAAGAGCATTTTCGTTATTTTGAGCAGGAAACCAGAGGATGAAAGCAATTACTTTTTTACTGCACACTACACAACCATTATTAGCAACTTCGCTTCAGGGAGACCCGAACAGTGATATATCTTTTCCTTATATTCCAGGTAGCATGATTCGCGGAGTGTTGATTGGTCGCTATCTCCAACGTCACAATTTAAAAAGTACAGATGATATTTTAGATGAATCAAAATATCCAGATATAAAACGTTTATTTTTTAATGGTAATACCCGATATTTAAATGCTTATTTGTACGATAAACAAAAACAAAAGCGCACTCTACCTGTACCGCGCTCTTGGTTAAAGAAAAAGGGTGATGACATTTCCAATTTAGACGAGATAACTGTTTATGATTTCAGTTACGAAACACCGGAAGAAGATATTTCATACAAATCACTAGATGAGAGTTTTTGCACTGTAGATGATAAAGATATAGTGCTTTACAAAGAAAAGCGACGCATCAACATTCATAATATGCGAAATCGCAAAAAAGGCAGAGGTGATGAAAATAATGGTGCAATATTTCGCTATGAGGCTTTAGATGCGGAACAATATTTCCAGGCTGTAATTCTCTGTGATGATCCTGACGATATAGAAAAAATTAAGCCGTTACTAGAACCACAAGAAATGTGGTTAGGCGGTTCTCAAAGTGCGGGATATGGACATACTCAGATTATTCCTATAGAAGAGGATGAAGAGCATGATTATTGGGACGAAGTGGGAATTGAGCCTGAAGACCGTAACGACAGAGAACTAATCCGTATTACTCTTCTCAGTGATCTAATTTTACGGGATAAATGGGGTCATTATGTTGCCACGCCACCAAACTCAACAGGAGATGAAATTAATCAAAAAGTTGAGTCATTAACTCAGATATTAGAAGAATTACTAGATATAAAGTTAGAACCACAATCTAGTTATACCAGTAGTCTTATTGTTGGGGGATTTAACCGTAAATGGGGATTACCTTTACCGCAAGTACCAGCTTTAGCAGCAGGTAGTGTTTTTGTATTTAAGTATAATAAAGAAGATGGAGAACTAGATTCAGAAAAAATTCGTTTAGTAGAAAATCAAGGTATTGGTGAAAGGCGGGTTGATGGTTTTGGAAGAATTGCTATCAATTGGCTAGAGGAAGAAGCAATATTTAATGCTTGTTTACCAAAAAGAGAAACTAACAGGGAGCAACCACAGCTAGTCCCAAATTCAGAAGACAGTCAACTAGCGCAAAAGATGGCGAAGAGATTATTGGAACAAAAGCTAGATAGGCGACTTTTAGAGAAGGTTGATAATTGTAAACTCAGACCAAACAAACTCAGCAATAGCCAACTTTCCCGGTTAATGATTGTAGCAACACAAGCTCTGAGACAAGAAATTAAAAAATCAGGTGTTGAAGAATTAGAAGAAAGAAAAAAAATAGTTATTGATTTTTTGAAAAATCTAACCAAAAATGCCAATAGTCAATTTGAAGACACAAAAGTTTATCGTAAATCTTTCAAAGGTCAGATTTGTGACTGGTTAAAAGACTCAAGTACATGGTTAGATTCAGATAATTTAAAATTTTCTATTGCTGGTGAGTCAGTTCCACCAGACTTAGTTGAAAAACTGAAGCTAGAATACACGCTACGGCTAATTATTGCGGTTGCCAAACAAGCGACAAAGGATAAACAAGATGAATAGAACACGCGAAGAACGACATATTATTAAGCGCATTATTGTACGCGGTGTTTTGGTTCTGGATACGCCAACTTGTTTGGGAAATGGTGATGCTGAAGGTGCTACAGATATGATGCTGTTACTTGACAGTATTAGTCATAACCCTTTACTAACAGGTTCATCAATTGCTGGTGCTTTACGCAATTATTTACATGAATATCAGTGTGATTACACGAAAAGTGAAAGCCGTGATAATATAGCTGCAAAATTGTTTGGTGATTTATTTGCTTACAAGGATGAAAGGAATAAAAATGAAGCAGAAAAAATTGCGTTAAGAGAAAAAGATACTCAAAGTCCTTTAATTATTCATGATGCAATAGGTAGCACTATTCACAATGTTGAAATACGAGATGGAGTCAAAATAGATGGTGCAACTGGTACTGCGTCTGACAAGGCAAAATACGACTTGGAACTCTTGCCAGCAGGGACTAAGTTTCCTTTGAACTTTGAGTTGTTAATTGAAAAAGATAAAGATAAAGATAAAGATGAGAATGAATTAAAACAAGCACTTGCTTTAGCTTTAGAAGGGTTAAAGAATGGTGAAATTGCTATTGGAATGAAAAAGCGACGGGGTTTTGGTCGCTGTCATGTAGATGAGTGGCAAGTTTGGGAATTTGATTTAACTAAACATAGCGATCTCATTGCTTGGTTAACATTTGAAAGACCTTGGGGTAAACCTTATGCTACTAAATTACCAAGCGACAAGCTATTGAGTAATACACACCTCCAGAAGCTAAAGGTAGATAAGCCAGATAAGCGCGATCGCCTCTTCATCACTGCCAAATTTCAACTAGCCAGCCCCTTACTCATTCGCTCTGGTCAAGATTTAATTCAACACAAATGTTCTCCCGATGTGGTACATTTGCACTCCTATAGAAAAGACAAACCTGAGCCAGTTGTTTCTGGTACAAGTTTAGCAGGAGTGCTGTGGCATAGAGCCGAGAGAATAGTGAATACTTTAGATAAGAATTTACAAATTGTGTATGACCTATTTGGCTTTGTTAAAGAAGAAAGTAAACAAGCAAAGGCTAGTCGTTTAGTTATTCATGAAAGCTTGATAGAAAATACAGTTGACATTGTACAAAGCCGAATTGCTATTGACCGTTTTACAGGCGGAGCATATAACGGAGCATTGTTTCAGGAACAACCTGTTTTTAGTATCTCTAAAAAAGAGGATAGTCAAAAAATTAATAAAGTTAAAGGTAAATTAAAAAAAAGTAGCAATACAAGTAGTAACACAGCGCATATAAAACTAGAACTGGAACTACGTCAACCAAAGGAATATGAAATTGGGTTACTTCTGCTGTTACTTAAAGATTTATGGACGGGTGATTTACCAATAGGTGGTACTAGCAGTATAGGGAGAGGACGTTTGCAGGGAGTTGAAGCAACTATAGTTTGGCAACAACACAAGTGGGTAATCTCTGAGGAGAATCGGAAACTACTAATCAGCAACCAGGATAAAGATGAAATGGAAGAGTTTGTTAAAAAGTTTTTGGAGCAAGCACCATGAATCAAGATTTGTGTCAGGAAGTTTCAACAGAAACAATTGAACTATCACTAGAGGATTGGTTAAAGCAACAAGCAATTACTAAAGATTATCAGTTACGGTACGTGTTAGCTCATGCAGAGGATGGAGTTATCTGGGGACATTTTGAAGTAGAAAGCGGCATTTTAGAAACTTCTAAGCAAGCTTTTCCTGAGTATGATTTTCCTACATTACGTCTGTCAACATTACAACAATGCCGAATATTTGGAGAAGCTGGTGAAGTCTTACTATGGAATAGTAATGGAAAATGGCGATCGCGGCTAATTTTACAAAGCCAAGTATCAGAATTACTTGAACAAGAAAAAATAGGTTTAATACCAGAATCACAAATTCTCTGGGGTACTCAAGGAAAAGCAAACGGTAACTTTACCATACTTTCAGATGGTTCTCAGGGGCTTAAATATGCTGCTCCCATCACAGGGATTACTTTTAGCCAGGATAAACAGAAACAGTATCGTCCACTTCGACTAGAAGTACATCACTATTTTTATTATGACCAAGATGGAGTAGCTCGTATTTTTCTCAGTCGTCTTGTATCTCTCACAAAAGAAAAAATTTATGAATCCTAAACATCTAAAAAAAGTGCCTGATGACCGTAAAGCAGTTGCTCCATATAACTTCATAGAACTACCAGAAAAAGTAGTTGAAGCAGAACTTGAATGTAATGGTAAATTACGCGATAACAACCGCTACTATTCTGACCGTCACACTGGCAAAATTGTATGTACTTTAAAAACTGAATCACCTTTATATATTCGTTGTGGTTTAACACCTGCTGATTTTGCAGATTTTGGAGATAAACCGAACGAAGAACTAACACCAGAACAACGCAAAAAAAAGGCTGAATTCTTTCAGCATCCTTCAAAACAGTATCCCGTTTTGCCTGGTAGCAGTTTGCGTGGAATGGTCAGAAGTCTAGTTGAAATTGTTAGCTTTGGCAAGATTGAAAGAGTATCAGATGCTTCAAAATTTTTCTTCCGTGCGGTTGCTGCTGATAGTGACGATCCCCTAGCAGAAAGATATACAAATGCTGTTGGTAAGTTAGCTGGAAATGTCAGCGCAGGGTATCTAGAAAAAAGAGATGGGAAATGGTTCATTCGCCCAGCTATTAAAAACCACTTGGGTAAATCATTTATTCGAGTGAAAGAAGAAGATATAAAAGTTTATCTTCCTTCTCTAATCACTATGGAAAAAGCTAATTACCTACCTCAGTATCTCAAAATTAGCTATGAGGGAGTAGGAGAATCTCTAAAGATTAGTGAAAATTGTGATATTTATGAACACAAAGGCTGGCTTGTTACTAGCGGTAATATGCTAGATAACAGCAAAACAACGGAAGCGGAACGCAAACGCCTACTTCGCCGTAAGGAAGGACGTAAGTTTCACTATATAGTTTTGCAATCTGATAATTCAGCTGTTTCAATTCCAATTAGTGAAGATGCAATAAGAGATTACCGTAACGCATTGACAGACTTTCAAAAAGGAAAGCCCTTTAAGCAGAATTCTAAAAATACTTTCCATGAAAGTATGGGTTTTTTAAAATATTTAGACAATGAAGAACCTAGACCTGTTTTTTATTGTGAACCACAAAATCGACAGTCAACAGTAACTTTATTTGGTCAAAGTCCTAACTTTCGTATTCCTTATTCTCCTAAAAATGATGGTAAAGCTGCATCAGCAGTTGATTTTATTCCTGAAGAAGTAGGTGAATCTAAAAAAATTGATCTAGCTGATGCCATTTTTGGCTTTGTTAGGCGTAAAAACGAGAACAAAGAACAAGGTTCTGATGAAAATAAAAAAGAAAAACAGGAAAAATCTCGTGCTGGACGTATATTTTTCAGTGATGCTCAATATAAAAGTGAAGAAAATGGTATCTGGCTGACTGATGACACCATTACACCACAAATTCTGGCTACTCCTAAACCAACAACATTTCAGCACTACTTAGTCCAAAAAAGCCACGAAAAGAAAAGCCTGAAGCACTATGCTAGTCAACCCAATCAAGACACAGTAATTCGGGGACATAAACTATATTGGCATAAGGGAAATGTAGGCATAGACAGAATTAAAACCAAAGCAACTGAAGCTGAAATTAAAGATAAACAATCCCAGTACACGGAAATTAAGCCAATTCAATCAGGAGTTTCTTTTGAGTTCACCATTTATTTTGAGAATCTCAGTGATGTAGAACTGGGTGCGCTTTTATGGGTGTTAACCCTATCAGTCGAAGATGTAGAGAAAGTCAAATTACTTGGCCTTGATAGCAAAGAAAAATATCGGCTTTCCCTTGGTATGGGAAAGCCATTAGGTATGGGTGCAGTAATGATTGAAAAATATGAACTTTCCCTTAATGAACGATATCGTAATGAACCTAAGCAGCGATACACACAGCTATTTGATGATAATAACTGGTTAAGTGGCGATCGCCCTGCTACTTATGATGAGCATAAAGAATGTATTCATAAGTTTGAGGAATATGTAACTACGCACATTAGTGAAGCTGACTTTCCCCAAGATTATCCAGACAAACAAGATTATGAAAAATTGAAGCTAAAGGATGTACCGCGTATCAAAATGTTACTAGCTATGCTGAGATGGGATATTTTTCCACCTGTAAATAGAACACGATACATGGAAATAGAACGAGACATAACAACAAATGACTACATCTGTCAGCCTGTTAAGGAAGATGATAAAACAGTTAATGAGTATAAATGTCGTCTGATACTGCCAACTCCATTTCAAGTAATGGATATGTCAGACAATCGAAGAAGTTCAGTTCAACTTTGGTAAAAGCCTCTTTGGGCAAACTTTGGTGCTTCAGTTAAAAAATGATGTAATTTATGGTATTCAACCCCTATAGAGTTAAAAGCCATCTGAGAAAAGTTTTTTCTCTCGCTTTCCCCTAATAATCCTCCCAAATAATCCCTAAATCCTATTTTTTGGGCTTTATGAGTAAAAGCTTCATCAAATCGTTGACACCATTTATCAAAACACGACGGCATTGGGTAGGGAGGTGGGGGGAGTGTGAGGGGTGTGAGGAGATAACGAAGAAAGATTACTTCCTTGTCCTCCAAGTCGTCCCCCTTATCCTCCTTCTTCCCCTACTCTCTCCTCTGCCCATATCCGCACTTGGGGTTGAACATCAGCATTCACAAACTTAATGGCATTACTAATCAAATTAATCAATACCTGTACTAAGATAGTGCGATGTGCTTTCACAATCGGTAAAGGTGACTCGATGGTGATGTGTGCTTGGGCAACTTGTATTTCTGGCTGTAATTCCTTGAGTACCTCAGCGATCGCGCTGTCCAAACTCAGCCGTTGTAACCAAATTTCGCTGCGTCCCAGACGACTATAAGCAAGCAAATCCAGAATCAAGGTGTCCATGCGTGCAGCTGCGGTGACAAATTGTAGGTTTTATTAATAAACTGGTAGCGTTGCTGGCTATCAATATAAGAAATGCAGACTGGCAAAGAGTTAGCAATTAAATGTAATAAATCTTGATGCTGACGACTTTTGTCTTCACTTAAAAGCAATTTTTGGCTAATTATTTGGGTATTCCGTCGAGAAGTGTTAACGAAGTGAATAAGTGAAACAAGAAATAGTCCTTCCACCAAAAATATAACTAGCTGGAGATTTGCCCAAGGATCGCTGCTGAATAATGATTTAGCTGGAGTTAAGAAAAAATAACCACCCAAAAAACTAGATAAAACTACTGCCAAAATACCAGGGCCAACTCCTCCATAGTAGCTAGTTGCCATAATGGCAGCAAAAAATAGTAAAAATGGGGTTTCTCTTAGTTGACCAGACCAATAATTCAGCAGCAATTTACCCAGTAGCGCAATCGCTACAGTCAAAACTGCAATACTATAACGCCAAAAGATCCGGCTTTTTCCTCTCAACATATTTTTTGCCCAGGCTTACCTGAATCATATCGTTTCCAGATAAGTCTGGTAGATTTGGCAACCAGACAAGGATTTGTATTAAGAATTTTGTGAAATAGTATAAGGCGTTGTGTTCGTAGCACAACCCCTATTTGTTAGAGCGATCGCCTAAAGATTTAGTGGTCTGTGCGATCGCATTAATTTTCAGTAATTATCAAAATTTGGACATCAAAAATAGTCCACTTAACAGCAGGCAGATTACATTATGGTTTCAAAAAACAAAACCCGTCACTAGGACGGGTTTTTAAAACATGGGTAGTACTGGACTCGAACCAGTGACATCCTGCTTGTAAGGCAGGCGCTCTACCAACTGAGCTAACCACCCGTTTTTGCTCACAATAATTAATGTTAGCACACTAAATTGAAAAACGCGATAGTATTTTTGAGAAAATTTTGCTTGCCTCATCCAAAATTCCTATGCCCTCTGGTCAAACGCACGATCGCATAACTTTGTGGGCTTTGCCGTTCGTTGCTGGAGCCACTTTTGCCCAAACCAAGAGTGGCAACTTAACCTTATTGGTGGCAAGTGGATTTATGTTCGGGGGGCTGATGTTTGGCCCAGACTTGGATATCTATTCTCGGCAGTACCAACGCTGGGGTCTGTTACGTTGGATTTGGATTCCTTATCAAAAAAGCCTACGTCATCGCTCATTCTTATCTCACGGGCCAATTATCGGTACAACACTACGAGTTATTTATTTGAGTGGCGTAGTGGGAATATTGGTAATTTTGGGTACAGTAGTTGCCCAAATACTAGGTAACGGCGACTGGAGTAGGCAATTTTTGAATGAAACCGTAGGGCGATCGCTTAATCACATTCCAGAATTACTAGCACTATTCTTAGGGCTGGAACTGGGTGCAATGAGCCATTCTCTCAGCGACTGGAGCAATTCTGCATACAAGCGTTTTCAAAAGCAAGGTGTTCGCGGTTTATTACCA
The DNA here is from genome assembly GCF_000317225.1 of Fischerella thermalis PCC 7521. Taxonomy (GTDB): domain Bacteria; phylum Cyanobacteriota; class Cyanobacteriia; order Cyanobacteriales; family Nostocaceae; genus Fischerella; species Fischerella thermalis. The sequence goes on from NZ_AJLL01000007.1 coordinate 13,531, forward strand.
CGTGCGAAAATGAAGAAACGTAAACGCACAACTACTCAGTCGAATAGAACTAGAACAAAAAGAGCAAGCAAAGCAAAAAAGCATTGAGCTATCCTGGCATTTTCTTGGTGTCTTGGTGTCTTAGTGGTTAATTAAACACAAAGTCACTAAGACACAAAGTAAGCTGTTATTTTAAAGTTAAGTATATGTCTAATCTGCAAAAAAAGAATCAAACACAATCTGATGCTGACACTTTGGCAGCCTTACAAGAATTAATAGATGTGGTCGCAAAGTTGCGATCGCCTGATGGTGGTTGTCCTTGGGATTTAGCACAAACTCCCCAAACCCTAACACCGTATGTCATTGAAGAAGCTTATGAGGTGGTAGATGCTATTAACAGTGGGGATAAACAAGCGATCGCTGAAGAATTAGGAGATTTGTTATTGCAAGTTGTTCTGCAAGCACAAATAGCCAAGGAATATGGGCAATTTTCTTTACAAGAAGTAGCACAAGCTATTTCCCAAAAACTAATTCGGCGTCATCCTCATGTTTTTGCGGATGTGTCAGTGCAAAGCGTGGATGAAGTGCGGCAAAACTGGGAACAAATCAAAGCAGCAGAAAAAGGTGAACTATCTCCAGAAAATCAAAAACTGAGTACAAAACTCAGTGGTTATGCTCGCAAATTTCCCCCATTAATGGCGACGATGAAGATTTCTCAAAAAGCTGCTGCTATTGGGTTTGAGTGGGAAAATATTGATGGAGTATGGGATAAATTTCACGAAGAATTGCGAGAGTTTCAAGAAGCTTTAGCTCACGAAACACCAGAACGCCAACAAGCTGAATTAGGAGATTTATTATTTTCTGTTCTCCAGCTGGCTCGTTGGTACAACCTTGATCCGAGCGAAGCTTTACAAGGAACAAATCAACGTTTTATTCACCGCTTCCAAAAAATAGAAGGATTTGCTGATCGCCCCCTGTCTGATTACTCTTTGGAAGAGTTAGAAGCATTTTGGCAAGAGGCGAAAGCACAACTTGCTAAAGATGGTTAGTAGTTGGTTGCACCACCAACTACTGACCACTGACTACTAGTTATTTACAACTTAATTGTGAATGCCAATTTGTTAATATCTGTGTGGTGCGCGATCGCAGCGCCTGCGGTTGGGCCGTAGCCAGAGAGGATATTAACTGTACCACAAAGGTGCAAAGATTAAAGTTGAGGAAATTTTTTGAGGATTTTTATCCACCTTGAAAGGACTGGTGGTCAGTGCTTGATGGTTGTTTGTTTTCTCCTTTGTCTTCCTTTTTCCCCAATCTCCTCTTGGTCAAAATTCTTTTTTTATAAAAATTAACTAAAAATCTGTACTGGCTGTTACAATCTTGTTATCAAAGATTGCCCGCTGCGTTTTGGAAACGCGATGTTTGGGTTTTGCTCTACATAAGAAGAGAAGAGAAAGGATAGCCTTCTTAACAGACCAGCGGTATGAGGCTGGTCTTTTTTTATCTGCCCAAAAAACTTAGAAACTAAAGGTAGTTCTAAGTGCGCCAATGATCACATCATTATTATCACTGTTATGATCCGGTGCAGTTAGCCAAATCACACCTGGGGTAATGGTTATGTTTTCGCTCACCTGATACTGATAAAAAGCCTCGAAGTGATATGAGGTATCTTCGTCCTCGTCGATTTCATTGATGCTAGAACTTGTAACTTTCGGTTCCATGCCGACAATGATACCCGCTAAGCTGCCTTTACTACCGAGGTCAGGAAATCCCAGAGTTACTGCCCAGTTCCAAATATCCAGCTTACCACGGTCGATTGTTCCTCCTTGTGTAGATAAGTTCCGAGCATTGGTGTAACCAACCCAACCACCCAAAACAAAATTATCACTGAGTTTATAGGATGCTTGTAGACCGTAGGAGTTGCTGGAAAATGGTACACTCACCGGTTCAGGTTCTCCAGGAACATCAGGGGGAGAAGTCAGTTCAGACTCCAGGAAAGAGATGGGATTGGCACGCGTGCTACCAGCACCCAGTTCCTGATTATAAGCATTAATGTAGGTTAAGCCAACAGTGAGGCGATCGCTCGGTTGAAAGGTTAGCTGTGCGAGTGCGCCGTAAGGCCCGTTAAATATACCGTTATCGGCAGATGGGTCATTGGGTGAACTTCCCAAATACGCTAAGCTGAGTGCTAATGCTTCGCTAAAGTTTTGCGTGACACCCAAACCCGCACCATCCATTTGGTAATAAATAGGGTTACGTGTACCAAAGGTTGATAATGCACCAAATGCACCATCTCCATCAAACAGGTTGACTGTATTTGTAACGTCGTCGGCTGCGCCTGCATTGGCAATAGCAATTACCTCAGTACTGTCAGTCAGTGAGAATCTGTACCAGAGTGCATCTAGGGACGCATCAGTGGTACCATCCTCACCAGCAAACGACAGACTACCTTCTGGTGTGCCGATATTCGGGTTGAGAATATTATTTGCTTGAATCCTGGTAAATAAAGTATCTGACCCTGTGAAGCTGGTGTTCAATTCTACACGCGCCCGCGCCCCAAGGGTGGTATTGTTATCTTTAGCATCCACACCATTAACATTATCTCCTCCCAGAACATCGGTAATTGCCATTACCACTTGTCCAGTTAATTTAGTGGTGGTAGAAAATTGATTCGCTTCTAATTCTGCGGTACGTGCTTCTAGTGTATCTACACGACCCCGCAGAGTCGCCAATTCGGCGGAAAATTCTTCTTGCAGTCTTTGTAATGTGGCTAAATCTTCTTTTGTCACCAACTCTGATGTCGCGGTAGCGATGATTTCGTTGACGCGATCTAAACACGCATTTAAACCTGCGGCAAATTCATAACGCGTCATCGGCCGATTACCGCGATAAGTACCGTTTGGATATCCAGCTATACAACCGTAGCGTTCTACTAGTGATTGTAAAGCTTGAAATGCCCAGTCTGTTGGTTGTACGTCCGACAATTGAGAAACCGAAGTTACTTGAGATTGAGTATTTTTGTTCTCAACTTTCTGCTTGGGAGTGACTACCAATTGCGGTTGAGTGTTTTCGGAAGTATTAATTGTTTCTCCAGCTAATGCAGTCGCATCAACAAGTAGAATTGCGCCGAGAATTGCTGGACTAACCAGCAAAGATTTCCAGAATTTTTGCATTTTTCCTCACACTAAAACTTAAAAAGCTATGCAGAAGAGAAACTACTAGCACCCTAGCCAGAATACTTATCAGCGCTAAAGCGTTAACTACAAACCATTAGTATTTTTTTTGACAGACTACAGATCCGCTTGCTGACAGCAGAGTTATTAAAAAGTATTCTCAAATAATTTATCAGTTGTCAGCAATTTTTTTAACAAAAAGTCTAGGAATCATAACTACATGGCTATTTTGGCAACAGATTACCCATAGGGACTGTTGGAAAAAGCTATCGTTAGTTTTACATTTTTAAACAATTATCTCATGAGAATGAAAATTATTTTTCTTTCTATTAGAGGTAGAATAAGACTCATTGTCAAGACCTAATCTTTGGGGAGGTAACAAGACAGTGAGTGACAGAGTAAGTAAAACAAATAAATTCCTGAGTAGTTTTGTATCTTTAGTAACTTTATTTTTACTAACAACTGCTTGTAATCAAGCAGATACAAAACGCTCAGTCAGTGTAGAACAATCACCCCAAGCACAGGAAGCAGCATCCACACCGAAAGCAGAATCCAAAAAAATTAAAGTAGTGGCGACCTTTTTACCGATGTATTGGTTTACGCAAGCGGTAGCAGGAGATGCAGCAGACGTGGCGATTTTAGTACCTCCAGGAACAGAAGTACATGAGTATCAAGCTACACCAGAAAATGTGAAAGCGATCGCCACAGCTAATCTATTAGTAAAAAACGGCTTGGGTTTAGAAGAATTTTTAGAACCAACAGTCAAAAATGCTCAAAATCCAAAGTTAACACAAATAGATGCCAGTAAAGGTATTCAAACTGTAAAAGAAATATCACCGGTTGTAGAAGCAGGAAATAAAGAAGAACACGACCATGAACATGGTGAAGGTAATCCTCATGTATGGTTAGATCCTGTTTTAGCAAAACAACAAGTTATTAATATTCGGGATGGTTTAATTGCGGCTGATCCTGCAAATAAAGCCACATACGAAGCAAATGCAGCAGCTTATGTAAAACAATTAGAAGATTTAAATAATCAATATCAGCAGACTCTACAAAAGAATCCTAACTGCACATTTATTACATTCCATGATGCCTATCCATATCTAGCAAAACGCTACAACCTTAAGCAAGTAGCAGTAGTAGAAATTCCTGAAGACCAACTGACACCGACTGATGTACAAAAAGCTGTTAATGCGGTGAAAAAGTATAATGTTAAAGCTTTATTTGGTGAACCAGGAATAGATAACAAATTATTGACAAGTCTTTCTAAAGATTTGAATTTAACTTTATATGAACTAGATTCTTTGGAAAAAGGTTCAACAGATCCGCAACATTATTTTCAGGCAATGAAAAATAATTTACAAACTTTAGAAACAGCTTGTAAATAAATGTCATGTGTTGGTTGTTGGTCGAATTTTAAGTAATGAATATTGAAATTCCTGTCCTGAAAGTAGAAGGATTGAGTGTAAATAAGGGTAATTATTTGGTTATTCGGGACGTTTCTTTTGATTTGTTGCCCGGGACAAATACTGCTATAGTTGGCCCTAATGGTGCAGGTAAAAGTACTTTAGTACAAGCAGTTTTAGATTTAATTCCTCGCACTGCTGGCAATATAGAAATATTTGGTCGTCCAGTAACTAGATTAGGACATTTGTGCCATCAGTTGGGGTATGTGCCACAGCATTTTATTTTCGACCGCAGTTTTCCGATTTCTGTAGGTGAGTTGGTAGGCTTGGGATGGGTCAAACAAGGGAAAAGGGGAAATTCATTTTTTCAAAGTCTATGGCAGGGAAATCAGGAAAAAGCAGCAGCTATAACCTCGGCTTTACGTCGAACAGATACTTATCATCTGCGAAACCAAGCAATTGGTACTCTCAGTGGTGGTCAGCTAAAGCGAGTGTTGCTCGCTTATTGTTTGGTGATGCCTAGAAGATTATTAATATTAGATGAAGCATTTGCTGGGGTAGATGTACAAGGTGCGGCAGATTTTTATACCTTGCTAAATGAACTGAAGCAAGAAGAAGGTTGGACAGTTTTACAAGTTTCCCACGATATTGACATGGTCAGTCGTTATTGCGATCGCGTGATTTGTCTCAACCAAACCATTGTTTGCACCGGAGTACCAGAAGTTGCACTCTCACCACAAAATCTTTTAGCAACCTACGGTCCAGGATTTAGCCGCTACCAACACCAACATTAAAAGGATGAAGTGTGAAGGATGAAGTATAAATTTTTATCCTTCTGCCTTCTGCCTTCTGCCTTCTGCCTTCATCCTTCATCCTTCTCATCTAGGTGTTCGGCGACAGCTTGATAAAGATGCAAAACATGGTTATCGTGGAGGCGATAAAATACGCGACGACCTTGCTTACGATAATTAACTAAGCGCATGGCTCGTAAATTTCGTAACTGATGAGATACAGCAGATTCACTCATGTCTAGTGTAGCTGCTAAATCACTCACACAAAATTCTTTTTCAGCTAACAGAGATAGAATTCGCAGACGATTAGCATCCCCTAAGAAACTAAAAAATTCTGCCATCCTTTGGGCTTTTTCGCTGCTAAGAACTTGAATTGAGAGGGGTTGCAACTCTTTTGTAAACATCTCGTTTTTTTGGCATTTAATTAAGTGAATGAAAACTAAACTTATATACTTAAGATATTCATGAATTTTGTGTAAATTAATGCTGCATAAATTGTTTTTAAATGATAATCATTTCACTTGGTTAGCGATTACCACAACTGGTGATCTATTAACTTTGTTACAGTTTCCCTTTATGCAGCGGGCTATGGTTGGTGCTGTCTTAATGGGAATACTTGGTGGTTTGCTTGGCTGTTTTGTCACCCTGCGCCAGTTATCTTTTTTCAGCCATGCTGTCGGCCATGCGGCATTAGTAGGCGTAGCATTAGGTGTATTGCTACAGTTAAATCCTACTTGGATGTTGCTACCTTTCACATTGGTGTTTGGGGTAGTGGTGATTTACTTTATCGACAAAACCGATTTAGCTAGCGATAGCGTACTTAGTATAGTTTTATCAGGAGCGTTAGCGATCGGCATAATTTTAAGTAGCCTCATCCAAGGATATCGCGGCAACTTGATGGCAGTCCTGTTTGGCGATATTTTGGCGATAGATCTGACAGATCTGATTTTAACCATGCTGTTGCTTGTGGGTGGGAGCATATTTCTATTATCAACCCTGCGCCAGCAAATTTTGTTAACCCTTAATCTTGGTGTGGCAAAAGTCCAAGGGATTCCGGTACAAATTTATCGATATGGATTTGTGGTTTTGCTGTCATTAGCTGTTGCTGTGGCGATTAAATCTGTCGGCGTTTTACTGGTGAATGCATTTCTGGTGATTCCCGCCTCCACAGCTAAATTGATGAGTCATCACTTTGGCCGCTTTTTGCTGCTGTCAGTGATAGTTGGTTCTACCACCAGCATAGCTGGCATCATCGCATCAGGTCTTTTCAATCTTGCTTCTGGGCCGAGTATTGTACTTGTACAATTCCTGGGGTTTGTGGCTGTTTTCGGCTGGGTCAAGTTTCTGGGCAAAGACGCATAGTTTTTTCGATTGACCTATTGCAATTTAAGAAAAAGTTTGCTACATTGGTTAATCGTTGAAAACAAATGCTTCGCCGGGATAGCTCAGTTGGTAGAGCAGAGGACTGAAAATCCTCGTGTCACCGGTTCAAATCCGGTTCCTGGCATTTAAGGTAAAACCCCTGGTAAGCAACACTTCCAGGGGTTTACTGTCTCCATAAAAACCCCATTTCAGCCGTTTTTGGTGGTGTAAATCTGGTGTAATTTTATGCCACGTTGGACATTTTTGGACGGGGTTAGTCAAATTTTGGGGGTAAATTGGGGGTAAATCAGGGCGCGCTGATTTACCTAATTTCAGGAGTTGCCTATGAACTCTCAACCCTGTGGAGGTAAATCCTCTAAAGGTACTACAAACGCTTGCAACTTGTTTTTCGCTATGGCGGCAAGTGTCATTATCTTTCGACAGGTTTTACTGCCTCGGATGGACTTGGATGGTGTTGATGTTCTATGCGAACCCAAACTCTTACGACTGTCGTGGATTTTTAGCCAAGTCCCGTCTTTACGCCAATTGCGAAAGTACGTATAGAGCGTTTGCCAAGCTGGAAAATCCCCTGGTAGCGATCGCCATCTGACTGCTTCTAGCAAAATGTAGAAAATCGCGTTTAGGACCTGCCACATATCGACTTCACGCTTACGACCACCCGGTTTTGCTTCTGGAATTTGGGAGATTTATTTGCAGAGGGTGCAATTGATATTGATGATTTGTCCGCGCAAGCCATTCGCGATGAAGAAATCCAAGAACGCAGACGTAAAGCAACTGAAGCAACGGCTTATTTGGATGACCCAGATTGGGAACCACCTTATGTAATTGAAGGTTCCGATTTTTAGCGAATTCTGCTTTCTTTTAATGCTTCCTGAAAACAATCAATGGCGGCTTCTAAATTATTGGCTCATCGCCTCATTCTCCATGAATGCGGTTACTGTAAGTTATACCCAGGTTATTTTGCGTCCTTGCCCATTCATAAGGAAAGTGATCGCGCTTTTCTTTTGGGTTTCGAGAAGAGTGTGATACTCCGCAGGAGTAGCTAGCTGCCGCGATCGCCTTCCAGAACTATCTTGCTTTGAAGTGGGTGAAGTTTGTATCAAATCTCCTGCAAATATGATTGGTTATTGGAAATTACCAGACTGGTGATGCTGGTTACTTTGATGAAGAAGGTTACATTTATATTTGCGATCGCTTTAAAGACATAATTCTTTATGGTGGCGAAAATGTCTATCCAGCAGAAATTGAAAATATTTTATAGGTAAAGTGTATTGTAAAGTATCTCGATTACCTGAAGGTAAGTTAAAGTCTGTCACTGTTTCACTAATTTAGGAAGCGCGATTGCTGTCTCCGATCGCTGCTGAAAAAATACATCAAGCAGCAAGATTCTCCGTCTGGATAACTAGATCCTGCCCAAGTTTCATCCCCTTGGAAGACTCCACCTGGGGACTTCCCGCAAGGAAGGTTAAAGTCGTTTTACCTGCACCGAGAAATCCTGTGATTACCGTGACGGGAATTTTGTGCATATAAAATAAGTTGTTTGTTGATTAAAGGAGCGATCGCAAGAAAGAAGTTTTCACCGCAGATATCATACAGTATTTTAGATAGATGCAGTGATAAGGTCATAGCTCGAAACTCACGCACCGGTCATAATGCTTGCTACCTAACCGAGCTTGAGGGAGTTTCCTTAGCAAAGTTTCTATCCATCAATTCTGTACGTGAATTTGTCCGCACAGCCCGGAACATTCCAAACCGACACAGCCCTGTACCAAACGCCAAACGCATCAGTAAAAGTGTCGGTACTTCCCGCACAGACTTGACAAAACCAGACAGTCCAAAACGCACCAATCCCTCAGGTCTGGCTATCCCTTGCCAAATCGAATCTAACCAAGAAGGAAGGGTTTCTTGCGTCCAATCAGCCGTAATTACCTCACCTTCGACTAATCCTGTAGCTGTCAACAGTTCAGAAAATCCCTCAATGCTAGAAAAAGCTGGATGAGACCACTGATCTAGCAATTGTCGCATTACTGGTTTCTCCCAAAAATTTAGTGGCTTTTGGCGGTCATCCCTTTGATTCCAGTCAGCGACGACCAAAATTCCACCAGGCTTTAGCACCCGCATTAATTCTCTGGCAAAAACGGCTTTATCAGGCATATGAGGGCCTGCTTCGATTGACCAAACTACATCAAAACTGGCATCTGGAAACGACAGTGCCATCGCATCATCGACCGCAAACTGGACGTTTAGCCCGTCGGGTGTTAACTCCTGGGCGCGTTTTACTTGTTGTGGGCTGATGGTAATTCCTGTGACAGCAAATCCATAATCTCGCGCTAAAATCCGACTGCTGCCCCCAATTCCACAGCCAACATCTAAGACGGTAGTACCAGGAGGTAATTTATCTAAACCACCCCACTTAACCATTTCGTGTACAAAGTCAGATTTAGCAGCCAAAAAATCCTTGCGTCTTGGTGGCGAACCGTAGTGACCGAGGTGAATGTGTTCTCCCCAGTAAAACTCTAGGATGCCGTCAAGCGTCCATAGGTCGTAGGAATTGGCAACTGTGGCTGAGGATTGATACTTACGAGCCGTTAGGAAATAAGCGGCAATTCCAATTAGTAAAACGATAAGAGAACCAATTACAAAATAAACTAATGAAGTTGACATTGTTGTGACAGCTTTTTATTTAGCTAACCTTTGATAGATGTTGGTGTGTTTATGGTTCATTCCGAATTAAACGAGCGATCGCAAGAGAAATCTTCCTATAGGTTGAGCTTGCAATATTTTGCCAACCTCGAATCATTTTCCTGAGATTTAGAAAGGGTTGCTGCTTATCTTCTCTGATACTTGTTTGTTTGACAAAAGGATGAACAGCAGTAGGAATCTTCCCGGTTTGGTGAAGATAATATTTCGGCATGATGATTAACCGAGTCAGAATTTAACGAAAATACACAGAAGTTATGCACGCGATATATAGCACTCTCAAGTTACTGCAATATCTTGTCGAAAATTGCTTAGATTTCTAAGTTCAAATAATTACTAATCGAAATTTAATATTAATTACTTATTTCATGGAAAGCCGCCATCTGTAGCGTTTTTATGTGCGGTACTTTCAAAATATTAGACCTAGCGATCGCCATGTAATAAACCATCCGTGCCTCGCAGATGTACAAAATTTACAAGTCAACTTCGGCGGGCATTCTGACTCACAAGGCAAGCCTTGATTACAGCTGCGGGACAGCGCCGGATTTGCACCGGACTTTCCCCCTTACCTCTAGTGGCTGACCCCCACTAGAACCGAAATTCCTTTGCATTTTAACACAACCGTGATTTGCTTGCGTAAAAATCAATGGTCGATCTATACTGGCATTCGTCGTTAATCAGGGCAAGTTTCATTCTTTACCAAAGCTTGCTCTGGATTTTTATTGGACAATTTTTTTAATCTGATCAAGTTTTACCCACTTGCCTTTCTAATTACACATCAACTAGCCAGTTACGAAGGCTTGTCTAGCCTGCATCAATTCAATCAGCTTTTGCCAATACGACAAGCCTTTGCGGATGCTGGTCATTCACCACTTACATTTTTTGTAGGGGCGGCGATCGAGAGAAGGATGGCTGGCGAAATTTGGAACTAGAAAGCAGGATGCTCAGTAATGCTGCGAACCTAAATGAGGAGAACCAAGTTGCATCTATTTCTCGCTGGCTATGCAGTTTGTAGGAGTAACACCCACCAACACTGCGTTGGTGCGGACCGTATAAAGGCTGTCGGTGAGAGTTCGAGGTTATCTGCCGCCGCACAACTTCACCGTTGTACTGCTACGGCGCTCAAATTCCCTCAAAGCAAAGCAAGGCTTCAGTAGCTTTATCTGTTGAACTAGCCTGTCTTACAAATCTACCTTAGCCACCGGAAACTGAATCTCAATCACTACATCGTCCATTCGATCTCCAACGAACTTGTGGTAGACCTCCCGAAAGGGACCCGTTATCTCGTAACCATTCCCTTCAATCCAACTGAGTACAGCTTGATAACCTTGCATAAAATCCTTCATGCGACCTTGATGGACAACTGAGGCAACTTCAACTTGAGGCAGTTGGTGTACTTTGATCCGCTCACTTTCCAGCATTGGCTCTTTGAGTAGCACTGCTGCTTCCACATCTTCATTTGTAGTTGTATCAACTGGGGTGTACCAGATCGCTATTCCGCAGCCTGTCGGGTCAGTGCGATGCTCTTTGGTGTAGGCATACACTTCTTGAAATGCTTCTGGTAATCCAATCGGATAATTTAAGTTTTCGCTGATAATTATGCGTCGTCCGGCGACGAGCACAGGTTCGACTGTCTTAAGCACAACATCATACTTTGGCATTTTTCCCTCCTGCTCAATTGATCTGAGTCGCTCTTCTACTCGTGCTAACTGCGCTTGCATTTCCTGCATCTGATCGGCAAGTTGCGCGTGCCGAAATCTCAACATGCCACGAATTTCGTTGGCACTCACATCTTCCTCTAATATTCGTGCGATTTGATTAAGGGACAAGCCTAAATCCTTAAGCGCCAAAATGCGATTGAGGCGTGGCAATTGCTCAATCGAGTAATAGCGATAGCTGGTAAAGTGGTCAACATGGACAGGGCGCAGCAAACCCAGCTTGTCGTAGTATCGTAACGTTTGGACTGCTACTTGGCTGATCCGTGAGAAGTATCCGATCCGTAGCATAGTGTTTCTGTACAGATAGACTCAGTAAAAGCGTTCATTGCAAGCCTAAAGTCTGTTGTAGGGAGAGAGTCAAGGAGGTTTAATGCAAGATTTTTACAAGGGGTGGGATACAGGTGTAGCAAACATAGGTTAGTCCGTGTATGACTCCTCCACAAATAGCAGTCCAACAATCCCGCTGTACCGGAACGAAGTCAAGCTATTGGTGAGATGCAAAGGTTATCTGTGTCCGGTGAGCACGACCGTTGGGCGGCTCTATGGTCGATCTCATAAATCATTGATTGTAGTTTTTGACGGAAATTGCATAAGTTATGGAGTTATGCGAGTATTACCCCATGAACAAAATTGGTTGGCGTGTAATTGCTATCAACTAAGTTTGCACCAGATTTTAAATCGCACCGGGATTAGCACAAAGAGTAGAGACACGATGAGAGAGAAAAAGCATCTAACAGACAAGCTGATTGATTGGGCTTTAGTCTTGGGTTGGAGCTGCACCTTGAGTACCTCATCCAAAGCCAAGAATCCCTACGATCGCCCCTTGGTGTGTCCGCTAGGACGATCCCTAGCACCCTACAGAGAACTTGATTTATCAGCATTTGGTATGAGGATTTTACTCATCGAGGATGATGTGGCCATTGCCAAGGCCGTTGCCGAGGCCCTGGGTGACAAAGGCTATACTGTTGAAATGGCTTACGACGGTCAGACTGGTCTGGCCTTTGCGGAGACTGGTTTATTTGACTTGATTGTCTTGGATCTGACCTTACCCAAACTCAATGGCATCGCCCTTTGCCAAAAACTGCGGCAACAAAACTTGTCTGTGCCTGTGTTGATGCTGACCGCACGAGACACCACCGCAGATAAGATCGTTGGTCTGGATGCAGGTGCCGATGACTATATCATCAAGCCCTTCGAGATATCTGAGTTACTAGCCAGGGTTCGCGCCTTGTTGCGTCGGCGTTCACTCCCCTTTGCAGAGACACTGACTTGGGAAAAGCTCCTGCTCAGGGTAGACTCCTGCGAAACCTTTTATGATGGTATTATTCTGCGCTTAACCCCTAAAGAATATGCTTTACTTGAGCTTTTTTTGAAGAATGGCAGCCGCATCTTGACGCGCCAATACATTCTAGAACGAGTCTGGACGTTTGATGACCTGCCTGGGGAAGACACGGTCAAAGCGCACTTGCGCAGTCTGCGTCAGAAGCTGAAGTTAGCAGGAGCACCCCCCAACTTAATTGAAACAGTGTATGGCTTGGGCTACCGACTTAACCCGAATCTCCAATCTGCGGTTTAACCGCCTGCGTAACCGCTTGCTGCTGTTTTACTTTTTGGCCATTACAGCAATTTTAGTTTTTTTCGCAACGACGATTTACGTCCTTGTATCGCGCGATCGCCAACAGCAATTTGACCAACAATTGCAGCAGATCGGTACTTCCGCGGCGGGAATCTGGGAGGTGGTGCACCACGAATATGAAGAACTGACGACTCAACCTGAGTACGCCGCTTACCAACGCACCTTGCCCCGCGATCGCCAGGGACAGCTTTTACCGATCGCCCTTGTGCAACTGATGGGTAAATACCAAACGGACACTGCACCGCCGCTGGTTCCGGGAACACTCCTCGACCCAACCTACGGAATTGCTTGGTATACGCCCACGCGAGAGCTGTTGATCTACGAGGGAATATTGTTTAACTTGCCCCTGCCAGACCAGATTCCGGTTGAAGGCTTGTTCGTATCCAGAGATAAAACCCGCAGTTTCTTGCAGCCAATTTACAAAGCCTCACCGCAGTCGGGGCAGGAGTTGCTAGGGTATGTTGCGGTCACAGGGACGCTAGCAGAGTTGGAGACAGAGCTAGACCATTTGCGCACAAACTTATTCTTGGGCGTTGTGCTGGTAGCGGGTTTTGTGGTGGTAGCAGGATGGTGGCTCACGCGCCAGTCGATCGCCCCGGTGGCCGCCAGCTTAGCTCAACTCAAGCAATTCACTGCCGATGCCTCCCACGAATTGCGCACCCCCCTCACAGCAATTCAGGCGTCGGCGGAGGTTTTGCAGAGTCATCCCGAACGCATTCACCCTAGCGACATCGAGAAAGTAAGTGCGATCGCCACTGCGGCCACCCGCATGGGCCATCTGGTCAAAGACTTACTGCTCATAGCTCGCCTGGATGCCCAAGCCCCTGATCAGCGGGGATGGCACGTCATCGACTTGGATGAACTGCTGGAAGACTTAGTGGAACTGCACCGCGATCGCGCCCAAGCCGCCCAGCTCGCGCTGACCTACCAACCCCAAGCCACAGTCAAGGTTTATGGCGATGCCGAGCAACTCCAGCGCTTATTTGCCAACTTGTTGAGCAACGCCCTACAGTACACCCCAGCGGGTGGCATCGTTACCGTCACCTTGCAGCAAACCGGGAAAACGGCTGTTGTCAGGGTGCAAGATACCGGCATCGGCATTGCGCCCGCAGACCTGCCCCACGTTTTTGAGCGGTTCTGGCGGACTGAAGAAGCGCGTCACTATTATCGGGATGGGTCTGGGCTGGGGCTGGCGATCGCCAAAACCATTGTTGAGCGCCATCATGGCCACATCAGCGTCCAAAGCCAACCCCACCAAGGTACCTGCTTTGAGGTCAAGCTCCCCTGCCGGTAGGCTTTTCTAGGTCAATCTTTTAGCAGGTAACCTATGGCCGTCAATTACCGAGTTCTTTACTTTTACAGGCTAACTTAACAGTGAGAAAGTCTGTGCAAAGGTTTCATTAACTGATGTGATTAAGTCATTGAAGAACATATCTTGCAGAATTGTCGAAGAAAAGATCGAGGGGTCGTTCTCAACCCGTTTTTGGATGGAATTGTTCGGCAACTCAGCTCACTTTGCAATCGCCAATATCCTACTCGAATTACTCATCAAAGAGCCTGCCGAGTATATTCGCACACCTGATCCCTACGTCATTGTATTCGCTGCCATAATACAGGCATACTGGCTGACGCGCCAAGCGGCGACTCGCCCCCATCGATTTATCGGCAATCTAATCGCACCTGCACTCTACAATCTTACAGAAATCTTACTAGAAGGCATTCGTTTTTTCTCTGTTCCGCACCATGTGGCTTATTGGGGTTTTGCTCTGACCATTGGTCTCTTGCAAGAGTTGCGCTTTCACCTGCCACCACTCTATGCATTCCTTGTCGTTATCGAAAGCGTCATCCGCGCCTCTATTCTCCTTTTCATGTACGCTATTTTTGAGAGATATGCCAATCCTGAACAAACCCTTTCTTGGAATGCGTTTTTTAGCGACACAAGCCACGTGTTTATTGGCTGGGCAATTTTACTGATTGGTTTCAGCAACGGTCTGGCAAATCTGACTGCCGAACGCTATCTGCAAAATTTACGCCAAATGTCGGCGCAACTTCGTACTTATTCAGAGTGGCTGCTCGGGCGAAATTTACTCTCTCAAATTATTCTTAGTCCCAATTCTCTGCACATTACTCGCCGTGAGCGTACGATTTTGTTTATGGACATTCGGGGCTTTACCGCATGGAGCGAGTCGCATCAACCCGAAGAAGTCGTGGCGCTTCTCGATGAGTACTATCATCAGTCTGAGGCGATTATTACATTTTATTGTCCTATTAAGTTAAAGTTCTCAGCCGACGAAGTGATGGCAGTTTTTCCCACTGCCCAAGCTGCGGTCCATGCAGCGGTGGAATTACGTCGTCAGATACACCCTCTACTTGCCGAAAATCAACTTGGAGCAGGCATTGGCTTGGAGAGTGGGTCAGTTGTGGAAGGATTGCTGGGTAGTACAAACATAAGGTTCTATGATGCTATCGGTGACACCGTTAATACTGCTAAACGTATTGAAAACGCTGCCCAAGCAGGTCAAGTGCTTATCTCTGAACGTGTTTGCGAGCAAGTAGCAACCGTTAAGCTTGGCGCAAAAACAAAGATTCGGGTCAAAGGAAAGGCACAACCCATCACAGTTTATGACCTGGAAGATGTCAAAGCGGGCTAACACCGTTCGCCCCTGACTACCTTCGGCTTCCACGCCGCCGTACTCCCCCTCACCCTAAATCCCTTTCCCCCTGTGGGAGAGGGACTTGCAAGATAGCTCTTAGCCCCCCTCTCCCTTTTTGGGAGAGAGGCTGGGGGTGAGGGCCTTTGCTGATGGCTTTTCTAGATAGGCCTTTCTCGTAGGCAACCTAATGGCCGTCAATTACCGAGTTCTTCACTTTTACAGACTAACTTGACAGTCAGAGAGTTTGAGTCCATCTCCGAATTACAGAGGTTAGCCATGAAAAAATCCCAAGCAGTTGCTTTATTTCTGAGTTTAAGTTTGGCAACAGGTGTGACGGCCTGCACCAACCAACCCCAAAAAACAGGTGGTGAAGAAGGAGGCAATTCAGCCCCTACCTCACCCCAACCCAAAAAAACCGGTGGTGGTGAAGAAGGGGCTAGTTTAGCCCCGACCTCACCATCCGCCGCAAATTGGCATCAGCCAGCCCCTGGTCAGTCCCTTGATGCAACCCTCTATCTCGCTGGTCGGGGTGAACGCGGTGAACGCAGTGGACGGGGTGAACGCGGTGAACGCGGTGGACGGGGTGAACGCGGTGAACGCGGTGAACGGGGTGAACGCGGTGAACGCGGTGAAGGCGGTGAGCGGAGTGCCCTGCCCTCAAGTCAAATAGTGTAAACAGAAGTCGCTTAGGAGTACCATGATCCTTTGCATTGACGGTGTTCTCGATTCAGCTGAGCTGACCGAACTGCACCAACTCTTGCAGCAAGGTCAGTTTTTAGACGGCAAGCTCACTGCGGGTACCTATGCCAAGGTCGTCAAAGAGAACGAGCAGTGGCAGAGCGAGGCAGCAGCTAAGCAACAAGCCCAAACCCTCGTTCTCACGGCACTCCAGCGCCACCCTCTGTTTCAGTCCGTCGCGCAGCCCCGCTCTATTTGCCCGATCCTGTTTAGTCGCTATCAGTCGGGTATGAGTTACGGGGTACATATGGACAATGCCCTCATGGGAGAGGGAGCCACCCTCATGCGGACAGATATTTCACTGACGCTCTTTTTGAGCGACCCCGCCACCTATACCGGCGGCGAACTGGCGATCGATACTAGCTTGGGGGAACAAACTTTCAAGCTAGCCGCTGGTTCAATGGTGATGTATCCGTCTACATTTCTCCATCACGTCACGCCGGTCACGGAGGGAGTGCGCCTAGCAGCAGTCACCTGGGTTCAGAGCCTGATTCGGAACCCGAGCGAGCGGGAAATGTTGTTTGAGTTGGATACCGTTCGCCAAGCTTTATTTGAGAAATACGGCAAGACCGTTGAGTTCGACCTGCTGTGCAAACTGCATGGCAATTTATTGCGCAAGTGGGTTGAGTTTTGAGGAGTAGATAAACGGGTACAACCATTGCTGACTTTCAGGTAGCCTATGAACATCAAAAGCATTAAGTTTGTCAAGCTGCATCGCCAATTAGCCCTACCCTTATTTGTGCCACTGTTGTTAACCGGCATCAGTGGCATTGCCTATCGGCTCGGTCGCAGTTGGTTGGGTTTGCCCAAGTCGTTTGGTCAGGCCATGATGACCATCCATGAAGGTCGTTTTCTCGGTGAGCCTTTGGTTCCTTTTTATGTTGCGCTGGTGGGTTTAGGCTTGTTGGCCCTGATTGGGAGCGGGGCAGTGCTTTGGTCTCGTTTCCGGCGGCGATCGCCCGCCAAGCTGGCACCAGAGCGGAACATCCATCGCTTCCTAGCACCGATCGCCCTCCTGCCTTTGATGGTGAGCGCCGGTACCGGCATTGCCTATCGCCTGAGCATCAATTGGCTCGGCGTTTCTGAGGAGCAGGTCGAGTTTTTGATGACCCTGCATCAGGGTTCCTACCTTGGCTCTACCTTGAGACCGTTCTATGTCCTCTTGGTAGGCGCTGGACTCCTTATCATGCTGTGGACCGGCGTGCAAATGTTAGGCCTCGCCCGTCGCACAAGGAGAGAGTCCAACTAGGGCAGCTTAAAGGTTCTCTCTCAATCGGGAGAAGCGGGAGCAGACTATGGCTCAGAAAGCAGTTCGGCTCCCCTCTCCCCACTTGGGAGAGGGGCTGGGGGTGAGGGCATTCAATGGCACTATCTCTACATTCCCCAAGGCGTGTTTGAGCGCATGGCCGGTGATACCATTGCCGAACTCGCCCGTGCCTGTGCCCCAGCCCTGCAAAACTTGCTCCAATCCGAGGAATTCCAAGATTTACCCCTGTTTGTCAATCGGTTGAGAGCCTGATTGATCCCGCCATCCTCAACGCCTTGCCTTCCCGCTATCGCCGCGCCGCCGATCAAGCCGTGATGCTCTACCGCTTCTTTGAAAACAAAGAGGGCATGAATTATGCCCCGGTTTTTACTGCCTTGCTGGGTTCGATCGATGAAGTAGCGAAAGGCTTCCTGGTACTGTAGAGGAACAAAAAGCTTGGTTTGCCCCATATTTAGGCGGAGTCGATTCTCTTGCAAAGACGCGGCGCGAACGCAAATCCGAAGACTATTATCGAAAACTTGCCCAAAATCTGAAACGGACGCTGGTGACCGCAATTTGAGCAGTCTTGAGAAGTACCGTTTGGATTCACCGCGATCGCAAGCAATCCCTTTGATATTCAGCTTTTCATGAGCAACGTGCTTCCCTTGAGATAAAAGCTTTTTGGCTGTTTTGTAATGAAAGTCTTTACGCTGATTGGCGACTTTCAGATGTGCTTTAGCGATTCGCTTAATTGCCTCCTTGCGACGATTTGACCCTTTCTTCTTGCGAGAAAGTAACCGCTGTAACCGCTTTAGATGCTTTTCTGCTTTCCGGTAGTGCTGAGGAATTGCAATCTCTTCACCCGAATCATCTACCAGAAACGCCTTCAGACCCATATCAATCCCGATGGTGTTTTCCAGTCCTTGGCAAGTCAGGAGTGAGGACGGGGACAGAAACATCTTCAAGACTGAATGTCACATACCAGCCGTCAACTTTACGGGTGACGGTGGCAGTCTTGATCTTGAAGCCATCCGGTAACGGACGGTGCAGAATCAGTTTCACCATGCCGATTTTGGGCAGATTGATGAACTTGCCTTGAATGCAACAAGGCTGCATTTGAGGGAATGTGAACGAGCGATATCGCCCTAATCCCTTGAATCTTGGCTTCCCTGATTTCTTGCCAGTGCAATCCCCCTTCAACCATCGGTCAAACGTCAAATCCTCGTGTCACCGGTTCAAGTCCGGTTCCTGGCATAATCCCCGTAAACTCCTGTCAACGCTTGCTTTACAGGGGTTTAAAGTTTATAATACGCCCTTACACCCCCGTGTTTCTTGAGAGAGTGATGGCGAGCGATCGCTCAGAAACACTCTAAACTGAGATAATCACTACATCGCTTGCAAAAGTAGATCTTCTATTTTACAGGAAAAGATAAAGAAGAAAGAAAAGAAAGTCTTTCAATTTCTTGACTTCTTTATCCTTCACCTTTTCTCAATTCTGCAAGCAGTTTATTCTTTTTGCGCGTCCCCTGTTTTGTAATTGAGACAATTGATGTTGGATAGCGAAATTATCCCCTATTTTTAATCAACATCACTTGTACTATTTGTGTGGCGATATCACTGGAGATGCCCAAAGCTTGATATAAATCATTCAAAAAGTCTCGTTCTTCCTGGGAAACAACTCCATCGGCTAATACTAAATCCGTTGCTGCTGCAAAAGCCGCTTCCCGCAAATCACCTGGTAAAGACTCCTTAGCAGCATTAAATAAAACATCAATACCCTCACGCCTCAGAATCGCCAAAAGTTTGTCAAACATTCTGATCATGACATCATTGGAATAACTTCTGAAAAGTCTCATTCGAGACAGGGTGGATGAGATAGCGCGCGCCTCCTCTTCAGAAAGATAACCGTCTGAGGCTGTTGCAGCCAGAGTAATCGCGGCAAATGCTTCTGCTGGACTGAATGCGTCTTCAACTTGGCTTTGTGTGCCGAACATTTTGTCGAATAAACCCATTGTAGTTTGCTCCTTTGCTCTGGTCTCAAGCTCAGTATATTCACTGCTACTTTTTTCACTCTTTTGGTAGCTAATAACACTTGTTGAGACTCTTGACCTTAGTGTTCCCAGGATTTTTGTCTAGTGAACACAATACTCAATGGTTTCCGACAATTGGTTAAATTTTTAGCTTGTAGTTAGCGAAACTGCCTGGGGGATATTTGGCGATCGCTTGTTTTTTCTATTGTTTCAATTACTGCCAAACCAATACCAGAAGCTGTAATTAGCAGAGCTACTGATATCAAAAAGGCATTTACAAGTATGTGGAGGGCCTCGTCGAAGAAAACGTAGGTGGTCATGGCTTTGCTCTCTTTAACTCTGTTGTGCTAGTACTATTTGTTCTTTCACACCTTGACAGCTGATTTTCGGTCTTTAAGGTACCAGCATATGCATCTTAACAAAACTTTAGGTATTTAGCGAGATGTCTAACTATTTTTCTTTTGAAAGATTTGAATAAAGTTTGTCAATCTTTTATTAAGCTATAGAATCAACAGTAAGTAGTTGTCAAAAATGCACTAACTAGATTTACGTAAGCTATTTTTGTAATTTTTGTTGAACCAAGAATCTCCTCTCCCAAATTTAAGGACAAAGTTCACAATCAAAAACTAAATTTCCCTTCTCCTAGAATTCCACACCCATTTTCAAGCCAGCTAATCACAAGAAAATCCCACAAAACTTACCATGAAAATTCTTACCCCTTCTGCCACCTGCCTTCTGCCTTATTTTCCAGCCAGACATTGATTGATAGTTGCTACCACAGATTGAGAAAGTGCTGGCAAATCGTAACCACCTTCTAACCCAAATAGAATTCGACGAGTTATACCCAAACAATAGTTGGTAAAAATACCGTAATCTTGAGGTTGGAGATTAATCATCGCCAATGGATCAGCAGCATTGGCATCATAACCAGCACTAACTATCAATAAATCTGGTTGAAAGTCTGACAGAAAGGGTACAACCTTTTTGGTAAAAATAGGTTCATATAATCCAATATCATTACCTGGTGGTATTGGTATATTGAGAACATTTTTATGAAAACCTCTTTCTGTGGCTTTACCAGTACCTGGATAGCAGGGGTATTGATGGAGCGAACAATAGGCAATTTGGGGATTCATCTCCACAATTGCTTGGGTTCCATTTCCATGATGCACATCCCAATCTAAGATAGCGACGCGGTTAATATCTGGTTGTTCCAGGGCATAGAAAGCAGCGATCGCCGCATTTGCAAATAGGCAAAATCCCATTCCATAATCTCTTTCAGCATGGTGTCCTGGTGGGCGTGCTAAAACAAAAGCAGGTTCGGCATTTTTTATGACAATATCTACGCCATCCAACCAAGCGCTCACTGCTAGTAATGCTACATCGTAACTGCGGGGAGAAACAGCTGTGTCTGTATCCAAATAGCCACCGCCACCAGAGGCTAATTCTTGGACTGTTTTAATATAACTTGGGCTGTGTATTTTCTCCATTAGCGACATTAAAGGACGCTTTGTCACTGGTGTAGGCGATCGCCATTCAATTTGTGAAGCAAACGGTGCAGCTTTCAAAGCTTTAGTAATAGCACTCAAACGTTCAGGTTTCTCAGGATGGAGATACCCTGTTTTGTGATCCAGAAATTCATCAGAGTAGATTACTGTAAACATAGCCCAAGCAAGATTGGCAACGGGGTACTGATTGAAATTGTATCCTCCCTTCCTTGTATATTTATGTCGGGAAGTGTCCTCAAGAGTGACAAAGATAAATTAAATTTTCTTCACAAAGTAGATGACAATTGCCGCAAAAAGCGACAAAATTTCCTATCTCATCTTTTACTACGGTAACTAGTACAGTGCAACCAAAGCAGCGTCAAAGATTAGATCAAACTCAACGTTGGACATTTTCGCAACTCTTCGGACTCACAAGGCGTAATCCTTTCATGATTTCCCGTTGGGTTTTGCGTTGGGTATCAGTAGGGATTTTAGGAGGTTTATTTGCTGCGTTGTATTGGAATATTCTAGAGCTACTAACTCACGTACTACAAAAAGTTCCCGATTGGGGTGTGTTGTTGCTCATGCCACTAGCCGGTTTGATTGTCGGTTTAGTGATTCACTTCCTTGGTAATCCCGGAGAAATAGGCGTTATTATCGATAACATTCATTTTCGCAGCGGACGTTTGGATATTAATAAAAATCCTGCGATGATTCTTGCTTCTTTAGTTGGGATATCAGCTGGTGGTAGTGCTGGTCCTGAAGCACCATTAGTACAGGTAACAGGTTCCTTTAGCACTTGGGCTAGCGATCGCCTCAAACTCCAAGGTGAAGATGTTCGCAACATGAGTCTAGCGGGGATGGCAGCAGGTTTTACTGCTTTATTTGGCGCACCTCTTGGCGGTGCGGTGTTCGCTTTAGAGATATTGCACCATCAGTATGTGGTGGAGTACTATCAAGCCCTGATGCCAGCCATAGTTTCTAGTTGTGCTAGCTACTTAGTGTTTGCGCTAATTACGGACTTAGGGATTGCACCGACTTGGTATTTCCCTCAATATAGTTTAGAAGGTATAAATGATATCTTCTCTGCCATCCTCTTGGGGATGATTGGGGCATTGGCAGGATGGATATTTATAGGGATTTTTCACGGATGCGATCGCTTATTTGCCCGTATTCCCGGTCCGATTTATCTTCGCACAACCTTAGCAGGATTGGGGCTAGGAATCTTAGCATTTTCATTACCGCTAACTCGTTATTTTGGTCATGATCAGTTAGCACTCATTGTTACTACTAGCTTTTCTGGTGTTTTGTTATTGGGTTTAGCCTTGGGTAAAATGGCAGCCATTGGCGTGACCGTAACAGGTGGCTGGCCTGGTGGGTTTATTATCCCCTTGTTTTTTATTGGTGCTTGTCTTGGCAAAGCCATAGCAGTTTTTTTTCCTGCAATTAATCCTTCTCTATCCATGATTTGTGTAATGGCAGCTATTAACGCCGCAGTTACGCGTACCCCGATCAGCACAACCTTACTGCTATCAAAACTCACCAATTTCGCTCCCTTAACACCAATTCTGTTTGCGAGTTTACTCGGTTTCTTTTTTGCTCCTAAAGTTCCTTTAATTACATCTCAAATCAAGTCTCAGCATGATACCTAGTGAATCAGGACTTACGCACAACTGACGAAAAAACAAACCCTAGAGGACGCAGAGTACGGGGAAGAATGAGAGTTTGAGAGCTTTTTGCATTTTTATGCTTGGTTGTGGGATGTTCTGAATGACTTTAGGTCTATGGCTAAGCTTGCTTGGCAGGCAAAAATAGACAATATGTGCTAAAATTGTAACAAATTATGGCAATTATTCAAGCTTAGTTTGCAATAATTTTGCTTATTTTCGCTTTAATCGCTAAAACTAGCCATTATTGGAGCTTTTTAGGTTATGACAACCTCTCAGGAGAGGATTATCCCCACGGATCTGCGAAACGAAATGTCCAGGTCTTACCTGGAATATGCCATGAGCGTCATCGTTGGGCGGGCGCTGCCAGATGCCAGGGATGGTCTGAAACCTGTCCATCGGCGTATCCTTTACGCCATGCATGAGTTGGGGTTGACCTCAGACCGTCCTTTCCGTAAATGTGCGCGTGTTGTGGGGGAAGTTTTGGGTAAATATCACCCCCACGGCGACACAGCAGTGTATGATGCCTTAGTGCGGATGGCGCAGGATTTCTCGATGCGATCGCCTTTAATTGAAGGGCATGGTAATTTTGGTTCTGTAGATAACGATCCACCAGCGGCGATGCGTTACACCGAATGCCGCTTACAAGCCTTAACTACCGATGCTCTGCTTCAAGACATTGAATCGGAAACCGTAGATTTTGTCAATAACTTCGACGGTTCTCAGCAAGAACCAACCGTCTTACCAGCGCGGATACCGCAGTTGTTATTAAATGGTTCCTCCGGAATTGCCGTGGGGATGGCAACTAATATCCCACCCCATAACTTGGGTGAATTGATTGATGGGTTAGTAGCACTAATTCATAACCCGGATATAACTAATACTCAACTTATGCAGTATATCCATGGACCCGACTTTCCGACTGGTGGTCACGTTCTTGGTACTGCGGCGATCAAAGAAGCCTACACCACTGGACGCGGTTCGATAACTATGCGTGGTGTAGCAAACATTGAAACCATCGAACAACGAGGACGCCCGGAAAGGGAAGCGATTATTATCACCGAGTTGCCCTATCAAACCAACAAAGCAGCGTTAATTGAGAAAATCGCCGAGTTGGTAAATGAAAAACGCATCGAGGGAATTGCTGATATCCGGGATGAAAGCGATCGCGACGGAATGCGAATTGTCATCGAACTCAAGCGCGATGCCTATCCCCGTGTCGTTCTGAACAATCTCTACAAGCAAACGCCCCTGCAAGCTAACTTTGGGGCAAATATGCTGGCGTTGGTGAACGGAGAACCCCAAATCCTCACCCTTAAGCAGTTTTTGCAAGTATTTCTGGATTTTCGTGTAGAAGCGATCACCAGACGCACCCAGTATGAACTGCGCAAAGCAGAAGAACGCGACCATATTTTGCAAGGGTTATTAATTGCCTTATCCCATCTAGATGCAATTATTGCTTTAATTCGTCACGCCGCGGATACACCGACAGCAAAAGGAGAATTAATCACAACTCACGGCTTGTCAGAAGCACAAGCAGATGCAATTTTACAAATGCAACTGCGGCGGTTAACAGCCTTAGAAGCAGATAAAATCCGCCAAGAACATGAAGAATTGCAAGCCCAAATCGCCGACTTGCAAGATATTTTGGCAAAGCGGGAACGGATACTGCACATTATTGAAACCGAAATACAGTATCTCAAAAACAAATTTGCTACACCACGACGCACGGTCATTACCCATGGTGAAGGGGATTTAGAAGATATAGACCTAATTGCCAACGAAAAAGCTGTAATTTTAATCACCGAACAAGGCTATATCAAACGGATGCCCGTCAACACCTTTGAAGCCCAAAGCCGCGCCACCAGAGGCAAAGCTGCTGCCAAAGTCAAAGACGATGATGGCGTCGAACATTTCTTGACTTGCTGTGACCACGATAGCCTATTATTCTTTAGCGATCGCGGTGTAGTCTACTGCCTCAAAGCCTACCAAATTCCTGTAGGTTCCCGTACCAGTCGCGGCACACCGATTGTACAGATGCTGCCCATTCCCAAAGAAGAAAAAATTACTTCCATCGTACCTGTCAGTGAATTTACCAGCGATGAATATTTGGTCATGCTCACCAAAGGCGGCAACATCAAGAAAACCGTATTGGAAGCCTTTAGTCATATTCGTGCCAACGGCTTAATTGCTATTTCCCTAGAAGAAGGCGATCAACTGCGCTGGGTACGACGGGCAAAAGTTGAAGACAGCGTCATCATCGGTTCTCGTCAAGGTATGGCCATTCACTTCCGCTGCGATCACGAACAACTGCGTCCCCTTGGTCGTGCTACCCGTGGTGTCAAAGCCATGAAACTCAAGAACGGTGATGAATTAGTTGGCATGGATATTCTACCCGCCGCGATTCTAGATAATTTAACCCCAGTGTCTGAAGCAGAAATCGCAGAGATCGAAACCGAAGACATCGAAACAGAAGAATCCGCAGAAGTACCAGGCAACGGTCATCACGGCCCTTGGGTATTAGTAATTACAACTGGAGGCTACGGTAAACGCGTACCCGTTGCTCAGTTCCGCTTGCAAAACCGGGCTGGTCAAGGTTTAATGGCAACCAAATTCAAGAGTCGCAAAATCAAAGACCAACTAGCCAACCTACACATTGTCAACAACGACGATGAAATTATGATGGTCACCAGTCGCGGTATCATCATCAGACAGGCAGTGAATGCAATTTCCGTCCAGTCTCGCTCTGCTACAGGCGTCCGTGTACAACGCCTAGACGAAGATGATGTCATTACAGGAGTGGCGATCGTTCCTCCCGACACTGGTGATGCGACAGAAGCAGAGTAAAGAACACAGCGAACTCTTTGTGAGTTGTGCGATCGCCTTAGGGAGTGGTATATTGATGGGGCTTACCGTCGCCCCAGTCAATGCCTGGTTTTTGGCATGGGTAGCCTTAGCACCTCTATGGTATTTAGTAGTTAATCCTACACTCCGCCCAAAGCCATTTCCCCTTCTTCTTGCCTTGATCTGGGGTATTGGTTATCACGGTATAGCCCTATCCTGGATTACAGGTATTCATCCCATGACGTGGATGGGGGTTCCTTGGTTAACAAGCCTGGCAATAGCTCTTTTCTGCTGGGTATTCATCACCCTTTGGGGGGCTGCATCCGTAGCGTTGTGGGCGACAGGGATGAGGATCATTTGTCCTTCTATCCAAAAACCCTACGCTCGTGTTCTTATAGGCACAGCCCTGTGGTGTGGTATCGAGACTGTATTGAGTTGGGGAGCCTTATTTTGGAGTTCTCTTTCCTACACACAAAGTCCGTATAATCTCGTAATCCTCCATCTTGGGCAACTTTCAGGGCCTTATGCCGTAACAGCTGCGATTGTCGCCGTCAATGGGCTAATTGCAGAAGCTTTTATCAACCGCCAAGACGCCAAGGACGCCAAGATTTTCTCTGCGTTCTTGGCGCCTTGGCGGTTCGTTAATAAATATCTAATTACCGCCACAGGTTTATTACTTATCCTACACCTAATCGGTTTTAGCTTATACACCCGTCCCCTAATTCAACCACCAGCGGCAGCCCTGAAGATAGGAATAATTCAAGGTAACATTCCTAACCAAATCAAACTTTATCCAGAAGGCTTACGTCGCGCCTTAGCAGGCTACACCAGTGGGTATCTAACTTTAGTAAATCAAGGAGTTGATGCAGTACTAACACCGGAAGGGGCCTTACCTTTCTTCCAGCGTCACATTATCGGTAGTTCCTTGGTGGCGGCGGTGCGTTCTAAGGGAGTTGTAGCCTGGATTGGTGGTTTTGGCGAGAAGGGAAAAAGTTATACAAATAGTTTGTTGACTATCACTGGTGACGGTGAGGTTTTTAGTCGTTACGACAAGGTAAAGTTAGTACCGATTGGTGAGTACGTCCCCTTTGAAGAAATTTTAGGTGGTATTATTAGTCGCTTGTCACCTTTGGATGAACATCAAGTTCCTGGTTCACCAAATCAAATTTTTAACACGCCTTTTGGTCGTGCGATCGCAGGCATTTGTTACGAGTCTGCTTTCCCGGAGGTATTTCGCTATCAAGCCCAAGCAGGGGGACAGTTTATCCTCAGCTCATCTAATGATGCTCATTACAGTGCATCTATGCCAGCACAGCATCATGCTCAGGATATCATGCGGGCAATTGAAACTGATAAATGGGCAGTACGGGCAACAAATACAGGATATTCAGCTTTTGTAGATCCCCACGGTAGAACAGTATGGATATCGGGACATAATATCTACGAGGTTCACGCTGAAAAAATTTATCGCCGCCAAACGCAGACTTTATATGTGCGTTGGGGTGATTGGTTGACGCCTTTTTTACTAGTATCGGCAACAGGAGTATGGCTGATCAATTTCTTGACTGTCCAACTCTCACGCAAGCGGGGGCTGAACTAGGAGCAGGAGGATCAGGGTAAATTGCTAAAGTATGATATTCTGGAGACCCTGTATCATAAACAATTTCAAAGGTATATAGCTTGTTTTTACCGCCTTGTTCAGTAACTACTGTTAAAAGTGTTTTATCAGTGGTGGGTAGTCCAGGAATATTGATTTTTTTTATTCGTCTGAGTTGAATGACATTTGCTGCGGAATTTTTACAATCTCCGACGTTATTATTACGGTCTGGACCAAACTGCATACACATTGGCCCATCAAAATCCATTGTGACCTGGGATGGATCGTTTAACCAAACTTTTTTAATTGTTTCTCCAGCCGGAATAAAACTTAAATTTGTGCCTTGTTGAAACCAGACGTTGATAGTAGGTATTACTCCTCCTAACCCTTGCGCTTGGCAAGAAAACATGGAACGGAGAACGGCATTATTTGCCAAGGCACGACCTGCTATGATCGAGATTGCAGCTGAAAAAATCAGGGAAGTTAGAGTTAGGAGATGGGGGTTATTTGGGGGTTTAAATTGCAGGTTGATGTTATTTTTCATGGCTGTATATAGTATTTATATTTGCTGGGAATTGAGGCTGTGACGAAATTTATGTTTTAGATATCGAACACAGATGCACACCGATGAACACAGATGGGTACAGAGAGATTATTCGGTTAGATTTTATTTTGTGTTTGTGTAGCGTGTCTAAAGGGAAAGTAGGTTATTGGCACAATACTATGTTATTATGCAGCTTTGATTAGCTTAAATACGATTTTCAGAGATACTATACTAAAGCTGCATAGTTTGATTAATATATATTTCTACTTCTTTGCCTGCTGGCAAAAACCAGATGTTAGTGCGTTGCATTGCTTGGGAAATTGCCTGTTGATTACGTTGGGTAATTTGCGGAACCACTGTTCTCACACCACCTTCCAAAATCCCAGCTAAGAGATTGCGTCGGGGATTACTGTTAGTAACGACAGTACCTGTAGCTGTTGTCGTGACTTGCGATTCGGTACGATTGAACAATTCTGCGGCTTTACCAATACCTCCCAATACGAATTGGCTAGCATCAATCATAGCGGTGGATGTCCCTCTTTTATATTGGTTGGCAACTAGAGGTTTACCTGCCGAGGCACGAATTAGGATAG
Organism: Fischerella thermalis PCC 7521; assembly: GCF_000317225.1. Classification (GTDB taxonomy): domain Bacteria; phylum Cyanobacteriota; class Cyanobacteriia; order Cyanobacteriales; family Nostocaceae; genus Fischerella; species Fischerella thermalis. The sequence continues at coordinate 41,717 of NZ_AJLL01000007.1, forward strand.
CATTTGCTGTTAAGGGTTGCTCTGTCAAATTACCATTGTTTTCCCTCACCAATTTGACCACATTTAACTGCACTAAACCTTGTTCAGAAATAGAACTAACTTCTGTCAAAAACTCAGTTTTGGCTGGTAATACTACCTCACCATCGATAGATTTTAATGGTTCTTGTAAACGGACTACAAATACGTTTTTTGGACTATTATCTTGATTATTTCTATTATTAGTTGATCTAGTAGTTTCTCCAAAGACAGCAGTAGCTAATACTGCTTTCACACTAGTTCCGACTCGTACTGATTTTGGACTTTTTGTTTGTGCTTGGCTAACAACAGAAGTTGATTGTTCTGAAGTATTATCCTCAGGTTGAGAATTATTGATCTGCGGTGGAACTTTGGGATTGTTTGCAGCTAAAGGAGTCGGACGATTTATATTAGTATTATTGGGGGTATTATTAGGTGTAGCAGTATCTAATACTTGACCATAGCTACCCAATTTTGATAGCCTTGCCCATTCCTGCAATGGATCTGGTGTGGGTTCGGGGGTAAATTGAACTGTGGGTTGGGTTTCTGGTGTGGGAATTACAGGTAGGGGTGAAGTAGAATTTGGTGGAGTTTGGGGTACTGTGACTACACGCGTTATCACCCTTGGCGGCGTGTAAACTGTTTTTGTGGGTGTAGGTGTTCTTTGCAGAGCAACTCTCAGTCTATTATCTCTAGCAGTTTCCACCCCAGAAGTTGGTTGTGGCGATTTGACTTTTCCAACTCTTAATTGTTGCTGAGCTAATTTTACAGCTTGTGCTTGTTCAGCTAAGGCTAATTTTGTTTTTAAAGTCTCTAATTCTCCTTCTAGTTGTTGCAGGCGTGTTTCCGTGGATGTTTGCGGCGTTTTTGGTGCAACTATGTTAGTTTTTTTTGGTTTTTGATTGCTAGCACTCATCAACTGGGACAAAAAAGCACCAGCTACTAAAACTAAAGCAAAAGTAGCAGTCCCTACTAAGGCTAACTTAGCAAAAGGATTGGATGAGAGGGACTGCTTGGTAGAAACTTCACCTTCTCGAGCAGTTGAAGATAACTGTGGTAAGTTGGCTGTATCCTCTCCTACTTCTGTTTGGGTTTCGGTGGCTGGAGATTCTTGTTCAAAGCCAACCAATTTTGCCATTCGCAGTTCCCAATCAGATAATCCTAGTTCTGGTTGATAATTTTCACTGATGGGAGTCTCGAGATTTTCTGGATGAGTTTCTGAAGGAATAGAATATCGAGTCATAGTAAAGCTTTAGTTTATAGTTTAATCAGGAACAGTTGTTATCTTTGATGTCACATATATTGTAAATTTCTAGTCTGGCTTCACCGAGGCGGTAAGCTGCTAAATGCCAAGAAAGTGGTAGATCAGGTAATGTTATTTTTTGATTATCTATTGCTTGGATTAAGATTTGTTTATTGAATGCGATCGCTCTTCCTAACCTGTCAGAATTGCTAAATATTAATTGATTACCTTGTAACTCCACTTTCCATTTTCCATCAGCAATTTTTACAGGTTGAGAAATTCTTTGGATCACAAAAACACTCTCAGCACCTCGGTTTTCAAATTGATTAGCTGTATTCCCATTAATAATTTCTGATTGAAATTTTTGTTTTACATCATTAGTTAACAATTCCGAACTAATTTCCCATATTGTTTCTGGTGGCTGCTCCTGAGACCAGGTTAGCATTAAGGTCATCGTTTCACCTACAAAGCGCCGGATAGTATCTGGATAGCGTTCTAAATTTTGCGTCGGATCTACCGTAATCGCACGACCATCAGCAAGTTGCACTAAACTTCGCGGTGTTAATTGCTTACTTAGCTGCTGCAACATCGAACCGTGGAACATCAGTATTAATAAAGTGAAAATATTTAAACCAAAGGCTACAACAGCAAACAAAGGTAAAATACTACTTTTCTTTTTATTTTCCTGTTTAAGTAACTGCATTGATAATTAACTCTATAAATTTACTCATAAAATAAACTCAACACATAACCCAAACGCACACGCAAACTCCATCTGTGTCCATCTGTGTTCATCTGTGTTCGTTTTTTCAAACATTATTTTTTGCATAACCACCATCCCCAATTACCTCACAAAACTATCAGACGTATTTTGAATTCCACACTGCTGTAACTGCTCCTGACTTAAATTGTTATACTGATCCAACAAACACAAATTCCGAATTTCATAAATTTCCAACTTCTCCGAACGGATACCATAAATTGCCTTTTGCAGAACACTAGTAGTATCATCTAGCGGATAAGGAAAATAATCGACAGCCTGCACCAACACATCCTTATTAAAAGGAGTAATAATTCTTCTTCCATCCGATTTTTTTGTTTGAATCAAGTCAGCCACTAAACCTACTCGCCATTTACCTGGTGAAATTTTTTGCGGAGGATAAACTCGCTTAATGGCAATTTGTGCAGTTATTGCTTGACTGGAATTATTACTAAAAACCTCTGGCGGTGTCATCGCTGCTATTTCACGCAAAAAACCTTTGCGAAAGTCTTCTGATATAGCAAAGCTAGCAATCCAACTGCTAGTAGTAACTTTTTTGCTAATTCCTTGTGATGTGGGAATAAGTATACCTAAATCTGGTTTGGGTTTTGATACTTCTTCGACATTTTGTGCTGGTAATTTACCAGACCAGTTGAACATTGAGGTCATGCTTTTACTGACAAATTGGCGAATTGCTTCTGGATCTCTTACCAAGTCATCATTAACAGTTATCGGTTGACCAGCTATTAATTGGACAAAAGCAGCAGGTTTTCTGAGACTAAGTTGACGAATTTTTAAACCTTGGAATGTCAAGAAAAGTAGGGCTAATATCTGCAATCCTAAAGTTGCGATCGCAAATGTAGTTAAAAGATTCACTGTTCGTTGTTTTTTCTCTAATAAACGTACCATTTAAACCCTCTCTTTTGCCCACGCCGCTGTATTACTAATTGCATTGAATACTGCAAATCCCCCCGCAGCTGCTAAAAGCAAAGATACTATTGGTGCTAAGACTCCCAAAAAAATCATGAACCACATTAAATCGGGATCAGCACTAGCGTCTTCACCAGGGCCATTGACAATTACTGTGGCAGTTAAAATGGCAATAATCGTGAAGGAAATTTTGGCAATTCCCAACGATAAAAATCCAGTCATCCAAGCAAAAATCGGCTTACCAGCTACAGGTAACAAAGAACCCCCCACAGCTAATGGTCCTAAAGTTGCTACTAACAACATCGTAGCTTCGATTAAATTTTGAAATGCATATTGCAAGGAAATGAAAAAATTTTTAATGCTAGTCTGGACTGTGGAACCTAAGAAAGAATTAAATGTATTTTCTGGTACGCTATTTGTGCTAAATGCGATTTGATTAATCTTACTTTCTAGCCGATTAATCCAAACTTTATCACCATATAAATCTCTATAAGTCTGCCACAGAATTTCTATTTTTTCTCTGCCTCTTTGAAAACATTGATTTTGTTGTTCACCTGTTAATGACTGGCAAGGACGCAGCACAGATCCAGCTACTTCTTCAGCAACACCCATACTCAATGCTTGCTGATAATTTCTATTAGCATCTGCTGTGGTGATCACTTGCTGATTTACTGTGTTGATGAAATTTCTAATTCCCAGTGTCAGATTAGACAATATACTACCGCTTCCTGTATTAGTTAATAGTATTACCACTATAAAAGGCCAAATCAAAGCAGAAATCGGACGGGAATATTCACTATAGATAACATCTCTGAGCCATTGGATCATGAAAAATAATAGTGTGCCGACTGCGAAAAATACGCCCAGATTTGTTAATGCTCCATATAAATTATCATTAGTATTATTTTGTAATAAATCTAACCATTGATTTTCCCAACTTTCCGAAACACTTTTGGCAGTAGTGAAGCCACTGTTGAGAATATCGGGAATATCAGGAACGTTAGATTGGGCAAAAAATCTTGAAGGATAAAGTTGGGAAATTATAATTTTCATTTCGAGGATTTGAGTTATTGTTCAAACTGCCTACCAAATAAATCTACTTGAGAAGAATTTCGTAATAGTCTAGATGCTTCAGTAGCATTATCTACTCTGCGTGCGCGGTTATTTTCTTCTACTTGTTGGGAAATATTCGCTAAATTTAAATTGGAGTATTGTAGAAATTGGTTAGTTTGCATTGTTTGGGCTAAATGTTCGCTTGTTATTTTCACTTCTTCCTCTTGCATTTTGTTATTTTGTAGTAAAAAGTTCAGCTGACCAATACCCAAAAGTGAAGTGATGCTAGCTAATGCGTTTTGAACAGGATCAGGTATTGCATTTTTAAAACTTTCAAGCTGAGTATTTATCTCCTCTTGCAGTTTTTCATTTTCCTGGTTAAATCCTGCAATTGTTTGGATTGTTTGTTCTGTTGATTCTAATTTTGTTTTTAATCTCAATTGTCCATTTGTACCCAATAATCCAGATGCTGCACCACGAGTAATTAAGCGATTAATTTCATTGCTGACTAAATTTGCTCTCACTGTGGAATTATTATCGAATTTGTCTGCGGAAGTGTAGTACCAAATCGTCCGATCACGAATGATTTCTCCGGCGGCGTTGGGGTTGGGTATGTTCAATTCTCCGGTGGAACTATCAATGGCAATTTGAGCTTCTGCTTCTATTGGTTGTAGTGTTTCGGTGAGGTTATTTCTCAGGTAGTTTTGTAAGTCGGTTGCGTAAGATTGAAAGTCTGTCCAAACTTGACCAAGGTCTGCTATTGCTGGTAGGATGGTGAGTAATGAAAGAGGTATGGCAAGTAAAATTATTTTTTTCATAACTGCTGGGTAAGTAGATTTTTATTTAATACGAACACAGATGCACACCGATGAACACAGATGGATTTTTTGTTTGCATTTAAGTTTGTAGTAAGGGGTTTAGCTTTGACTACAAATAAGCAATTTAAGCAATTTAACCGCGTAGTAATGCTACTAATTGACGTGCAAAGACAGAAACTGCTTCGTATTTATCTTTGTGAGTCTGCATAACTTTTTGACGTGCAGCTTGTTCTTGGGGATTGTTAGCTACTACTGCTAATTGTTCGTAACCTGGGTAGTAGCGACAGAAGGTATAAATCCCGTTATCATCTAATAACCATTGGCTATAAATTCCTTCTTTACGAGGGAAAAAGCTTTCAGTTGCGTTGCGCGCAATGATTTCGCGGGGATATTTGAGAATGTTGGTGAAACTATCAACGGCTACTGGCTGAATTCGACCTATTAAGCGTGTAGTGAGGTTTTGTAAAATTTTGGATGATGCTTTAGATTTGGCAATTGTATCAGGGTCTTGGGCTGAGAGGATGACTCTAATACCGGCTTTCGCACCGTTAGCACAAATTCTTCCTACTAAATCAGAAATTTGGTCGAATTCAAAGAGAATTGGTGCTTCATCAATGAAGAATATAGAAGCAGGACTACTTAAGGCGCGGCGTAATGCTGCGGAATAAGCACTCAAAGATAGCACTGCTGCGTCTTCGTTATCTGCAAGGTTCCGCAAAGCGAAAACCAAAAGTTGTGCATCTGTGGGAAAACTAGAAGGTGCGGAAATTGCTTTACCTACACGACTGGAAAGCCAAAATCGCAGGCGCAGCTGAATTTGATTTAAGGCGTCTTCAACTCTACCTGCGATCGATTCGAGTTGCAAATGTTCTGGCGAACAAAAATAGAGAAAATCTCTTAATGTTGGGGTTTTCTGCCAAGCTATACTACCAAAGCCACCTGCGATCGCTTCTTGATATCGTGTTTTAATACTTTCATCGGTAAAGAAGGCTCCTAATGCTAAGTTTAAGAGCGATCGCACTGTTTGCGATAATAGCTGATTCTCGCTAGATGACCCCAAAACCATTGTCATCAAAGCAGATTCGAGGAAAGCGATATAATCCAACATGCGATCGCGTTGTTCTTCTGGATTCAACAAGCGCAGATCTGGTTGTTCAAATAAGTTATTTGATTGTTTGGAGATATCAAAATACGCTCCATTCCCCTCCATAAAATATGTGTAGTCGGTGAAAGTAGACGTACCATCGGGTTTGGGAAAATCTAGTGCTACTACAGGAATGTTATGAGCTAAAGCTTGTGTTAAAATCCCTGAAACCAATACTGATTTACCTGCACGGGTGGTAGCAAATAGTGCTAAGTTTTTATGTTGGTTGAATAAATCTAAATGAACTGGTGTACCGCCTTCTTCAGCAATTAATTCAAAACCTTCGCGATCGCCTGCTTTAGTTAACACCAAAGGCATTAATCCTGGGACTTCACTTGTTAAATATAACTGACGTCGATTAAAAGGTCTAGCGAGTAGAGTCTCCCAAACAATTGGTAAAGTTTGCAACCAAATTTTCCAAGCATATTCTGTTTCTCTAATTACCCTAGCTGGACGTTGAAAACAGTTTTCAATATATCTTGTAGCTTCATCCAATCTCTCGATGCTCGGACGATGCACTAAAATAGCTATACCTGCGTAAATCGGTAGTGCTCCCTCGTATAATTGTTCTTGTGCTGCTACAGATTTTCTTAACTTTAATTGAGCATTGACATCGATAGTTCTACTTTTTTCCTGTGCTAATAAAGCCGTAATATTTGACTGCTTTAATACCCGTTGCAGTGTAGTTTTGACTATTGCTGGATTCGCTGCACTCAACTGACAAAAAATTTCTGTGTCTATGACATTTTCTCTGGCTAACAGTTCCCAAAGATAACGTAATTGAGCGGTTTTACTCGGCCAACCACCAGGTTTTTCGAGAAAAGTCATGACGCCGACATAGTTACTGTTAACATGAACCCAGCGGCGATCGGCACAAGGTACATCAGACTCAATTAGCAAAGTTGTACTATGGATATTCTCAATCAGTAATCTGGTACTAGCTAAGTCTGAATTAGCTTGTTCACGTAAACCATTTTCATCTAAAGTCAACAATTGAGGAATATCTATTGGTTGGGTATCATTGAACCTTCTCCAAACTTCTCCCCATAATTCTTGTGTATTCAGAGGTTTAATATCTAACCCCATTTTGTTAGATAAAAGTTGTTCCCAACGACAAAAACCATTTTTATAGGCATTAGTAATAATCGTTTCAATACGTTGGTTTTCGACTTCTGCTAAATCACCTTTAAATTTCAACCACCAAGTTTCACCTTTAGCTAATAATTTTTCTATCCAATCATCTGTATTTGCCGCATCTGGTTCAATTGTGTAAGTTACATAAATTCGCAAAAATTTTGGCTTCCGGATACCAGAACGAGTTAATTCTTGAACTCTTGCTCTTTCTGAAAGCAATAAATATTTAATATCTGGCGATGGAGATTTTTTAACAAGAGATGCTAGCTCTTTTTGTCGCTGTTTATCTGAACTAAAAGACCCTAAATGTAAAGTTATTCTTTCACCTTCAGGGATATCTTTTAAGCCAGCTTCAATGTTATTCAAAATGGTATTAATTTGTTCTGGTCTTAAGGTCGTATGAATTCCTTGACAGTCAAAACCAAAAACGAAACAAAACCTATCTTTTTGGTTTCCTTTCGTCAAAGTGTAAGCACCGATATCGCGTCCATCAAGCGATATGCGTAGCATTGTTGCTAGATGTAAAGCGTCTTCAAAGGGTGTGAATCGTGTTTCACTTCCGGCGACGCCGACGCTTTGTTTTCCGATTTTTTGCTTCATGGTTATTTTCCAGCAAGCTTTGATAACGAGCAAAGCCTCTAGTCCAAGTGGGAACCCCAATAAATTTACTTAAAAAGCGCCAACTCCTACCACCAGTTAAGATCCACCAAGTCGCCATTCCCCAAGCAGTAATTAGCAATGTCCACAACCATTTTTGAAACTCATCACTAAAGATACCGCCAAAAATTCCATTGACGATAAAGTAGGAAGTTAAGGCTATTACTGTCCAAGGAAAGACTTGATCAGCAGGAATTGGACCTAGTGAAGGTTGAGTTCCTAAAATTTGATTTACTGGTCGAAATTCTTTATCTGATTCTTGAGACATGGCGAACTTCTGATCTGTTTTTCATCTTTACTGATGAATCAATTAGTTGTATTGGTGTCACCAATAACGAAGCCAGTGAGTACATCAGCAATAGTTACCGCAACTACAACTAATAAGGGAATTCTAGCAACACTTTGCCAGTCTTCATCTTTCCGAACTGCATTAATTACACCAATCAGGGAAACAGCTATATATAGTAAGTAAAGCGCACGTAATACATTAAATACTAGACTAACTGCTGCTTGAGTATTGCTACCTGTTGCCGCACCTTGTGTTAGGGTATTTTTGAAAAAATCTTCAGCTTTTCTGAAAAACTGTGCTTGTGCTGGGTCTGCAAAATAATCTAACCAAAATGCACTGAAAATAATAGCTACTCCTAACATTTGTAACAAGATAATATATCGTTTTGGTAGATTGACTTGTTGCCCAATTTTATGCAAGACAACTGCGCTTAAACTACTAAAAACTAAACAAAAAAGTAGGATGGGACTTTTCAGACTTATTACACTTAAAAATACAGCACAAGCAATTAAAAAAGGGACAGACTCTAACAGTCTCATCCAGCATATTTTCAAAATAGTAATCAATTTATAGATTATATTTATTACCCTTTGGTCAAAAGCTCTCAAAAATTTTCTCTGATGATAAATTTGCCTAGACATCTGTAGATTTCCTTTTTGTGCATTACAACAACTCGTGGGCTTCGGGATCACAATTTAACATGAATAAACATTTAACTTAAACAAAATTATTAAAATAATGTAAATTATTATACACGTAATTTCAATGTAAATAAACACAATTTTTGCTAATTGATTTTTGCAAACAGACTCAGGACTATTACAGTTCTACAGAATATTTTTTATATGGTTCGTGATCATCACAAAGCCTAGACCCCCGACTTCTTTGAGAATTCGGGGATCTTGTCTCTCAGGAATAATTTGGCAATACTATAGCTGGAACTTAGCATTTGGGAATAAATTTGATGGAATAGTTGTTCTTTTTCCCTTTTGCTGTATGTCATGCTTGACTATCCAAAACTAGGGTATCAGCTAAGTATTTTATCGTTTGCAGAGAATTCGGTTGCATTCTGAAATTAAATAGCGTGTGGTCTTCATTCATATTGTCGCTTATTAATTTTTTTTAAACTACGTAAATTCTCGCAGCGTAAAAATAGTAGGTTATTTAACTATTGCTTCACTTGAATTTAACCAGGGATTGATAGATTTCACCTCAAAGGAGTGAAATCACAAGGATTCAGAGCAAGTGTCTTTCTCACGACGTAGGTTTCTATCTCTGGCTGGTGTAACCGCTGCTGGTGTGACTCCCCTAGAAGCTTTCTATGCCAGAGTTTCCCATGGTCAAGCCAGAAATGGTATCGGTCATGGTGCTATAAAACCCAAGCTACCTGTGAACTACAGAGAGTTAACCAGTACCGTCATCAGTGATCTCAGTCGAATTCCGCAAACTGTTCTCTGTTCCCTTTTGAACATTTGGGCGATCGCATACTTGGCTACTTGTTAAAAATATCAAAACTCGCCTCAGTCGATGTTTATTTTTAGCCCTCAGTACGATCATTAACCAGCTCTGGCAAAATTTACTACTGAGCAAGGCGATGCAGTGCAATCAAAAGATGTAACTGATACCAGTATGAGCATCTGAGTGCGTAACAATAAGGAAGAGTCGGAATAATTATTGTCACTTCTGACGAATAAGGCTCTACCTTGCTCAAAAGCCTCTACCTCGTTACTGAGAGAACTGATCGGTTCTCTCAGTTTTTCTATCCCCCTAAAATATGGCTTGCGTCTGCAATAGTGCTAAATCCAGACTGCCTAAGCGTTCATATGCATTATCTATTACACGCTTACCCCGGAGAAAACCCGTATTTGCTCCGGGGCAAATGTATTGAAGTGTTTCTGGAGTAAAGCGTTCTAAAAGCATTTTGATGCTCTTTATTTGCCTATGCCAGTGAAAAGTCTTAGCTGTTCGCAATGGAACTGGATCACCTTGCTGGTTGGGTAGTAAGTGGCGTCCAGAAAACAGTACACCCCCAGACTTACTATAATAAAGGCAAGATGAGCCGGGAGAATGCCCACACGTCCAAATCACTTTTGTGATGGAATCAAGGACAAATTCCTGACTAAAAGTAGTTACAGTAAGCTCAGGCAAGAGATATGCTTCTTGTTCTTGAATTAAAACTTTACAATCGAAGGCTTGCTGATATTCTACTGTCTTACCAATAGCCCCTCTGTGGGTGAGAAATAACCAACTTATACCACCATGCGATCGCATAAAATCTTGGTAAGTTTGATCAAAGGCAGGACAGTCTATCAGGATATTGCCTTCATTTTTGACAATAAAATAAGCTGTTCCCCCTAGTGTGTCCCGATTTGGCGGAAATGCAAAAATAGTATCTAGGACTTCCTGTGGTGGCTTGGCTGTATGATTTGATTCTTGAGACAAGGGACACATGAGAAAAACAATTTACTTGAGGAGTCTTGACAAACCCGGTTTAAGTATAAAACTTCTCTGAATCAAAAAGTGGGATAGTGTCTATCTTGTGGCAATAATAGTGGAGCGGTTGACCACAAGTTTGGACTGACATTTAAAAATAAACAAAAATCACATGACAGTTTGGTTTCTGATTCTACTGGGACTAATTACTTATCTAATGGTGCAACGTAGTGTTGCTCGCCTCACCCAGACACCTGTCTGGTTATTGTGGTTGGTATTGATGACTCCAGCACTGTTGTGGACAGGATGGACAGTAATCCATGGAGCAAAACAACCACTACCGCGATCGCTAATGATTTGGCCATTAGTTATTTGTCCTATTTTATACTGGGTGCTATTTCAACGGGGACGCCAACCGCAACAAGACAAACCAACTGAAGTTCAAGCGCCACAAACAGAACCCACAACACTCCCCAGTCCAGAACCAACTCCCGTGCGTCCTATTCAGCCGAACGAAGAACAAAAACTGCGAGATTGTTTTCCTTGGTCTGTATATTACATCCAGAATATAGAATATAGACCTCAGGCTGTAATTTGCCGAGGGCAATTAAGAAGCAAACCAAACGAAGCGTACCAAAAGATTAAAGAAAATATAGAAACAAAATTTGCAGGTAGATTTTTAGTGTTCTTTCAAGAAGATGTAAATGGCAAACCCTTCTTTGTACTTGTTCCTAATACTCTAGCTACCCAAGGTAATACACCGAGAAAAAAAGAACAATTAAAACAATTTGGTTGGGCATTGTTGCTATTGTTAGCCACTTTGGTAACAACTACCAAGGTTGGAGTAGAAATTGCTGGTATTGAATTGACAATCCGCCAATTTCAATCTAACCCAAGCCTGATTTTGCAAGGATTACCCTACGCCCTAGCTTTGATGTTTATTTTAGGTGTCCACGAACTTGGTCACTATTTAATGGCGACGAGACGCTATAAAATTCGCTCAACCCCGCCTTACTTTATTCCCATGCCATTTTTCTTGGGAACTTTTGGTGCATTTATTAAGATGCGTAGTCCTGTACCGAACCGTAAAGCTTTATTTGATGTGAGTATTGCCGGGCCTTTAGCAGGTTTTGTGGTAACATTGCCTTTATTGATTTGGGGCTTAGCTCACTCTGAGGTTGTGAGTTTACCAGAAGAAAAAACAGGACTATTAAATCCTGATGCACTCAATCCCAAATATTCTATTTTGCTAGCCCTGCTCTCCAAGCTGGCTTTGGGTAGTCAATTAACACCACAATCAGCTATTGATTTACATCCAGTAGCTGTCGCTGCTTGCTTGGGACTAATCGTAACTGCATTGAATTTGATGCCGGTGGGACAGTTAGATGGGGGTCATATTGTCCATGCAATGTTTGGGCAAAGAAACGCTATCTTAATTGGTCAAGTTGCGCGTCTACTGTTGCTGTTGTTGTCTTTAGTTCAACCAGGATTTTTCTTGTGGGCGCTGATATTGTTGTTCATACCCTTAATGGATGAACCTGCTTTAAATGATGTCACGGAACTGGACAACCAACGTGATGTTTGGGGATTGTTTGCAATGGCTTTGTTGGTGATGATCATCCTACCATTACCACAGGCGATCGCTAGTTTGTTGCAGATCTAAATTTGCAGATCAATCAGACCCAAATTATGAGTAAATGGGTAAATCCTGAAGAATGGCAGCGATTGAGAATTAGTGAGTTCTGTCCAGTATGCCAAAATGGTAAGCCTCTTGGCATTGTTGCTGAATTAGAAGCATCATACCTAACCAGTGTTGAAGATGCTCCCATGAAAGGTTACTGCTGTCTAGTTCTCAAACGACATGCAATTGAAATACATGATTTGACTACTGAAGAAGCTGCTGCATTGATGCGAGATATGCAAACAACCTCCAAAGCTGTAGCTGAAATTACGCAGCCGATCAAGATGAACTATGAGATTCACGGCAATTCTATACCACACCTGCACGTACACTTCTTTCCCCGCTATGTCGGAGATCCGTTTGAAAATGCTCCTGTGAATCCCCGTATTATTTCTAAACCTGTTTATATGGCAGGTGAATTTGCAGAATTTGTCAAGCAGTTACAAAAAGCGATCACCTCAATTACGACTTCAATGAAAACTCACAAAGACGCTTGAATAAAGCTTGTATTTTTATGCGTCTTTGTGGTCCAATATTGTTTTAACTAACTTGATGCTGAATTCGCCGCCTCAGAAGCTTTAGCTGGTGCAGCACCACCCATGCGAATTTCAGAAGTGAACGAAGCCATACTAAAGCCACCAAAGCGCTTCAGGACGCCGACTCGCATCCGTAAATTGGGGCTAGCAAACCAGAGGCGCTCTTCAGACCACATTGTTTCGTATTCTGTAATTAAGGTCAATGCGTCATCATCACCAATCTTATAGCTGCCAGCAACAGGCATTTTCTCAGCGTAGCCCATTTCCCGCAATAATTTGCCTTCGTTGGGGTTATCTTCATTCGGTACTGGAACTAATACCGTAGAACCTTTGTGATCTTGTTCATCCCATTCCATCGTGCCATTCCAAGTCACTCTCGCACCACAGGAAGCACGTTTAGGGTCAATTTCATACTGTTCACACAGCTTGATCACCTCTGGATGATCTGCTGCCAGCATTTCTATAAAGATATCTGATTTACCAGACTCGGATTGCTTGAAAGCTAAGTGATGACTAGTACGATGGGAAAACCATTTACCAGCACTTAACTCAAAAAATTCTTCAATACTCATGAATCAAATTACCTTGTGTCAAATTCTTGATGATCCCACTTATTACAAGGTAGCAGGAAGAGGAGATGGGGAGGTGGGCAATGAAGAAGAATGAAAAAAAGAAATGCTTTGTGTGTCTCCCTTTCTATGTGTCCTCAGACTTGATAGCCTGTTTCCTCTAATCTCTTAAGAGAAATTCTGGCAGCTTCGGCCACGTTTTCGTGACTGTCTTTTTCTAGGTACTTCAAAGCGGAGACACTTTTAGGAGTGGGAAGCTGGCCAAGAGTTTCGGCTAAACGCTGTCGCACTAACCAATCATCTGATTGAGCAAAACGTAAAACGCGATCTACTGCATCGATATCTTTAATTTCTCCGAGTGCTGCGATCGCTGCTTGTTGTAGTACCACTTCTTCACTGTCGAGGGCTTTGTACAGGATTTCACGGGCACGAGTGTCTTTTAAATTACCTAATGAGACAGCCGCGCTAAAGCGGACTAACCAATCAGTATCTTCATAAAATGCTCTTGACAGAGGTTCAAAGGCTCTGCCATCACCCAAGTATCCTAGCGCACCAGCAGCATCAGCACGGATGCCATAGTCTGGATCAGTTTCTAGAATTTTGACCAAAATAGAGTAGCACTCCGAAGTTTGTTTAATCCCCAAGGCAAATATTGCCATTGATCGCAATTGTAGGGACTCATCATCCAACACTTTTTTAATTAAAGGTACAGCCTCTTCTGCTGGTATGTCTCTCAACGAGGCAAGAGCAACCATGCGATCGCGTAGATTCGGACTGTCTAACTGAGCGGAAATTTTCTCTAAGCTTGGAACTGCCATTTGGTTTAATTGGCTTTTTCTACTTAATATATATATTAAGTATTATTGCGTCTTTTCATATACATTCACCCTCTTTAGATTGATTGTTAGTGGTTAGTCAATTGTCATTTGTCATTAGTTACTCTCCCCACACTCCCCACACTCCTCACACTCCTCACACCCCTCACACCCCATCTCCCCTATTCCCGATCCCCCGTCTCTCCCTTCTTTCTTGGAGTTTGAGTAAAATTTCAGCGTGCATTTCGCGGGTAATTGGGTAAAAATACGCCAAAACTAAACCACAAATTAAAGCTGCTGCTGGTAAGGGGCCAATCGAAACACGAATCACTTCTAAAACAGAGTCTGGTTGAGTTGGTACAGGTATTTCTGGTGTGGGTTTAATATATCCAGCTGCACCCAGTCTTTGCAAAACTAAATTCACAGCCAAACCCAAACAAATTTTTTGCAAAAATACCATGAAACTATAGAAAATACCTTCCCGACGCTGTCCTGTTTTTAATTCATCTAGTTCAATCACGTCTGGTAGCATTGACCAAGGAATTAAATAAGCTGTTGATACCCCAAAACCAGCTAAAACTGCTAAACAGTACATCAACACAACCTGATCTGGCTTGACGAAAAACAGTCCAGCTTGAGCGATAATCCACAAAGTCATACCCATGTAGTACACAGCTTGTTTGCCAACACGCTTACTAATGGCACTCCAGACAAACAACATACTCATTGCGGTTCCTTGTACAGCTAATAGTACTGAACTAATGTGCCATTGGGGAAGACGCATCCAACTAATGACAAAATAAGGAATAATACCAGCCGTGAGTTGGACTGCTAACCAGGAACAAAGATATATCCCGACTACAAATAAAAAAGGGCGATTACTAAAAGCAATTTTAAGTTGTTGCCCAATGGGAATGGAGACAGTTTGTTCTGTTTCTGGGTGCAAATTTGCTACAGCTTGAGCGCGTTTTTTCGTTCCCCAAACACACCAATATATTGGTAGAACAGAAATAATCGCACAAATCGCTCCTATTAATAAAAACTGTAAGCTGCGGTTATTAGGAACTACTAAAGAAATAACTAATCCAATAATTAAAGCAAGAATGCTCCCACCAATCGAAAAAGCAAAACGAAAACTATTGAGGCTGGTACGTTCGTCATAGTCTTGGGTTAGTTCAGCAGTGAGAGCCGTGTATGGTAAATTAACAACTGTATAGAAAGCATTAAACAAAATCGAAATCGCAGTGTAATACCAAAATAAACCCCACTGATTCACATTTTCATTATTACTAAAGTGAGGTACAATCCACTGCAAAAAAAAGAAAACGCCGAAGGGAATTGCCCCCCAAATCATCCAAGGATAGCGTCTCCCCTGACTGCTTTGAGTGCGATCGCTCAATACCCCCACCATTGGATCGTTGACTGCATCCCAAACTTTACCGACGAGTTGAGTTTGTCCAGCTAATTGGGGATTCAAACCAGCGACATCTGTCAGGAAAGGTGACAAATAAGAGATCCCTATCATGGCAGTAATTGCCGTACCCAAATCTCCAGCACCAAAAGCTAGCTTAGTACTCAAGTCTAGTTTTTCATTCTCAGGACTGTGCTGGAAATTATCATCAGGGGGAGAATCGCTCATATTACACTTCGCTCATACTAAGATAAAAAGTTTGATTTGCCATTTCATTAATAGCTACAAATAACTTTCCCTACTATGCCAGACCTTTACATTTCTTGGTCAGATTATCACCGCAAAATTGAACAATTGGCTGCTCAAATCTATCAATCAGGTTGGGAGTTCAATCAAATTATTTGCCTTGCTAGAGGCGGACTACGGGTGGGTGATATTCTCTCCCGTATTTATAACCAGCCCTTGGCAATTTTAGCAACATCATCTTACAGTGGCCCAGGCAAGCAAGAAAGGGGATATTTAACCTTTTCTCGCCATTTGACAATGACTACAGAAAAGTTGGGTTCGCGCATTCTCTTAGTTGATGACTTAGTGGATTCTGGGGTGACTCTCAAAGAGACTATACCTTGGCTGAAGACGCATTCTGATACTCCAATAGAGGAAATTCGCACTGCGGTAATTTGGTATAAAGCTTGTTCAGTAATAAAACCTGATTATTACGTTGATTATTTATCTGATAATCCTTGGATTCATCAACCATTTGAACACTATGAATTTATGAATCCGGCGGAATTATTGGAAGTGGTTAGTAGTTAGTGGTTGGTGGTTAGTGGTTAGTGATAATCAGAGGTGCGGATAGGAAATATTTCAACATCCTCTCGCCACCAAGCTGTACACTTTCACCTAACGCGATCGCTCCTCATGCTGCTCGAATAAATGCTCTCCACTAAGTACATTTAATCAATGTCAATCATAGAATATAGCCACAGAAAATTAGTTTCTATTGTTAATTTTGGCTAGTGTCGCTACCCTACAGAAAATAGCCACAACCACAGAGGTAGAGTAAATAATAATACTATTGAACCTACGGCTAAGGCAGTAACTGCTAGATCGCGATCAAGATTGAAGGTTTCAGCAAGCACTAATGTGGCAAAGGCTGGAGGCATAGCCATTTGTAGGACTATAACCAAGGCTGCTTGGCCTGTTAAACCAAAAAATGGTAAAGTAAAGCCCAGAATCAGCGGAACTAATAACATTTTTATTCCCAAGCTGATTCCTGCTTGTGGTAAGCTATGCCAGGAATTGAGCTTGCTCAATCGCATTCCGATTAATAACAGCGACAATGCCACAGTAGTCCAAGCGAATTTATCTAGGTAAAATTCAACTGGGGTAGGAATTGCTACTTGCCGTAATATTAAACCGAAACCAAAACTCCACAAAGCAGGATTAATAATTATTGCCTTAGTAATATGTTTAATATCATGGACACTGCTACTAAAACGTGCTGCTAAGGCTACGCCTAAGCCATAAGCGCCTAGTGTAGTACCAAGCAAATCGTAAAACAGCGCCAAAGCAAAATATTGAGTGCCAACTATGGCTAAGGTAACAGGATAACCCAAATAACCAGTGTTACCTACCATTGCTGCTAGGAGAAAACTACCCTGAGTTGGTTGCTGAAGATTGTTTTTTGTAAAAAGGGCTTGCCATTTTATCCCCATCCAGCCTAGTAATGCCCCAAGGAAAATGGCTAAGTAGGCGATCGCAGGTGCAATCCAAATCTGCCCTGACAAGTCTGTTTGATATAAAAAAGCTACAATGCTCAATGGTACTCCTACCCAAAAGAGGAAATGACCTAAGCGGGTGGGAACAGTAGCAGGTAGTTTGCGTCCCAAGAAAAACCCTAGCAAAACTAAACCCACCAATTTGACATATAGTTCTAAGAGGTTTGTCAAAACGAAACTCGAAACTAAATATCTAAAATGATACCTATTGCCTTTATTCCTCTCCAGTCTACAATCTGTTATGAATACTCAACAAAAGCAGGAGTTAACCCTTGAAGAACGCTGAGTTTTCTGGAAAACCGCGAAACTCATCGCCTGTGTCTGGTGAAGATATTCCAGCAGCTTTACGCGATTTTCCTGATGTTGCACCCAAGAGGCGTCTATCTCTCTTGGTTTTGGGAATTGGGGGAGTGCTTGTTTGTGGGCTGCTGGCTGTGATTAGTGGTTTTTTGTTCGCCTGGACTGCACCGAAAAAAAATTTAGTTTCTCAGCCTTCTCCAACTAATGCAACTCCTGCGAATTCACAAAACAACAATACCGATCAAGTTCTGGGACATCTGGCATACACAGAAGCGCCAGAATCAGAACTAGCACCAATTTCGGCAGATGGACGGCAAAGACTGCGAAAAGTAGCTGCCCAAAAATATCAGGAGATGGTGGCAGCAGCGCGGAGCGCTGGTGTTATTTTGACACCTATTTCTGGCTTTCGTTCAGTTAAAGAGCAAGAACAATTATTCTTTGGTGTAGGCGCTCAACGCAATCAAACCCCAGCCCAGAGAGCAGCTTTGAGCGCTCCTCCTGGTCATAGCGAACATCATACAGGTTACGCCGTGGATATTGGGGATGGAACAGCACCAGCGACTAACTTGAATGAGAATTTTGAAAATACCAAAGCTTTTCAATGGCTACAAACAAATGCTGCTCGTTTTGGCTTTGAGATGTCCTTTCCCAAAGATAATTCCCAAGGCGTGAGTTATGAACCTTGGCATTGGCGTTTTGTAGGCGATCGCGACAGCTTGGAAACTTTCTATAGAGCCAAAAATGTTAAGCCGACTCAAGTGCCGCAATGAGAGAATGGGGGGAAGTTGGGAGGTGGGGTAGTGTTATTCAACTAATAACTGTTAAATATGTCGTCCCATAATTACTAAATCCCGTTCCACACCATCCAATTCTGCAACTTTGGGTAGGTATCCCCAATTTTGAAAGCCAAATTTGTTAAACAATTGTAAGCTTGGATGGTTATGAGCAAAAATAAAACCTAATAAATTCTTAATGCCCAAGTTGGGACTTTGGTTAATCGCTTGAGATAGTAACTGCTTTCCTAAACCGTGGCGATGATACTTAGGAGCTATGTAAATACTAACCTCAGCAGTAGCATGATATGCTGGTCGTCCGTAAAAAGATTGTAAACTCAACCATCCAGCCACTACGCCCTCGACTTCAATTACCCAAAGTGGATTTTTTGAGGGCGATCGCGCACTAAACCAAGTACGACGGCTTTCCAAAGATACTGGTTCTAAATCAGCAGTTGCCATGCGTCCAGGAACTGCGGCATTATAAATTGCTACAACTTTTGGCAAGTCAGCTTCAGTCGCATGGCGGATAATCATTTGCTGTTTCAAGAAAAGTTTAGAAAATATCTAAAAATCATACAGTGTATTGATCACAGACAGGTAAGGCAAAAGTCAGCAAATTTTGTTTTCCTTTTCTGTAATTACCGATTACCCATTCCCGCAATGGGGCGACTTTCCTCTCCACAACCAAGTTGTATGGGGAATTTTTAAGGTTGTGGTTGTTCAGCTCCCCGACTTTTTCAAAAAGTCGGGGAACTATGACCTCTGATAATTTCTTTGGTGGACTAGTAGTACAAGGAGCGATCGCGGATTGTGGCTAAAGCTGTTAGATTCCTTTTCAAGGAGCTGGTCAAAGCTCTGAAAATTAACTAGAGTGAATACGATTATCATTTAAAAAAAGGTATCTGGGATATGGTCAGCAGTGTGACAACAGACGTAGTTCCAGTAACAGTTATTACAGGTTATTTAGGAGCAGGAAAAACAACTCTGCTCAATCGTATTCTCACCCATGAACATGGCAAGAAAGTGGCTGTGATTGTTAATGAATTTGGGGAAGTCGGCATTGATAATCAATTAGTTATCGATACAGATGAAGAAATCTTTGAGATGAACAACGGCTGTATTTGCTGTACGGTACGGGGCGATTTGATTCGCATCATCAGTAATTTAATGAAACGCCGTCATAAATTTGACCATTTAGTCATTGAAACCACTGGGTTAGCTGATCCCGCACCAGTCATTCAGACATTTTTTGTCGATGAAGATATGCGCCAACAATTAGAACTGGATGCAGTGGTAACGGTGGTAGATGCTAAGCACATTTGGCAGCATTGGGAAGCTGACGAAGCACAAGAACAGATTGCCTTTGCGGACGTTATCTTGTTGAATAAAACCGATTTAGTGACGTCAGATGTGCTAGATGAATTAGAAAGGCGAATTCGCGGGATGAATGCAATGGCAAAAATTTACCGTACCCGCAATTCCGAAGTAGGAATGGATGCACTTTTAGGTGTGAAAGCCTTTGATTTGAATCGGGCTTTGGAAATTGACCCAGAATTTTTGGGAGAAGATGCCCACGAACACGATGAAACCGTTTATTCTGTGGCTTTAGTTGCCGAAGGCGCACTTGATGGAGAGAAACTCAACAACTGGCTAGGCAAGTTACTGCAAACCCAAGGGCCCGATATCTTTCGTATGAAGGGTATTTTAAATATCGCCGGAGAGGACGATCGCTTTGTCTTTCAAGGTGTGCATATGATCTTTGAAGGCAAACCCGACCGCCGCTGGAAAGAAGGCGAAACCCGTAAAAATGAACTGGTCTTTATCGGTCGTAACCTAGATGAAGCCAAATTAAAACAAAATTTTCTCGCCTGCTTAGTTTAAAGGGGATCGGGAATTGGGCATAGGGCATAAATATTTATTCTCCCCATCCCCCCATCCCCCCATCCCCCTATCACCCCATCCCCCCATCATTATGAAACCCTCAACTCTCAATTCCAAAAAATTTGACCAGTACTTTTCTGGAACCATTTCAGATTACGTGAGAGCGATCGCTTGGTCGCCACAAGGTAAAATGCTTGCTGCTGCTTCTGCTGCTGGGGAAGTAGCACTATGGCAAAATGACAATTTAACAACCTTGCAAACTAGCAATGATCAATCTGTTGATTGCCTGGCTTTTTCCCATGATGGGCAATTCTTAGCCGTGGGTGGTCAAGATGGTCTAGTCAAGATTTGGCAAGGAACAGAATTAATTGCTACTTTAGAAAATGCTCCGGCTTGGGTTGATCAACTAACTTGGAGTCCCAACTCTCACCAGCTAGCTTTTAGCTTGGGGCGGCGCGTGCAAGTCTGGAATGCTGATACTCGTGAGATTGTTGTGATTCTCAATTTTGAGTCTTCATCAGCATTGGATATTGATTGGCGTAGTGATGGCAAATACCTTGCCATTGGTGGTCATCAGGGTATTAAGGTGTGGAATTGCCAAGACTGGAATCAAGAACCATATATTTTGGATATACCTTCTGTCAGTATTGCTATGGCATGGTCGCCTGATGGCAAGTATCTGGCTTCCGGCAATATGGATCGCACCATCACTGTAGTTGAAAGTCAGTTACTAGTCTCTGGTAATGACCCCCAGCCTTGGGTGATGCGTGGCTTTCCGGGTAAGATTCGCGAAATCGCCTGGTCAGATATTGGCAATCAAAATGGTGTACCGATTTTGGCTTGCTGTAGCGTTGACGGTATCGTTGTTTGGGAAAAGTCGCAGGATGAGTCTTTAGGTTGGGAAGCAACTGTATTAACCAATCATGTAGATGTAATTAATGCGATCGCCTTTGCACCTCATAGTTTGCTACTGGCTTCCGCAGGTGCTGATGGCTGGGTTTGTCTATGGAAAGATGCCAAGCAAATATCGCAAATTCTCACAGGCGCATCAGATGGCTTTTCGTGCCTAGCTTGGCATCCCCAAGGTAAGCTACTAGCTGCTGGTGGTAAAGAGGGTGAATTATTTATTTGGGCACAAACATCACATGGTCAAGGTTTTGGATAAGGCTAACAGCTAAAAGGAACAATTATTACTCATGACGAGTCGGCAAGGATTGGCTATGCTATAGTCCTATAGGGTTTGTTGTCAATTATGAACATAATCAAACTAATTTTACTTGCTTGTCCTGTAGTCCTTGCTTCTATGCTGTTGGTAGCAAATCCGGCGGCTGCATCTTATCTCAAGTCTATAGCTGCTGTCACACAACAGGTAACTTTCGTATCTGCACAACCTGTTCACCCATGGATTGCACCAAACTTATCTAGTGACTCTCAAGCGATTATTGATCAACTTGGTTGTAGTTGTGCTACTTGTGTGCAAGCCAAACTTCAGATGGAAGGCAAACTATCACTTTCTGATTTGCTTTGACCGAAAATATATCTTGGTTGAAACGAGAACATTGTCGATTAACTCTTCAAAATCAGTGATTGCAACACTCTTGAGATCCCCGACTTTTCCAAAAAGTCAGGGATTTAGTTCACACTCTTAAACCACTCGACAATTCCATCAGCTACAGCCTTTGCTAATTTCTTTTGTTCTTTCTCATCCATCACCCACTCAAATTCATCGGGGTTACTCATAAAACCTAACTCTAATAATATTGATGGTGCACTCGCTGGACGCGTCAGCGCTAAGTTATCCCAAAACACACCGTAGGAAGGCCGTTTTCTGGTTTTAACTAGATAATTCTGCATGAATATTGCTAAGTCGTGCGCTTGGGGATGATACCAAAAAGTTGCTACCCCTTTGGTGTTTTCGGCGTCGCCATCGTCGGGGAGGGAGTTGTAGTGGATAGAAATAGAAATTGCTGGTTCTTCCCTATCTATGATTGCTTGACGATCAGGAAGCGAAACTTCTTTGTCATCTTCCCGCGTCATCACCACTATCGCGCCTCGCTTCACCAATTCATCCCGGACTAATTTTGATACTGTTAAATTCACATCTTTTTCTAAGTAGCCATTTGGTCCTCTTGCACCAGGTTCTTTGCCACCGTGTCCTGGATCTAGTAATATCTTGATGCCTGATAAAGGCTTTTGTTTGCTGTTACGAATGGGAGAGTGACGTAAACTCAATATCAAGCTTGTACCTTCGTATCTCAGCTTGTATCCCCACTGTTGACTTTTTTTGAGATTGAAGGTGTATTGTAACTGTTCTGGCTTCACTTGCTGCCAATCTAAGCGAGAAATTAAAGGATTATCGTCCAAGCGAATAATATCAGTTTGAGCGGTGGTATTGTGGAGAGTGAGAGTAAAAGTTTTATCTCCTTGTTGTACGCTGACAGGGACGGGAACTTGCAGAGGAAAAACCATCTCTGTCATGTTAGGTTGTGGACGATAACCAACACTACGAATGATTGAGTGGGGAGGAACAGCCCCTGGTATAATAGTGGTTTCCTTACTATTGATCCAACCGCCGTAGTCCAAGCGCAACCATTCTCCTTCCCTAGCTGTGACTGCTGCACGTGTACTTTTAGGTAGGGGCGTCAGTCGAGAATAATCTGTACTCGGACCAGTACGAGCAACACCAGCATCGGCTGTGACTTCCACAACTGGCAATTTTGCGGGTGATAGGATAGTGATTTTTCCTGTTCCTTCCTGATTTATCGTTTTGCCATTTAGCGTCAGTTGAAACTGAGGTTTACCTAAATCTACTTCGTTGGTGTTGTCTGCAACGGGTAAATCATTTTCCTGTACTGTAGTACATCCCTCGTATTTGCTAGCACTATGATGGTTAACAAAAGGTTGATTTCGTCCTGTCAGTGCTGCCAAATTGCTTGGTAGTTGTGCTTGTTGGGGTTGGGGCGAGAGGGAAATTGTTTGATTACCCAATTTTACAGAGACACTGGCGTTGGGAGTGGCGATCGCACTAAAACAAATCAATTCCCCTGGAAGTCTAGCAATGTCCACTGCTGGAGTCAAAGAATCTTTGGCAAAGGCTAAACCCTGTGGTATTTCCGGTTGGGTAGCAAGCCTTGTTACCTGAATCTGAATTGCTTGTTTTTGGTAGCTGATTTTAAAAGTATTTTCTCCCACCTGTAAAGGTAAACTAGGGGCAAAATGGCCAGACTGACTGCGCCTGATTGCTTTACCATTGATTAAAACCTGTCCGGAAGCGGGGGCTGTACCAAGGAAGAAAATGCGATCAGCACTAGTTTGGTGATTTGGGGGAGGATAAACTACCCGCAAATAGGGATACGGCTGTTGTGCTGAAACAAATACGGAGGAGGCGACTATAAAGCCTAATATTAAAAATCCTAAAAGTGATTTCACGCCAAAATACATTAAGATTCACAACAATAAGAAAGGCAAAAGGCAGAAGTATGAAGTGTAAAGTGTGAAGTGTAAAGTATAAAATCTAAATTCTTATTTTCATCCTTCATCCTTTATCCTTCAGCCTTCATCCTTGAGAAGTTACTAGAAATTAAAAGTTATGACTAAGTTTGTGTTTGTTACCGGTGGTGTAGTTTCCAGTATTGGCAAAGGCATTGTAGCAGCAAGCCTGGGACGTTTGCTCAAATCTCGGAATTATTCGGTATCGATTCTGAAGCTCGATCCATACATTAATGTTGATCCAGGCACGATGAGTCCTTTTCAGCATGGAGAAGTGTTTGTTACCCAGGATGGCGCGGAAACAGACTTGGACTTAGGGCATTACGAACGCTTTACTGATACCTCCATGTCGCGTCTCAACAGTGTAACTACTGGCTCTATCTACCAAGCAGTAATTAATCGGGAGCGTCGCGGAGATTACAATGGCGGCACTGTACAGGTGATTCCTCATATTACAAATGAAATCAAAGAAAGAATTGACAGAGTTGCAAAAGACACAAATCCTGATGTAGTAATTACAGAAATTGGCGGGACGGTAGGGGATATAGAATCACTACCGTTTTTAGAAGCAATTCGTCAGTTCCGCAAAGATGTAGGACGGCAAAACGTGTTATATATGCACGTCACCTTAGTTCCCTGGATTGCTTCGGCGGGAGAAATGAAAACTAAACCAACACAGCACTCTGTTAAAGAACTGCGTTCGATTGGTATCCAACCAGATATTTTAATTTGTCGATGTGATCGCCCCTTACCAACCGGATTAAAACACAAATTATCCGAGTTTTGCGATGTCCCCGTAGCCTGTGTAATTCCCGCGATCGATGCTAAGAGCATTTATGAAGTACCGTTAATTTTAGAACGGGAAGGACTAGCACAGCAAACACTGGAGTTGCTAAATATGGAGCAACATCAACCAGATTTAACTCAGTGGCAAACTTTAGTAGAAAGACTTTATAGTCCCAAACATCCCATCGAAATTGCCATTGTTGGTAAGTACGTACAATTGAGCGATGCTTATCTTTCTGTAGTTGAAGCATTGCGTCATGCAGCGATCGCCATGAGTGGCGATTTGCGTCTGCGGTGGGTAAATTCAGAAAAACTAGAAGTTGATGGAGCCGAGAATCACTTGGCTGGTGTGGATGGTGTAATTGTACCTGGAGGTTTTGGTGTGCGTGGAGTTGATGGTAAAATTGAAGCCATCAAATATGCTCGCATTCATCAAATTCCCTTCTTGGGTTTATGCTTAGGAATGCAATGTTCTGTGATTGAATGGGCCAGAAATATTGCAGCATTTACCGATGCTCATAGTTCTGAATTTGAACCCCATACAGAAAATCCAGTTATTAACCTGTTGCCAGAACAGCAAGATGTGGTAGATTTGGGCGGGACAATGCGCTTGGGTTTGTATCCTTGCCGTGTTTTGCCCAATACCTTAGCATTTAGTCTGTATCAAGACGAAGTAATTTACGAAAGACATCGCCATCGTTACGAATTCAATAACGCTTACCGCAACCTGTTTTTAGAATCTGGTTATGTGATTAGTGGCACTTCTCCCGATGGACGTTTAGTAGAAATGATAGAATTGCCTAAGCATCCTTTCTTTCTGGCTTGCCAATTTCATCCGGAGTTTCAATCTCGTCCTAGTGCGCCCCATCCTCTATTTAAAGGCTTTATCGAAGCTGCGATCGCTCATTATCAATCCTACGAAGGCAGACACACACCTGTTTCAGTTTCCTAGATTTCTTGACAATCAGTCGCCATTTTCCAGAGAATTCACGCAAAACTTTCTGGCAGATAAAGATTTATACTCTGCTAAGAGGGTGCTGTACAACAATATGCTCCTGATATATTCCCCGTGTAAGGAGACTTTGTGGCGTACTGGGTAAAAATTAGTTACGAGAGGAAAGAATATGTGGTCAATTTTGAACGCGTAAGTGCCTTTTGTTATGAGCAAAACGGTAGGGTAACATTTTGGCTACCTGATTGTGCTATCCCAATAGTAATCAATCCTCAAAGTAACCAGCAAGATTACCAAAAAATTCTAGAGTATATCCAATACATCACCGAAGCGCAATTAGAAAATAGCTACTGGGTGAAAATCTACTACGAGAGAAACGAGTATGTAATTAACCTCAACTGTATCAGTTCTTTTTGTTATGAACCGCCGAATGGCAGAATCACATTTTGGCTGCCAGACGGCATTATCCCTATTATTATTAATCCAGTTAGTAACCCAGAGTCTTACGAGAAAGTTGTAAACCATATTCAAAAGACAACTGGGCATTTTTTGTCTTAAATGAAAGCAGTCCCAATGAAACTTTCTAGTAAGATTTGACGAGGTGTACCAGACGTGCCATGGCACGTCTGGTACATTACTGTATTGTGTTATGGGGTGTTTCCTTCTGTAGGAGAAATCTCTAAAAAGCTGACAAAATTAAGGTTAACAAAGGAGGAAATAAAAGCGCGATCGCAACCAAAACTGCTACACAAGCCGAAATCAACACAGCACCAGCAGCGCAATCTTTGGCAATTTTTGCTAGTTCATGGTAGGCCTGCTTGACTGTTAAATCAACTACTGACTCAATTGCTGTATTTAATAACTCTAATGCTAAAACTAAGCCACTAGTTATACTGATTACTGCTATTTCCACTGCTTTTAATCGTAAAAAAATGCTTAATCCCAGCGCTACTACACAAATAACAACGTGTATACGAAAATTGCGTTGAGTTTGAAAAGCGTAACTTATCCCACACCAAGCATACTTAAAACTCACGAATAGATTAGCAGCAACTTGCCAGGAGAATTCTCGCTTTTTGCTGACAACTGTTTCTAAGTGGTTTGAAGTTGGTGGTGGTGAAACTGGTTGGGACATAGTTGAAAAATTACAGCACCAGAGTGGTTGAACTGGGAATATGTGCCGATTTTAATAATTAAATCGACATTTCTGCCAATTTTCTACTGAATCATTATATAAAGAACAACTAGGAAGCCGCACTTTAAATATGAAGGCAAATCATGCTACTCTATGTCAATAGAAATACCTACTGACTTCAGTAATTTTACTTGCTGTTTTAGCATTCTTTCTAAACTTTCCTCGTCCGGATGATCCCAGCCCAGCAGATGTAACAATCCGTGACTTGCCAACCAAGCTAGTTCTGTTAACAAAGTATGCCCTTGCTTTTGAGCTTGTTGCTGTGCTGTATCAATAGAAATAACAATGTCACCAAGATATAAAGGCATAGAAGCTAGCGCTTCACTTGGTATAGGAGAGTCTACCTCTAATGCCGCAAAGGATAAAACATCTGTAGGCTTGTTTTGTTGACGATACTGAGCGTTTAATTCTTGAATTTCAGAATCGTTGGTCAAACGCAACCCAATTTCATAATTTGCTGTAGACGAAATACTTGGTTGTAATATTTCCAACCAACAATTGAACCAATTTTCCCATGTTTGAGATGTAATGGGGATGTGTATATCCTCAATTTTTATACTTTCAGATTGCGAATATTCATTGAGGTAATTCTGTACATATACTTCAACTTGCACTAGCCGAAAAATCTCCTGTAGTGAAACTGATAGTTTATGATCAGCGGGTCAGATAAGCAAGACCGATGAGGACAGCTAACAGCCCAACAGTGGTTAGTACAAAATGCTTCAAAGAAGTAAGTCGCTTTTGCACCATGTTTCGCATCGCGAGTTTGACATAGCTGGGTTGACGTTCATCAGCAGGAGAATTGCTCATAATGATTTGATGACAATTATCTTCTTTCAATGTAACAGTTTGTTTAGTTAATGGTTAGTGGTTGCTTGTTGGTTGTTGATGGTCAGTAAACTAACAAATATACGGACGCACACCTGTGCGCCCCTACTACTAACTACTAATTACTAACAACTAAATTAGACTGCCGCTTCCACCAACTGATTTTCTTGCCGCAAATAAGCTTGGATGAACATATCTAGTTCACCATTCATCACATCAGCGATCGCAGTTGTTTCGACATTGGTACGTAAATCCTTTACCATCTGGTAAGGATGGAATACGTAGTTACGGATCTGATTGCCCCAAGAAGCTTCCACCATATCACCGCGAATTTCGGCAATTTCTTTGGCGTGTTGTTCTTGAGCGATGACTAGCAATTTAGCTTTTAAACGCGCAAGGGCTTTTTCTTTGTTTTGCAATTGGCTGCGTTCTTCTGTACAACGCACAGCAATACCTGTGGGAATGTGAACAATACGCACAGCAGTTTCTACCTTGTTGACATTTTGCCCACCTTTACCACCAGACCGAGATGTGGTGATTTCTAAGTCTTTTTCGGGAATCTCCAATTGCACCGAGTTATCTAATTGGGGCATTACCTCTACCCCAGCGAAACTGGTTTGGCGCTTACCATTGGCATTAAAGGGCGAAATTCTGACCAAGCGATGAGTACCTGTCTCAGACCGCAAATATCCATAGGCATAACGACCTGTAATTTCTATAGTCGCTGATTTTATACCTGCTTCATCACCCTCGGACTCATCTGTTAAGTTTACTTTGTAGCCATGATTTTCTGCCCAACGGGTATACATGCGCAGTAGCATTTCTGCCCAGTCTTGAGCATCAGTACCACCAGCACCGGCGTTAATAGTCAGAACTGCGCCTTTATCGTCATAAGGCCCAGATAGTAGCTGTTGTAACTCCCACTGGTCGAGTTCTCGATTTAGCTTAGTGACAGTAGCTTCTGCTTCTTGCAGTAGTGCTTCATCGGTTTCTAACTCTAAAAGCTCTAATACTGCTTTCGTGTCTTCTAGGCTACTTTGCCACTGTTCGTATTGTTGGAGATGTGCTTTTAAATCATTCAGTTCTTGCAGCGTTCCTTGGGCTTTGACTTGATCTTCCCAGAATTCTGGTTGTGCTGCGATTTGTTCTAAGTCTTGAATTTTGGCTGTGAGTGCGGGTATGTCAAAGATAGTCCTGGGTTTTACCCAGGCGATCGCACAACGTTTCAATTTCGCGTTTTAGTTCTAGTACTTCCATAGTTTTTGCTAATGAGAGCGCGCTTTATATTTTAAGCGTAGATTTGCGGCATTTTGTCAATAGACATTGCTTTTTATTTTATTGGTATCTGTGATCTTATCTATAATATCCTCGTACAAAAGAATAGGGGATTAGGGGTAGGTGATCAGAGAGCGGGGGGCGGGAGAAGATAAAGGAGAAATTCTCCCTTATCCTCCTTGTCCCCTTTGTCCTCCAAGTCATCCCCTTGTCCTCCCCATCCCCAATCCCTAAAATTATGAAACAGTACGAACTGACCATTGGTTGGCTATATCCTACGCTCATGAGTACCTATGGCGATCGCGGTAATGTGATCGTCCTAGAACGCCGTTGTCAGTGGCGAGGATACAATGTCAAAGTGTTGCCCTTAGACCAAAATGCGACAGCAGAAGATATTAAATCTGTAGATTTAATTGTGGGTGGTGGCGCACAGGATCGTCAGCAAGAAATTGTCATGCGTGACTTGCAGGGTGCGAAAGCAGAAGCAATGCGCGAAAAAATTGAAAATGGTACTCCCGGCGTCTTTACCTGTGGTTCACCCCAACTGTTAGGACATTACTACGAACCAGGATTTGGACAACGCATTCAGGGCTTAGGCATTTTAGACATCGTATCAGTACATCCAGGCGAAAATGTCCGACGCTGTATCGGAAATTTAGTCGTGGAAGTGACTGCAACTCGTTTAGCGCGGGATCTTCAAGAAATGACGGGTAGCAAACCATACCTCATCGGATTTGAAAATCACGGCGGACGTACTAAGCTGGGCAAAGTAGAAGCACTAGGACGCGTAGTGTATGGCTTAGGCAACAATGGTGAAGATGGCACAGAAGGGGTATTTTATCAGAATGCGATCGCTACTTATTCTCATGGTCCCCTGTTACCAAAAAATCCCTTCGTCGCAGATTGGTTAATTCAAACCGCACTGAGACTGAAATACCAACAGCCTATCACTCTATCACCTATAGATGACACCTTGGCAATGCAAGGACGAGAAGCTATGTTTAAGCGGTTGCAAGTAGATTTACCAACACCAACAAAAGTATAAATACTAACTCTGCGTTCCTATGACTTGAAAGTAACCTCACCCCGCCTCTCCTTACTAAGGGGAGGGGAACTCATCGGTCCCCACTTCCTTTGGGGAGTGGGGATTAGGGGCGAGGTTTTTTTCTCAGAACTGCGTTTCAAAACAGCCCACAAGTTGCCAAACTAACTACTTTGTCGAAATCACGTTAAAATCAAAAACATTCGGTTCTAGTGGGGAGCAGCCACTAGAGGTAACGGGGAAAGTCCGGTGTAAGTCCGGCGCTGTCCCGCAACTGTGAACTTAACAAAGTAAGTCAGGATGCCCGCCGAAGTTGATTTTAGTTCTAAAATATCTGCGAGGTACAGATGACCACAACCACAAATACTTCTGCAATTTCTACACATAAAAATACTCAGCAACCGTCTCATACTTTATTTGTATGCAAGACTTGTGCTAGTGTCTGGCAAGATGGGAAGCGAGTCGGTGAAAGTGGTGGACAAAAGTTATTAAAGAAACTTCAGGAATTAGCTCAAGATTGGCATCTCAAAGATGGTTTTCCGATTCAAGAAGTAGAATGTATGAGTGCTTGCAGTCATTCTTGTGTTGTTGCTTTCGCTGGTTCTGGAAAACTAACTTATATGTTTGGAGATTTACCAGTAGACGATAGTGCGGCTGCGATTCTCGAATGTGCTAGCAAATACTATGATAAATCTGATGGTTTTTTACCTTGGTCAGAACGTCCCGAGCCTCTAAAAAAAGGGATTTTAGCCAGGATTCCCTCATTATCTTAAAGTAGAGACGTTGCACTGCAACGTCTGTACATAGCAACGTCTGTACA
>NZ_AJLL01000008.1 GCF_000317225.1 Fischerella thermalis PCC 7521
TGTACATGGTAAAATCGTGTCGAAAAATCCCTAACCAAACCCTATTTTCCCGACCCTCAATCCCTTATTTCTCCGCAATCAATCTTTGCAACCGCTCATCTGTGAGAAATTTTTGAAAGCTAGAGTTAGTTTTTACTGTCTTGCGACATTCAGGATTGAGACTAATAGCTCGTTGTAAGCTTTCAAGGGCTAATTCAAGATTTTGTTGCAAAGCATAACAACAAGCTTTGTTGTAATGAGCTTCAAAGGAATCAGGAGATAGTGCAATTGCTTTGTTAAGGCTAATTAGTGCTTCTTGATAAGAACCTAATTTATTTAGCGCATTACCTCGGCTGTACCAAGCTTGGTAATTATGAGGGTGGATAGCTAGTACTTTGTCGTAGCAAACTACTGCTTCTTTGTAGTCTCCCAAATTTGCCATAACTACACCCCGGTTGTACCAAGCTTCGTAATAATCAGGCTTGATTGTTAGTGCTTTGTCATAAGAAGCAAGTGCTTCTTTGTATTTGCCTAAAGAGTACAGCCCATTACCTCTGTTGTACCAAGCTTTATAATGGTCAGGTGCGATCACCACTGCTTTATCGCACGATGCAACTACTTCTTGATAAAAGCCCAAGGGATATAAGGCTATACTGCGGTTGTACCAAGCTTGGTCATAGTCTGGCTTGATTAGCAGCACTTTGTCGTAAGCAGCAACCGCCTCTTCATAGTGTCCCAAAAAATATAACGCATTGCCCATGTTGTACCAGGCTTGGTAATGCTCGGGTTTGAATTCTACTACTTTTTCACAGGATCTAACCACTTCCTCGTATAATCCCAACAGATATAGGACTACACTCCCGTTGTACCAAGCTTGATAATAGTCGGGTTTGAGCGCCAGGGCTTGGTCATAGGAAGTAACTGCCTCATCATAATGTTTTAACGCATACAATGCATTACCTTTGTGATACCAAGCTTGATAATGGTCGGGTTTAAGCGCCAGTACTTGCTCGTAGGAAGCAACAGCCTCTTCATAGCGTCCCAAGTTTTCTAGTGCTTGACATCGGCTGTAATAAGCTTGGTGATAGTCTGGCTTAATAGCTAGTGCTTTGTCGTAGGAGATTACTGCTTCTTGATCACGTCCCAAAAAATACAAAGCAATGCCCCGATTATACCAAGCTTGATCTAAATCCGGCTTGATCGCGAGCGCCTGATCATAAGAATCAACTGCTTCTTCATAGCATCCCGATAGGTGCAATGCTAGGCTCCGATTATACCAACCTTGGTAGGAGTCACTCTTGAGGGCTAGGGCTTTGTCATAGGATGTAACTGCTTCTTCATAATTTGCTAATAAGTACAGTGCGATACCCCGGTAAAACCAAATATCAGAGATTTCACGGTTGAAGGTGAGGAGATGATCGAAGCAAGTTAAAGCTTGTTTGGGGTGATTGAAGTTTAAGAGTTGACAGCCTAAATTAAAGAGTTTACCCAGCATTTGCTGCGGATATCTATCTGTTAGCTGCAAAATCAAGTGGGATAGGGAATCAACATATTCATTAGCATCCACTTGCTTGTCTTTGGCTTCTATTTGTCCTGGGCGAGGATTAAGGATGTGTTCACTTTCAATCAGATCATTTAGGACTCTGCGAATTAGCCAACGATGCTGTAATTGTTGCTGGGACTGATCCCCGATCATTAATAAAGCAGCTGGTTCTAAGATGAATCGTTCAACTGCAAGATTAAATTGTTGCAGCAAATCTACAGCATCATAAATATATCGGCTAGCGGGATGTTTTTTGATGGCATCTGCGTAGCACTTTTCCCAAGTCTGTTGACAAGTTTCAATGTAATTATTAGAGGTTAAAGATAAGCCTTTATTTCTGAACCGACGGAGATTTACAACTACATTTGTGAAGGTCTGGTCATTTTTCTGGGCGATCGCTATATAGTCATCTTCGTTAATTTTTATCTTATTTTGAGGAACAGTGTTACTTAATAACTGAACAATTGCTGCATTTTCTGGTTCTGGTAAGTGATAAACCTGAAAACGCTGCTGTTGCACTTTTTCCCATTCACTTGCGCCAGTGGCAATTACCCGTATTTTATCCTGACCGCAGAACTGTTCATAAATTTCCAGAACTCGCCACAGTCGCTGTTGTAAAGGTACAGTCAAAGGTGCTAACTCAGATCCCTCTAGTCCAAGGGGCAATTTGGGCAAGTGATCGTCTATCCTTTGATAGAGATTATCAAGCACAAACAGCAACTTGCGCTTAGCAGCAATTTTTTGTAGTTGCTCTTGGTTTGGTTCATCTATCCATCCATCAGATTTTAGCCAGAGAACTGTCCAGCCTTCTCGGTTATAAAGTTGTGCTAATTCGGCGGCTTCTCGAGTTTTCCCGACTCCTGCTTTTCCGACAATCAAAAGCCAGCGGAATTCTTCTAATTGATTTTCCAATTCTCGCCGCACATTGCGATCGGCTTGTCGCATTTGATAAGGAATGTGGGAATCTGCGAGGGGGTCATTGCTATCCTCACCAAAAGCCACAGATAATACATTTCCATTGGGTTTGATAACCTCAAAGGGAAAAATGGAAGGAGGTATTTGTCTAATCCGCCTCTGTTGCATGTAACACCACAAAAGTCTAACAACGGCATTAATTCAGGGTGTGAGCAACCTTCAGAGAAAGGATATGAATAAGTTCACCAAAGTTGTTTGTAGGTGGATCCAAGGTTAAGAAGAAAAATGCAATTTCCCTTTTAACATTGAATCTCCACCTAACCAATAATTGAAAATTTGGTTTGGTGAATTAATATTTTATCCTTCTTTAAATTGTGATATGATTCTCAGCTACTCACCCAATCGCTGGAAAATATAAGCCCAAAAGCATTCGATTTGCGTATTTCAATTCTCTTTCTTGAAACCTGAACAAAGGGATCATCCCCACTTTGCTACTTGGCGGTTTCAACCAAGTTACACAAACTCAACCCACCTGCACGAGTTGATATAACAATACCAGGCGGAGTTTGCCTGTATAACTGCGATTTTCAATCGCCAGGGATTTTTTGCACATATGAGATGCTTCCTGAGCAAGTTACTCAAATATTATCCCACAACTAAATAAATAAGAGTTAACTGAAATCAGTAAATAGTAAACAGTGAACAGTTATTAGGCGCATGGTTGGGGACAAAAAGGGAACAGCGAACGGGGGTAAGGTAGGGGAACAGATAAAAAATGCCAATTACCCATTACCCATTACCCATTACCCATTACCCATTACCCATTACCCATTACCTATTACCCATTACCTATTACCCATTACCTATTACCCATTACCAACCTCTAGGGTAAGACTTGAATCAATTCGTATTTTTGCACAGTACCCAAAACACGATGAGGTGTAGATAAATTTGTTGCTTGTTTTGCAGAGATCCAAGCATAGCTATAAACTGGTAGTTCCGAAATTTGCTCTACATCTTCTCCGTGATGAGGAGTGTAAAAATCAAGTAGTACCCCAGTTTTTCCCCCAACTTTGACAAAGTGGATAGAATGATTCTGTAAAATTTGAGCGATCGCAGGCTGTGCTAAAAAAGTTCTCATCTGGGGATTGTAATCACTCAAAAAGCCATTACTTCCAGCGACAGCCAAAGCTAACCAAGCTGGAATTAACCAACCAGCCAACCAATAGTTGGAATTCAAAAACTTTTTACCAAAGTGGTAACGACCAATCCAAACTAAAGGTAAAATCAACCAACCATAGCCTAGAGTCAAGGTGACAGTTGCATATTTGCGAATATCAGCACTACCCCAAATCAAAGCGAATATACTCGCCAGTAACAATAGAATAGCTAATACACCGATCCCATAGCTGAGATTGCGAATAACTTTCTTGATATAAAGTTTTGCATTTAAGTGAAGTACACCCGTCCCCAACTCTCCCCTGAGATTGGGGAGGGTGCGCGACAGTGCGGGTGGGGTATTTTTGTACGTCGCGTTGTTGAAATCTGCTGTATAAGTTAATGTTGTTTGTTCATTTCCCCCTAAATCTCTAATCTCCATATTGGCATCAAAACCCACTTTACCCAGCCAATCCAGCCCGACAGCCGCTAGCAAAGCCATAAAAGGATATAGTGAAAGACTGTAGTGAGGTAAACGAGTAGAAAAAAGACTAAGTTCAAAAAATAAAACTAATGGCAAACCAACCAATATCAACTGATAGCGAGGAATAGGAAGACGCCAAGCTAAAAATAAACCCAAAAGGCTAAAGAAAAACCAAGGAAAAGCTTTAATAGGGAGATTCCATAAATAAAATAAAATCCCATTTCCAGAACGCTCTTGAGAAACTAAACGAAATACAAATTGCCATAATTCTCTAACACTATCAATACCATAGTGCAAAAAATTAAACCACAGCCAAACAAAAAAGGGAGTTAAACCCAGCAAAAATCCCAAATATAAAATTGGGTTTGTCAGATGACGATGACGGCGATGTTCCCAAACTAGATAAGGAAACAAAGCAAACATTGGCAAAAAAATCATAAAGCTTCTCATCAAAAAACCCAAACCAAAACAAACACCCACAACAAAAGTATAAAAATAGCAAGATCGAGGATTTAATTCTGCTTTTAATAAAGATAAAATTGCTAAAAGTACCAGAAAAATCATTGGTACATCAGGTGTACCCAAACGACAATATTGCAACCACAGAAATTCCACACTTAAAATTGCACTAGCTAGCCAAGCAATTTTTTTATCTAATAAAATTTTCCCAATTTCATAGAGAATTATTACACTCAGTACACCCAAAATCATACTTGGCAGACGTACACTAGCCTCATTAATACCAAATAGGGTATAAGAACTAGCAATTAACCAGTAGGGGCCTGGAGTTTTATGATGGGGTTGTGACCAAGGATTAATCCAATCACCAGACTCAAACATTCGACGCGATCGCCAAGCATAAATCCCTTCATCATGGGCCATCAAGCTACTATGCCCAGAATTAAATAACAATAACGGCAGTATCCAAAATAACAAAGTTACGTAAGGAAAGCCTACCCAAGAACGAAAACGGCGCCACACTAATTGATACTCCAGTAACCTAAACAACATTGATATTGATTGTTTTTTAACTAATAGATCCTTGATAGACTCGCCTATTTTTCAGACTGTTTCTAATATACGTATGGTGGTACACAAATTTAGACAAGACCTCTCATCATCCAAGTTTTATGCTGCTTAGACCAGAACAACGTACAAAACTTGACGCAGACGACGACAAGCAATTTTATTCCTTTCCGCGCCTTGTCACTCATGTAGACGAAGGTTTTATTCAACAATTAACCGATTTATATCGCGATCGCCTGCAACCCAACACACGCATTTTAGACATGATGAGTAGTTGGGTTTCCCATTTACCGGAAGAAATGCAGTTTGCTCATGTGGAAGGACACGGACTCAACGCTGAGGAATTAGCACACAATCCCCGCTTAAATCATTATTTTGTTCAGGATCTCAACGAAAATCCGCGTTTACCACTTCCAGATCAAGAATTTGATGCCGTCCTCAACTGTGTCTCTGTGCAATATTTGCAATATCCAGAGGCAGTATTTTCCGAAATTTATCGCGTCCTCAAACCAGGTGGAATCGCCATCATCAGCTTTTCTAACCGCATGTTTTATCAAAAGGCGATCCAAGCATGGCGAGACACATCAGAAGCAACCAGAATTGAATTAGTTAAAGGCTATTTTAACTCTGTACCTGGATTTACTACCCCAGAAGTGATTGCTAGGCAATCAAATATACCAGCTTTCCTTCAGTGGTTGGGTGCTGGGGGAGGAGATCCGTTTTATGCAGTGATTGCTAGACGCCAATGAAGTTTCTTTGTGTCTTGGTGTCTTAGTGGTTAAACAAAATTTATTTTTTCACCACCAAGGTACTAAGCTGAAACAAGTCTGATCAAAAAGTAAATTTTTTGTTAAAAGCACCTAGAAGCCGTGATAATTGCCTTGAAACTTTAGCATCAACGAGAGTCAAACTATGAATTTTCCTCGTGTCCGCAGGATTTTAGCTGTTGTGTTGCTGTCAGTGTTGTTGCTGACCACAGCTTGTACTCCCAAAGAACCGGGACGCTTTGACCAGGTGCAACAAGAAAGCAGTCGCCAAAAAACTGGTCAAGCTGTTGCCAAACAAGCAACTCAGGGTAGCGAATTTAACAAGTTTTTCCCCCCTGCTGAAGATGGGTACGAGCGTGTATATACTCAAGAAAAAAAGGGTTTTGCTGAAGCTAAGTTAAAAAAAGATGGTCAAGAATTAGCGATGCTAGCTATTTCTGATACAAAAAGTATCCCGACAGCAGCAGCCAAATTTGCCAACAGCAGCAAGCAAATTGCTGGCTATCCAGCCGTAGAAATTGGCAATACTCAAACTGCAATACTCGTCAACAACCGCTATCAGGTAAAAGTACTGTCTCGTTCACCATCATTTACAGCTAGCGATCGCGAAACTTGGCTGAAAAAATTTGACCTGAATGGTCTAGCACAACTCAAGTAAAAGTTGTTAATGGTTGGTGATTGGTAGTTATTTGGAACCAACAACTAACAATCAACAACCAAAAACCAACAAAATAAGGAGATTTTTGTGAGTAAACCCATTTTTGAGTTGGTAGACGAACTACCAACTAATAACTTGACTGTTTCCATGCTGAATTCGCTAGATTTTGTCGCCCCTGGTGAGTGGCAAAATGTGGTTGGTTTTGTCAACACGATTAAAACTGTGACTGGGGAAACTGATGAAGGTTTGATTCAAGCAATTGGCGAGCGAGCAATTTATCTCTACAATGATCGTTCCCAGGGCTACCAACGGGCTATGTGGTTGTATCAAACAGTTGATCGCACAGATAAAGCGCTGGGTGCAGCAGCTTTTGCTAATAAGGTAGGAGAGAAAATTCCTCTGTTGGGGTTTCTCAACTCTATCACTCCCAAAGCTGACAAAGCTCAAACCATTGATCTGTGTTTGAAATTAGTTGCTGAGTTGGTAGCTTTTTGTAGCATCAACGGTATTCCCGGCGATAGCATTGGGGACTTTGTAGCGTCCTTGGGTGAGTATAGCGGTGAGTCGCTGATTCGCATGGTGGCTTTGGTTTGTGTTGATGGTTTGATACCCCTTGGTCCGGACTTCATCAGCAAAGCCTTATCTACAATTAGTCAGACTAATCCCCAAGAGTTGGAACACAATACAACTTTCCAAAATATGCAAGAGGCAATTCCGGGTCAAAACTCTGCTAGCAAACTGAATTTTATTGGCGAAAGTTTTCAGTCGGTTCAAGGTTGGATGAGTAACTTAGTTGCTGCCAAAAATTTGACGCCTCAAAAGGTTGTTCAGAACTTGCAAAATTTTGTTGAAATAGCTGATGACAAATTAGATTATTTAGGAGCGTTTCTAGACGTAGCAACAAATTATTACGAACATACAGGTACACAAACCCTTGCACGCCGCTTGATTGAACGAGCTGTAGCGGAAATTTAGTTGAATAACTGAATGGGTAATTAGTAATAAATTCTATTACTAATTATCCTTATTAAAAGAATAATTTCTAAGAAAAAATCTTCACCAAAAAGTAGTGAATTAAACTGGAAATTCAGGGGTTGTATTTGATAATAATTTGGCGCGAATCGCTAGAAGTGGTGTTCGTTGTTTGTTGTTTGTTGTTCGGATAAATTAACAACCAAAATGTAATAGTTTGGTAAGGGTTGGCGCTGCTTGTTATGGGGTACGCACTTCCCGGGACTTTGAAAATCCTTCAGAACTGAAACCCGTGATGTCAGTAAAAACCAGGGTAGCGCAGGTAAGGAAAATACCAGCAGGTAAAACTATTGGTTATGGCAGTTTGTATACTACCCAACGTGATAGTTTAATTGCATCTTTACCTGTGGGTTTTGGTGAAGGTTATCCGCGATCGCTATTTAACAAGGGTATTGTTTTGATTCAAGGTCAGCGTTGTCCAGTAGTAGGAAGAGTTTCGCTAAATATTACAACAGTAGATGTTACAGATCTACCAAAAGAAGTAAAATGGGGAGACGAGGTAGTTTTGGTTGGTAGTCAAGGTAACGAGGAGATTACCTTTGAAGAATTAGCAGATAAGTTTCAGAGTGTACACACAGAAATCAACCTGATGGCTGGTTTTATGAACCAGGTAAGTTACTTATATTGATTCAGGTGATGTGCTTTTTCCCATCCTGGCACGGCAAAGTAGCCGTGCTTTTATTATAGATTCAGAAGGCAGAAGGCAGATGGGTAAGAAATTTTATACTTGGTTGTGGGAATTCTCCGTGATTAGCTGTCTTAAAAATAGCGATCAAAATTAGCGACTAACTTAACAGCCAACTCATAATCCATCGGTGTGCATCGCCTTGCACGGTGTTCGTTAGACTTTTTCCCTCGTTGTGGGCAGTTGCCCATGAAACTCAAGCTTGAAATATGAAATAATTTCAGTGAATACACTGACTTGATGAAATCTTTATTTTTACTTTTGACTACTCTTATAAACTTTGTTCCATACATAACTTGTAGTTTGGTAAGTTATTAACATAGCTTAAAAAAAAGTGTATTTAGGCAAACAAGGGGCGAAGTTGAGTTACTATCCGGAAGGCATTCCTCCTCACGGTGGGCAGTTGGTTAATCGCATTGCTACACCAGAACAAAAAGAAGTATTTCTCTCTAAGGCTGAGTTTCTGCCGCGTGTGCAACTCGATCAAAGAGCAGTTTCTGACCTAGAAATGATTGCGATCGGTGGTTTTAGTCCTCTAACTGGTTTTATGAACCAGCAAGACTACGATCGCGTTGTCGCCGAAATGCGCTTGGCGAACGGTACTGTTTGGTCAATTCCAATTACACTTTCAGTCAGCGAAGAAGTTGCGGCTTCCCTTACAGAAGGCGGTTTGGTGCGTCTGGATAACCCTGAAGGCAGATTTATCGGGGTTTTGGAACTCAGCCAAAAATATCGCTATGACAAAAAGCGAGAAGCAATCAATGTCTACCGCACCGATGATGAAAAACATCCCGGTGTCCAAGTAGTCTATAATCAAGGGCCTGTGAACCTTGCAGGTGATGTGTGGTTATTAGAACGCGATCCCCATCCCTATTTCCCTACCTACCAAATTGATCCTGCCGAGTCCCGGCAATTATTCAAGCAAAAAGGCTGGAAAACCGTTGTTGGTTTCCAAACTCGTAACCCCATCCACCGCGCCCATGAATATATCCAAAAGTGTGCGCTAGAAACTGTGGATGGTCTGTTTTTACATCCCTTGGTAGGGGCAACAAAAGATGATGATATCCCTGCGGATGTGCGGATGCGTTGCTATGAAATATTACTAGAAAATTACTATCCCCAAGATCGGGTAATTCTAGCAATCAATCCCTCAGCAATGCGTTACGCCGGGCCTCGTGAAGCAATTTTCCATGCTTTAATCCGCAAAAATTATGGCTGTACTCACTTTATCGTCGGGCGGGATCATGCAGGCGTTGGTGATTACTACGGAACCTACGACGCTCAGTACATCTTTGCTGAGTTTACACCAGAGGAAATCGGCATCACGCCAATGATGTTTGAACACGCCTTCTACTGCACCCGTACCAAGCAGATGGCGACAACTAAAACTAGTCCCAGTAAACCAGAGGAACGCATTCACCTTTCGGGTACAAAAGTACGGGAAATGCTGCGTCGAGGCGAGTTACCTCCACCAGAATTTTCCCGCCCAGAGGTAGCAGCAGAACTAGCACGGGCAATGAAAGTGAGTGTTTGAGGATCAATCAGGGATCGGAAGGAAGACAAGGGAGAATTATTTAACAAGTTTCTTCCCAGTTCCCTTTCCCCTTTCCCCAATCTTTACACTAAAGCCCTCTGCCCGATAAGCTTAATAAGCTGGTGGACTAAGGGCTGATAGCAATTATGAAGCGGCGGACGTTTTTGCAACGGTTTGGCTCCATACTCGCGGCGTTGGGTGTCGCAGAAGCTGAGTGGTTCCAATTCGGAACTCGTTATCGGCAGGCATTAGCGCAACCCAGTTCGCGTAAACTAGCGTTATTGGTGGGCATCAACCAATATTCTGAAAGTCCAGCACTCAATGGTTGTCTGGTAGACGTGGAACTGCAAAAGGAGGTTTTGATCCATCGTTGTGGTTTCCAACCGTCAGATATTTTGTCTCTGACTGACGAACAAGCCAGCAGAGAATTTATTGAAGCTGCTTTTTTAGAGCATTTGATTGGACAAGCAAAACCTGGTGATCTAGTTGTCTTCCACTTTAGCGGCTATGGTAGTCGTGTCCGTGTGGGGAACACACCAGAAGCGACACAAAATGCTCTTGTTCCCGCAGATGGAATTGAAGAATCTCCACAAAATCCAAAAATTGTCAACTATTTATTGGAAG
Organism: Fischerella thermalis PCC 7521; assembly: GCF_000317225.1. Taxonomy (GTDB): domain Bacteria; phylum Cyanobacteriota; class Cyanobacteriia; order Cyanobacteriales; family Nostocaceae; genus Fischerella; species Fischerella thermalis. The sequence continues at coordinate 10,406 of NZ_AJLL01000008.1, forward strand.
AAACCCTACTGTTGATGTTGCGATCGCTCCCTACAGATCGAGTCACAGCAGTATTAGATACCAGTTACTATGCACCCACTAGTATATTGACAGCCCCTTTGCGAGTTCGCGCCCGCCAAACGCCACCAGCAGCAGTTTTAACAGGTGCAGAACTCGACTTTCAAAAACAACTGCAAGAAAAAGCCTCTCCAGAACAGCCAGGAGTAATACTGTCTGCAACTTCCACTCCCAACCAAGTAGCACGGGAAATCCAATATTCTGGTTTTAGTGCCGGATTATTTACCTATACCTTGACACAATATCTCTGGGAAACAACACCAACAATCACAATTCCCGTGTTGATCTCCCGTGTGGAAAGTGCAATGCAGCAGTTAGGTAGTACACAGCAACCAGGCTTGTTGATCGGTAAAAAAAATCAGCAACGAGTCCAACTCAACGAGAACTTTGTCCTAGAGACTACTGGTGCAGAGGGAGTGGTGACAGCAACGGAAGAAGACGGTAAAACAGTACAGGTGTGGCTGGCTGGAATTCCACCCCATGTACTGGAACACTACGGTGTGAATTCTCGTTTGAATGTGGTGAATCAAGCTGGTGCAACTACACAATTAATCGTGCGATCGCGTAGTGGCTTGACGGCAAAAACCCAGATTTTATCTACTGAAAATAAAACATCTCCTCAAATTGGGCAACTTGTCCAAGAAGCAGTGCGAGTCTTACCCCGAAACATCAACTTAATAATTGCTCTTGATGGGGAACTAGAAAGAATTGAACGGGTAGATGCTACCAGCGCCTTTGCTACAGTTGCTCATGTGACAAGCGTAGTTGCAGGAGAACAACCAGCAGACTACGTATTTGGTAAACGTCCAGACACCAAAAACAAAGATTTAATTGCTTCCACCTCATTAATAATCTCTCCCAGTCGCTATGGCTTATTTTCTTCCAGTAGCGAGAGGGTTCCCAATACCTTTGGCGAAGCAGGAGAAGCAGTCAAAGTCGCAGTACAGAGATTAAGTCCCAAACTAAAAACCCTTCTGGCGGCAAAATTGTGGCGACTCACAGATAACGAAGGTTCTTCCCGATTGAACGTGAAAGCAACCCTAGAAATAATTAGTGGAATTGCACCTCGTGCAATCATGCACCGGGAAACACTACGAACTGCTAATCCAGAAACCATCAACAAAAAATCAGCTAACCCTGAACCGGGACACACCCCGACCATATCGATTGGGAGTCGGGTACAGTATCGCGTGCAAAACATCGGCAACAACCCAATCTACTGTATGCTTGTAGGACTAAATAGCGCCAAGAACGCGATCGCTCTTTACCCGTGGCAAAAAGTCACAGAAACTGAAGATCCCCAAGAACCACAGCTAATTGATATTACCATTGCTCCCGGCGAAACCCTAACTTTACCACAGACCACATCTGGTTTTGAATGGGTAATCCAAGGGCCACCTTCCTTTAGTGAAACCCAATTAATCTTTAGCACAGCTCCATTTACCCAAACCCTCAACGCTTTGGCATCTGCTAAACACCCACGCGCCGATCAACAACGTATTCTCCCAATATTAAACCCCCTAGAAGTAGCCCACGCCCTGCTGCAAGATTTACACAACGCTAGTACAACAGCAGCCGATCCTAACACCGTCCCTGCTGACTCCTATGTATTGGATGTGAATCATTGGGCAAGTTTGGGTTTTCTATTTCAGGTGGTTTAAATGGAGCCTTTACCCCAACAATGGAAGGATGTTCAACCAAATATTGTCTATCAAACAACCAATGCTCTACTTGTTTCGTTTAGTGCTGAACAAGTAAAGCTGGGAATCAAATATGATCAAAGTAGCAAGCATTTAAAAGCTATTGATAAAGGACAAGTGCCACAGCGCGGTAACATTGGCCTAGTTCCTTCCCAAGAGGAAGGTTACGATTTGAAATCAAAAGTGTTGGGCAAAGGTGGTGATCGACGGTTTCATGCAAAATTTATAGATGGAATCTTGCACTTTCCTGGTTTGGCAACAGAACATTAATTCAAGTAAGCCATGACTAAACTCGAATTAAAAAATCATCAAATATGGCGTGATTTGACTGAAATCTTAGAAAATCTAGATAGTGATGCACTTTTGAAAGAGCATTTAGAATTATGTGACTACAAAGTATGTGGCTACTGGGATGAAAATGATGGATATTATCAAGAAATTATCTTGCCACGTGATCTCACAGCTTTGTTAGTCAGTAGTTCCATTGGCTTTACACATACCAAACGCTTTTTTCAACTTAAATTTGTCCTGCTAGCTTCAACAGATGCTACTTACGAGCAGCCAAACCACAATGACGCACAGAAAATTGGTGAGTTAATTCTCATCTATGATGAAAATCTAGAATTTATAGATGAAAATTGGGTTTTAGATGTTCATTCTCCTAGGGTGGAGGCAAAATGCACCAATACCAATTCTTTATAGAATACACTGCTTTTAACAAAAACTAATCCCTACTCCAGATCTTCTTCTTTTTTAGACTTCTTCTTCTCAACCGTATACTTAATCTCTAACTGCTCCGCAGCACGATAACTTTTTTCCTCACCAGTACCATACACAACCTGTAAATTCCCTCTTCTGTTCTCCTTCTCTTGGCGATCTTGGCGTCGTGGCGGTGCATTTCTTACCCCTCTTCTCCTCGCCGAAGTTCCCTCTTCCGCCGTATCTTGCGCCACCACCTCATATAAAATCGCCTGTTTATGATTATCCTGACCCTTCCTCAACACCCTCCCCAATCTCTGAATATATTCCCTTGCCGAACCCGTACCTGATAAAATAATCGCTACACTCGCCGCCGGCACATCTACCCCTTCATTCAACACATGGGAAGCAACAACAGTCTTATACTCCCCCTCCCGAAACCTTGTCAAAATCTCATGGCGTTCCTTCACAGGCGTTTGATGAGTAATAGCTGGAATTAAAAACTCCTGGGAAATTCGATAAACTGTAGCATTATCAGCAGTAAAAATTAAAACTCGCTCCGGATAATGCTTCGCTAATAAATTTGCTAGAATTCTTAACTTACCATCCGTACCAACAGCGATTTCTTTAGCTTGGCGATGGGCTAACATAGCTCTACGTCCTGCTTGCGATCGCGCACTCATCTGCACAAATTTTTGCCAACCCTGGATGCTCCCCAAAGAAATTTTCGCTTGCTGCAAAAAATCATTGCGGATTTGAATTAAATCGTTGTATTTTTCCCTTTCATGCTGGGATAGCTTGACTTTAATTTGCACAATTTCGTGTTCTGCTAACGCTTTTCCCGCCAAATCTTCAGCCCTTTTGCGATATACTTCTGGGCCAATTAGTATATTCAAATCAGTATGTTTGCCATCACTGCGTTCCGGTGTCGCCGATAATCCTAAACGATAGGGAGCGATCGCATACTCTGCAATTACCCGATTAAAATCCGTTGGTAAATGATGACACTCATCAAAAATCAACAAGCCGTACTGATTTCCCAAACTTTCAGCATGAATCGCGGCGCTATCGTAAGTTGCAACCAGTATTGCTGTTTTATCCCGTGAACCACCCCCCAGTAAACCTACCTCCGCATCCGGAAACGCCGATACCAAGTGTGCATACCACTGATGCATTAAATCCAACGTTGGCACAACAATCAGTGTACTGCGCGGCGTCGCCTCCATTGCCATCTGCGCCAAATAAGTTTTTCCAGCGGCGGTAGGTAGCACCACTACACCTTGTCTTCCCGCCAACTTCCAAGCTGTTAACGCTTCACTTTGGTGGGGATAGGGTTCCATTTCCAAACTAGAAAGCAATTCTAGAGAATAAAATCCTTTCGCCTCGTCAATAAAATAGGTATCCTCTGCTTGGAGTGCTTCTACCAAAGGACGATATCTAATCGCCGGAATACGGAACTTTTCAACTCTATCATCCCATACGGCGTAATCTGTCCAAGCTTTGCCACGGGGTGGTGGATGCAAAATTAATGTGCCACGATCAAAAGTCAATGTAGGGGTACGAGCCATTTTTAGGTTTCTCCCAAATAGTTGTTTGTTGTTTGTTGCTTGTAGTTTGTTCCCAGCAACTACCAACAACCAACCGCCAACAAAATTTACTCACTCAACTTATTCCCTTAACAAAAATAACTGAAAACGTGCATGATTAAACCGACAAATACAGACAAAGAGCAACTTGATATATTCCTGAAACAAGTGATGTTTCACTGAAAAGCCTGCTAGTATTTTCGACTCCTACACCACACAAAGACAGAAATGGTACTTGATCGATTACGATTACAAGCACAGATTATGTTAATTGTTGGACTGACAGTAATTGGCTTAAAAAAATTTGCTTATAATCTGTGGGGAGATACTGTCAATACTGCTAGTAGAATGGAATCACACGGTTTAGCTGGCTGTATTCAAGTCTGCGAAGCTTCTCATCAATGTTTAAAAGATAAATTTATTTTGGGAAAATGAGGATTGATTAAGATTAAAGGCAAGCGAGAAATGATGACTTATTTACCTTCTGCCTTTTTTATCATAGATAATTTTTTGCTCTTATTGACGTAACAAACCAACCAAATGGGAAAGTTCCGGTAAAATTAGTTTTTCCATCGCTAATTGCACCGCATTGCTAGAACCAGGAAGAGAAAAAACTAATTTACTTTGATACACACCAGCAACAGCACGAGAAGCGATCGCTCGTGAACCAATTTCCTGATAACTTAAAAAGCGAAACAATTCACCAAATCCCGGCAAAGTTTTTTCTAACAACTTTTCTATGGCATCATAGGTAGTATCTCTCGGTGCAATACCCGTGCCACCAGTGAAAATTACTGCATCTAAATTGGAATTTTTACCCAGCAGTTCTAACTGTTCTTGGATTTGATTTGGTTCATCTTTAATAATTGTGTAAACTCCGACTGTGTGGTTAGCATCCCGGAGTAATTGTTGAATTAACTGACCACTTTTATCTGTGGATTGGGAACGTGTATCGCTAACGGTAACTACAGCACAAGTTACCGTCAACAATTGAAAATTTGAATGAGGGATATGAGTCATTTATTTGTGGTTTGGTGTTTGTTGGTTGTTGGTTGTGATTGGTTGTTTGAGCAAACACCTACCAACTATCAACCATCAACAAAATTCCTTAGCCAATGACCAATGACTTTTTAAGATTTATTAAATCCCAAGTCATTTTCTTCTGCATATCTTTGCATAAACCGCATGAAGCGATCCCATTGTTCTTTAGATTTCATTAAATAAACAGCTTCCAAAGCTTCTGGTTTACCGTTGACGAATCTACCTTTGACTTCGCGGGTGACAATTTCCCCTTCTTCGTCAATCATGTACATACCGGTGATGTCTTCGGTATTGCCACTATCCAATGCTTTAGGATTTTGAAAAATAAACGTTGCAGTACCACTGTCACCAGTGCGCGATCGCGTCAAGCGTACTTCTGGAATTACTTCTTCGTCAATACCTTTAGAAAACTGGATTTTTGCCATGATGAGTGAATTTAAAGTTTTGTGATGTTTAAACTAATATTTTCTCATCTTTTAGTACAAATCAGTCTAGATGATGATCAGATTGATTACCTACGTGTAAACACTTATATACTTTCTTTGTCTAGTATTAAGGTTACAGGCCCGTCATTTTCAATCGTAACTTGCATCATCGCCCCAAATTTACCAGTTTCTACCTTCAAACCACTCTCCCGTAACTTGGCGACAAAGCAATTATATAAATTCTCAGCAGTTTGAGGGGTTGCTGAACGGTCAAACGATGGTCGTCGACCTTTGCGACAGTCACCGTAAAGCGTGAACTGACTGATTACCAGCAACTCACCACCAATTTCTTGCACAGATTTTTGCCACCTATCTCCGCCTTCCTGGTCAGGGAACAGTCGCAATTCCAAACATTTACGTACCATCCAGTCAAGTTCAGCATCAGTATCACTATCAGCAATACCCACAAGCAAATTCAGTCCTCGTCCAATTTTGCCGATAATTTCACCATTAACTGTGACTTTGGATGATTTAACTCGCTGAATCACAACACGCATTATATAAAGTGACGTTTTAAGTGTTATTTATACTGTATTTATCCTCGCTGGGCTAGTCTTAAATAAAGACACAATTCAACAGTTGCTGCGAAAAGAACTTATGCAAGAGTCAGTAACTTATCAAGCTTTAATAGATGAAGGTCGGGCTATAGGTCGGGCTGAAGGTATTCAAGAAGGTATTCAGCGGGTTGCTGTCAACCTTCTCAAAGAGGGAATGTCAAGGGAAATGGTGTCAAAATTGACAGGTTTATCAGTAGGACAGCTGCAACAGTTGGAGATTTCAGAGACTGACGAATCACAAGATTAAGAGAAACTAATAAAAAGTTCCCTCACCCCAAAGGGGTTAGTCATTGGTCATTCTAATGACAAATGACAAATGACAAATGACCAATGACCAATGACTACTTCCCGAATCCTTTACCACGAGTCGTAGAAGGAATACATAGACAGTTTTCTAATTGTTCTCGCAATTTTTCATGGTCTAAATTTTGACCAATCAGTACTAACTGATTTTTCTTTTCGCCTTTCCACTCATCATCATCTAAGGTAAAGCGTTTACCACATAGGTGAAAAATATGTCGCTTGGGACTTTCATCAAACCACATTATACCTTTGGCGCGGAAAATAGTGTCGGGAAGTTGGTTATCTAAGAAATACTGAAATTTTCTGATTGCAAAAGGTTTGTCACTCTCAAAAGATATTGAGGTAAAGCCATCATTTTCCAGATGATTGGAATGATGGTGATGGTGGTGATGATCATGGTCGTGGTGGTTGTGACCGCATTCTGAGTGGTCATGATCATGGTCGTGATGGTGATGGTCGTGATGGTCGTGATCATGCGCTTCTGCAGCGTCAAAATACTTATCTGTCTCAAACAGACCAACACTGAGAATTAAAGGTAGTGGTACTTGTGCTTTCTTGGTACGAATAATCCTCGCACCTTCCTTAACCTCTCGAATTTTGGCTTCTAGTGTTTCTAATTCTGTTTCAGAAACTAAATCTGTTTTATTCAACAAAATCACATCACCATAGGCAATCTGACTATAAGCTGCTTGAGAATTAAATAAATCTAGGCTGTAATTTGCTGCATCGACAACAGTGATAATCGAATCTAGACGAGTTAAATCTCGTAATTCCGTACCAAGAAATGTTAAGGCAACTGGTAATGGATCTGCTAGTCCAGTTGTTTCTACAACTAAGTAATCTATATTTTCTTGACGTTCTAAAACTTTGTAAACGGCATCAACCAAATCATTATTAATGGTGCAGCAGATACAACCATTACTTAACTCCACCATATTATTATCGTCGGTAGAGATAATTAACTCGTTATCAATGCCGATTTCACCAAATTCATTTACTAAAACAGCGGTTTTTAAACCCTGTTGATTGCTCAAGATATGATTAAGTAAAGTTGTTTTGCCACTGCCAAGAAAACCAGTGATAATTGTGACTGGTAATCCTTGTTTTGGGGCATCCATTGAATGAGATTCAGAAGTAGCTGCTTGCATAACACTGCCATCAAATGAGTCAAACTAGAGAATGTAGCGCAGAGAGTCCATAAAACACTAGCATAGGGATGCTGGATCAACATCCCAGTTGCTTTAACCTATTATTGCGTATCTCAATCAGTAATTACTGTGTTATGACCCTAACCGTTTACAATACCCTCACTCGTCGCCAAGAACCTTTGGAAACAATTGAGCCTGGAAAAGTTAAGATGTATTGCTGCGGCGTGACGGTGTATGACTATTGCCATTTGGGTCATGCTCGTTCCTATATAGTTTGGGATACTATACGTCGTTATCTGCAATGGCGCGGTTATCAAGTCTACTACATCCAGAATTTTACCGATATTGACGATAAGATTCTCAACCGTGCCAGGGAACAAGGTACAACGATGGAAGCGATATCACATCGTTTTATCGATGCTTATTTTGAAGATATCCGGCGTTTAAACGTCATGGATGCTGACGAATATCCCCGTGCAACGGAACACATTCCGGAAATCCATGAGATGATTAAAGCCTTAATTGCAAAAGATTATGCCTATGCGGCTGGTGGTGACGTATATTACAGAGTTGAGCGTTTTTCTACTTATGGCAAGCTATCTGGACGCGAACTAGAACAAATGCAAGCTGGTGCAAGTGGCAGAGTAGATGCTGAAGATCAAGAAGGTAAAAAACAGCACCCCTTCGATTTTGCTCTATGGAAAGCTGCTAAACCTGGAGAACCAGCTTGGGACTCACCTTGGGGTAAAGGTCGTCCCGGATGGCATATTGAATGTTCGGCGATGATTCGATCGCGACTAGGTGAAACAATAGATATTCATGGTGGCGGTGGTGATTTAATCTTCCCTCACCATGAAAATGAAATTGCCCAATCAGAAGCCGCCATCAATAAACCCCTAGCCCGTTACTGGATGCATAACGGCATGGTGATGGTGGATGGTAAGAAAATGTCCAAGTCTCTGGGTAACTTTACTACCATCAGAGAATTATTAGATCGCCCAGTTGACCCAATGGCGGTACGTTACTTTGTCTTGCAGGCACACTATCGCAAACCTCTTGATTTTACAGATGAAGCGATCGCCACTGCTGAAAGTAGTTGGAAAACTCTCAAAGAAGGTTTACTCTTTGGTTACGAACACGGTGAAAAACTTGGCTTTGACAATAACGGCAATAACTTAGATAAAGAAATCATCAACAGGTTTGAAGAATCAGGAGATGATGACTTTAACTTCTCTGGTAGCCTAGCAGTACTATTTGAACTGGCCAAGGAACTACGCCGAGAGGGAAATCTTTTGGTGCATGAAGGTAGAACCGAAATACCACCAGAAGAATTAGCTAAACAATGGCAGACTCTTGTGACTTTAGCCGGAGTTTTGGGTTTAGAAGCTAAGGTTACAGAAGAAACAAATAATACTGGTGGTATTACTGAAGTAGAAATCGAAGAGTTAATTCAAAAACGGCAAGAAGCGAGAAAAGCCAAGAACTTTGCCGAAGCAGACCGCATCCGCGATGAATTGCAAGCCCAAGGCATTACTTTAATAGATAGCCGTGAGGGTACTCGTTGGCATAGGAGTTAAAAAAAACGAACACAGATGAACACCGATAAACACAGATAATTTATCCGTGTGCATCTGTGTGCATCTGTGTTCGATTTTCAAAACATCATACTTTACTACATGCAAGGAACACTAAATTTAAGGAAAAATTGCCAATTCCGTTTCTGGATCAAAAAAGTGAAGTTTTTCTGGTGTCAGGGATAACCATAGCTGTTCCCCCACATGTACCAGCCTGTCTGGAGGTACTCGCACTTGCAAAGAATTACCAGAAGCAGTCACAGGTTGTTGAAAACTAGAACCAACTAACTTTGTAGATAAATAGCTATCATTGCCGAGGTTTTCTACTAATTCGACTTGTACTGGTAAATTTTTCGTCGCAGGCACACTTAAAATTAAATTTTCTGGACGAATGCCTAATATTACAGTGCGTCCATCGTATTTTTGTAAGGCTTTACCCCAAAATTCTGGCAAAGTCAGGCGAAAATCTCCGTTAGTAATTAACAAAGGGGCATGAAATTGCATCGGCATAAAATTCATTGGTGGTGAACCAATAAATTCAGCCACAAAAAGGTTGGCGGGACGATTATAAAGTTCCAACGGCTGGGCAACTTGTTGAATTTGACCTTGATTGAGAATTGTAATGCGATCGCCCATTGTCATCGCTTCTGTTTGATCGTGGGTAACATAAATTGTTGTTGTCCCTAGCTGGCGTTGCAGTTTGACAATTTGGGCGCGAGTTTCGGCGCGCAGTTTAGCATCAAGGTTAGAAAGCGGTTCATCCATAAGAAACACTTGGGGATTGCGGGCGATCGCCCTTCCTAAGGCTACCCGTTGTCTTTGTCCCCCGGATAATTGTTTGGGTAAACGATTTAACAGTCCCTCAATTTGTAATAACTGGGCAACGTATTTTACCCGTTCATTGACTGAGCGTTCTTTCTTTGAAATATAACGGAGTCCTTTGGGTAAATTTCGTGTCATCCCCACGAGTAAATTTTCTGCCCACGCCGTTAAATGGGGTGATGGGGTAAACTCCTCCCCACCTCCAATAGTTCGGCGTCGCAATCCAAAAGCAATATTGTCATACACCGACATGTGGGGATAAAGGGCGTAATTTTGAAACACCATCGCAATATCTCGTTCCTTAGGGGGGAGATCGTTAACTAAGCGATCGCCTACCCAGATATTGCCTCCAGTCATGACTTCCAAACCAGCAATTAACCGTAGCAAGGTGCTTTTACCACAACCAGAAGGCCCGACCAGCACCATAAATTCACCATCTGCCACAGTCAGGTTAATTCGCCGCAAGACATTCACACCATCTGCACTTTTAGAGGCAGTTGCTTCCTTTTTCTCTCCATTCAATACCAGCTGGGTTTGAGAAGTAACACTTTCTCCCCGACGAGGAGGAAAACTTTTATAAACGTTTTCTAAAATTACTTGCGCCACGAGTTTTTCAGCAATGGTCAAGGGTCAAGGGTCAATGGTCATTTGTCATTAGTTAATAACTTTAAACAAATGACAAAGTACACTTAGGCTTCAGCGCTCATGATACACGTTTGCAGTGACTACGAAAAGTTAAAAAAACAGCTTTTACTATAACAGCCACACTACCTTGAAAGACACCCCTCTCCTTAGCAAGGAGAGGGGCGAGGGGTGAGGTTTTTTCATCCTTGGTGGTGAAATTTTTTCATTAGGACTACCTTGAAAGAAAGCACATTGGGGAATTTTATTATGGCTTCTCATCTTACCTCAAATCCTTCTCCTCAAGAGACGCCGACTCCTACCCATGACATTTTATTTGAATCTATTCAAACTTCACCACCGATGGATGTGCTTTGGTTCCGTTTACCGAAGCAACCAGGAGATTATGAAGGGGGAATGGGGCGTATTGGTCGTGGTCATATCGTCGCTATGCTAGATCGCGGCGATCAATGGCAAATTGCCTACGTGATTCCTAAGGGAGAGTATCAGGAAATTCGTGCGTCTGGCATGGAAGCTTTGAGAAAGTCTATTGTAGAAGTAGTGCCAGAATTGCAAGACCGCATTCAACATCTACAAGATTGGTCACAGATTGCTTTCCTGTCTGTAGAATCCAGCCGCTTAGTCCGTTGGTATCGTCCTGGACTACTGCTGATTGGTGACGCAGCCCATGTGATGTCTCCTGTCGGTGGAGTTGGTATCAATTATGCGATTCAAGATGCTGTTGTGGCTGCAAATGTCCTGAGTAAACCACTCAAGCAAGGACATGTAGAATTACACGAACTCGCCAAAGTGCAACGCCAAAGAGAATTGCCGACTCGGATTATCCAAGCATTTCAGTCTTTTATCCAACAGCAGATATTTGCCCGTGTTCTCAATTCAAATCAGTTGTTACAGCTACCTGGTTGGTTACGCTTGCCTTGGTTACGTGACTTGCCAGCAAGGTTAGTAGCCTATGGTGTTTTTCCTGCTCATGTCAAAACTTGAAGACAAGTATAATACAAATGTACTGAATTGTTGTAGAATTAAATACTTATTGCAGCCAATTAAAGTTTCCGAACAGTAGTTTGATACTGTTCGCAATACTTCCTTGGCTTTTATGCTAAAACAGTCTCAAAGCCAAGAGTGTAAATTATGGAATTTAGTTATTCACCATCAATAAAGTTAATGAGTCTTGGTTGTCATTAGTTAATAGTCAATGGTCATTAATTATCATTAACAATATTTTTAATAGAGACATTCGTATGATAAACAAAACAAACATTATTTAATATTCTTGCTTTCCTGTTCCCCGTTCCCCAATCCCCAATCCCTATTTCAACTCAGGAGAATTTTGATGAACAGCTGTATTTTGATGGCGGAAATTATTAAAGAACCAGAACTGCGTTTTACACCAGATGGATTGGAAGTGACAGAGATGCTGGTGCAGTTTTCTGGGTTGCGAGAAAGTGAACCAGCAGCAAATTTAAAAGTAGTAGGTTGGGGCAATATGGCTAAAGAAATTCAGCAGCACTACCACGTTGGCGATCGCGTTCTTTTAGAAGGACGCTTAGGTATGCACACCATTGATCGTCCAGAAGGTTTTAAAGAAAAACGTGCCGAGTTGACAGTACAAAAAATTTATCCTTTGGTTGCAAATTTAAACATGACTGGATCTTCCAGGACCACAGCACCAATTACTACTCCTCCTCAAAAAGCTGTTTCTAGTTACGAACCACCGCTTTCTACGCCAACTCCAACAACAAGTAATGTTGGTGTCGCTTCCCAAAATAATTACTCAGAACCTGTTCCCCAAGTCTCAAAACCTGAACGCAGTTCCTATCCTCCAGTAGCACCTAACCCAGAACCAGACGTTGATGATATCCCATTTTAAATCAGTGAACAGTTACCACTGATCAGTTATCACTTATTGTTTACTAGTTAACCCCCGTAGATTCTGGGACTTACACCTTTTTCCCTTACTGTTCATTGATAACTGATAAAATCCTGTTTATTTTCAATTCCCATTTAACCCCGACTTCCTATGAAAGAAATAGTCCTAGATGTTCGCGATTTACAGGTAGAATTTGCTGGTGATAGCAAAATCATCAAAGCTGTAGATGGAATTTCTTTTCAATTGCATCGAGGTGAAACTCTAGGCATAGTAGGAGAGTCGGGGAGTGGCAAATCAGTTACATCTCTAGCAATCATGGGTTTATTGCAGTCTCCGGGTAGGATAGCAGGCGGAGAAATTTGGTTTCGTGCCAATGAAAATAGTCAACCCATCAATTTGGTAGAGTTATCTCCTCAGGAAATGCAACTGCACCGGGGTGGCGATATCGCCATGATTTTTCAAGAACCGATGAGTTCGCTTAACCCTGTGTATACTATTGGATTTCAACTAACAGAAGCAATTTTACGACACCAAAATATTTCAGAAGCAGAAGCACGACACCAAGCGATCGCACGGCTGCAAGAAGTAAAATTGCTCCAAAGTGATGAAAAGATCCGACAGCATTATATTGACACCTGGCAACACTCATCTTTTGGTTCATCCAGCTTAGATGAACAAAAGCTACTCAAGTTAGTCAAGCAACATAAAGAAGCCATCCTAGAACGTTATCCTCATCAACTTTCCGGGGGTCAGTTACAACGGGTGATGATTGCGATGGCAATTTCCTGCAACCCCCTGGTATTAATTGCTGATGAACCAACTACCGCCTTGGATGTGACGGTGCAAGCAACTATTATTGATTTGCTGCGAGAATTACAGGTCAGTCGCGACATGGCGTTAATTTTTATCACCCACGACTTAGGCTTAATTGCCGAAGTAGCCGATAAAGTCGCGGTCATGTACAGAGGTAAAATTGTTGAATTCGATGACGCCAGCAAAATTTTTGCCAATCCTCAACATCCATATACAAAGGGTTTGGTAGCTTGTCGTCCTAAACTTAACCGCCGTCCCCACAAGCTTTTAACTGTTTCCGACTACATGAATGTCGAGGAAATACCAACGACGGGAGAAGTGATGATTCAGGGAAAAGAACCCACAGAACCCCCAGATGTCACGCCGGAAGAAATAGCGCAGAGATTAGCAAATTTAGAAAGCGAACCACCTCTACTCCAAGTTAAGGATCTTAAGGTTGGTTTTCCAATCAAGGGTATATTTGGCGGTACAAAACGTTATTACATGGCTGTGAATGGAGTTTCCTTTGATGTCAAAAAAGGAGAAACTCTAGGTTTGGTGGGAGAATCTGGTTGTGGCAAAACTACCTTAGGCAGAACTTTGTTACGCTTAATCGAACCGATGAGTGGTCAAATTATCTTTGAGGGACGAGATATCACAACCCTTAAAGGAGAAGCATTGCAAAAACTGCGACGGGAAATGCAAATAGTCTTTCAAAACCCATTTAGTTCCCTTGACCCCCGTATGAAGGTAGGGGACACGATCATGGAACCCTTGCTGATTCACTCCATTGGTAATACAAAGCAAGAAAGACAAAAACGTGCTGCTTATCTATTAGAACGAGTCGGCTTAAGCGCCGATGCTATGAACCGCTATCCGCATCAGTTTTCCGGTGGTCAACGCCAAAGGATTTGTATTGCTCGTTCTTTAGCCTTGAATCCTAAATTTATTATTTGCGATGAATCGGTTTCGGCGTTGGATGTATCAGTGCAGGCGCAGGTGCTGAATTTGCTCAAAGAATTACAAGATGAGTTTGGTTTAACTTACATCTTTATTTCTCATGACTTGAGCGTGGTAAAGTTTATGAGCGATCGCATTTTAGTTATGAATAGTGGTGAAATTGTCGAGCAAGGCATAGCAGAAGAAATTTACCGCGAACCCAAACAAGAATACACTCAAAAGTTAATTGCTTCGATTCCTACTGGTAGTCGCGATCGTATCCAACATCGCCAATTACGGGCAATGTAAAGTAAAGTAGGCTGTGTTACAGCTTTAGCCTGTCGTACAGTGTTATGTTGCCGTGTGTTAGACATTTTGATAATTTTTTGTTAGCAATCATTTGAAAATTCGCGCCCAATACACGCCACTACAAAATAGTGCCTCCAATCAAGTTTGCATAGCAAATTCTGTCGGTGCAATTCCCCAATTCGCCCAAGTAATTGCTTCTTGTGCAGATTGTACATTTGGTGGCACACGCAATACATGAATATATCCTGTGCTAGGACAAGTCATTTTTAATAAATAAATTGGTTCTATATCTACATCGTTCTCTATTTTTAATAATGTGTATTCTCGATAACGATCTAACTCAGATGCTTGTAATTGTTCGATAATACGAGCGTAGCCGATACCCTGAATCAATACTCGCCGCAGTTCGGCGTTATCTTCTTGCAATAACCATTGTGCTTGCCATTGTTGGGGGTGTAGCTTACCATATTTTTCTGGCAAAGTAATACCGTGGTAGGCGTAAAGGTTGTACCCGTCGGCAAATTCAATCGCAGTTTCACCTTCAGCGTGGAGGCGATTACTGCTGTCAAAGCACAGTTTGGTGGGGCGATCGCACACTACTGCTACTCTTTTATAAGGAAAAATCCAACCACAAGATTTAGCCAAAGATTGAAACAACTGCAATAACTCTTGATCAGCAGTGTAATTTAATGCAGATTTCCAAAATTCTAACCAACTGCAATAGCTGCAAAATGTAGCAGCAGGTATAAAGTTACCGTCATATTGTTTGCCCAATTCATTTTGCAGTTGATGATACAGTGCTGATAAATTTACTTCAATTTCTAACTCTACGAGATATCCTAAGTCAGTGTTTAACTGCTGTTCTAAAGATTTCATGTAAGAAAGAAATTGATAATACAATGTGGTGTGAATGTGTACATTAATATTATCGGGTCTTTGAATAGCAATAGGATCTTGATAATATCTTGCCTGAGCCGGAAATAACTTTAATATACGTAAACGTAATTGTAACAATCTCTGCACCAAGCTTGGAATAATTAAATTCTCACAGCTTGGTAAAGCTTTACTCATAGCCTCATAGGGGCTTTCACAAAATACTACTTCTGGTGTAGCAAGACCACAAAAAGCATAAACTTCTTTAACTGCCTCAGCTGCTTTTTTTCGGTCAACTCGCTGAGTTGAAAGAGCAATATTTCTCCACTTGCGTTGATAAATTGGAACTAAATTCTCCTGTTCTAGACTTAGTTTTGCAAATTGGTATGACATACTAAAATAGGTTTAGTTAATATGTTATATTTTCAAAGTAACTCCAACTTTACAAGTCTGCGGTAGTTTCTGTTAGCTTTTCACTATTGCAATAGTCGTAACTAATCGCTAAAAACAATCAAGAACATTGTTACTAAGTTAATAAAATCAGCATTCTTTACTTTCAACTGTCACATCAACAAAGATGATGGCTAAAATCGTATGTTCTATACAAAATAGATGACCTTAATCTCTAAGTTAGACTAGCATCTCTTAGAAAGTGATCATAATTATTACTATTACACAGTTAACTTAGAAATAACATTAATAATCATGAGAAGACAAGAGATATGCAACAATAAATATATACCTGGTATCAATCTTTATTTTTCCACAGACAAATAAAATAATTTCTTTCTGGTTAAGCCAATAGTAGTTAGAATGTGGATTTAAAGGCTTAGCTGGGTTAGAGCAGTCTAAAATTTTTACATTATAGCTATGGTGTATAAGAAACAACTAGTTTTCAGACGAATTTATTAAATATTTTTAAATACAAGTATTTTTTACATTTGTTAGAGAATTTGAGAAGATAGGCAATTTGTAATTACACGACCAAAATCAAGCTTAATATTTGTTAGTAGCTATAGAGCGATCGCTGATTTAACTTACCGTAACTTGTGTATATTTTGCTCCCAATTAGCCCCGTCAAAAGGTACAATTTCAAACTTTTTCACTACATCACCATCTAGACAACGGATGTTAACATCTATGCTGTCTGGATGACTGCGAGGAATATAAAAAGAGTGTATTCCACAAATGCAACAAAATTTATGCTGAGCAACTCCTGTATTAAATGTGTAAGTTGTTAATACATCATCGCCTTGGAGTAATGTAAATTTATCTTTTGGCACGATCAAATGCAGAAATCCTTTTTTTCTGCAAATAGAACAGTTGCAATCATCGGCTTTATGCCTATCAACTACAACTTGAAAACGTACCGCGCCACAATGGCATCCGCCTGTGTATGTGACTGATTCTTGGATATTGCTTGTCATGTGAATAGAGAAATGCTAGGTTTTAAGCATGTAAATTAGCTTGTTCTTGCAACCAAGGATCTACTGGTTGTCCGTCTTTGCGCCGCAATTCAATTTCTACTACCATCACTTCTTTAGAACCTGGAGGGGCAGGTTTTTTGTGGAAAATAATATCGTAATCTGCGGGATTATGATTACGCTCTTTCAACCATTCTTGTACTTTAGTTGTGGCAAAAAATGATTGCCCTTGTTCAAACATCTGGGTAATTTGCATTTGTAAAGAGTAAGGATTTAAACGACCCATTTTTTCCCGCCTTTTTGAAGTAATGTTAAAATTAGGACTTTGCCTTACTTTATTTTATCTCTGTTGTGATCTTAAACGGGTATTTTGAGATATTGCACCAGTTTTTGCGTCCGCCAAGAAATAAATTTCTTGGCTAATAGTTTAAGTCCACTCAAGTGGACTGTATTTACTAGTGGGAGTAAAACTTCTCCAAACTCAGCATATTCTCGAACCCACAACTATACTTTGGTTTGATGACATTCGGTTTTTTGAGTGTTAGTTCAATTCGCAGATATCAATATTAACTAACTAAGTAATAAATTGGCAGGCTATTTGCCTCCAAAAGATGAATCTTAACTCAAAGCGTTTCTTAATTCTGTTCTAGCACTTTCTCAGGTTTATGATAATTTATTAGTATCACTCTGCTAATAGAAAATTGTAGAGTTCGGTAAACATCATTACCGATATTTGAGCTATGGCAGTCAAAGTTAATCTGTCTACAGCAAAAGCCTAAAAACTTGCTAGTACGGCAACCTGCAATACTAAATTTATAAGGCGATCGCTACAATCAAAGCTAGAAAGCGAATTGGAGAGCTACCAGGATGCAAGTCACATATGATTCCGATAAGCGCAAATTGCTATCATCTCTGTGTCATGGAGCGATTTTCTTTAGTACAGCGTTGTTTTCAATTGGAGTTCCAATTGTAATTAACTTAATTTCCGACGATCCAGTTGTGAAAAGCAACGCCAAAGAATCAATTAATTTTCACTTGAATGTTTGGTTTTGGGGAACCGTCATCGGAGTCCCTATTGGAATTCTATCTTTCCTAACCTTTGGTATCGGCGGGATTTTGTTCTTTCCTGTTGTTGCTTTTGGTTTTCTATTGCACTGGGGACTGACAATCTGGGCATTATTAAAGTGTTTCAGCAATCCCGATGTACCTGTACATTATCCGTTTATTTTTCGACTCTTCTAATCGTTCCAGCTCAAGATCAAGTTTATTTTTGGAAAAGGGATTGAAATAAGCGTCCCTTTTTTTGTTTTAGGATGCGATCGCATTCTACCGTTGATCAAAATTCAAGAATTTCCTTAATCACACTCTTCAAGTCTTTTCCCGCAGGACGTTTAGCAAACTGTTCGTGATTATAAATCCACACCAGTTTAATTACACAGTCAATATTGTTAACCAAATACATCAATCTGACTTGTCCAGAAGCTCCTTTGGAAACCTTCAACTCCAAATTGTGAAAAGTCCATCCTTCAAGTAGCTGAATTTTCCCTGGTAAAGGTTCATGACGGGAATTTATTGGATATTGATCATCAATCAAATTTTCCAAAACTTCAGCAACAAGCTCAACAAAATCAACCCCTAGAGTTTTGGCTAGTTTTTGAATTATAATCGAAATTTGTTTATAGTACATTTTTACTATAAAATATGTTTGTCGCATACCAAAGACTTGTATAATCAGCAAGCTTTCACCAGCCTCAATCTCAGTTAGGGTTTCTCTTGGTGTCTTGGTGACTTTGTGGTGAAAAAGATAATCTTGAAACCACTAAGACACTAAGACACAAAGAGTACTAACACCAAGCGTATTTAGTTTTATCCTTAATTTGTACTCAATCAAAAATAAAGGATAGGTTAAGCTTTATCTAACCCAACGCTGACTTTAACTCGCCTTTGGCTTTCTCCAAAGCCTCTGGTAATTTACTTGCATTCCGTCCACCGGCTTGTGCCAAATTCGGTCTTCCACCGCCGCCACCGCCACAAATTTTGGCGATCGCACCGATAAATTTACCAGCTTGCAGTCCTTTCTGATTCACTTCCGGCGAAAAAGCAGCCACTAAACTAACTTTCCCGACTTCCGGGACAGAACCTAACACCACCGCCGCACCTGCACCAAGTTTTTGCTGCAAGCGTTCCGCCGCAGTTTTCAAAGACTCTGCGTCAACGTCTTCTAGCTGGGCGACGAGAATTTTATAATTGCCTACAGTTTCCACTGTTTGCAGGAGTTGATCAGATTTAACAATTGCCAACTGTGATTTGAGGTTTTCTAATTCCTTTTGGGTGTTTTTGAGTTCGTTTTGCAGAACCGTAATTCTGTCTGGTAACTCTTCTGGTTTAACTTTGAATCTGTCGCTTAAATCTTTGACTACCGTATCCCGGACATTTAAGTAGTCTAGTATAGCTGGGCCGGAAACCGCTTCGATTCGCCGTACCCCAGAAGCAACTCCAGCTTCCGAAATGATTTTAAACACACCAATCTCAGCAGTATTACTTACGTGAGTTCCACCGCACAATTCCATTGACACGCCAGGGAAATCAATCACGCGTACCTCGTCACCATATTTTTCGCCAAACATGGCGATCGCACCTTTCGCTTTTGCTTCTGCGATGGGCAAAATTGCTACTTTCGCAGAGTGCGCCTCAGCAATCCAAGTGTTTACCTGTTCTTCAATTTGCTGAATCTCCTCAGCAGTCAACGCCCGAGGACAGTTGAAGTCAAAGCGCAATCTGTCAAAGTCGACTAAAGAACCCGCCTGGGAGATCGAATCATCGACGATTTTCTTTAACGCCGCTTGCAGTAGGTGAGTGGCGGTGTGGTTAGCTTGGGCGCGACGGCGACAAGCGCGATCGATTTGGGCGGAAACAGTATCGCCGACTCTCAGTGTACCCCGTTCGATGCGTCCGAAGTGGACATGAAAATCTGATTCTTTCTTGACATCGTTAATAGTAACAACGACACCCTCACCACTTAGATAACCCTTGTCGCCAATTTGTCCGCCCGACTCTGCATAAAATGGCGTTTTGTCGAGGACTATTTGCACGTCTGTTCCTGCTTCTGCTTCTTCTTCAGCAATACCATTGACAAGTATCGCTTCCACTTTTGCAGTTGCTGTTGGTTGTGCGTAGCCCAAAAATTCCGTGGCGTGGATATGTTCTGCTAGTTTGTCGAGCGAACCTTGCACAGTTAAATCGATGGTTTCGTGGGCTTTTCTGGCGCGTTGTCTCTGCTTTTCCATTTCTGCATCGAAGCCAGCAACATCAATTGTTAAGTTGTTTTCTTGAGCAATTTCTTGAGTTAATTCTAAGGGGAAACCATAAGTATCAAACAATGTGAAAGCATCTTCACCGTTAATTTGGGTTTTGCCCTGTTGCTTCACCTGAGCAATAATTTCCTCAAGTAGCTTTTCGCCTCTTTCCAAAGTTTGTAAAAAGCGAGATTCTTCTCGTTGCAATTCTGCTTTAATGCTATTTTCCCGTTGGCGGAGATTGGGGTAAGCGTCTTCAGCGAGGGAAATGGCAACCTCAGCAACTTGGGGTGTAAAGACGTTACATGTAACGTCTTTACGGTAAATGCCAATTAAGCGTCCGTGTCGTACCAGACGCCGAATGAGACGCCGCAGCACATAACCTCGTCCGACATTGGAAGCGCGAATTTCATCAGCGATCATGTGGACGACGGCGCGAGTGTGATCGCCGATTATTTTGAGGGAAACTTGGTTTTTCTCGTCTGATTTATGGTAGTCAATACCAGCAATTTCTGCCGCTTTTTTAATAATCGGGAAAATTAAATCAGTTTCGTAGTTGTTGGGAACGCTTTGAAGAATCTGCGCCATCCTCTCTAAACCCATGCCGGTATCAATGTTTTTGTTGGCAAGGGGTGTGAGATTGCCTTCTGCATCACGGTTGTATTGCATGAAGACGAGGTTGTAAAACTCGATGAACCGAGTGTCGTCTTCTAAATCTATATTGTCGTTGCCTTGTTCTGGATGGAAATCATAGTATATTTCTGAACAGGGACCACAGGGGCCGGTGGGGCCAGATGCCCAGAAGTTATCCTCTGCACCCATGCGTTTGATGCGCTTTTCAGGGACGCCGATTTTATCCCGCCAGATGGCGTAAGCTTCGTCATCTTCTTCGTAGACGCTGACAACTAGGCGTTCTGGGGGTAATTTAAAGACAGTTGTAGAGATTTCCCAACCCCAAGCGATCGCCTGTTCTTTGAAATAGTCACCAAAGCTGAAGTTACCCAACATTTCAAAAAACGTATGATGCCGTTTGGTACGGCCGACGTTTTCGATATCGTTGGTGCGGATGCATTTTTGGGAAGTCGTCGCCCGTTTGAACTCTGGTGTGCGTTGTCCTAAAAATATCGGTTTAAATGGTAGCATCCCCGCGATCGTCAGCAGTACTGTTGGATCTTCTGGAACGAGGGAAGCACTTGGGAGAATCTGGTGTCCCCGTTGGGCATAGAAGTCAAGGAATAAGGCGCGTATTTCGTTACCGCTGAGGTAGTGGGGATGAAAAGACATGGGTTATTACACTAAGACTAGGGAGTTAGAGAACTGTTAGTTGTTGGTTGTTGGTTGTTGGTTGTTGGTTGTTTAACATCATCCCCAAACCACTAACCAATGTACAGACGCGATGTTCCTCACGTCTCTACCAACCACTAACTAGTCTCTCTTACAGAAAAAGTATGCCGCAGAAAAGGACTTCTGTGCCACTAACTACGTAAGACTTCTGAAGGAGGATTTACTTGTTCAGTGTAATTGCATAACTAACTTGTGACAAAGTTGCTGTCAAATGTGCCGCTATATGAAGCTGCACATTTTCCTGACTTTAGTAGGATGAGGAGTTTAAGTTTGTTCCATAAAATAAAAATCTCAAGATTGTAGTATTTTTACGTACCGAGGTTGTTCATGGCCCTGAAATTAACCGTCCCAAATATATCTTGTGAGGATTGTGCCAGTACAATTGTAGAATCTATCCACACAATGGAACCTGATGCAAAAGTCGCGGTGGATGTCAAAGGTAAAACTGTAACCGTAGAATCCGCAGCATCAGAAGAGTCTATTAAACAAGCAATTGTTGCAGCTGGATACACTATTGAAGGCTATCAATAATAACTAAAAATTCGGATTAACCTTGTCCCATCAAGGAACTATCGGTCAAAGAAATAAGGAGGAAAGATTAAGCGGGTAGAAATATTCTTTACCCTACTCTTACAAAATTATCTTTTGCAAGTTGTTAATTCTTTTTACCTTCTTTAATTTTATTTCTGTAATTCTTCTAAATTATGATTTTTGAATTGTTTGTTGATTCGTAGGCAATAATTCCTTGATGGTACAAGCCCCCTGAAAAATCTGTAGGTTCGATCCAAAATCTGTTTTGAAAATAAGGCACAGGAGCCAGTGCGGTAGACGGGTCTCCCAGCAAAAACTACCTGGCGTGGCAGATGACAGAATTTCGTTGTGCCAAAACAGCAGCGTGAATGACTGTCTTGAAAAGCTTACCCACCCTTAGGAAACTCACTGATCCTCCGGGGGATTAACCTCGACGAGAACCGCCTGTTTTTCGCGCTGCTTTATCAAGTAAAGTGCGTCTACAAATTTTTGACAAAATTCACACTTGTTTGATACCGAAGTGATAGATATACTCTCTTTCTAAAGGAAATTAAGTACGTAATGGTTTTTACGGAAAATTTCATCAAATTATTCATGCTCTTGATGCCAGTACAATAATACCTGAAACTTATACTGAGGAAGTGATTGCATGTTCAAGAATAGTAATTCATGTAATTTTATTATCACCGTAGAATTTTGGATAATAGACTCCAGGAAATTACAGTAATACTTTTATACTTAAAAAGATTATTCAGTATTTATACTGTTTGAAATTAAGGTTATCTGGGCAGAAATTAGGTATCAGAAATTTTAACTCTAGACACTGTAGTAAAGATTAGTATTTTAAGGAGATAAACATTGAAAATCGCTTGTAGTTCGGACAACGAGACAATAAAATGAGGGGTAATACCCCTAGCTAAATATGTAGGTATTTATAGTAAAGAGAGTAAACCTGAATAGGGTTCACTAAAACCATTCCCTCAAAGTTAAAATGGGGCAAAAAGCAAAACAATGAAGATTTCTATTCTGATCTTTGGAAGTGATAACTTTATCGCCAAGCTTCCAGATCAGATCCATGATGCAAACTCTTTTAATTTAGAAGTTATCACTAATCTTAATCAGGCGATATCTCGCATTCAAATTACGCCGCCCGATATATTAATTGTCCAGACAAGCTGTGATGGCAGCATGGAACTCTGTTATTGGTTAAAAGAACAAACAAAATTATCTTGGATCTACTGTATTCTTTTGGAGGATCGCTCTCAATTACTTCTTGATAGAAGTAGGTATGGCAGAGAGTGGGAATTAGAAATGACTTCGATCGCCCTTAGGGAAGGGGCTGATGCTTATATATGGCTACCTCTAGAAGAAACAGATTCTACCTCAGCAGAGTTAACCGCTAGCCAAAACTTGTTGCTAGCACAGTTAACTATTGGTTTGCGAAAAGCACAGAAATACCGTGATTTGATCCGGACAAATGATTTGTTGTTAGCGATCGCTTTAGCTGATTCACTGACAGAATTGAGTAATCGTCGGGCTTTAGAGTGGGATTTACCCAGACAAATCCAAAAAGCCCGTACTAATGGCACTCCTTTGAGTTTGATTATTTTAGATGTTGATTATTTTAAAAAAGTTAACGATTCTTATGGTCATTTAGTTGGCGATCGCCTTTTACAGTTATTATCCAACCGACTGCGGCAAAATCTCCGATATCAAGATACTGCTTTTCGTTATGGCGGAGAGGAATTTGTGATTATTCTCAGCCACACAAGTTGCGATGAAGCAGTAGTGGTGGCGCGTCGTCTCAATCGTATAGTCAGCGAACAGCCATTTGCAATCAACAATCAACTCTCAATCAACATCACCATTAGCTTGGGAACAGCTTGTCTGCGAATGGAAGATGATGTTAACGGTATCAGCCTGTTGAACCGCGCTGATCAATGTTTATTGCAAGCTAAAGCGGCTGGACGTAACTGTGTAATTAGCTATGAGAAGTACTTTTCTCACCATACCTCCCATCTCCGGGTAGTTTCTTCTTAAAAAATTTTATAATTTCTCGTCAATAATTTTTACGCATTCTGCTACTGTAGCCTTCTGTCGCATCGCATCTACCAAAGCTTGATAAGCCGACCAATTTTCTTGCAGGAGGGTTTTAGCTTGCAACGCACAAAAACGTTGTTTTTGTTCGCAAGCAGACGCAGAAAAACCCAAACTCTTCAAAACGCCTGCTAATTTGCTTTTATCATCAGCTCCACCTTCAGCATTTTCATATACTAAAGTTTCAGCAGTAATACCCGCCATCCATACAGTACAGTAACGGTCTAGCATTTGGGCGGTTAGCTTACCCCATTCTAGTTGAGATGCTAACTCAGCATCATCAAAACTGACACCGCCTTGTCCTGGTTGTTTTTGCTTCCAAGCTTCCCAAGCACTGAGGGTATAGCCGATGACGGGAATACCCAACAGATACGCAACCAAAAAATGTCCAGCTTCGTGATGAATGATGCGTTCTCTGTGTTTCGGTGAAAACCCCGCTACCCAATCTAAAAATATAGTTCCCCCCTTACCTTGCAAGCCGAAAGAATCGAAAGTGGCTATCCCCAAAATCGTGAAAGTCGCAAGCGCTGGTACGGTGGGCGATAAATTAAACATTGACCCCAGTAGAGTCGAAAGGGTCATGAGAAAGACAAAAATTGCAACTAAATTCAGGGCGGTTTTGCTCATACTAGACTGAAATCTTGCTGCTTAACATTTCTTAATTTCATTATGAAGCGATCGCAGCAACTCTAAGTAGATCGGCAAAATTAAAGTTAACTCAATGGTCAATGGTTAGTAGTTAGTGGTTGGTTATTCCCCATACTCCACCCTACGGGAAGCCACGCAGAGCGCGTCTACACACTCCACGCACTCCGGGGTACTGCCAAGATGTAAAAACAATCTTACAATGCAACCAGTTTGTAGTTGGGGTTTTATGCTATTTCAATTTACTGACGCACTTGTAACTTTCGCATCTTTTGAATTTGAAAGATTAGTTAGTTTTTATACTAATCTTTTTAATCAAAAACCCGAACATATCATATCTAATGTCTATGCTGAGTTCCAACTACCTAGTTTAAAATTAGGAATATTTAAACCAAAACCAACCCATTATTTAGAATTTGAGTATTCAACTAAAAGCAAAATTAGCTTGTGTTTAGAGGTGAGAAATTTAGAGGATGCGATCGCTCATTTAACAGCTTTAGGCTATCCCCCACCAGGGGAAATCATCATTGCATCCCACGGTAGAGAAATTTATGCTTATGACCCTGATGGCAATCGTTTGATTTTACATCAGTCTGAACTCAAAAAAGGGATGTAGGGGAGTAATACCATTTCACAAAATTATTGATACAAATCCTCTCCCCTGTCTTCCTTGTCCTCCTTGTCTCCTAGTCGCTAAATTTATCAAACTTATAGTGAAACGGTATAAGGATGTAGGGGTGTAAGAAAAGCGAAATTTTGATTTACCCTAATGTACACGAATTTATTTCGTGGAAAAGATCATAAGATTTGTATCAAGCTAAAAGTACAACGAGTCTACTTAGCATCCTAAGAACGAAATCCCATTATTTATAGGGTTTCCCTTTTGCCTTCTCATTAATAACTAATGTCAAAAGATAAGAAAAATGGGTATAAATCAAAACTATAAATTAAATTTGATTCAGTGGTATCCCGGTCACATTGCCAAAGCTGAAAAAAACCTCAAAGAACAACTCAAGCTTGTAGATGTGGTGCTAGAGGTACGGGATGCCCGCATTCCTTTGTCAACCTTCCATCCCCAGATACCACAATGGATAGGGAATAAAAAACGGTTGTTGGTGTTGAACCGCTTAGATATGATTTCTGAGCAAGTACGCCAGTTGTGGGCAGACTGGTTTAAACGCCAAGGTGAACAAGTTTTTTTTACCAATGCCCAACAAGGTCAAGGAGTCACGGCGGTATCAAAAGCAACCCAAGCTACTGGTGTGGAACTCAATCAAAGAAGACGCGATCGCGGTATGTTACCCCGCCCAGTCCGGGCTGTGGTAATTGGTTTTCCTAATGTTGGCAAGTCAGCTTTAATTAATCGCTTGGTGGGACGGCGAGTAGTGGAGAGTGCAGCGCGTCCTGGGGTGACTCGTCAATTGCGTTGGGTGCGAATTTCCGAAGACTTGGAATTACTGGATGCTCCTGGTGTAATTCCTGCTAAGTTAGAAGATCAAGAAGCGGGATTGAAATTGGCTGTTTGTGACGATATTGGTGAAGCAGCTTACGATAATCAATTAATAGCAGCAGCATTCGTAGATTTAGTGAATGAACTTTATGCGATCGCGCCTGATGTGTTACCAGAGAATCCTTTGCGATCGCGCTATGATCTCGATCCTACATCTTCCACAGGCGAATCATACTTGCACAACTTATCAGAATTACGTCATAAAGGTGATGTCGAACGAACTGCACGCCAAATCTTAACTGATTTTCGCAAGGGATTTTTGGGTACACTTCCCTTGGAACTTCCGCCAAATTGATGGGAAAGTTGCAAAATTAATTAAAATCACAGCTAAATTTAAGTATGATGTAAAACTTTTATCTGTTTAATTACTAAGTTATGTAAAGCACTAATCCAAACGCAGAGATCGCAACCAGTGCAGGAACCACAGCGCTGAATTCAAATTGTCTGGTTTTGAAAGTTTGTAAACAATGTATGGGAATGACCAGGGGCCAGCAGATAATTGCGATCGCCAACAACACTAAAGATAAAAATTTATCCTCAGGAGAATCGACGGGATGGCGCAAATTAAATCTCAACCAGTTAATCAAAAAATAGCAGGTCATCAGTAGGTAACTAATAACCAAAGACAATTGAATCTTGTTCACCTTAAGCTCTCCTTTCATCTCTCAGATTCAGCAAAAATGAATTTGATTAATTCATGACATACAATTGTTGATATTATGTGTTCAAAAAAATGCTGTTACCTTTATCACTTACGCTTCAGCTAAAACTTTTATTCGTAGATAAATGTTAATGGAATCACTCATATAGATAAATCAGTACTTATACCGAATTTTGATTGCTATAGATTGAATTAGCAATGATACCATACTCATCATAACAAGCATGTTACACATCATATATTCTGTAAATAATTTTTGATTTTTTCCTCATACTGTAGCAACCGATTTGATTCCTGAAAACTCCTAAAGACAGGGAACTCTTAAAAAGGGACACTTAACAAGAAACAAGGAATGAACGCCTACTGAGTTTTTTTTCAAAAATTGCATAGCAGTCTGAGGTTCTCAATACTGCTGTAACAAAAGTGCAATAGTTTCTGTAAGCTGGTAGAAAAGTGTTCTTGCTGCTGTTACATCATCAATAAACTGCCACTCTTCATCTCTTGTACATGCCTAATATTTGGGTATAGTGATTGATTTTTTGACTAATAATTTACAAATATTGCATATGAGTTACAGTTAAGTATCTTAATAGCATAATATGCGTATCAATTCAATTTGAAGGTAAAGAGATTTGAAAAATATAAAAATTTTCAAGTCAATTACATAGGGCATTATGCAGAAAAACTTGCTTACTTTAATTCATCAAGGGAAGATACCTGAAAACATAAACATTATATTTAAGCCCCTCTCCGCGTCGGAGAGGTGTAGGGGTGAGGTTCCGTCAAACTCACGTATGTTTTAAAAACGAACATCGTGCAAGGCGATGAACACATGTAGATAGTTGATTGATTACTATTTCTTCAATGTAAAAAAGAATGTACTACCTACACCTAACTCTGATTCCACCCAAACTTCGCCTCCATACATTTCTATAATTTTTTTAACGATAGCAAGTCCGATTCCGGTACTATTTGGGTTTTTATGATCGGTTAGTTTTTGAAAAATTTTAAATATTCGTTCAAAATGTTGTTTTTCAATCCCAGGGCCGTTATCTGTGATACTTATTTGCCAATATCCATTCTTTTCAGTACAAGCAATTGTGATCTTACCTTGTGGCTTGTCTATGAATTTGATGGCGTTACTCAATAAGTTTTGAAATACTTGTTCTATCCGAGTTTTTTCAAATTTAATTACAGGTAATTGGTTAGCTATTTCGATTTGGATATTTTCGATTGGTTGGAGTAATTCAATTACTTCTGTGACTACATCATTTAAATTTACTCGTCTGCTCTCTTCTTTAATACGTCCAACTCGTGAGTATTCTAAGATTGCATCTATTAAATTATGAATTTTGTGGACTCTAAAAATTAACAGATTAATTAATTCTTTACCTTCATGATCAAATTTATCTGCATAATCAGCTAATAACCATTCTGATAACGAACTAATTCCTCTGAGCGGTGCTTTTAAATCATGGGATACTATATAGGCAAAATCGTTTAACTCTTTATTGGTACTTTCTAATTCTTTTACCAACAATGCCATTTTCTCTTGAGACTGCTGACGTTGGGTAACTTCTTGCTGGAGTAGTTCATTCGTTTTGGCAAGTTCAGCTGTACGTTGTTCAACTAATTCTTCTAAATTTTCTTTATATTCACGTAACTCACGTTCTACGCGCTTGCGTTCGATAATTTCGTTTTGTAAAGCGTTATTCGCCGCTTCTAGTTGTGCTGGACTAGGAAGCGCAAGTGCTTGGGGAACTAGAGGTATTAAGGTTAAAGCAGTATAAAACGAAACTATAGCCGTGACAGCTTTAATGGTACCTGATAACCAATAGTCAGGATGCCATAGCGTCCATACACCCATAATATGAGTAGTGCCACAAGAGATAATAAAGGCCCCAAATAAAATAAATAGACTCTTGAATGGCACATCTTGCCTTTTACGGACAAAATAAATTAGTGTCAGTGGAATTGAGAAGTAAGACAGAGCAATAAGCGAATCTGTTAAGATATGCAGCCATACTAACTCCAGCTTCCATAGATAACAATGACCGTGGGGTATAAAATTCCCACTGTAAAAAAAAACTACTAATAAATTCCACTGTATTATCTCCGGTACATTTGAGTTCATGCACCATATAAAAAGTGATAGTTCGTCTATTTTAAGGAATATTTTTTGTCAAAATAAACAAGTTAGCGTGAAAAAATATATTTCGCGTGATGATTGTTAATGTTGTACCAGACGTGCCATGGCACATCTGTACATTGGTTAGTGGTTGGTTGTTATTAGTAGTTAACAACCCTTGACCCTTAACCTATTAACTAATTACTATTGATTATTGACACTTGACTAATGACTATTGACTTTCTCAGTCACCTCAACCCCAGTCAGCGCCGCGCTGTTGAACACTTTTGTGGCCCTTTGCTAGTTGTTGCTGGTGCAGGTTCCGGCAAAACACGAGCGCTTACTTATCGCATTGCTAATCTGATTTTGCAACATCGTGTCGATCCTGAAAATATCCTGGCAGTGACTTTCACCAACAAAGCTGCACGGGAAATGAAAGAACGTATTCAAAAATTATTTGCCGAACAATTGGCGATCGCAGAATTTGGTGAGCGTTTTGACTTACTGCCAGAATACGATCAAGTCAGATTAAAATCCCGAGTTTGGCGTTCTTATATCAAAGAATTGTGGTGTGGGACTTTCCACAGTTTGTTTTCTCGGATTCTCCGCTTTGATATCGAAAAATACCAAGATGAAAAAGGACGTCGTTGGAATCGTAATTTTTCTATTTTTGATGAATCTGACGCCCAAAGTCTGGTGAAAGAAATCGTCACTAAGCAGTTAAACTTAGACGATAAAAAATTTGAACCACGTTCGGTACGCTACGCCATTAGCAACGCCAAAAACAAAGGTTTATCACCCCAGGATTATGAGAGGGAACAACCAAATTACCGAGGAAGAGTGATCGCGGAAGTTTATAGTAAATATCAAGATAGGCTGGCAGAAAATAATGCCTTAGATTTTGATGATTTAATTCTCGTACCTGTAAAATTGTTTCAGCAAAACGAGCAGGTATTGGGTTATTGGTATCACAAGTTTCGCCATATTTTAGTAGATGAGTATCAAGATACTAATCGGACTCAATATGATTTGATTCGGTTATTGGTGACCCATGGTGAAACAAATAAGAATAATTGGGATTGGCGCGATCGCTCGGTTTTTGTTGTTGGTGACGCTGACCAATCAATCTATTCTTTTCGGATGGCTGACTTTACTATTTTGCTTGAGTTTCAGCAAGACTTTGGTGATGGTTTGCCGGATGAAGATACCAGGACAATGGTAAAACTAGAAGAAAATTATCGCTCCTGTGAAAATATTCTCCAAGCTGCCAACCAATTAATTGAAAATAATACCCAACGCATTGATAAAGTTCTCCGCGCTACCAGAGGTGCAGGTGAACAGATTTATTTTTTCAAAGCTGATGATGAAATTGCGGAAGCCGAATTTGTGATCAATCAAATTCGCAATTTAGAAAGAGAAAACCCGGAATTAAACTGGGGAAGTTTTGCTATACTTTATCGCACCAACGCCCAATCTCGCCCCTTTGAGGATCTTTTAGTCCGCGCCCAAATTCCCTACACCGTTGTCGGTGGGTTAAAATTTTATGACCGCAAAGAAATTAAAGATGTACTCGCCTATTTAAGAGTGATCGCTAACCCCGCGGATACAGTCAGTTTATTACGGGTAATCAACACTCCGCGCCGGGGAATCGGTAAAGCGACAATTGACAACTTAGTTGGTGCTGCTCAAGAATTAGGCACGACTTTGTGGGAAATACTGAGCGACGAAACATCAGTTAATACCTTATCTGGGCGTTCTGCCAAGTCTGTAAATAACTTCGCAGCCATGATTAGCCGTTGGCAAGCAGAATTAGCAACCGTGCCAGCTTCCCAGATTTTACAAGGTATATTAGAAGACTCTGGATATGTGCAAGACTTAATGAGCCAGGGAACAGATGAAGCAGAAGACAGAGTCCAAAACGTCCAGGAATTGTTTAACGCCGTACGCCAATTTGAAGAGGAAAACGAAGAGGTTTCTTTGGGAGATTTCCTTGCTAGTGCTGCTCTGAGTTCCGATTTAGATAATCTCAAAGAAGGACAAGCAGCTGTTTCCCTGATGACTCTCCACGCTTCTAAGGGGTTAGAGTTTCCTGTGGTGTATATGGTGGGGTTAGAACAGGGACTATTTCCTAACTATCGTTCCATGAACGATCCCTCAGCTTTAGAAGAAGAACGCCGTTTGTGTTATGTGGGGATTACTCGCGCCCAAGAAAGGTTATTTCTCTCCCACGCCCGGGAACGCCGCCTTTATGGAAATCGGGAACCCGCAGTGCGATCGCAATTCCTCGACGAATTACCAGAAGAATTATTAGTTACCCATCGTCCGGGTAGAGTTGCTTACAGCAAAACTGCCAACGGTAGCGTTCCACAACGCGCAACAAAAGCCAGACAAAGCGTTGAGGAAAAATGGCAAGTAGGCGATCGTGTCTTGCACAAAATCTTTGGCGAAGGTGAAATTACACACGTCTTTGGTTCTGGGAGAAAAATTTCTGTAGCGATTAAGTTTGATCAACTTGGTCAAAAAATTGTTGATCCTCAAGTTGCACAGTTACAACGGGTGGATTAGGGGAGTGCGAGGATGCAATATGGAAAAACTAACTCCAGTAATTCTAGTTTTATGACGTTTCTGGTCGTACACCACACAAGCGTTTAAAGTCTTCTGGTTTCAAGCTTTTTACTGGTTCGTATGTCATCAATACTACCCAACTCTATCCTACTTGTTCCATGCATCTAGGACTTTTGCAAGAGGTCTAATTGTAATAGCGAATGGTTTTAATCGGAACTCCGCTGAGAGATGTTACCTGACCAATCAACAGCATGTTCTTTCTAGGTTTAATACACTTTAATTACTGCATGTGTATAAATCTGTATAAATCTATATGTCATATTTACATTTATTGTGGTTTTTTTGTATCGATATATGGAATTCAATAAATGATGCGACTGTTAAAGTAGTGAGAAAATTCATCGACAAAATACCTTGCAGAAAAAGAAGTGGCAGAGCCACTTCTAAGTAATTCCCAGGTAGAACCTGAAAAACAGTATAACGGGCATAATAAATATAAATAGTATAAAGTAACACTTATTAACTTATATGTTAGTTTTTGTTACTTAGGTGAATATCAAAAATAAAATAAAACATAATATGATGTAACTATTTTCTGGTTAAATTTTAAGCAATGCAAATAAAGAGCAGAGATTTCCCCTCGTCAGGAGCTAGCTTGACACACCTGAAATTCGACATTAGTGCATGACTAAATTTTAGTCTTTTGATTGATTTTCTAAACATCAACTAGTAGTTAAAAAAAGCTTATAAATTGGCTGTATTGATACTAAAATTGGATTTTTATGTAAACTTTAAGGGATAAGTATATTTCGCTATAAATTTATGCAATATTGTCCTTAGATTATTTTCTTGAAGGAGAGGTAAACTCCTTCTCATAATTAGGGTCATGAGTGCCAAGCAGCTTATCCCAAAACGTGAAGTATAGCCCGTAGTGTACTTTATACTTACGGTGATGTATTGAGTGATGGGTCGAACCAATAAACCACTTGCCAAACCATTGGCGAAAAAACCATGAGGGAAATAGCTCAAATCCGAGATGAGTTAATACAGCCCATATAGTCATTGTCATCAGCACAGCAATCAAAGTGATGAAATGAAGTGGAATCAGGAAGACAATCCCTACAAAGAAAAGACCTTGTAAAACCGCTTCTGGCAAGTCGAAAGCAAAGGAAGTCCAAGGTGTTGGATGTCCTGAACGATGATGACCATAGTGCAGCCACTTAAAAAGCAAAGGGTTGTGAAACGCTCGATGGATAAAGTAAAAGTATGTATCCTGGAGGATAAGTACTGCAACAAAGCTAACCCCTAAATACCACAGTCCATACTGGCTTACACAAGTGTACAAGAGTGTTACGCCCGAATCGTATGCTGAGAGAATAAGCGCGGCGCAAAGTCCAAAAAATACCGCAGAGAGAACCGAGAGTTCGACATCCTGTCGAATTGATTTCCACTGGGCAAGTTTCACATTTAGCCCCCGCTTTACCAAAGCCTTTCCCATCAGTGAATAGAAGAAGCAGTATGTTCCCCCTGCAATGAGAAAGTATCGGACTAGAATAATCCCGAAAAATGCCAACCAATATAACCCTAACTTCTCTAAAATCAACAACAAAGTTTGCACTCAATTCAGTTAATTTACAGATTGAAGCGTAACATTTTTAATGATTCCTAACTTCTATCGCAAGCAGTGTTAATTTGACACTTCCAATCCACCGGTGAAACTAGATGGGGTGCTTACTTCACAGGAAGACCTCAACAACCCGACGTATTGAGATGGTTAAATCTATGCCAATGTGATGTAAATTATATTTAAATTTTTCTAGATTATTGCAATTTATTTCCAAACAATTATAATCGTGAATAGTTAAGAAATATAATGTTACAGTTCCATCAAAAGAGTAATTTTACTCACTGGTCATAAATATTCTTACCTTATCCAAGCCTAGCCTATAGTTTGGCAATATCTTGTGAGTAGGGAGACTATGGTTAAAAAGAAATTAATAGCACTCGAGCACTTAAATATTGTTTTGTATGCTTAATATGCCGTAATGTTTAACTATTCCTAGCCATAGACGCTTGAGTCATTAGATAGAATATCATATTTTACTTTTTATTTCGATAGATTGAAAAATCTATCATCCTCCTGGCTGTTACTCAACCTTGATCGTCATCGTATCGTTCAGGTTATAACCACCGAGACAGGTGGACTGAATCTTTACTTGTCCAACTTAACACAACTAAATTAATATTTTCCTCTAGTGAAGACTCTATCTACCTCTACTGAAGAAGTACTAGAACACCTGCCTCATATAGAACTACTACAACCCCTAACAGTATCAGACCCGATACTCAAGCCAGACTCACCGCCGAAAATTTCTAAGCAAGCCACTCGAACTAGCCTGAAGGCATCAACCCTAGATGGAGTGTTTGCTACCATTTTTTCCAATATTACTGGCGGTGTATTACTGGTGAACTTTTTACTCCAGCTGGGTGCTAGTCCAGTAGAAATTGGCTTGCTATCTTCAATTCCCCTGCTGGTAAATTTTTTGCAACCAGTGGGAGCTTATCTTGCCGATCGCACTTCTAGCCGCCATTGGTATACTCTGGCGATTTTCGGTTCTTCTAGGCTACTTTGGTTGATTTTAGTGGCGGGTATTGCCTGGTTCTCCTGTTCTAATACCGCACCCCACCAATTAGTAATCTGGACACTGGGAATAATTCTAGTCACCAATGTTTTAGGAGCCTTGGGCGGTTGCGCCTGGTTCAGCTGGATGGCTGCTTTAGTTCCTCCTCGCTTGCGAGGGCGTTATTTTGGTTTTCGCAATAGTGCTGCTAGCTTAGCTAATCTCTTGTCTGTGCCATTACTCGGATTTGCTGTCTCGGTCTGGCCTGGTGGCACAATCCAAGGTTATGGCATACTTTTGTTGCTGGGAGTGGTTATTGGTCTAGTCAGTTTGGCGTGTCAGTTTTGGATGGTAGATGTCAATCCACAAAATTTCCACTCTGGCGAAGCCTTATCCCAACAGGAGAAAATTTTTAGCAGTGAGCAACCAAAGGCGTTTAGTTTCCTTAAAGACCTCAATTTCTTGAAATTTTTGCTCTATTTTGGCCTGTGGACATTCGCAATGAACCTCAGCGCCCCGTTTTTTAACCTTTACATGCTGAAAAACTTAGGCTTAAACCTAAGTACAGTCACAATTTACACCAGTTTGATAGCTGGAGCTAACTTAGTTATGTTAGTACTCTGGGGCAAGCTGGCGGATAGAGTAGGAAATCGTCCAGTGTTATTGTTAGTTGGCATTTTAATAGCATTAACACCCTTATTCTGGTTGGCTGCTGGCAATAACTCAGTTTCTGTGTGGCTATGGCTACCGCTTATCCACTTGGTAACTGGCGGTTTTGGAGCAGCGATCGAGTTATGCAACAGTAATATTCAGATGGAAATGGCACCCTTGGATCGTCCTTCTCAGTATTTTGCGATCGCAGCAGCTGTTACTGGTGTTACTGGTGGTTTAGGTTCGACAGTTGGCGGTTTCCTAGCCCAGCTAGATATTATCGGTGGCTTACCTGGATTATTTGCCCTTTCAACTACTGTGCGATTAGTGGCGCTATTACCTCTGGTATTTGTACAAGAACCACGCAGCAAGCCAATTGTTCATGTGATGGGAAAAATCCTGCCCTTTAAGGCAAAACTAGCGTTAGTTTCAGCAGAGAAAATGGCGGCTTAACACAAGGGTTAGTACACAACAAAAATCCTTCCTTCAAGAGGAAGGATTTCATTTTTTGATGCAGCATGGTGCATTTCATGTCCGCTTGAGGACTTATATTATCCGTTGGGGTTGGTAATTGGTAATGGGTAATGGGTAATTGTAATTAAGATACTGATAATTTTTCAATGCCAATCTCTAACTAGCAACCTAATCTCCACTTCCTAATCTCTTTTCTTCCTCTTCTTCCATCAGTTCTGCATTCCCTTGCAAAGGTCTAACAACTCGTGCGATCGCTTCTTGGATAAAAGCCTTCATAAATTCATCGCGGCGATTAAGTTGAAACTGACGCTGCACTACCTCCGTCATCCCGCCGTCGCCCCAATCTTGATCATTACGAAAGTATTCAATAAAGCTTTTACCAGCGATGCGTGTCAGATACGCAGCTGTCACACCTTGAATTCCTCTACCGATAATAAAAGTACCGACATTGAGTTGCAAAGCTGTAGAAAGTAACTCCAATGCACCTTTAACAATCCCTAAACCGGCGATTGTTTTCGCCAGAGACAGCGCTAATTCCCGCCCCCGTTCCATGTTTAATTCACAACCGTAAACTCTGCCAATTTCTACAACCATTTGGGCGTTGACAGCAGCTGTTGCCAGTAAATCTACCATGGGTAATGGTGTAACTGACACCACTCCTGCACCAATCCACTGAAATCGTTCTACGATTTTGTCAGCTTGACGGCGACGTTGACTATCAATTAGTTTGCGCGCTTCTTCTCCTAGACGCAGCGATTGCAGAAGAATGTTATCTGCCACTAAATCTTCACCTTCTGCACGTAAAATTGCCGCCATTCGCCGCAGCAAGGGTATAATTTCTGGCTCTGGTTGGAACATTTCGCCAGTTTCTAGCTGGGCGGGTTGGGGATTGGCAGAAATTGCTACCACATCGCTAGCAGCAATAAACCCTCGTACTCTTTGCCGCAATCTAGCGAGGATGGCTTCTTTATCCTCTTCTGTG
This sequence comes from Fischerella thermalis PCC 7521, assembly GCF_000317225.1. Lineage (GTDB taxonomy): Bacteria > Cyanobacteriota > Cyanobacteriia > Cyanobacteriales > Nostocaceae > Fischerella > Fischerella thermalis. The sequence continues at coordinate 46,732 of NZ_AJLL01000008.1, forward strand.
TACAGGTCTGTTTTATTTAGCACTAACAAAGAGCGTTTTCCGATTTCTGCTAAGGCTCGTAAAGGCTCATATTCCGAGCGTCTGAGGTCATTATCTACTACAAATAACAGTAAATCTGCTGATGTTGCTAGTTCTCTGGCTAGCTGTTCTCTCTCAGTACCCGCTATGCCTGCTTCTAAGATTCCTGGCGTATCGGTAATTAAAATCTTGCGCTCTAAACCCCGTAAGCGCATACAATAGGTTTCTCCTGCGGTGGTAGTTCCCATGGGTGCATCTACTCTGCCTACCATACGTCCTAAAATCGCATTTACCAAAGAAGTTTTGCCAGCACTACCAGTACCAAACACCACGACTTGAATTTCACCTCGTTTGAGGTTGGCTTCAATTTCTCGCGATTTACTGAGTAAGGCTTGACGGGCGACTTCATCTTGAATTTGGGCTACTTGTTGCTTCACAGCTTGCAGGGTGGAAGAAGCTGCTTCTGATTTGGCGGCGGGGATTTGCACTTGTTGACGTTGTCTTTTGGTACGGCGCGATCGCGTCTCGCCAGCTTGAAGTACCAATACGTAATAGACAAAGGCAGCAATTAAAGCACCAATTAAGACAACGATCAAAAACAGGAGTAAATTGCCCAAAAAGGGAGAATAGGACAACTGCCAATAAAGCCGTGACAGAGAGTCAATCAGCCACAGGCAAAGTCCCAAAATGACGATTAGACCGACAATAAGCGTAACGATACGCGACAGAGGCATGGATGGCACAGGCTAAAAAAGGCAGAAGGCAAATTCAGTTGTCAGTTAGCAGTTAGCAATTGATCACTGTTTACTGTTCACTGATTTCATCCTGCTTCTAATATTAATAGTTTCAGTATTTTTCACCAGGGTCGAGAGAAGTATGTTTTGATAAACTGAGAAAAATCTACATATTAAATTTATACTTAGCTGCTAATAACAAGATTTTTTTATGCTAGAAATCCGCCAGATGGAAAACTGCAACATCTTACTAGATCATGATCCCCTTATCTGAATTAAAACATTTGCCAGAGCATTACTACAACCTGGTTAAACGAGTGTTCCATCAGCTCAGTATTCGACAAAAAATTATTCTTGGATATGGTCTTTCCCTGGGAGTTGCAGTTTTAGGAACAACAGCGGGACTGTTGATTGGTAGAAATCACTACCAACAAGCCAGATATCAAATGATCATGGCGGATGAAGAAAGTCATTTATTTAGTACCCTTCAAGGAGAGCTGTTAGAAATCCAGTCCTACCAGCAAGGAATTGTACCTTTTTTGAATCAAAAGCCAAGGCTGCTACAGGAAGCTTCTGAGTTAAAAACTAATGTAGCAGAAGCTGAAAAGTTATTTTCTCAGTTGGAGGAATTTAGTCGAAGTAGATCACAAGCAGATTTACTGGCATTACTAAAAAAGTATGATGGTACTGTCAGCCTTTATTTCCAGCAGTTGAGGACACTTCTAGATCAGATTTCGTCACTAGTTTCTAGCCCCCAGGAAGCGCCAAAAGCACAAGAATTAATTCTGCAATTTAGCCGCAGTACAACTGCACTTGATTTTTATGAATTTAGCCAGGAGTTAAACAAAATTGCCAAAACAGTTCGCGATCGCCAAGAAGAAGCTGATCAAGCCCAAAATCAAGCATCAGTACTGCAAGCTCTAATTATTATTAGTAGCATTTTACTATCAACTGCGATCGCTGCCACTTTGGCTATCTACACAAGTTATATCATTGTACGTCCCTTGCAAACCCTCAATTTTGTTGCCCAAAAAGTCACCCAAGAAAACAATTTTGACTTGCGAGTATCCGTGACAACAAAAGATGAAGTCGGTACTCTCGCTGATTCTCTTAATCAGTTGATCCAACAAGTAAAATATCTTTTAAAAGAACAAAAAGCTGAGGCTGAAGCACGACTCATTCAAAGCGAAAAGCTATCTAGCTTAGGTAGAATGATTGCTGGTATTGCTCATGAAATCAATAATCCCATAAATTTTATCTATGGTAATTTAAGCAGTGCCAAAACCTATATAAACGACTTATTTGACTTATTGCAAACATATAAAGTTGAATTTCCCGATCCTAACCCAGCAATAGAAGCGAAAAAAGAAGATATTGACTTTGAATTTATCGCAGAGGATTTACCAAAACTCATCAATTCAATCGAATTTGGGGCAGAAAGGACACGAGAAATCATCCGGAGTTTAAAGGATTTTTCTCGTTTGGATAACTGTGAAGCTCAGTCGGTTAATTTACATACTTGTATAGACAGTACACTATTAATTCTGCAACATCGTCTGAAAAAAGGTATTCAAGTTATTTGCAATTATGGAGATATTCAATCTGTTAGAGGTTATACGGGTTTACTCTATCAAGTATTTATGAACTTGTTAATCAATGCCATTGATGCTTTAGAAGAAAAAGTTGCTCAAGATAGACAATTTGTACCCGTGATTACTATTAACACAGAATCCATGAATAGTGATTGGGTTGTAGTGCGAATAGCGGATAATGGCCCTGGTATTACTATAGAAAATCAAGATAAAATATTTGACACTTTCTTTACAACAAAACCACGAGGTATTGGTACTGGTTTAGGTTTAGCGATTACTCATCAGATAGTTGTCGAAAAACACGGTGGTCAGCTGACTTTTAATTCCGCATTAAACGTGGGAACGGAATTTAGGGTGATTTTGCCAGTTGCGAGAGGGTAGAGGTGGGGAGTGTGGGGAGTGTGGGTAAAAGTAATTCAAAATTCAAAATTAAATGTTCCCTATTCCCTGCTGTCAAGAGTTCGCTATTGCCTATTGCCTAATTTACAATTTTTCCATCAAACATTCTGCAATCCGCTTTGCTGCACCTGCTTTACCCATCCTTCGCAGGCCATTTTCGGCAATGACATGCAATTTATCTGGGTTGGCAAAAAGCGATCGCACTGCTTGGGCAACTTCATGGGGTTCTTCTACTAAAATGACGCTTGGCCCCAAAAGCCGACTTTGGGTTTGTGCAAACTTGGGGTTAAACTGCGGCCCTTTTCCTGGCATAGTGATTGCTGGTTTACCCAAACCAACAAATTGTTCTGTTGCTGTTCCTGCCATTGCGATCGCGATATCTGCCATATGCAGGCAGTCGTTGTAAGCTTTTTGTGTCAAGATAAAATATGCATTTTTTTGGTAAAAAGTCAATGCACTGTCATCAGGAATTGTCACAGGGCAATCTGGGTGAGGATACCAACCGTGAGATTGGAGAATTTGGTGCATACTAGCAAAGTGTAAACTAGGAGCGATCGCACCTAAAAATACAAATTTGTCCCAATCATGCGTCTGCTGCATATCTATTAATGCAGACACTGCAAGTAAAATTTTCTGCCAGTTAGCGTAAGCTTCTGGAGGGCGTGAACCTGGTAGAAGAGTGATAATTAGCGGTCTACCCAATTCTCGTTTTTCGCTATCAATACTATAAAATCGTGCTGTAGGAAAGGTTGGTTCTAAACCATCCATCATAGGATTTCCCATATCAAAGACGGGAATAGGCCACTTTTGTAATATCTTCGTTGTTAACGAATCCCTGGGAAATACTGCCTTACAACGGTAATGGCTCATTAACCAACGTTCCCAAGGATGGTAAACTGAACCAGAAAAATGCCCCAAGTGCGCCAGTGGATGATCGCGTTTTAATAATCCCTGTTCATCCCGTACATGGTACTCTGATTTTGCTGTGCCTACAAAAGCATATTTAGTACCACTCATCCAAGCAAAAAATAACGGCAAAAGATCCCCCACAGCTAAGATGGCGTGATTTTTGCCAGATTTTTCTTGAGAATTGACCCAACTGCGGATAGTTAGAATTTGGTCAAAAGTCAGTTGTATTAGTCCCCCACCCATATCACGTAGAAACTGCCATCCGTCCATGTAAATAAATCCACCAGAAGGCATGGCACGTACTGAACCAATCAGGGGAATATTTAACTTTTGGTAGGCGTATCCTTCACCTACCAAAGGCAGAGCAAAAATGTCTGGTGGGTGCACCTGCTGCTGAAGTTCCTGTACAATCCGGACTGCGATCGCATCTTCTCCATGACCATTGCTCAAAACTAACAACCGCAGGTGAGAATTTGTTTCTTGGATTTGAGAGTTAGGGGTTAAAGGGGACACTTCACTCATAAGTAGACAGCAACAGGCAAAAGCTAGATTATTTTACATGTTATTTGATCAGGTTAATAAATACACAAAAAACTCATCAACTTGAGCCAGGCTACTCTTTTTGGGATGATGAAGTCTATGTCATATTTAAACATTAATTGCTGAGTATGCTATCTACTACCTTAGGAATCAGCCCGTCCGTCGGAAATTTAATCGTAACTGTGCTGACTTTTATTTATGTTTTTGGGTTAGTAGCGTTGATGAATTTCTGCGTTACTCGTTTTGGTCTACCTCAGGATATTAGTCGCAAAATTACACATATTGGTGCTGGTTCCATCATTATATTTTTGCCATTGTATAGTGACTTACATTGGTCAAAATACCTGAATATTTTAATTATGTTTGTGTGGCTAATCCTTTTAGTACAAAAAGGTTTTTTTGCTGAGCCTAATGATGAGGCTGTCAAAACCATGACTCGTACAGGTGATAGAGGTGAATTACTCAAAGGGCCACTTTATTTTGTAGTTGTAGCTATTATTTGTGGAACTTTATTTTACAAAACTTTTCCTGGGATTGTTGCTATGGCCTGTTTGGGTTGGGGAGATGGTTTTGCACCAATTATTGGCTCAAGATATGGTAGATGGAAATATGAAATATTCAGCAATAAAACAGTGGAAGGAAGCCTGGCAATGTTTATTTTTGCTTTTGCTGCTAGTATATTTTTTGTGTGGCTAATTATTCCCAGCAATTTTAATATTAGTCGGATTTTCATAGTTGCTCTTGTTGCAGTTTTGGTGGAAGGATGTAGTCCAAAAGAAATAGATAATCTTTTAATTCCAGCTACAGTTATTGCAACAACAAGTTTGGTTTGATTTCAATTAGGAATATGAGAGGTTGCACCAGATTTTCACAGGGGCTAATAGCTAAAGTTAGATTTATCTGACTAACAAAGTCTTTTAGTCCGTTGGAAACGGACTTGTGCTATTAGCATTGGAATTTATTCCAAGGCGGGATATGGCTAAACTAATTTCTCTAATTCTGCTCTCAAAGATAGAGGTTGATACCCTAATGCAAAAGCTTTAGAACTGTCTAAGGAAACATCACGGGGTCTGGGGGCAGCCATTTTTACATCTTGTTGTCGACAAGCTTTTAATCCAGTAGTAGGTAATTGAAATATTTCTACTAGTAAACATCCAAAATCATAGCGAGAAATTCTTTCTTGACCACCCAAGTGAATTATTCCTTGTACTTTTTCTAATGCTAGTAACAGTCCTTTGGCTGCGGTAGTGGCACTTACTGGTGTACGAAATTCATCTAGAAATAATTTTAGTTCTTTGCCCTCTTGCAGAGTTTTGATGAACGGCTGTATAAAGCTGGTAGCAGTGGGTGTGGCTGCACCAAACATTAATGGCATTCTACACACAGCAGTCATCGGATAGCGTTCTAACATTCCCACTTCTGCCATCACTTTTTGCTCACCGTATCTATTTACAGGACATACGGGATCTGTTTCTCGATAAGGAGGATTTAAGCCATCAAAAACAAGGTCGGTAGATGTAAACACGCAAGGAATAGAAGCATCTGCACACAAATCAGCAATGTTTTGGGAGACTATGACATTAGTTGCGTAAGATTCCTCAGGATGATTTTGGCAATAATTAGGTTGTGATTGTGCTGCGGTATGAATGACTGCGGCTGGCTGAATTTCATTAAATATCTGTTTTAATTCCTGAAAGTTTGTTAAATTGACTTTCTGCAATTTGGTATTGGGAATTTCTACAGCATGAGTCAAGTAGGTTCCATAGACTTCCCAATCTAGATTTGCCAATTGGCAAAGATGCCAACCTAAAAATCCACTAGCTCCAGTAACTAATAGTTTGTGCATCATGAAAATCTCACGCTATTCAGGCAGAGAATAACATGAAATTTACGTCCTTACGTCTTCATAAATATCTGCGATCGCTATTTCTAAGCCTACCGAAGATAATTGTAGATTATCTTCTTTTCCTAGTTCTTCCACAAACCAATTATTTTGATTGTTTTTGCGGTAGACTTCAACCTTAATTTCCGATTCTGAAACTAAAACGTATTCTTGTAAGTTTTGTAATTGCCGATAATTCATCAACTTTTCATTACGATGAATACGTTCCGTTGCCGATGAAAATACTTCCACTATCAAACAAGGTTGACTTTTATAAAATTTTTCTCGATCTTGAGGGTTACAGGTGACAGAGATATTTGGATAATAAAAAATGTTTAAATTAGGGATTCTAATCTTCATCTCTGATGAATAAACTCGATAGTCTGTACAAAACAAATGTGTACGTAATCGAGTCAATATGTTGCTAGTAATGACTTTACTTTTATTACTATCTTCTCGCATTGGATAGACTTGACCCGCAAGATATTCGTGACGAATGCGGCTTTCTAGTTCAAATTGCAAATACTCTTCAACGCTGAGATTCAAAAATTTGCTGTGAGTATACATACTCGGAGACTATGTAAATTTACTAAGTTAAGTTGTCAGAATTTTTTTGAAATCAGCACCCTTGGTTGGAATATCAAACTCTGTTGATAGCCATGACTTTGTAGACGTCGTAGCAACCACACTAACGAAGTCATATCAGATACTTTTGTTCTTCATAGTGAAAATAGCTTGATACTAAGCTAATATCACCCAGTTACTATCTTAAAGTATTACCCTATCAGAACGCTTACGTCTACAGAATCAATTGTTACAATTAAACAAATTTTCTTAGATACAAATAGTTATAAAGTTAAAAACTTTTACATAAATTAACTTTTAGCGATTTTCAAATTCTCTTTTTCTCCTTTTCTTGGCGTACTTGGCGGTTTATTACTCTGCCCCAAAAATTTGCCTTGCCAAACTACTAGTTGTTCACCACATTGATTTTTATAACTTATGTGGTCGAGTACTACCAGTATTCTCAGTAGCAGTCATATTTTATACCTCAGATTTTTTACTTAATTAAATTGTTTCTAGCACTGACCAAATTTCTTGTAGCATTGGCTCTAAACCAGTACCAGTAACAGCAGAAATTAAGAATACTGGGGCGTGGGAAAGATGATTAAGTTGTGTTGCTAATGCCTCTAAATCCACACTTTCCTTATCTACGGCGTCGATTTTGTTGAGAGCTAAAATTTGTGGACGATCTGATAAACCCCTGCCATAATCATGCAATTCTTGTTGAATGATTTTATAGTCTGCGATCGCATCTTCACTAGTTGCATCAATTAAGTGCAACAGCACTCGCGTACGTTCAATATGGCGTAGGAAATCATATCCCAACCCCGCCCCTTGAGAAGCACCTGCAATTAATCCTGGAATGTCGGCAAAAACTGTACCATCACCATTGGGTTTACGCACCACACCCAGATTTGGCACAAGAGTAGTGAAGGGATAGTCAGCAATTTTGGGGCGTGCTGCTGATAAAGCAGATATTAGAGTAGATTTTCCAGCATTTGGTAAACCAATAATCCCTACTTCTGCCAGAAGTTTTAACTCCAAACGCAGCTGCTTAACTTCTCCTGGTAACCCTGGTAAAGCATACTCTGGGGCGCGATTACGGTTACTCAAAAAATACTGATTACCCAGTCCACCTTTACCACCTTTAGCAACTAGCAACTCTTGCCCAGGTTCTACCAAATCCCCCAGTATTTCCTCTGTTTCGGCATCATAAACTACCGTACCGCAGGGAACTTCGATCACCAAATCCTTGCCATTTGCCCCGGTGCGATTATTTGGACCACCGCGGGAACCATTTTCTGCTTGGAAACGATGGTTGTATCTGAAGTCAAGTAAGGTTTGCAGACTTTCTACAGCACGTAAAAGCACCGAACCGCCTTTTCCACCATTACCGCCAGATGGACCACCTGCTGGTACATACTTTTCTCGTCGGAAAGCGACGATCCCATCGCCTCCCTTACCTGCTGCTACTTCAATTTCTGCTTGATCAATGAATTGCATAAATGGGTAATGGGTAATGGGTCATTGTTATTAGCCATCAAGCACTAACAATTAACCACTAACTACTAACTAATAACTACTAAACCTAAACCATTAACTAAATATATTCCGAAACATCCTCACCACATTCATCTGCTAAATAGGAGAGGGCGCGGAAACGTAAGCCGACTAGCTGATCATAAAGCGGATTAAGTTTACACAACGGTGGGATATGCACGATTTTGCGTCCAAATAGCTTCACATCACGCTCAAATGGACACTGGGAAGGAATCATTTTGCATAAAAAGCGTGCAACTCTGGGATCTTGGATGTCTAGTCCATCTAGCCAGTCGCGAACTGGCTGTAATGCGTCAAGTTGACGCTTTGTAGGTGCGATAACTAAAGGAGTCTCTAACTGCTGTTCTACTGGCTCTGTGGGATGAAATTCTAAAGTATGACGCAGAGCCTCAAGTAAGTTCTCCGGTTCTCCCAAAGCCTTACACAACTCATGTAGAAGATAATCTTCACTTTTAGAATATGTACCATCAGCGATCGCCACCATCACAGCTGTACGTAAGAAATTTTCTGCTGCTGGCGTACCGCGACCTAAAACAGTAGCCAATTCCTCTGGTTCAATAACATCTAAAGACTCTAAGTTGGTCTCAGGAGCCAGTTTATCCTTGGTGATGCTGGCAATTAATTCTTGTTCTTGGTCGTCAAAGTCACCATCTGCCCAAGCAATAGTCAGTAATCCACGCAGCCATGCTGCTATTTGTTCACTACTGTAGGGAGATTGAACGGCACTTGTCATAAACTCACGCCTCTAGCTTTTCCCAAATCCATACTAGTACAAGAAGGCATGAGGCTGAAGACAGCATAAACTTTTCAAGTATTTTATATGGTAATTTTATTTACAATTTTAAATTTTCTTATGTCTAACCCTCTCTTTATCGTTTTTTGTTGTGTTAAGATTATTGAGAATTTTTTTAATTAAGCTCTCTAAAAAGGGTTAGTTACAGGTTGAGTCCCAAGAATATCAAGATTAAATCAAAGGTATAAAAATGTTTTATTTTGGCATTGAGCATGAAGTTGCTTTTCTAAACTCAGAAGGAGAGTTTGCAGATTTTTCTTGCACAAAATTTACTGATTTTAATCAAATTATCGAACCACTACCCATATACCCTCACGACTCAACGCAATTATGTATTGGAGATGCTGGTATTAGGAAAAAAAGGTGGTACATCGAAGGATTTGAGAGATTTGCAGAAGATCAAAAACTCATAGATTGTATTCCCAAAGGAATTGAAATCAGAACAACAATAAATCCTGATATTAAATCTGCTATTAATGAATTGTCAGAAAGTTTTTGCTTACTACGTCAAGTGGCTGCAAAATTTGATTTTTCACCAATTTTAGTTAGTTTTAATCCCTACAAAACTGTTTTTCAGCCTGATCCTCCACTTAATAAATATGAACGTAGTATCTTGCAGGCTAACCCTGATGAACAAACTGCTCATATTTTTATGGTTAGTTATGGACCAGATTTAAATTTATCATTCCCTGGTTTATCTTATGAAAGTTTAATTGATATTGCAAAAAAATTAACTTATTACAGTCCTTATATTGTTCCTTTTAGTTTTAGTTCTCCTTTTTATCAAGGTGATTTGTGGCAAGGTTTATCGGTAAGGACATTTATCAGAACAGGTAAAAGAGCCGCAGCAATTGTATTTGTAGAAAAACCTGAACAGTTGATTCAGTCTACACCTTCGCTGACAAAAATCGCACGCATTCCCGCAGAAGTTGGTCGAATAGAATTCAAATCATTTGATAGTTGTGATGACTTTTCGATGTATGCTGCATTACTAGCATTATTGAAAGGTCTAGTTTTGGATACATCATTACCAGGAAGAGCAATAATTCCAGATGCTGAAAGACATCAAATCTCTGCAAAAGAAGGATTTAACAATCAAGAGATTTTCGCGATCGCTTCCCAAGTTTTGCAAGCTGCGGAAGTTGCATTAGGCGAAGATCCAGACGTGAATTTGCTCGCACCCCTTAAAGACATACTTAACAACCGAGAAACAAGAGCTTGCATGATGATTAGTGATTTCAAAAAACTCGGTTCAATAGAACAGGTTTTGAAAAATAGTTACTCAGGACTAGTGTAAGGTAACAAGATCCCCGACTTTTTAGAAAAGTCGGGGATCTGTATCACTCCGTCTTCAAATAAAGCTTTAACGCTTCATCCACCACATCCGTCATCGACTTACCTTGACTTTGAGCAGTTTTCTTCAGCACCGCATAAATATCATCCCGGACAGTAATCCGATGGCGTCCAACATTTGCAGCTTTAGCAAGCTTGGATTTGTAGGATTCAGTAAACTTACGAATTGCATCAAACCCAACGCGATCGCAAAAATCCCCAAAGCTTTCACCTTTTTTACGTGACTTTTTAAAGTACACAAAAATTGGCTCTAGGAAAGTTTCTAGATCATTATGATGTAACTTATCAATATAAGCCTTGGCCAACCTAGTTTGGTCTGGCGAACCACCCAACCATATCTGATAACTTTCGGGAGCGCTACCCACAAACCCTAATTCTGCCATATACGGACGAGCGCAACCGTTGGGGCATCCTGTCATTCTTACCACAAAATGCTCATTTGGTAAACCCACTTTATTTAACAAAGCGCGAATCCGTTCTAGAATTCCGGGAATAGCTCGTTCTGATTCCGTAATTGCTAAACCGCAAGTAGGTAAGGCTGGACAAGCCATCGAGTAACGGAAAATCTGGTCAATGCTATCAATATTGGTGACAACACCATAACCATTGAGAGTCTCTTCAATAGCTTGTTTATTCTCGGGTGCAATATCGTAGAGAATCACATTTTGATGGGGAGTCAAGCGGATAGGCAAGTTGTACTGCTCGACTATTTGCCGTAAAGCGGTTTTCAGTTGGAAGTCGCCTTCATCTTTGATCCGGCCATTGTCGATGGAAATACCTAAGAACAGCTTGCCATCACCTTGTTCATGCCAACCGAGGAAATCCTCGTATTTCCACTGTGGTAGAGGTTTGAAAGGTTCTAGCGGTTTGCCAAAATATTCTTCCACCATCGCCCGAAACTTATCAACGCCCCAATCATGGATTAGATATTTTAATCTGGCGTGACGACGGTCTGTGCGATCGCCATAATCTCTTTGAGTGGCGACGATCGCTTTCACCATATCATAAACATCTTCTTTTGCCACGTAGCAAATTTCATCTGCAACTCTGGCGAAAGTTTCTTCTTTGTTGTGTGTACGTCCTAAACCACCACCAGCAAAGACATTAAATCCTGCTAGTTCTCCTTCGTTATCAGTAATTACCACTAAGGTGAGGTCTTGACTGTACAAATCAATCGAGTTGTCACCGGGAACTGTAACGCAAACCTTGAATTTGCGTGGCATGTAGTATGTGCCATAAATAGGTTCTTCTTTGTCGTGAAAAATAGTACCAGTGCCATTGCGTTCTCTTGCTGCTTTGACTTCTGGGTTTTCTTCACCACTGATGGCTTTTTCGCCATCTAACCAAATTTCGTAGTAAGCACCGGTTTGCGGTGTAAGTAACTCAGCGACATTCTCGGCATATTCCCAGGCGTACTGGTATTCTTTACTGTTTTTAAAAGGTGCTGGAGGAGCCATAACATTGCGGTTCAAGTCACCACAAGCTCCCAGCGTCGAACCCATGTTTGTGACAATACTAGCGATCGCTGCTTTGAGATTTTTCTTTAAAATTCCGTGTAACTGAAATCCTTGCCTGGTAGTAGCACGCAAAGTATGATTGCCATATTCATCAGCTAGTTTATCTAGAGCCAGATATAACTGCGGCGGTACAAAACCACCAGGATTTTTTGTCCGCAGCATAAACTGATAATCTTTTTCCTGCCCTTTTACCCGATTATCCCGGTTATCCTGCTGATAAGATCCGTGAAACTTAAGGATTTGTACCGCATCTTCGCTAAAATGCGTTGTATCCTGGAGAATTTCTGTAGCGACTGGTTCACGCAAAAAATTACTGCGTTCTTTGATTGCTTCTACTTTAGAAGGCTTACGGCTGGCGATGGGAAGAGGAGCGGATTTAACCATTGCTAATTATATGTGTTCTCAAGAAGGCATCGGTAAGCGCCGAAGCGTGAATTTAGAAGCACCCATTCGGCTAATTGTTTCCCGGTAATCCGGTCGGCAATAAGAAGAATAGTCTAATTTTAACACGACAAAAAGCTGGGTTTTTCAGTAATACAATAATTAGCAAACCCAGCAATGTTACTTATAAATTATCAGTTATTTGTTACGTTCTCCAAAAATTTTTTGGCTAACCAAACAACCAAGCTACTTAAATCGATAGCCGATACCGCCATTAATGCTCACAGCAGAAGCAGAGCTATTTTCATAAGCATTAATTCCTAAAGTGGTATTACCATAAACGAGAAAGTTTTTAGCAACTTCAGATTCTACACCCGCAACCACTGCCACAGCATCTTTGTTACCACTGGGAGTTGGTTTACCGTTTGACTCCACAAATTGATAACCAACACCGACAAAAGCATTAGTGTTATTAGCAATACCCACATCAGCGGAAACATAGGGGGTGATTGCGCTCGTCTCACTACTAAAGTTGATTTGACCGCGTGCAGAGAAAGGAGTGCTACCAAGCTTCAAACGACCAGCAACATTACCACCGAATGTAGCGTCATCATTGTTTTGTCCGCCGCTGGTGACACCAGCAGCAAAACCAGCACCGACGTAGCTAGCATCTGTACCTTTTTTAATAGGAACAGGTTGAGCAGAAGCAGTATCAATTGATAGAAAAACAGGAGCAATTACCAAAGAAGATAAAGCAGAAATTGTCAAAACAGACTTGAAAAATCTTTGCATATCTTTGACCAAAAAATTGTATGATTTGCTTGTATATGTAATGTCGAAAATAGTACAAATATGTTCCAAGATTTTTCTAAAAAAATTGCATGATTTGAATCTTGCAGCAATATTAACAAGCCTAAATTTTAGCCCGGAAAACAGTCCTAGCGATCATCTACGGTCAATATGGCAGTTGCAAGTTTAAATAAATATATAAATATGTCAATAATTCATTCAATCCAATTTTTGGGATATCAAATAGACAGTTTTTGTAATGGCACAATATGAAAAAAATAGTTTGACAAGAAACATTTTTTCTAAGGATTCGTCTTCTATTTCTCAAATTATTAATTGCATATTCAATATTACCTAAACACGAAAACTTCATACATCAAATATGATTGTCCTTTCTATAGGACACCTATTTGATTTTTAAAACACTAGTAGTCTGACAAGCCAACGCAAGCTAAGTAAAGACAATTAATATCTTGATGTGTATTATTTTTGCAAACTATTTCGGAATTAAGTCTAAGGAATGAGTTCGATCTAGGATTTAATTAGTAGCTCTTGACATAGGAGAATTACTATGTTCTTGATGCATAAACCCTCAGGAACTCTAGTCGAGATTTTGACTCTAGACCGACTCTTCAACCCCTGTATCAAAGAAGTAATGGGGGTAACTCACGCAGGTGAAGAATTACAAGAACCTGATTCATACATGAAGTGGGAAATGATGTTCCCCTCTGGTGAGTCTTTACCGCGTTGTTGGCTAGATTCGCACTATCGTGATACGGAACACTATATTCGTAATCAGGAGTTTAGTGTTGCAGGGAATGGGTAATGGTTATTAATCATTCCTGATCCCCTGTCTCCCATCCCCGTTCCCTTTTATTGTTCTGATTGCAATGCTGTAATACTTCTTAAGACAGCGACTGAAGTATGAGTTTGACTCAAAGACATTCTTTCTTAGGAAGGTCGTTATTCTCTGAGGACATACCTATGGTTGAGATCAGAAAGATTTTATCCTGATTCTAGTCTGATCAAAAACCATGCAAGCTCAATCGGAAGTATACACTCTTAATCCCAAAATAGAAAGAATTGCCAACATTTTGCATCTTGTTGGTTGGGTTAGCTTCTGGTTACAGCTTGGGTTGGGAGCAGCTTCCGCACTAATGTTAATATTTGCCATTTCAGGTCGTAACTTTAGTCAAGCAGTAGCACCCACCCCAGGAGTACCAGTTCCTACCTACACTCAAGGCACAACCCCTGGAATTGGCATTAGTATATTTTGGGGAATTTGTGGCATTTTAGCTCTGTTATTTACTCTTTATTTAGCTTTTCGCATCACTCGCTTTTCCAAACGACTCCGCAATCCTGATCCCGCCTTACATCCACACAAAGCAGAAGTCATGAAAGTACTGCGAGTTGCTGTGATTGCTGGTTTTGTTGGCATGTTGCTAACTATTCTGGGAGGAGGCTCAGGCTTGGGTGTGCTACTGTCAAAATCTATCGCCCAGCCCCAGGGAGTAGCAATCTATGACCCGAATCGTATTATTCGCTCGCTCGATATTTTTGTCGCTACGGCTAGTATGACTGGTATCACTGCTCATTTTATAGGGGCAGTTGCTTCTTTGGGACTTTTTAATTGGCTACATCCTGAATTGTAAGCAACTTGTCCGATTCTACAGAAACAGATAAATTGTAGAGACGTTGATCATCTGTCGTCTCTACAAACAAACTCATATATTTTTTTCCTTTGCATTCACCCAAACGATGGCAGGCTTGCCAGAGAGTTTACACCTTGTATTAACAAAGAGCCAATGATATTGAGTACTAAAAATGCCAATATCGGCGAGAAATCCATTCCACCCAAGGGGGGAATGATGTTACGGAAAATGTTCAAATAGGGGTCAGTGATTTGGCTCAAAGCAGCAAATGGTTGATTGTACCAGTTGATGTTGGGGAACCAAGTCAGTAGAACCCTGATAATTAAGAGGGTGCTATAAATATTAATGAAAGTAGCAAGTGTGGAAATCAGTAAATACATGGATTGGTTAGTTTCCTTTCCTGTGTAAGTGTCTATTTTGGTCTTAATATCTTAGATTTTAAGCTAGCTCAGGTCATGGTGTATGTTTTCACCAAATCAGTTAACAGTTACCAGTTTAATTTGATAACTGATAACTGATAAGTCGTTCCCCTTCCCAGCTTTCAAGCATCTTTCGTGAGAGACCTTTCATTCACCGCCTGACTAGAGTTACTATTAACGTTGCCCAGTTGCTGCCGCACTTCATCTATTGTGGCATTCAACTGGGCTATTTTATCTTCCAGGGATCGCCGTGCTGTTTCCATCTCCATGCTGTCGGTTTCTGAACTCTTTATATGACGCCGTCGCAGAGATAATTTTTTGGCTTCTGTTGGGTTAATAGAGATTTGCTCCTCTTGTTCTGCTGCTAACTCGCTATCGCCGCGAGAAGCAACAACTGCACCCAAAACACCACCTACTACACTACCAACTATCGCTCCGAAGAAAAAACCACTTGCAAAACCATCACGCTGACTCATATCTATTACCGCCAATAAAAAAAGCTGCACTTTTGGGTTGGTTAATAACTTTCCACTTCTAGCTGCATACTAGCTTAAGTCCCAAAGGTGCGATCGCCTGCATCCCCCAAACCTGGGACAATAAATCCCCGGTCATTTACTTGCTCATCTATGGTCGCAGTGTAAATTATTAAACCAGGATAAGCCGCACCTAATTTTTGTAAAGCCGGGGGAGCTGCTACCACAGAAATAATTCTAGTTAAAGCCGGATCAACTCCCCGTTGTGTTAATTCTTCCATTGCCTTAATAATTGATCCGCCTGTAGCCAACATCGGATCGGTAATTAGTACTCGTGTTTGAGGATGAAATTTTTCTGGAAGTTTGTTCAAATAACAAGATGGTTGTAGAGTTGTTTCGTCCCGCACTAAACCAAGATGGTAAATTGATGCCAATGGTAGTAATGTTTGGGCTCCTTCTAGCAATCCTAAACCTGCTCGCAAAATTGGCACTACTGCCATTGGAACTTCTGGATCAATATAAGTTGCCGGACAGATACCTAAAGGACTCTGCACCGTTGTATCTTGAGTAGGCAACCATTCTCGGGCAGCTTCATAGGTAAGCCAGCGTCCCAATTCAGTCATTGCACTGCGAAATAATACTGAAGGTGTGGCAGCATCGCGGGCAACTGCTAACCAATGCTTGATTAAAGGATGCGGTGGAACATAAACACGCAATTGTAGCGTCATAGCCGGAATTAGGCGTTCTGTGATTGTATAACAACTGAAACATCATAATACTCTTTCCGATATCCGGCTATTAGCTAAAATAGGCACTCATCCAACATTGTTGATAATATTTTTCATTAATAGTTGACAGTTTTTCTCAATCAAAGTTATATTAATAGTCAGTGTTCTCCTCTCTTTAAGGATCGGCAGACGGGATTGGCCAGCGATCGCAGGCTTTTCCCTCTTTTTTTTGGGCATAGGGGCGAGGGGAGCCGGGAAATAAATACGTAGAAGATGGTAATTTTAATTGTTATATATACTACATAAAATTAAAAGTAGTTTGTTGATATGGCTAATTCCATAAAGAAAATTCCCAATCCCCAAACCGTGATCACCGATATCTATTATGATGCAATTATCATTGGTTCTGGGATTGGTGGTCTGGTAACAGCAACTCAATTGGCTGCGAAAGGGGCCAAGGTACTTGTTTTAGAACGCTATCTCATTCCAGGTGGCAGCGCTGGCTATTTTGAACGGCACGGTTATCGCTTCGATGTTGGTGCTTCGATGATTTTCGGATTTGGACAACGCGGTACAACCAACTTACTTACCCGTGCTTTAGATGCTGTGAATGTCAGTTTAGAAGTAATTCCCGACATGGTGCAGATTCATTATCATCTGCCTAATGGTCTTGATCTGAAAGTTGAGCGGAATTACGAAAAGTTCTTACAAAATCTCATCACCTATTTTCCCCACGAAGCAAAGGGTATTCGTCGGTTCTATGACGAATGTTGGCGAGTATTTAACTGCTTAAATTGCATGGATCTCTTATCTTTAGAAGAGCCACGCTATTTGATGCGGATGTTTTTTCAACATCCTTTAGCTTGTTTGGGATTATTGAGGTATTTGCCACAAAATGCTGGAGATGTAGCGCGACGATACATAAAAGACCCTCTATTGTTGAAATTTATCGATATGGAATGCTATTGCTGGTCGGTAGTACCAGCAGACATGACACCGATGATCAATGCGGGAATGGTGTTTTCCGACAGGCACTATGGTGGTGTGAACTATCCTAAAGGTGGTGTGGGTCAAATCGCTCAAAAGCTTGTAGAAGGTTTGATTCAAGCTGGAGGTAACATTAAGTACCAAGCAAGAGTCACGCAAATACTCACAGAAAAAGGACGAGCCGTAGGTGTAAAATTAGCTAATGGTCAGATATATCGTGCTAAGCGTATTGTTTCTAATGCTACACGTTGGCATACTTTTCATAAATTACTACCACAAAAAAATTTTCCGTCTAATGAGAAAAAATGGCAGCAATCATATCAAAAATCGCCTAGCTTTTTGACTCTACATATGGGCATTCAGGCATATTGTTTACCTGCCAAGACAGAATGCCATCATATTGTATTAGAAGACTGGGAGAAAATGGCAGATTCTGAAGGTACGATTTTTGTATCGATTCCCACGTTACTTGACCCGGATTTAGCACCAGCTGGTTATCATATCGTTCACGCCTTTACTCCACATTGGATAAATGATTGGCAAGGTCTATCTGCAAAGAATTATGAAGCAAACAAAGAGAAAGCTGCTTGGCGAATTATCGAGCGCCTGGAGAAGATATTTCCGGGGTTAGATGCAAGCTTAGACTACTTGGAAGTGGCAACACCACGCACTCATCGTCGCTTTTTAGGTCGTGAGGATGGTACTTACGGGCCAATTCCGCGACGTAAATTGCGGGGATTGCTAGCAATGCCGTTTAATAGAACAGCAATTCCAGGTCTTTATTGTGTAGGAGATAGTACATTTCCTGGACAGGGTTTGAATGCAGTGGCTTTTTCTGGTTTTGCCTGCGCTCATCGAATCGCGGTAGATTTGGGGTTGGATTAGGAATTAAGTACAAGAAAAAACTGATATCATGTCCGACTAATTGCTTATGATATAAAGCTTGGATCTTGAGCATTGGGCATGGTGAAAAAATAACTCATGATCACCAATTACCCATTACCCATTACCAATTACCGACCCCGACGGATAATAGTAAGTGTTCAAGCGGACATGATATGAATGGTTTACCTGCACGCCATCCCAATCATTTCCAAGCGATCGCTCACATGGCGCTGGATATGCTAGATGCGATCACTAAACTTCCACTTCCACTTTAGCCTTAAGTCCTGGCAATAGCCAGCGCCCGGCGTACAGCAGCATCAGTGTTGACAACACCGTAGCCGTGGACTATATCATAACCGGGATCACCAAGATCGTAAGCAGTCTCTGAAAGAATCGAGCGTATTTGTGTGGCTGTTAATCCTTGATTAACACTCCAGACTAATGATGCAATTCCTGTAACATTTGCAGTTGCTGCGGAAGTGCCACTGAAATAGTTTATGTAGTCAAAATTACTGTAGAAAGAGTTGGAGGTGTTGCGAGTAGCACTGGTAGAGGTAAATTCTGCTGGGGCCATGAGAGTTAAACCTTCCCCATAATTAGAACCATACCACTGTATACCTGCACTCGGATAATCAACTCGTGTTCCTGGCGTTTTCGGATTGCCGTAGTAGTCTTGAGTTCCCCAACAAGCCCCAACGGAGATCACATTTTGGTACTTCTTAGCTAAATCGGCAGGACTCGAAATAGTACTCTGATTACCATTACCAGCCGCGATGACAAACAAAACATCGTCTTGATTGTTAGCGATGAGCTGTTCAAATGCTGTGGAGTATCCACCAGCTAGGCTGAGGTTAATTACTAAACGCTTATTTTGACTATCTGCCCAATTTATTAATATCTGTGTGGCATCAGCTAAACTGTAATCCCCAGGGTTACCACCAACAACATCGACATGCATCAGCGCAGAATTCCAGTTGATGCCAGCTATACCAATATTATTATTGCTAGCAGCAGCGATCGTTCCTTGGACTAAAGTTCCGTGAGAATCAGATGAATATTCATCAAAATAGTTATAACTAATACTTTCGGTAAATCGCAAGTCTGGGTGAAGATAGCCGTTAATGTCAGTTGCTATTCCTGTATCTTCAATTCCCAGTAGTATCTGATCTGAACCTGTTGTGAACCGCCACGCTTTCTGCACATCCATCATGTGCAAGTTCCATTGTTGGTTAAATAGCGGGTCATTGGGTATTACCGACAAGTCAATTACAGTATCTGCAAACTTGATAGTGTCGATACCTTCAAAGAAAATTTGCTTACCGTCAGAGAAAGCGATCGCATCAAACACACGGGCTACTGAATCACCAGGATCGTAAACTACGCCACCATTGGCGGTGTGAGCGTAATTAAACGCTTGGACTTGTGTAGATACAAAAGCAGAGAGGTCCAGTATATCTCGTCCTCCGCTACCAAAGTCGATATTACCTTTGCCAGAAAATACAGTTTGTGTAGAAGTCGATGTATAAACAAACGTATCTGCTCTGAGTGTACCCTGGTAACTGACGACAGTTGCAGGTGTGATGGATGTGCTATCGGCATCATCTACTGACTCTAGTTCATCGGAACTTTGACTCATTACCGTAGAATCCGGCGGTGTGAATGATAAACGTAGATTGTAAAAAGTTTGATTGCCGTTGTATGGATAAATTTCTACGTAATAGGTTCCGGCTGTTAAACTACTAGTAATAAATTCATCAGTATTAGTAATATTGGCAGAACCTGCCAGAATCTCACCCTGCCAATTCAACAATCGCATATCTGCATCAGCAGCCAAATCTTTGAGTGATAAAGTCACATCGCCAGCAGTGTTGATGTTGAACTTATAGTAATCGTAGCTGTCAGATTTACCTACCCAATCTGTATAGCTAATAGCTTCTGTATTGGCTGAGATTTCACCTATATCCCAAGCTGTATCGAGAGTGTTACCTGCGTTGTCAATCGGTGTAGCCGAAACACTCAAGTCATATTTAGTTTTCGCTTTACCCTGAGAATAAACTCGAATGTGATAAGTACCAGCTTCTAAAATCTTGGTAATTGATTCGGCTTTTTTACCAGTACGCTTAGAAGCAGCAATGACTTCTCCCTTATCTACTAAACCGTTGCCATTCACATCCCGAATCAATTGGACGTTGGCATTGGCACTCAAGCGAGTCAAGTCAAGTTGAAAACTACTTCTACCCTCAAGGGTAAATTGATAGTAATCGTTTTGATCTTTAAGAGAAACTCTATCAGTAAAAATCTCCGAATTATTTGTAAATGTAAAACTTCTAGCCTTATCTAAGGAATTGCCAGCAAGATCCGATGACATTTTTTACCCGGTATCTCAAACTACAGATAACTTTCATTACATCCATCATCTGTTTCTTTCGTAAGAAAATAACCTGATTTTACATGTCTTTAATCAATCAGCATCAAAATTTTACCTGAACTTTAAAATTCTGCTGCGTAATTTTACTAGGACACTAGACTATAGGGTTTGGGAGTACAGCCAAAATTTGGATATCCTGTTGTTGGCTTGAACAAAATCTCAAACACATAAACAATGCTGGCTTTAATTAACTCTGTAAACCCCTGGCTAGTGGGAGTGGCGTTGAATTCTATCTTGTTAGTTGTGGCTTGGATTGCTCCCAAAAAACTACTCACAAGCGCTGGTTACTTCCACGCTTGGTTACTAGGTGTCCTAATTTGGGGGACATTAGGTTGGCAAGGATATATAGTTGTAATGTTCTATTTTCTGGTTGGTTCCTTTGTCACACGTATAGGCATGGCCCAAAAAGAAGCTGAAGGTATTGCCGAAAAGCGTTCTGGTGCCAGAGGACCAGAAAATGTTTGGGGTTCAGCTTTAATTGGGACACTGTGCGCTTTAGGAGTAGGAATGCTAGACTTGGGAACCCTTCCCGTTACCCAATCCCTGATCGCTGATCTCCGATCCCTACTAATCCTGGGTTATGTAGCCAGTTTTAGTACCAAGTTGTCTGATACTTGTGCTAGTGAAGTGGGGAAAGCCTACGGCAAAAGTACTTTCTTGATTACCACCCTACAACCAGTACCCCGTGGAACTGAGGGAGCAGTAAGTTTAGAAGGAACCTTGGCTGGGGTAGTGGCTTCAGTGGTGATTGCTTTTGTGGGTTGGGCTGTTGGTTTAGTCGAACTTTTGGGCGTACTTTGGTGCGTAGTAGCAGCATTTATTGCCACAAATTTAGAAAGTGTCATTGGAGCAACATTGCAATCAAAGTACACTTGGTTAACTAACGAATTAGTGAATATTTTAAATACATTAATCGGTGCGATCGCAGCGATTTTTTTGGCTTGGTTTTGGGCAATTACAGTTGCTTAATCTCTACAGACAAGAGTGAGGAGATTGTAATTCTAATAACGTGAGATTGTCAGCTAATTTTGAATGCGTAGTTATTTTTCCCAAAGGGCACTAGTTGTTTCTGCCATACTCTCATAATCATTTTCCGATACTAGGTAGATATTTTTACGATATATTTACAAGATGGAGTTGCCACTCTGTCTTGTAAGTCTTACTATGTCTATATAAACTTGGCATATTCCTGTCAAGGAAAATACGAATTTCCTCTGAGAAATAAATGTATAAATATTTTATGTCATGTTACGTGTTTACCCTATGGAATCTTCATCGTTTTTAAATATTGATGAGCAACCGATTTCGATTGGACAAGCGGTAAAGTATTTGCAAAATTCTGGAAAATTAGGACAATTCATTGGGGATATTCTGCGTCAATATGTAATAGAAAAAGAATTACAAACTCGCGAAGATATAGCTATTAGTCCGGCTCTTACTGAACAGGCAATTATTGATTTTCGACTTAAAAATCAACTCACAGATCCGAAAAGTTTTCAAGAATGGCTACAAAATAATGGCAAAGACTATGATTCTTTCCACTCTAGTGTGGCTCTAGGCTTCAAGTTAGAAAAACTCAAAGCAGTAGTAACAGAACCAAAGTTGCCAGAATATTTCATAGAAAGGAAAATTTTCCTGGATCGGGTGGTGATTTCGCGAATTATTGTAGATAATCGGGAACTAGCCGAGGAATTACAAGCCCAAATAGAGGAAGGAGCTAGCTTTGAGGCATTAGCTAGAGAATACTCACTCACAGAGGATCGAATCGTCAACGGTATGATGGGCCCCGTCAGCCGAGGAACATTGCCTGATAAACTCAGGGCAGCAATTGATGTGGCAAGACCAATGGAAATAGTAGGGCCAATAGAACTGGAAGAACGTTATGGTTTGTTTCGTGTAGAACAAATTTTGCCAGCTTCATTGGAAGATACTCAACTAAAGCAAGCACTACAGAATGAGTTGTTTGAGAAATGGCTAGCAGAGAAAATTCAGAAGCTAACGGTAAAACTGCAAGTGAATTAAAGCTGATAGATGATGAGTCTTCACATACAAGGGTGCTAGCCTCTCTACCTTGGACAAAAGCACCACTATGTTGGTTAACTCCACAACAGCAAACCCTATTGAAAAAACGGGCAGAAACTCTGCGCTTCGGTTTAGGAGAAAAAATCTGGCCAAAAGATGGGGTGGGCTATCAGTTTTTGATTGTGACTGGTAAAGTCCGTTTGCGCCAAGAAGGAATTGGTAAACCCCTAGCAACTTTAGCTGCGGGTGATTGGTTTGGTAGCTTGCAGGAACTACCCCTCGAATGCAAAGCTGTAGCTGCTAGTAAAGATGTAGTAGTGGTACGTTGGCCTGTAGGAATATGGGCAGAAATTTCCACACCACAGATTGAAGAGTTTTGGCGAGGAAGACCTCAAGATGATGGGGGGATGGGGAGAACCGGAGATGGGGAGACGAGGGAAAGTTCTCTCCCCACCACCCCACCACCCCACCACCCCAGCAAAGACAGTCCCACCCCCCCCACTTACCCCTTTGTTGCTAGCCGCAACACTGCTGCTGCTTGCTTGACAATGGTGGCGCAACAATTAGATCAACCCGTGAAGTTGGAATGGGTACAACGCCAAGTCAGAGGACAGCAGCCGAAACATGTTGTAGAAGCAGCAGAAAAGTTAGGCTTTGTGCTGCGACGGTTACAGGTGAGTTGGTTTGATTTGCAGCAGTTGTCATTTCCGGCTTTGTTGCAGTGGCGTGCATCCCCAGAAGCTGAGGGCAACTGGGTTGTAGTGTATGCTGTCAGGGGCGATCGCTTACTCATTGCCAATCCCCTGAATGGCGATCGCACTTGTGAAGTTTTGCCGCAGTCCTTGGTGGAACAACATTGGAATGGGCAACTGTGGCAAGTTGAGTTAATCCAAAAGCAGGAAAAATTCAACCTCAGTTGGTTTTTACCAGCAGTATGGCAGTACCGAGGACTGTTAGGGGAAGTGTTGCTGGCGTCGTTGACATTACAGATGTTAGGGTTAGCAACGCCACTCATTACCCAAGTCGTGATCGATAAAGTCATGGTGCAAGAGAGTTTGGCGACTCTTGATGTCATGGCGATCGCCTTATTGCTAGTAGCACTTTTTGAGGCAGTACTTGGTATTTTGCGGCTATTTGTCTTTACTCATACCGCCCGGCGCTTGGATTTAAGTTTGTCCGCCCAGCTATTTCGCCACTTGATGCGCTTACCTTTGGCTTACTTTGAATCACGCAGGGTAGGAGACACAGTTGCACGGGTGCAAGAACTGGAACAAATTCGCCAATTCCTCACAGGTACAGCGTTGACTGTGGTGTTAGATAGTGTCTTTGCTGTGGTGTACCTGGTGTTGATGTTTTACTACAGCATTCCGCTTACCTTCACGGCGTTGGCTGTGCTACCTTTATTTGCCATCCTCACACTTGTAGCTACACCAATTCTCCGTAACTGGCTAAACGAAACTTTTAACCGCAGTGCTGATAGCCAGTCGTTTTTGGTAGAAACGGTGACAGGAATTCATTCAGTGAAAGCCCATGCAGCCGAAGCAGTCGCACGCGATCGCTGGGAAGGTTTATTTGCCCGTTTCATCCGCACAAGCTTCAAAGCTTCCACCACCTCTAACATCAGCAGCAATATCGGTGACTTCCTGACTAATTTCTCTAGCCTACTCATTCTCTGGTTTGGTGCTAAGTTAGTCATTGACAACAAACTAACTGTTGGTCAACTTGTTGCTTTTCAAATGCTTTCTGGTAGAGTTACCGGGCCATTACTGCGATTAGTGCAACTATGGCAAAATCTGCAACAAGTTCTACTTTCCGTAGACAGGATTGGTGATATTCTCAACGTCGCCCCAGAAGCAGAACCGGGTACAGGTTTAGTTTTGCCACCCCTGAAAGGGCAAGTCGTTTTTGATCAAGTCTTCTTCCGCTACCGCCAAAACACTGAACCCGTACTGCGAGGCATTTCTTTTAACGTCCAGCCAGGGCAATTTGTCGGTATTGTCGGACGCAGTGGTTCTGGTAAGAGTACCCTTTCTAAGCTTTTGCAACGCCTCTATCAAATTGAATCAGGACGCATCCTCATTGATGGTTTTGATATTAAAAGTGCTGATTTAACTTCACTGCGTCAACAGATTAGTGTTGTCCTCCAAGAAGACTTTTTATTCAACGGTTCGATTTTGGAGAATATTACCCTTGGAAATCCCGAGATTAGCGCTGAACAAGTAGTAGAAGCTGCTAGACTTGCTGTTGCCCACGACTTTATTAGTGAATTACCCCACGGTTACGAAACCAACGTCGGCGAAAGGGGTACAGCTTTATCTGGTGGACAACGACAGCGTATAGCCCTAGCGCGGTTGTTCCTCTCCCAAGCACCAATTTTGATTTTAGATGAAGCTACCAGCGCCCTGGATAGTGAAACCGAACAGCAAGTACTGCAAAACTTGCAAACAGTTTCTCAAGGACGAACTGTATTTTTAATTGCTCACCGCTTTGCACCTTTAAAACGTGCTGATCTAATTTTGGTGTTAGAAAAAGGAGTTCTCGTCGAACGCGGTACACATACAGACTTGTTACAGCAAAAGGGTTTGTATTGGTCGCTATATCAACGACAGCAGTTTAATATTTAACTTCTCGTCTCTGAGAAACAAGGCAGAGGAGGCGTGGGTTCGCCACCTGCGGGCGAACAAGGAACGCCGTGGCAAAAGGCAGAAGGCAGAAGGAAAGAGGATTTGACTTAAGCAATCCTAAATCATTCGCGAGAGGCGATATCCCCGACTTCGCAAGAGTTGTCGGGGATCTGGGGTTCCGTATTTTCTCACAACTTAATTAGGATTGCTATATTTAGCTAACAGTTTGGCTACTTTAGCACTTACCGTTTTCTAAAACATGACTTTAATTTACATTAAGCGTAAAATATCAATGGATTTTTTTGCTAATCTCGTCTAATCTGTATTTATCGATAGTTTTTGCTACTTATAATCATCCAATTTGTATCGGTAATTACTTAAAAAATTAACAGGGGTTTTATACCATAGACGTATGGAAAGCAAGCTTGCAAAACAGTAATTTCTTAAAGAGAACAACATTAACATCACAAGCTAAAAACCTTTCTTGGTTCCGATGAGAAAAACCAGCCTGCCTTTTTAGGGTGCAACTAGTGAATGAGATGCTTTAGAATTTCTCATTGAGGCAATGACTCCTTTATTAGGGTAGCCCCTAAAAGAGGCTGGTCTTCCGTTTCTTCTTCATGTATTAAGTACATGGACATAATTAAGCGTCAAAGATACTTCTAGTTTGTAGTAAGTGTTACCCTTATAGAAGTTACTATAGGCAGGACTTTTACTAGTTACTAGAAACTTTAGTTTATTTATGTTCATCTACTTACTTCTGAACACACCCAAAACATTTTAGGTAAATATTCAGTAATGATGAACAAAAAATGGGCAACAAAGCGAATTACTTTAAACCTAGCATCAGGTGAAGCCGAAAAGCTTGAAAAATATTGCCAACAAACTGGAAGACCAGCAACAGACGTGATTCGGGAACTTATTCGAGGACTACCTATACAAATGCAAACTGACTTAAATCCAATTGAACAGAATTACTCCACTACAATAGGGCAATTAAGAACATAATTGATAATTCCTGTTAGTTCCTCATTGATCAATCATAATTCATAATTAAAAACCTTAATTATGAATTATGATTTACTAATTATCAATTATTGATTATTAATCAGGACTGTTAACTACTCTTGGTAACTCCACACGAAAAGTTGAACCTTCACCAAGTTTACTTTCTACAGTGATGCTGCCTTTCATCAAGCGCACTAATTGGTCTACAATTGCTAGTCCTAAACCAGTACCACCTTGTTTGCGTGTGAGACATTGGTTGACTTGACGAAATTCTTGGAAGATGTTTTTTAAGTCGGCTTCGCTAATGCCTATACCTGTATCTTTCACGAGCAACATCACTCGTTCTTGAATTTCTAACACTTCCACATTTACTTTACCTATATCGGTAAATTTAATCGCATTAGAAAGCAGATTAACTAAAATTTGGCGGACGCGATCGCTATCATTAATAACGTTAGGATTTTGCAAGTTAATATAAACATCTAAAGCTAAATGTTTCTGCTGGGCTAAACAGTTAAGTTCTTCTACTGTTTTTGTAACCAAATCAGCTAAATTGAATTCTGTCAAATTCAACTCCAGCCGCCCAGCCTCCAGCTTGGAAAAATCTAGTATATCCTCGATCAACACTAGCAGGCGTCTAGCACTAGATAAAATCCGTTCTACCATATTTCTTGCCTGCGGAGGAAACTGATTGTATGGGTGGCGTAGCAGTAGTTGGGAAAAGCCCAAAATCGCATTCATGGGGGTACGCAGTTCATGAGACATAAACGCCAAAAATTGTGATTTCAGCCTTGTCGCTTCTTGGAGTTGCAAATTTTCCAGCTTCATCGCCCGTAACTGTTCTTCTGCTTGTTTGCGGGCGGTAATATCCCGTACCAACCAACGCCAGCCTTTGGGATTACCTTCGCGATTCCATATTGTAGTGACACTGATGGCAGCATCAAATTCACCCCCCTCCCGCGTATGCATTTGAATTTCCCAATCTTGGATTTGTTTGATCTGGTGCAAACGCATGAGCTGGAAACGAAAGGCACGACGCTGATGTTCTGGGATGAAGTTGATGAGTAATTTGCCTTGGAGATATTTTTGTGATATTTTAAGTAAATTAGTAGCAGCGCGATTTGCTTCTAAGATTTTGCCTGCGATGTTAGTCACCAAATAGGCATCTGGCGCAAAATCAAATAGTTCTTTGTAGCGTTGGCGTTCCACTTCCAACGCAGCACGAATATCTATTAACTCCTCGTTTTGTTGGCGTACTTCTTCTTCTGCTACTTTTAGTTCTTCTAACGCTGTATTAAGTTCTTCAAGACAGTCGTGCAGAATTTCCGATGGCGGTAAAGGCGATCTTTTGGCGTGATCTTGTAGCGCATCAGCACGTTGACGCACAGCCTCTATTTGTTGGGTCAATTCGTAGGCGTTCACACTGAAACTCCTATTAGTTCTCGCTGGTTTTCTATATTTTTGAATCAATTTTTTTAATCAAGTTATGTAAAACTCTCAGAGTAATTAGCACTGACAAAATAGTCAGGAAGACTCTGGATTATGAAATTAATGTAGCGAAACTGATTGATTAATAGATTTAGGGGAGAAATAGGGAAGTATTTTTGGCATATTAAATGAGATTGAATTTTAAAATTTTTTTAATTGTCTATCTTGTACTAGTCAAATCATAGCTCCTGTCGAAGACAGTATTTCAGTGATAACATACAGCTTCTAAAGTATGAGTTTAGGAAGAGTAGAATACAATATAAATTATTCGCTTGTGTCAATTTCTTCCATTAACAAGATTACTCCTTGAATATCGTGTGTGGTCGACCCACGTAAAGGTGTACAGGAAACTTTGCACAAAATTGCCCGACCACGACGATTTGTGGCTTGTAGTGTCACTTCTGGGTATGGTAATTCTCCGAGTAAGCAGGTGCGGATTGGCTGACGCAGTTGTTCGACTGACAAGCCGATATCTAGGTTTAGGAAGTGTCTACCTTTAACTTCATCAGCGCGGACGCCCCAGAGGTCTTCAGCACGATAGTTCCAAATTTGGATGTGTAGGTCTTGGTTAAGAACAGCCACCCCGCTATGCAAACCAGACAAAATCGATTCCAAAAAGGTGTTGACTTGGACGAGTTCATCACTACGTTGACGCAGTTCGTCATTCAGGGCGTGGAGTTCTTCGTTAGTAGATTGCAGTTCCTCGTTCATCGTCTCCAATTCTTCATTGGTAGATTGGAGTTCTTCGTTGGTTGTTTCTAGTTCTTCGACGGTGGATTGGAGTTCTTCGTTTGTTGTTTCTAGTTCTTCGTTAGTAGATTGGAGTTCTTCGTAAGCTGTTTCTAGTTCTTGGTTCGCGTGTACTAGTTCGTTTTGTAACTGTTTAAAGCGGGTAACGTCGGTGAAGACAATTTTTACACCTAAGAGTTCATCACCATTGTTATCTATGAGTGGTATGATGTGGACGTCAAAAAACCTGGTTTCTTGCTCTGTAATTGACCATTCAACATCTTTTAAAATCACAGCACGACGGTTAGTGCTAGCTTGGTCAATCCGCGATCGCAATTCCACTGGTCGGTAGGAAATTTCTAAATCCTGCAAGGGACGACCTATATCCCTGGGATTGAGATTAAATAAACTCCGGGCTTGTTCGTTGGCTAGTACCAATGAATTGTGAACATCCACTATCACCTGGGCGATCGGATCGATCTCAAAGGCGGCTTGATGAATGCGAGTAATTGGGTTAACCATCTCCGATGTGGATTGCTGAGTATTCAAATGAGTTATATTCAACAACAAATCGCGACGATTGCCGTTTGGTAATTTTGTGAAGATCCGCCGCCGCAAGTCAACAGGTGTAAAGGAGTGATTACGAGCAAACAGCATTTCTGCTTTACCCAAAAATAGAAACCCATGATCGCGTACAGCAAAGTGAAAACGATCCAGAATTTTCGCCTGGGTTTCAGAGTTGAAATACATCAGAGTATTGCGACACACCAGCAGATCAATTCTGGAGATTGGTGCATCTTGTACTAAATCGTGACGACCAAAAATTACACCGCGACGTAACTCTTTTTGCACAACGTACCGACCACCAACACGCTCAAAATACTTTTCCAGTAGTTCTGAAGAAATGGTTTGAATTTCTTTGGGGCTGTAGTTAGCATGACGAGCATATTCCAGCGCTTCCACATCCACATCAGTGGCAAATACTTTCACTCGCGCTGTGTATTGTTCCATACCCAGTGCTTCAGCCAACAACATAGCTAAGGTGTAAGTTTCTTCCCCAGAAGCACATCCCGCACTCCATACTCGAATCGGTTGGCTGAGGTGCTTATTAGTAATTATTTGAGGAATAATGTCACTTGCTATATACTCCCATGCTTCTGCATCTCGAAAGAAACCTGTGACATTGATCAAGATTGTGTTAAATAACTCAACAAACTCGTCTGGATGCACCTCTAAGTAGTCAAGATATTCGTTGTAATCTTCAACACCAATTGTTTGCATACGTCTTTTGATGCGGCGGCTTAAGCTGGTGCGCTTGTAGCCCCCAAAATCAAAACCACGGTTGTGTTTGATGTACTCTAAGAGGTTTTCTAGTTCTGGATTAGTTTCCGTGGCGCTCATAGTCAGTGATTGGGCAAAATTAGGGTTAATTGTGTAGAGTCAGGGAATAGTATAAAGAATGTGTAATTAATTTTGCGATCGTACTTAAAAAGTAAAATTTTATAACTATACCTTTTCGCTGTAACCAGGCTACAAATTGTAGATGTGATATCAATTCCCTTTAAACGTAAAACATATTTGTGTTGTACCAGAGGTGCCATGGCACCTCTGGTACAGGATTTAAATGTTGTATCGTGATTAAGGTAAATTGGTATGAGCCGGAAGAGGGGTGTCCCATAGGACGGGGTGAGGTTTTTTCATTGGGACTGCCCCCTGCCTTTGTTTAATCACCTATTTGTTAATTGAATTAAAGTAGAAGCGATCGCTTCTAAAGGCAAAACAAAATCAACAGCCCCAGTTTTAATAGCAGCTTCAGGCATAGCAAAAAAATCAGCAGTTGCTTCATCTTGGGCGATCGCTATACCACCCATGTTTTTAATTGCCTGTACTCCGGCTGCGCCATCGCTATCCATACCAGTTAAGACTACAGCGATCGCCTGTTCTTGAAAACTAACTGCGGCAGACTGAAACAGCACATCACCTGCGGGACGGACATGACGGACTTTTTCCGCTTGGGAAACAGACAATGTTACGTCGGTATTAACTAACAAGTGTTGATCAGGAGGAGCAATGTAAACTGTGCCTGGTTTTAACTTTTCACCCGCTTCTGCTTGCTTGACTACCAAAGGAGTGCGCTTACTCAGGATTTTGGCTAGCATACTAGGATAGTGGGGATCTAGGTGCTGCACCACAGCGATCGGCGCAGGAAAGTCTGGGGGTAAGTTGGATAAAATTTCACTCAAAGCTTTGAGTCCGCCAGCTGAGGCTACCATTACTACTATATAGCTATTCGTCATTGATCGTTTATTGCTCTTGTAGATCTGGTGTCTCGTTCAGTTCTGCTACTGGGTGGCGATTGCTGTTGAGTAGAACTTCTCGAATCACAGCAGCACGCTCATCACAATCTTGAGCCTCTTGGTGTAATCGTTCGGCTGATAAGATTTGATTGCGATCACGCATCCGCTTAGCCATACGGTTTGCCAGAGAAGATTTTTCCTTTAATGCTCTCAGGGCGATCCAAAGAGCATCCTCCAAAGCATCAGATTGTTCTGCCAAAAGAGTTTCCGTCGAGTAAGCATGACCCGTGCGACACCGAAACCGCAACAAATCTCCCTCTTGCAATTCCCACAGGCTACCACCACAATCCGGACAGGAGAAACCTGAGGGTTTACCAGGTCTACCGTCGTTGTCGACTGCTTCCATATCTAGTTCTGCTATATCAGATTCAAATTCAATTTCGTTGGGTATAGATTTTTCTACTTCTTCTACAGGTGTGTTAGCTAGTTTCACCAGTACAAATGGAATCTCCGCTAGTGGGAGAACATAGTCAATGTCGTCTACGTTTTTGATCGCACTACGTGACATTCCCGCAAACATGGCATTTTTGGGGTCTTGAACAACCGCTATCCCACCTCGCATTTTCACTGCCTTTAATCCCGCCGTGCCATCATCAAGTGTACCCGTTAAGATCACACCAACCACTCGTCGTCCGTAAGACCGCGCTGCGGTACGAAATAGGGGATCGATAGCTGGACGATGGCTATTCTCTCTCGGACCCCGAGATAGGGTAATGTATCCTCGTTTGACAAGTAGATGGTAATTCGGCGGAGCAACGTAAATTCTACCTAGAACAATTGCTTCTCCATCTTGAGGATGATGTACTGGTAAATTTCCAGCCCGCTTCAAGATGCGGGGTAAAACGCTTGTAGCATGAGAGGGAACATGAAGAACAATGAGAATCGCAGCTTTGATGTCTGGAGGTAAATTTTTTGCCAGATAAGTAAGTGCTTCAACTCCGCCTGCTGATGTCCCGACTACGATTATATCGTGTCCAGGCATGGATTCCTCCTGATAGCAGCGCAGATTGAACACACCGACACACACTGCCAAGCCCACGCTAGCAAAATGGAGACATTTCCTAACCTAGCTTAGAGTAGATTTATTGGTTAAGGGTTTATCTAACTCGGGCGTGAGAAATAGAAACTTGCAGATTTGTAACCTTGGCGATCGCACCTTCTGGCTGTTGTCACAAATATTTCCCTAATTTATATAGGGTGAGCATTACCCACCCTAGATAAAGATTTAAATTCGTTTTGTGACTTTTCTTAGTGTTTGGGCGATCGCTTGAGCATCTTTGCCAACAAAAATTTCTTTTTCGCCGTTACTCCAAGTGATAAAGCAGGTATACTGTGAGCGATTTTGACTAGATCAATTCCCAGTATCAGAAATACTCGTTAGCAGTTTCACATAAACGCGATCGCACCGTGTCGTCTCTACACCTGTTGCTGGTAGATAACCATTGCTTTCATATAACTTGACTGCTTCTGCTAAAACACTGGCGGTTTCAATCCAAATTTGCTGAAAACCACGACGGGCGATCGCATCTTCCAACTCTTGTAACAAATATTTCCCTAAACCCACACCCCTAACGATCGGCAAAAGATACATTTTGCGGATTTCAACAGCTTTTTCACCCCGTTTTATCGGGTAGTATCCACCCGTACCCACAATTTGATTTTGGTATTCAATTACCCAAAACTCCCCACCCGTAGCTAAGTAACATTCTTCCACTTGCAACACATCCCGATCCGCACCATCAGGTTCCCAACCTAAACCATATTCAGCTAACACCGACCGAATCACTTCAGAAGCAGAAATGCGATCGCCTTCTTGCCAATCACGAATCAAAAAATCTTTGTAATAACTATTCATTTATTTGTCATTAGTCATTAGTCAATTGTCACTTTTTATTCACCCCATCACCCCTACTCCCCCTTCATCGGTAACGAAATGACAAACTCCGTACCTTCTCCGAAAACAGAATTAACTTCAATTGTCCCGCCATGTTTTTCGACTACAATTTGTTGTGCGATCGCTAACCCTAATCCCGTTCCTTTCCCAACTCCTTTAGTAGTAAATAAATGGTCAAATATGCGGTTTTTCACATCTTCACTCATTCCCTCACCATTATCAGCAATTGATATTTTCACGTTCACAACCAAAATCGATGAATAACGAACACAGTGCAAGGCGATGCACACAGATAAATCATCGGTGTTCGTCAAAGTCTTTACTAGCTAGAGTGATGCGATTGATACCTTAACTATGAATTCTCGGTTCAGGGTGTAAATTCACTAGCAATTCACTCTCAATAATTGCTAACTCTTCTAATCTTTTTGCGACAATTTCACGGAGAAAATAAGTATCAGCCAATACCCAATAAGTACCGTAATGCCGTGCTTCCGATGCCATCAACCCATGATAGAACTTCGCTAATTTTGGCTCAGGGCAATGAGTAGCTAATAATCCCAAACGTTCGTGACTACGTGCTTCTATTAAACCACTAACCAACAAAGAATCTAAAAAGCGATCGGGTTCTTTGGGGCGAATTTGGGCTTTTAAACCTGCACCATAGGGAGGTGGAGTGAGGGGGCGCATAGGTATATTTCTATCTTCTAGCCATTGATTTACTTGCTCAAAGTGTTCGAGTTCTTCGCGGGCAATTTTAGTTAGTTCCCGCACCATCTTGGCATTAGAAGGATAGCGAAATATCAAGTTTAACGCCACACCAGCAGCTTTGCGTTCGCATTGAGCGTGGTCTAGGAGGATAATGTCCAAATTAGATATAGCCTGTTCTACCCAAGCAGAACTGGTGGGTTGTTTCAGGATGTTAATTGTTGGTAAAGCAGAAGACAGCACAGTCAAAATTTAGAAATCTCTACTTTATTTTAAATTGAGTCCAACATCCCGTCCTCAAATAAATTTGGGGCTAATAGCTGAAGTCTACTAAAATAGACTGATTCTTTTGGTATTGCATATTTGTGAGATGATTTTATTTGGTAAATATAAAATTGAATCTTGGCGCTCTTGGCAACTTGGCGGTTCATCATCCTTAGCGATTAAAGCGCCGCAACCGTCCTGCTCATTCATCGATGCGATCAACCCACTGCACTAGTGCTATTAGTCATCCTCAGTGTTATTCAAAGTGATCGCGATCATGCTGATTACCCAGCAATTCAGTGGCTCTCACTGAAAAATTCTTAACTAAGTGTTACACTTTTAACCCTGTGAATAGATTTGTGATATAAGCTAAAAATTTATTTCTAAGACATGACATACGTATTTTTTATGTAATTGTCATTAAATGTAAATATCAGGATGCATAATATACCTTTTTACCTGGTCTCTAGCCCTTAGTTCCTTTTTTCTAATGAACTCAATAGACTTAGCCTTTACCCCAGCTCTTGAACAAGCACGATTGATCCGTCATAGGGAAGTGTCACCATTAGAGTTGGTGCAGATATATCTAGAACGAATTCAACGCCTCAATCCGGATCTGGGAAGTTATTTTACGGTCACAGCAGAACAAGCGATCGCTGATGCTAAAGCAAAGACAGAAATGTTGGCAAATAGCAATGAACTACCACCATTTTTTGGTGTACCGATTTCGATTAAAGACCTTAACCCGGTGGCTGGTGTCCCTTGTACCTTTGGTAGCCCGGCGCTAGTCAACAACATTCTTGATTTTGATGATGGTGTAGTCACGCGGATTAAGCAAGCCGGATTTATTCTGCTTGGTAAAACTGCCACTTCAGAACTTGGTTCATTCCCTTACACAGAACCTACGGGTTTTCCACCAGCAAGAAATCCTTGGAATTTAGAATATACTCCCGGTGGTTCTAGTGGTGGTGCAGCCGCCGCAGTTGCAGCTGGGTTGTGTGCGATCGCTCAAGGTTCTGATGGTGGTGGTTCAATTCGTGGTCCTGCGGCTTGTTGTGGTTTGGTGGGCATCAAGCCAGCCAGAGGACGAGTCACCCATGCACCCGTAGGCGATCGCCTCAGTGGGATTGCGACTAATGGCCCTATTGCCCGTACTGTGGCTGATGCAGCAGCCCTTTTAGATGTGATGTCTGGCTATGTCACAGGCGATCCTTATTGGTTAAGCGATCCTGAACCATCATTTTTGGTTGCCAGTAAAGAAAGAATTGGCAGACTACGTATTGCCTATGGTACAGCCATTCCACCGATTGGTACAGCAGATGGTAATTGTCAGCAAGGCGTACTGCAAACAGTGAAGTTACTAGAAGAACTTGGTCATACAGTCGAAGAAAAAAGCCCGGATTTTAGCGGTTTAGTAGAACCATTTCAGACCGTATGGCAAACGAACGTAGCGACTTCTGGTCTTCCCCCAGAAGTTTTGCAACCGATGAATCGTTGGTTACTAGCACGCAATGGCTCTGCTGGCGAATACCTGCAAGCAGTTTATCAAATGCAGATGGTGTCGCGGCAAATTGTCGCCTTTTTTGATTCAGTAGATATACTAGTGTTACCAGTATATTTGCACTCACCTATTTCTGTGGGTGAATGGGCGCACCTCACCCCGGAAGAAACATTTCAAAAGATCGTGAATTGGGTTGCTCCGTGTCCACCAGCCAATGCCACTGGCCTACCTGCGATCGCCATTCCTGTTGGTTTTGATAATAATGGCTTGCCTATGAGTGTGCAGCTAGTTGGCAAACCTGCCGCCGAAGCCACTCTAATCAGTTTAGCCGCTCAAATAGAAATTGCAAAACCTTGGATTGAGCATCGTCCGGCATTTGCTACTTAAATCATAAAATACCTCGTTGGCAAATCCACCCCTAGAAGGGGTGGAGCAGTGATATTGCTCAAACCATTGCTCTACAGAGATTTTCGATGTAGGTTCAATGTAAGTTCAATGATGAATTGAAGCTCTGTCGCTATGATCAAGTCAGAATCTAGTCAAGCCCAAAAATTTTTTTCAATACTGGTGCTGGAAAAGGTAAGCAATGGTTAAAGTGGTTGTCGGAATCAACACGCTCATCTCGCTAATCTTACTGTACGCCACTTGGCGAGTATGGCGACTGCGGTTGAAACTAACTAGGCTCACTAACTGGTTGATTCTCGCTGAGCGTTGTAGCCATACGTTATTTTCTCCAGCACCCCAAGCTCTCAACATCAGCCGCCAGAGTATTCATAACCTGCGGCAAAAAAACCAAGCGCTAGAGCTACAAATTCAACAATTGCAGCAGATACATAGCATATTATTTGTTGGACAGAGATTCTGGCGTTGGTATTTTCCGAGAAAAGTTAAATAATTCAGGGCTTGCAAGGCGTGAAAACCCCATAAAATGGGTGTAAGGAGAGAAAAGAAAAATGTCTAACAATCGTTCTGGAGTATTTATTGGCGGTTTAATGCTAGGAGCAACCATCGGTGCTTTGACTGGTTTGCTTATGGCTCCGCGTACAGGGCGCGAAACGCGTAAACTCTTAAAAAAATCGGCTGACGCACTGCCAGAATTGGCAGAAGACTTATCAACTAGTGTCCAAATTCAGGCAGATCGCCTGTCTGCCAATGCACTACGAAACTGGGATGAGACTTTAGAACGACTACGAGAAGCGATCGCAGCCGGTATTGATGCTAGTCAACGAGAAAGCCAAGCAATGAAACGGAAAAATCAATCAGACGCACCAACTCCGGCTAGTAGCACAGTGGCTGACTCAGATTCTCTTCCCAAGCATGTAGATAACTAAATTAATGACATAATTGTGAGTGAACCGCTGTTTTGGCTGGGACTATCTATATTCCTGGTGGCCATCAGTCTAACTGCTGTTTTGGTGGTGGCTATACCAGCTTTGCAGGAGTTAGCACGTGCTGCTCGTAGTGCGGAAAAGTTATTTGATACCCTCTCGCGAGAGCTACCACCGACCCTGGATGCTATCCGCACGACAGGCTTGGAAATTACTGAGTTGACTGATGATGTGAGTGAAGGAGTTAAAAGTGCTTCTGGGGTCGTCAAACAAGTTGATCAAAGTTTGAACAGCGCTAAACAGCAGGCTCAAAATATTCAAATCAATACGCGCAGTATATTTGTTGGCGTCAAAGCTGCATGGAAAAGTTTTACCCGCTCTAAACCTGCAAAAAGGACAAGCGATCGCTTGTTGATGAATCAAAAAGGAACACTAAAACCAAGAGAAAGAGAATCACTCAGACAGTACAATCGCCCCAAAAAATCAGAACAGTATCGAAATCAAGAAAGCTACAAAGATACTGCTGACTGGGAAAGTGATGACACCCAAGATTGGCAAGAAGAAGAATAAAGTCATTGTCAATCGTCAATTGTCATTAGTTGTTATTTCCACTCCTCACACCTCCCCACCTCCCCACCTCTCCCATAGATTCAGTAATTACTACACTGCTAAAAGGTTCTATGGTGAATTAATATTTCTGTATAAAATAAGTGTTTAATATCAAGCAACTTGCATTCTCAAGTTGTTTATCTGTTTTTTTTACTATTTATTCAGGTTATTAAAAACCATGAAAAGAAGTCAAAATCAATGTTCAGTGATGTAAAAATAATATAGTGTAAGGGTAATTACTTATTTAATAATGAGCTATTTCTAGCTAACAGATTTACAAAAAAATTGAAGCTCATCCGGAACTACGCAATATTTTCTGTACCTACAAATGCTCTTGAGAGTAAGTTTCAGTCCATTTCTGTTTATTGAAACTGAAAAATATAATTACTCAATCTAGTACAGGTCGCAGCAATCAACGGACAACTTGATATAGGTCAAAAGCTTAGAAAAAAGAGTTTTTGACTTTTTTACAGAAGTGAATCCATAGCATCTGTAACAACTTTTAACTGACTAGGTAGCAGTATTAGCTTCAGTATAGGAGTAGGTTTGAGTTTACATTCGGTGATTGAGATTGAAAAGTTTAACGTCCAGACCTATATGTACAGTAGTGATTAATCAATAAATTACAATCCATAACCAGCAAATATCAACTATATATCATTCAAAGTATTTAAATTTTTAAAATTTACAAGAAGTAAAATTTAAAGGTAAGTAAAGGCTGCATTGCCATTTTGGCAAGTTTTTATTGACAATATAGGATATTAGTAGATAGTAACAAACAATATTCTTACTCACGTGTTTTTACTACTTAGCTAATACTACTTAAACCAAGCGAATAACAAGATAGCTACTTCTCTAGGCAGTTTTACGAGTTAGGAAATAATATATGATATTTTCACTGCATTCTCCAAATCATCATCTGATCAAGCATCTGGAAAACTTAGGACTATGTAGTTCAGAGGATGATGTTGCAGACTGTGAACCAGTAGGAAGTCAAAAGAAAAATATAAATTTACTGGTAAATGTGGGAAGCGATCGCAAATTTTTAGTAAAGCAGGAACGCTACATAGAGCATAATGGTATTCCCCAGGAATTATTTAATGAATGGTTATTTCATCAGTTGTTGCAGCAGTTTCCAGTCTTAGGAAACATTGCGGAAATCGGATCATCATTACTTCATTTTGATGAACAGCAGTCTATACTGGTTCGCAACTATCTAACGGAATATTTTGAATTAGAGAATTTCTATCAACAAAACGATCTTTATCCACCAGAAATTGCCACTGCCATTGGTGCTAGCTTGGGTGTACTGCATCGCGCTACATTTAATCAGCGTGAGTATCGTGATTTTATGGCAACTGCTCCCCAAGGGCAATTTCGCTATCAGTTTTACAATCCAGTCCAAGGAATAGAGTCATTTAGTTCCGATATTTTTGGTAGTGTTCCTACTGATGCACTCAAGTTTTATGTTCTTTATCAACGTTATGAAAGTTTAGAAGCAGCGATCGCAGAATTAGCATCTTTATGGCAACCTTGCTGCTTAACTCACAACGACCTCAAATTAGAAAACATTTTGGTGCATTCCCGGTGGGAACAACTAGATAACTGTCTGATCCGTATCATTGACTGGAAAACTTGTAGTTGGGGAGATCCAGCATTCGATTTAGGAACCGTATTAGCCAGCTATTTGAGAATTTGGTTAGAAAGTTTGGTGGTAGATCCGTCCATCAAGTTAGAAGAATCTCTAGAATTGGCAGCAACACCAATAGAAATTCTTCACCCTTCTATAGCTGCCTTAGTTCAAGCTTATCTCGATGCTTTCCCCAGTATTCTGGAGTATCGTTGCGACTTCATCCAGCGAGTAGTGCAATATGCTGGTTTAGTGCTAATTCAGCAGTTGCAAGCAACAATTCAAAACCGGAAATATTTTGATAACAGTGGCATTGCAACGCTACAAGTTGCCAAAAGTCTACTCACAAGACCACAAGAATCTATCATGACAGTTTTTGGGATCTCCGAGTCAGAAATTATCAAACCTTTTGTGAAATTGACCAAACATCCCCAAACCGAAAAGGAACAGAATTTAGTCCGAATTTACTACAGTAAAACCCGTTTGCGCGGGTGTTGATGAAAATAGAGGTAGACGGGGAAATTCAAAGTCATGCTAGATTGTTCTGACCAGCATCTACAAAATTCTCTACTCGATATTGCCGACAATATTCAGATCGAGGCTAACTTTTGCATTTACCATCCCAACTATCAGTCTTTTGCTTTGCCCAATCAATTGGCACAAAGATTTCAAAAACATTCCCAAGCAATACAGTATAAATATCTCACTTTATTACTCAGAAATTTTATCTACGGTATTTATTACAATGGCTCTTTGCAAAGTGTTTTAGCAGTAAATGCTAAACCTAGCAATTTTTTACCCCACAAAAGTTTAGAAAATAATTCCGTCTTGGGGATTGATTGGCAATTGTATGAGCAATTGCACTCTCACAATCACGGTACTGGTTATTATGATCCTGGTTGGCAGGTATTGCGACGCGAACCAGATGGCAGTTTAGCCGTGAGTAAAGGCGGTTTGACATTACATATTGAAAGTGAACACCATTTAGAACCAATGATCCGGTCTGTTCGGGTTGGCGATTTGATCAATATTTGGATGCCAAAAAATCGCTTGCAAAATGGTTGCTACGTTGCAGTTAGTAATGTTGCCCAAAAACTAGGAGAGAATCCTGATAGCGATTTGGGAGAAGGACGGATTTACTTTAATATAACTCCAAGCGGAGCGATCGCTCTCATGGAAAGCTTGACGCTACAACTTAATACTGCCGGTATTGCATTTAGCTTTCAAGTTCCATATAATCCCTCTGCTTATAGACGCTTTGATTCAGCGGTTCTTTACTTTGAACGCCACAACTACTGGTTAGTGCGAGAAGTTTTACAAGCTGTGTATAAACAACAGCAATCTCATTTTTATTCAGAAATTCCCTTATTTACCAAATATTTAGCACCAGGGTTGAGTTTAGCTGAAGAACCAGCCCAAAAATTTGTTGTTCAAGAAAGTTTTGGCATAAATCGTTGCCAAATTGTTGCTAATGCTTTACTGGAAGCTTGGCAAAAAGGGCAAAATTCTACCCAACAAAGAATACAAACTATCTGCCAACATTTTGCGCGTTTGGGAATAGATTTACAGCGTCCCTACCTTAACCCTAGTTCTGAGGATGTGTATATTCCTTTAATGTGAGAAGAAAGCCAAAATCTTTCACAATAGTGTCATCACACATAAAAACAAAGCTTCTGTCCATTCTACAACAGCACCATAGGTATCACCAGTATGCCCGCCTAGTTTGTGATTAAACCAGGCTCCAACACTTATTGCGA
The DNA here is from genome assembly GCF_000317225.1 of Fischerella thermalis PCC 7521. GTDB lineage: Bacteria > Cyanobacteriota > Cyanobacteriia > Cyanobacteriales > Nostocaceae > Fischerella > Fischerella thermalis. Next base: position 87,251 of record NZ_AJLL01000008.1, read on the forward strand.
TCGCAATTCCAGCAAGTATCATTACTGTGGCAAAAAAGATTTGATGTCGGTTGAGGAAAATTTGCCAACCACTCACAGCTATTAATAAAAATAGGGTCGGTAGCCAATCTTTGTATGAACGAATAGCCTGTTTATGAAAAGCACCCTTACCAGTAGGTTTCAAGTAAGGGTAGCGGGCTATTGCCATAATTTGTCCCCATCGCCCCCACCCAGCAGCTGCCATGAGAATTAAGCAACGATTGTGTTCTAGATCTGTGAGTGCAGTTGTTTTAAGTAACACCAAAGCGATCGCCGCCATTGCCCCAAATGCACCTGTTGCGCTATCTGCCATCACTTCTAGTCTCCGCTTGGGATCACCCACAGCTAACCCATCTGCGGTATCCATTGCTCCATCTAAATGCAGTCCTCCAGTAATCGCAATCCAAGCACATACTACTAAGGCACTACGGGTTAGTACTGGCACACCTAAATAAATCATCAAAGTATCAAATAACCCTAAAATTCCTCCTATCATTAGTCCAATGACAGGGGCAAAACGGGCTACTCCTTGGAAATCCCAAGCATACATATATGGTACAGGAAGTACTGTATAAAATACAACGGCACTTGTGATACCAAATAGTAGTTGTTTCCACCACTGACACTTGTGACTCATAGTAGTTACGCTAGTTGTTAGTTATTACTCTCATGACAAGTGACAATGACGCTCCTAATTTCGGCACAAACCTTAAATTCCTCTTTAAAAATTTAAATAAGATTTACCAGTGTGGGTAACTTCACCAAAAAATTTTGTTATGCTTATCTCAGTGAAATATTTGGCAATTAGTATAAAAAAGTACTTTAAAACTATGTAATAAATAGAAATCATGAACTAGATACACTAGGACTGGTCACAAAAGCAATAGGAAAATATTAAAACTTGCTTTTCTGGCGTTTTGTCAACAAAAAATAATTTATTGTGCCTAATTAGGCGATCACCCTACAAAATTGATCAATACTTAGATAATTATTAAATAGTAGGCGTCAATCAGCAAGGATAATCAACTGTTTAGCTATGTAGTTTTCATCTACACTCCGAAAGCCATTGGATTATGAGTCACCATCTACCCGAAAGCAAGATACCAGCTCCATGCATCATCAATACAGGTGTGGTTGTCAACAAGCTCGATATGCGGCGATTACTGACAGATTTGGGTCGTGTTCGCTATTCCTACACCCAAGACGGTGAGTGCAAGAGCGACGGTGAAGGGAATGTGATGGAAGTATTTGCCAATCCACAACGCTCTACCCTCGTTGCTAACCACGCCCTTTATCTCAACGTTTGTAGTTTCGATTACTTGGAATTAAAACAGTCACCACAAAAAGAAACTTACTTTGACTTAATACAAGAAGGAAGTTGTCTGCGCTTGATTCCTCTTTCTACCCCTATGCAAGAGCGACACGAGCGTTTCTTAAATGTCAGCGCCATAGAAGCAATGATGGAACAGGTTCTCTCAGCGAGGTGGGATGCAGAAATTGACGATGATCCTTGTGATCCGTTTTAAGCTGCTGCGTACTTGAGGTGTTACAGGCTTAACCGCAGCAACTGTTGCTATATTGAAAGCTTTAGGGGCGGTAGAAGATACAGTTATCAAACTCAAGCTATAGTTATGTTTGATTAAGTTCACCAAACTTAGCTTAAATATCAACGGTTACTTCTGTCTTGAGCGCAAATTTTTCTTTCCAATGTCTTGCTTCCTGTAGCCATACCAAAGCACGGGCTGGGGTATTTTACACACCACACGGAGTAGTTGAAACCCCTCGTTTTATGCCTGTGGGGACACTGGCAACTGTGAAAACCCTCACCCCTGCCCAACTCAAAGAAACAGGGGCGCAAATGGTTCTATCCAATACCTATCACCTACACCTGCAACCAGGAGAAGCAATTGTGGCTGGAGGTGGAGGACTGCACAAGTTTATGGGATGGAGTGGGCCGATGCTCACTGATTCCGGAGGGTTTCAGGTTTTTAGCCTCAGCGAAATGCGGAAAATCTCTGAAGAAGGTGTAACATTTCGCTCACCCCACGATGGTCAAATTATCAAATTCACACCCGAAAAATCCATTGAGATTCAAAATACACTAGGGGCGGATGTGATCATGGCCTTTGATGAATGTCCGCCTGCTACAGCTAGCCGCCAAGAGGTGGAAGCAGCCACAGAACGCACTTATCGATGGCTTTTACGGTGTATTGAGGCACATCAACGCCCTCAGGAGCAAGCATTATTTGGTATCGTTCAGGGTGGAGTGCATTTAGATTTGCGCGCTCAGGCGGCGGAAGCTTTGGAAAAACTGGATTTACCAGGTTATGCCATTGGTGGCGTGAGTGTAGGTGAAGAACCAGAACTAATTCATCAAGTTGTACAAGTAACAGCGCCCCTGTTACCATACCACAAGCCGCGTTATTTGATGGGCGTAGGTACTTATCAAGAAATGGTGGTTGCGATCGCTTCTGGTGTAGATTTATTTGATTGTGTAATTCCCACACGTTGGGCGAGACACGGTACGGCAATGGTGCAGGGCGATCGCTGGAATTTAAAAAATGCCAAGTTTCGTGAAGATTTTACGCCTTTAGATGAAACTTGTCCTTGCTACACTTGTCAAAACTTCACCCGTGCCTACATTTCTCATTTAGTGCGATCGCAAGAGATTTTGGCATACACCTTGTTAAGTATTCACAATATCACCGAATTGATTCGCTTTACCCAAAAAATACGAGAGGCAATATTGAACGATACCTTTATTCCAGAATTTGGTGAGTGGCTAACTCCACGGGAATAAAACCTCAATTCAGTAATCTTCAAATTTCAAGGGAAGGAAGATAGGGGGAAAAGGAGGAAAAGGGGATAGTTAGCTGAGTATGGCGTCGAGATTAGGGAAGGGATGTGAATTTTTTGTTGAAATTCCAATCAAGCGTTAGGCATAACCCAAAAGTTTTTATTATCAAACAGATAATTAATAACCAATGACTAATTACTGATGGCTATCCCGTGTTAAGATATTTCTCAATTCTGAAAGCTGTGTTGGATAGGTGGATTTAAACAAAAATGGAAATAGCACTATTATTAGCAAAACTGCCTGAAGCATTCCAAATTTTTGATCCTTTGGTAGACGTTCTCCCGCTCATTCCCTTATTCTTTTTGCTCTTAGCTTTTGTTTGGCAAGCAGCCGTGGGTTTCAGGTAAATTAATCAATCTATCTATTTTTGAAGAGACAGGCGTTTTGCCTGTCTTAATTTTTGCCAAAGCTATGTTTACAAAATTTTTTAATTATTAACATTTTGTTAAATTAATTAGTAAACTAATATAAAAAGAAAAGATTTCACCAAGTCAGATAAAAATTCGGTCTTAGCATTCAGGCAAACAGTCAACGAGGTATAAGGCTATGGGAAACATCAAATTCGTGAAAGAGAATAAAGAAATTATTGCTGCTGATGGTGCTAATTTACGGCAAAAAGCCTTAGAAAACGGCATAGACATCTATAAACTTTGGGGAAAAATGATGAATTGTGGTGGCTACGGTCAGTGTGGCACCTGTATTGTGGAGATCATCGAAGGACGGGAAAATTTATCACCACCTACCCAAGCAGAAAACCGCTTCTTAAAGAAAAAGCCTGCAAACTACCGACTTGCCTGTCAAACGGTGGTTAATGGCCCAGTAAGTGTAGTGACAAAGCCTGAATAGAATTGTCAGCATTCATTCTTATAAATGACAAATTACAAATGACTCAGCCAAGCCATGATGATGGTATCCTAAAAATGTTGACTGGAATCTAAGAGAGGCTTTCTTACTATGCAGGTTAATGACCTGGGGTTTGTAGCCAGCATTCTATTTGTGCTGGTTCCTGCTGTTTTTTTAATAATTCTTTACATTCAAACAGCTAGCCGCGAAGGTAAAAAAGATAGTTAATGCTTTGTGTATTTTGTGTATAAAATAAGAAACCCTTACATATTATGGTGTAAGGGTTTTTTACAATTGTTCAGTTATCAACTGTTAGCTGTTAACTGATCACTGATTTAAGCAGCAGCAGTTCGTGCTAACAAAACTGGACAAGTTGCATTAATCCTGACGTAATCAGACAAAGAAGAACCCAAAAGTCGGTCTAAATCAACAAAACTCTTAGCAATAGAAGGACGGCGATCAGGAGAACCAATTAACAAAAGATCTACGTTTAATTCTTCTGCCAAGCGACAAATTTTTTCACCAGGTTTACCCATACTTAACACACAACGAGGTTGCACCCCCTGTTTCTTCGCTTCCGCAGCAGCAGCTGCTAAAACAGGGTGCTGCTCAGGAGTAACCTGGGTTGATGTAGGCTCACCTCCCAAATCTGTAATCACATGTGTTAAGATTAGCTCACCGCCCTTAATGTCTCGAATCAAAAATAGAGCCAGATTCAGGCAGTGTTTTGACGCATCGGAATTGTCCATTGCTACCATAATGCGCTTAATATTTTTGACATAAATGTCATCTTTTACTAGCAACATTGGGCGAGAGGACAATTGAAAAACGTATTGGCTTACTGAATTTGCTAAGATCGATTGCAGACGCTTAAGTCCACGAGAACCCATAATAATTAAGTCTGCATCAATTTCATCTGCTACTTGACAAACCACATCCTTTGGTTCACCTTGTCGCAAAATAGAAGAGACTTGGCTAGGATTTAAAGCTAAAGACTGAATCGCATTAGCCAGGATTTTCCCGCCTTCTTCCCACTTCATTGTCATAGACTCGGCGGTGCTTTGTGGTGGAACAACGTGTAATACTGTAACTTTTGCCTGCTGAATTGATGGCAGTTCCTTCAAAGTTTTAAGCATCTCTTCCGCGTGTCCCAATCCAGAGACAGCAATCAAAATGTTTTGTATCATTTTCGCCTTCCGTAGCTTCTAGTTGTTTGCTCTCTAGTAATTGGCTCAGCTTTAACTTTCACCGCCTGCTAAATTACGTAGTCCATGGTCAATAGTTAATCATCAATAGTTCCTGATTAATTGTTAACTGCAATGAAGAACTAGCAATTAACATCGTAAGAATTACTTATTTTGATAATTAACTCTTGACTAAATCTTATTTTTGTTGATACCCAGTGACGTAGTTTCTCAACTAGGCTATTGATAATTTAGCTTACTCTTAATTCTGCACGATGAGCTTAATGAATGGTTATGAATTTTATCACTTTTAATCTATGTTTACGCTTTTTAATTAATCTCTTGTTAAGTATTGCTAAGACAGTCAGACAATTTTGGATTTTGGATTGATCCTTGGGATCAATCCGCCTTTTTAGGAATTTTGAATTGTGGAAATTGAAAAATTTTTATTTTCAATAGATTACTTAATAAACCAGATGTTTTGATTGACAAAATATAATTGTGCTGTTAGTTATTTTTCTATATATTAAAAAGACTCATTAATAAATTTTACTTAATTATGCTATGGAATTTTCTTATTCAAAAATTTTAGTATTTTTTCTGTTACGAAATTTTTTGTCTAGACCTAAAAAAATAGGGGTGTAGGGAAAAACATCTCTCCCCTTACACCTGCCCTACAGGGAATTAGTTAATTTCAATATAGATATTAGCGTCGAGGACACTGTTGGTAGAAAGGCTGTTTAGCTAAGTAATCTAACTCGACCTGCTGTAACAAACTTGTCCAAATATCAGAAAGTGTGGTATCTGATGGGTTGCAGGCGCGTAACTCTGCAACTGTTGCTAGTACATCAAACCATAGACCTTGTGCAGCATAGACAGAAAGGCGTTCCCTTAAACTTGATCGCTTTAACTGATTAGCCAGATTATTACTGATATTCACCCGTTGCACCCAACCATGGACACTAATAACAGAACGGGGAGAAGGGTCTTGTATATCACAAACAATAGAGACAGACCACTGATAAGTTTGGTTGATTGCCAAAGGTGGAACCTTACCATTGTTAGGTAGAGCCAAACTCGTGATCCTGGCCTGAGTGTTGGGTTTAAAGTTCGTTTGATACACTAAAGTGCGTGGACGCAGTTTTTCATCTACTTTGTAGAGAGAAAATAGGATCGTTTGAGCGGTATTGTCAGGTGTGTACCAGAAAAACTTAGGATACGCAGCAGTTGTCAATCCTAGATTAGTTGATGGTAGTAGTAAAACTATAAGCGGTTGATCGCCAAAAAGACAGCCGCCTCTGCGTGTGCTACCGTTTTCCCGACGTCCAGGAAGAGTTTTTATCGGAACCTTTACCTGGACGCTACCACTTTGCTGATTGCGGTTGTTGACCCGATTCTGTTTACTTGGGGTTTGTGGTTTAGCAATTGTCTGTGTGAAAGCTACCGAGGGTGAAGCACACACAATTAAATTTAAAAGCAAAGACAGGCTAACTTTTAAGTAATTTGGGTGATACATTCAGGTTAAGAATTTACAACTGTCTCACCAAAGACGGTATCCACCTAGGTTCAGACGTAATTGATTTACTCTCGTTCCCACGGGAAATTACAGGTGTTGCAGTACGGTTCGGTTCAATGAAAATAATGCTGTTGCACCACTGTTTTATTTCCATTGTGATTGCTTTGCATAGCTGATACTTTAATTTTGTGGAGACAAAAAGCGGGTAGTCCTCCATAAACCTACCTACTTATACTTCTGCGCCATACCCGGAGCTTTGTGTATTTTTCACCTAGCTCCTTTTCTATACTTTTGCTGAACCGATATCGCGCCTTCATGGACTAAATAGAATTTCTCTTTGAGTCCATTGGAAGAGGACTTAAGCTTTCAGACTTGCAATTTATTTCGAGGCGGGATAGATACACTGCACCAAGATTTGTATATACACCGTAGCCGTTTCAGGGAGGAATTGACACTCCCACACCTTGAAGGTGTGGGATTCTTGTTTCAACCAGTCAACTTGTCTAGAGGAGTTT
>NZ_AJLL01000009.1 GCF_000317225.1 Fischerella thermalis PCC 7521
TAGGGGAAAGGGCAAAGGAAAGATTTATTTTCATCCTTGTCCCCCTTGTCCTCAATTCTTACCCTTTGCCTCCCGTAAAAGTCACACTTTGAATAAAATATCGGTTGAAAAAGGCATAAATTGCTAAAGCTGGCAGAGTAAACACCATGGAAGCTGCCATGATGTAGTTCCAGTAGCTGATATATTGACCTTTAAAAGAATTCAACCCCAAAGGCAAAGTAAACATTTCTGGATCAAACAGTATCACTATGGGCAGCAAAAAATTATTCCAACTGCCCATAAACACAAAAACTGCCTGCGCTGCTAATGCTGGTTTTGCCAAAGGTAAAACAATACGCCAAAAAATGCCCAAAGGAGTTAAACCGTCAAGTGCAGCAGCTTCCTCTAATTCTTTAGGAAAATTAATAAAAAACTGCCGCATCATAAAAATAAAAGTGGCATTCACCATACTGGGGACGATCATACCTTGGTAAGAATTCAGCCAGCCGAACGCTTTTAAGATCAAAAATGTTGGAATCAGAGTAATTTGTGCTGGCACTGCTAGTACTGCCAAAATCAGTAAGAACCAGAAATGTCTGCCCCAAAACCGCAGTCTTGCCAAAGCATAACCAGCCATTGAGTTAAACAATAAATTTAAAATAGTGACGCAAACCGCAATCACTAGACTGTTGAATAACCAACGCAGAAATAGCGGTTCTTGCAAAAAAATTTGTTTATAGTTGTCAAAAGTAAAGTTTTTGGGCAAAAAATTAGGTTCGCCACTGACTATTTCCGAGAGGGGTTTAAAGGATGCCGAAAGTGCCCACAAAAACGGGATGAGCGTAATGATAGCGTACAGCGTCAACAGCACATACAGTAGTCTCTTCCCTATTGCTACAGATTTCATTTCTCTTTCTTGATGCCCAATCCCTATTTTCAAAATACAAACAGTACTTCTAACTTAATTATTGCCCAGATAAAGCCAAGCGTAACCGTTTACAAGTTGCTTCTATCGCATCTATGCTACCTGCATTCACGAGTCCATGATAGTCAAAAATATAAACACGGTCGTTTTTGATAGCTTGTAATTGCTGCCAAAAAGGTTCTTTTTGCCAAGACTCTAAGAGTTCTGTTTTAGACTGAGGTTGGGGAGTATTAACCAAAATTAATACTTCTGGGTTTTCCTGTAAAATTTTTTCCGGGGAAAGAGTTACATAACCTCGGAATTGACTTTGCCCTTGTAAGTCTGCTGTGACATTTTTGGCTTGAAATTTTGTGAGCAAATCACCAGCCCAACTATTTTTATTTGGTGACAAAATTGGTTTAACACTCACTAACACCAAAGTTGAATATTGCTGATTAGGTTTATTTGCTAAAAATGATTGATAACGGTTTATTAAAGGTAGTGGATCGGCAGCAATTAATTGAGCAAGAGATTGAGTCAGTTTTTGTAAAGCTTCCCAACTATTAAGATTATAAGTATAAGTAGCAATTCCTAGCTGTTGTAATTTTCCCATTTCTTGTACATAAAAACCAGTTGGAGCAACAACTAAATCTGGTTTAAGTGCAATAACTTTTTCTAGATTTAGTGGTGTTCTTCCTTCATTAATACGGGGAATATTTTGAAATCTGCTATTGTTGTTAAAAAGGTTACTACCAGTCATTCCTACCAATTTAGATTGATCAAGTTGGGAGATAATATCAGCCGCAATTGTAGAGAGAGCGACAACTCTTTTGGCTGATTCTTTTGTCACTACTTGGGCAGGAGTAGGAAGAGATTTTTGGGGCTGCTGATTAATCGTCGTGGCACATGCAACTATATTCACAATCAAGAATGCTTGCAAACAGAATATTATCCAAGAGCGACGCATTTTAAATTTCCTCATAGCAAATGATTAAGTATCTATAGATTAGAAAAGAATACTTTGGCTCTAATTTTTTATGGATGAATTGATGTTAGTGGACAAATTTGTAATCCAACAGGTGTTTCAATAACTGCAACGTGTACACCTAAAACTTCAGCTAAATAGGCGGGTTTTAGAACAAATTCTGGAGTTCCAAGAGCAAATATTTTTCCGTGGGACAACAGAGCAATTCGAGAACTATATCTGGCAGCTAAATTAACATCATGTAAAACAGTTACTATAGTTAAATATTGCTGTTGATTAAGTTTTTTAAGTAATTCTAATAATTCTAGTTGATAACGAATATCCAAATAGGTAGTCGGTTCATCTAACAATAAAGTTTGAGGATTTTGTGCTATGGCTAATGCTAAAAAAGCCCGTTGACGTTCTCCACCTGAGAGTTTTTCGATAGTGCGATCGCGAAAGTTTTCCATTTGTGTTAGCTGCAAAGCCATCTCTACTTTGCTGCGATCTTCTGTATTTAATTCCCATTGCCACCACGCTTGATGAGATGTACGTCCTAAACTAACTAACTGTTCCACTGTTAAACCAGTCGGGATTGTTTGCTGTTGTGGTAAAAAAGCTAATTTTTGTGCCACTACTTTACTAGGTTGTGTGTGAATTGCCTTACCATCGAGCAACACAGTCCCCTGCTGTGGTTTTATGAGGCGACTGAGGAGTTTTAGCAGTGTAGTTTTCCCTGAACCATTAGCACCTACTAAACTCAACCATTCTCCTTTGGCAATAGTAATGTTGATATCTTTAACTATTTGTTGATTTGCATAACCACCAGTAAGGTTGTGAGTTTCTATAGGCATAACATTAATTTTAGATTTTGGATTTTATATCAGTCCGACTAATTGCTTACGATATAAAGCTTGGGTATTGGGTCTCAGGCATGGTGAAAAAAATAACCAACTATAACCAATTACCAATTACCCATTACCAATTACCGACCCCAACGGATAATATAACTGTTCAAGCCGACATGATATTAAATACTTGTTTGGCGGCCATAAAGCAACCAAATAAATAGAGGTGAACCTAACAAAGCAGTAACTGCACCCACTGGTAACTCTACAACTGCTGAGCGAGAAACTACATCGGCAAGAGTGAGGACAACAGCGCCACCAACAGCACTAAGTGGCAGAACAGCACGATAATCTGCACCTACAAGTAAACGGATGCCATGCGGTACAATCAAGCCGACAAAACCAATTAATCCGCCGATACTCACCGCACCCGCAGCCAATAATGAAGCGATACCACCAATCAAAATCCGCGATCGCACCAGGGAAACTCCCAACCCCACCGCTAATTCGTCACCCAAATTCAACAAATTCAAGGTACGAGCTAGCAAACACCCTAATAGCAAAGATACGCAAATATAAATTCCCCCAGTTTTGACCTCAGTCCATCCTCGTCCATTCAAACTACCAATCAACCAATTCAACGCTGCTTGCACTTGTCCATCTTCAGCCATTAGTAACAATACCGATTGAATCGCACCAAATAGAGAACTGACCGCCACCCCACCTAAAATTAATCTTTCAACTGAAATACCATCACCTCTACGAGCTAAAAAATAAATAATGATAGTTGTGAATAAGCCTCCAATCCAAGCCGCTAGAGGAACCCAAGCCTGTAATACCCCAAAACTAAACATTGCCACAGCAACTAAACCTGCACCTGCTGAGATACCAAGAAGAAACGGATCAGCTAAACCGTTACGCAACATTCCCTGTAACAATGCGCCTGCTGTGCCTAAAGCTGCACCCACAAGCATTGCAGCCAAAGTTCTCGGTAGCCGTAAATCCCATAGAATTGTTTGGTAAAGTGGATCTCCTTGACGCCAAATTGCTTTCCATAACTGGATTGGCGTTATTGACACAGCCCCCAATGATAAAGAAATTCCAATCATCACAACCAACGCAGCACACAAGAGCAAAGTTGCCACTACTAGCCGATTTCTCTCGATGATTTTTCGTAGAAACATTAGTATTAGTTCTTGGTGTTTGTCTGTTTATAGTCGCAGTTCATCTTCAACAAACCTAATGTCTTGGTCATGGTTTACAAAGATATCTTCACTGTGGTTTTTACGGTTAAAATTCTATATTTTATGAAATTTTATACAGATATATGTTCAGTATAAAGAAATATACAGTTTTAATGGTGTAAAAATAGCTCAGTTTTGATTTTTATTTAATACTAATGTACTTGTGAACCATGGGTTCAAGCAGATGTAATATCAAGTTCGGCTAATTGCTTACGATATTATGCTTCGCTTTTGGTCATTGGTTTTTCCCATTACCCTTCGGGTTCGCTACTTTGCCATCTCGGCATAAGCCAAGACGGCAAGTAGTCTCACCAATTACCTATTACCAATTACCAGCCTAGGCGACAGTATAAGTATTCAACAGAACAGGATGTAATGTGCGTTTGATAAAGACATCTGCATTAATTCCGTTTTGGAAACAATTAATTTAGCGTTGCAGAGAAAGCGGGATGTTTTTGAAATTTTGTAAACGAAAAAATCTAACTTCTTCGCGCACTTCGCGTCTAACGCGGTTCAAGAATCCATCCCGATTTTATGCAACGCCATTAATTTTTTGATTTTGCCAACAATACCCGATACCCTAGATTTAGCTAGCTAACAGAGTTTTTTCCAGAGCCATCCAGCGGAAGGCGCGATCGCCACCTCGTTCGATTACGACTTTGACCCGTGGTTCCAGCTTGGGCAAGTTCGCTAAGTACTCAATTTCTTGATCAGAAAGAATATGCCCTTCAATAATCCACAATACCAATCCCTTGGATTTTGGTGGTAACTGCTCTAGCTGATAGTTAACGATAGGTGGCACATAATACACGTAACCAACTGCCGCCCCGCTACCAGTGCTTTTTTTGCCAAGGTGGGGAGGTCTAACTCCATGTACACCTGTGAGATAAGCAGCTAGGTCACCTAGTCCTCTAGCAGTGATATGAAGAGTGATATAGCCTGCTGCACGTAGTCGGCGTCTGTAACGACCTTCAAAACCTCCTTCTAGAGGTACGTATACGCCAAGAGCGCCATTTTTTTCTAGATCGCGAATTAAAGTGTTACCAGTGGTAATTAGTGCCATAGGTTTTTGTATTGTCCGACTTAGATATCTCTATTATTTACTTTTTGTTATGAAATTACGTTAAACGATTATCTTATCGACAGGATAAAGCAGATAGCATAATTTTCTTCAAATGTAATAGCGAAATCAGGATGTTCAAAGTTAGATAGCCAGACCACTAGCTTGATCGTAGGTTTAGATAACAAGCTGGCAGATAGCCAAAAGCGATCGCACTTTTTAAGATTCCTTTCCTGGAATTGAGTTAAAAAAGTGGTTTGATTAGGCGATCGCTTTGTTTTTCATCTTCCTATTTCTCATTTCTCTAAAAAAGTTAATAGACAAAAGTAAATATTTGATCTATACTCTTAGATCGTGACCAAATTTAGGATACCCCTTCATTGTTATTACTAGCCACAAATTAGCTATTTAAAGCTAATAGCTAAATTCTCAACAGAATTAGCTGGCTAGAATAGACAAGAGACTGGTAAACTATAAAAACTTTCAGGTCAAGGTAAAAGAGTAGAGTCAAAAACTCAAACTCACACCAGTCAGTAAAACAGGTTCACTCTTGTAATAGAGCCAAAAACAGGCAAAACCTTAAAGATTATGGTTTAAGGTAATTGGAGGGGTAGAAACTGAGCAGCGATGTCGGTTTGTAGCATGGCGTAAGTCTCAGTTACAAGGATACTGGGTAGCTTGCTGCCTAAGTCCTGCTACAAGCAAGTAAAGTGCCAGAGCAATTGCTTAGATAGAAGCATTGTTGCACAAAGCTCCAAAGCCTTGTATTGAACCCAAACAGTATACTTTCCCCAGTGGAAAGGTTTTTTGGTTGTTCTAATCACATCTGAGTGACAGCAAACGGATTCACGTAATTAGTATGGATACTTGGTGAAAGACCGGGGAAGTTGGAGCCGCCATACCTAAGCCGCTCCTGACTTCAATAGGCGCCGCTCACAAGCGGAAAGTAGCCGCAACAGCTACTGTACCAGTGTCCTGAAGAATCCAATTTCCCAAGAAAAAAGTAGAAAGGAGAGCCAGTAACTGTGTCTGTAGGTATTCTCGGCACCAAACTGGGCATGACCCAAATCTTTGACGATGCAGGAGTAGCCATTCCTGTGACTGTCATTCAAGCGGGGCCATGCACAGTAACTCAAGTTAAAACAAAACAGACCGACGGTTACTCCGCCATCCAAGTAGGCTATGGCGAAGTAAAGCCAAAAGCGCTAAACAAACCCTTATTAGGTCATCTAGCAAAATCCTCTGCCCCAGCATTACGTCATTTAAAAGAATATCGCCTCGATAACTCTGGTGATTATGCCTTAGGTCAACAGATAAAAGCGGATATATTTAGCGCAGGTCAACAAGTAGATGTCATAGGTACAAGCATCGGTCGCGGTTTTGCAGGCAACCAAAAACGCAACAACTTCGGTCGTGGGCCCATGTCGCATGGTTCCAAAAACCATAGAGCGCCTGGTTCCACCGGTGCTGGTACGACGCCCGGTCGTGTTTATCCAGGTAAGCGCGCGCCAGGTCGTTTAGGAGGTAGCCGCACCACAGTTCGGAAATTAACAGTGGTACGAGTAGACTCGGAACGTAACTTATTGCTAGTCAAGGGAGCTGTCCCTGGTAAACCCGGGTCATTGCTAAATATTTTGCCTGCCAAGGTAGTTGGTAAGTAGTAGTCAATAGTCACATTGGTTATTTGTTGGTAGTTGATTGTTGGTTGTACTTCCAAACAACAAACAACAAACAACAAGCAACAAGCAACATCAAACAGATGACAAAGGACATAAACAATGTTTGAATGTGTAGTCAAAAATTGGCAGGGAGAACAAGTCGGGCAAAAAAGCTTTGACTTGCGGGTTGCCAAAGAACAAACAGCGGCTCATATTGTGTATAGAGCCTTGATTAGACAAATGGCCAATGCTCGTCAAGGAACCGCCAGTACAAAAACCCGCTCTGAAGTCAGAGGCGGCGGTCGCAAACCTTGGCGGCAAAAAGGTACAGGTCGGGCGCGTGCAGGTTCTATTCGTTCTCCACTGTGGCGTGGTGGCGGTGTCATCTTCGGGCCCAAACCCAGAGATTATGAAATCAAGATGAACCGCAAAGAGCGGAAGTTAGCATTGCGGACAGCGTTTGCTAGCCGTGTTGATGACTTAATTGTGGTAGAAGAATTTAGCGAACAGCTACAGCGTCCCAAAACCAAAGAATTAGTGTCAGCGATCGCCCGTTGGGGTGCTGACCCAGAAAGTAAGACACTGTTAGTCTTGTCCGAAAAAAACGAAAACGTACTTTTGTCAGCCCGTAACGTTGAGAATCTCAAACTCATCGCCGCTGATAATCTCAACGTTTACGATTTGCTCCACGCAGACAAAATCGTCGTTACCGCATCAGCCCTAGAAAAAATTCAGGAGGTCTACAGTGCCTAACTTCGACCCCCGCAACCTCCCTGACCTAGTGCGTCGCCCAATTATTACCGAAAAGGCGACCATCCTCATGGAGCAGAATAAATATACATTTGAAGTCTCTCCCAAAGCAACAAAACCAGAAATCAAAGCGGCAATAGAAAGTCTGTTTGACGTCAAAGTAGTACAAGTAAATACCAGCAATCGTCCACGCAAAAAGCGTCGTGTCGGTAGATTTATTGGTTACAAACCCCAATACAAACGAGCCATTGTCACAGTGGCGACTGGGGATGAAAACAAGATCAGACAAGTTCTATTCCCTGAAGTGTAACTAGTTATTGGTTAGTAGTTAGTAGTAGTTAGTGGATAGTAAGGAAGACTTTGGCCTATAAGTCGTTAGGGATGACAACCAAACAACCTAACAACTAACAACTAACAACTAACCAATGTACAGACGTGCCATGGCACGTCTCTACAACAACCAACAACTAACAAATAAAATTATGGGTACTCGTTCTTTTCGCCCTTATACCCCCAGTACTCGCCAGGTAACTATTTCCGACTTTTCAGAAATTACCAAAACTGAGCCGGAAAAGTCTTTAACCAAATATGTACATCGTGCCAAAGGCCGCAACAACCAAGGTCGGATCACCAGCCGCTTTCGGGGAGGCGGACACAAGCGGCTTTACCGGATCATCGACTTCAAACGTAATAAACGTGATATCCCTGCTGAAGTCATTGCCATTGAATACGATCCCAACCGTAATGCCCGCATCGCCCTTTTACAGTACCAAGACGGCGAGAAACGTTATATTCTCCAGCCCAACGGATTAAAAGTTGGAACAACAGTAATCGCTGGTGTCAATGCTCCCATTGAAGATGGCAACGCCTTACCTTTGTCAAACATTCCCTTGGGTACGAGCGTTCATAACGTTGAACTGACTCCAGGTAAAGGTGGTCAAATCGTTCGTTCTGCTGGTGCAACAGCTCAAGTCGTAGCCAAAGAAGGTAATTATGTCACCCTGAAGTTGCCTTCAGGAGAAGTCCGCATGATCCGCCGGGAATGCTATGCCACCATTGGACAAGTGGGTAACATTGATGCCCGAAACTTGAGTGCAGGTAAAGCCGGTAGAAATCGCTGGAAAGGCCGCCGTCCTCATGTTAGAGGTAGCGTCATGAACCCGGTTGATCACCCCCACGGCGGTGGTGAAGGTCGTGCGCCCATCGGTCGCTCCGGCCCTGTTACTCCTTGGGGTAAACCAGCCTTGGGTCTGAAGACACGCAAACCTAAAAAGCCAAGTAGCAAGTTAATTGTACGCCGTCGCCGTAAGTCCTCTAAACGCGGTCGCGGTGGTCGTGAAAGTTAATGCTAACGGGTAATAGGTAATGGGTTAATTACCAATTACCTATTACCAATTACCAATTACCAATTACCAAAATTATGGGTCGTTCTCTGAAAAAAGGTCCTTTCGTAGCAGATCACTTGCTCAGCAAAATTGAGAAGCTTAACGAAAGCAATAGAAAAGAAGTGATCAAAACCTGGTCACGAGCTTCCACAATTCTGCCGGAAATGGTTGGTCATACCATTGCTGTTCATAACGGACGGCAGCACGTACCTGTTTTCATCAGTGACCAAATGGTGGGACATAAGCTGGGCGAATTTGCTCCCACACGCACTTTTAGAGGTCATGCCAAAGACAAAAAAGCAGGAAGGTAGAACGTAGTTAGTGGACAGTAACTACTAACCAATAACTACTAACCACTAACTAAAACGGAGAAAACTATGGCTGTTGATACTACTAATGAAGTAAAAGCGATCGCCCGTTATATACGCATGTCCCCTTATAAAGTGCGTCGGGTACTCGATCAAATTCGTGGACGGTCTTATCGAGAAGCGCTGATCATTCTAGAATTTATGCCCTATCGGGCTTGTGAACCAGTATTGAAGGTTCTCAGAAGCGCTGCTGCCAATGCAGAACATAACGAAGGATTGGATCGGGCAGATTTAGTAATTACTAAGGCCTATGCAGATCAAGGGCCAGTTCTGAAACGGTTTCAACCAAGGGCGCAAGGTCGAGCGTACCAGATTCGCAAACCAACGTGTCATATTACAGTCGCTGTTGCTCCTGGAGCCTCAGCTGAATAACTACTTACACCCATAGCTGAAAGAAATTTTAGAGGAAAGCATTCGTGGGACAGAAAATACATCCAGTTGGTTTTCGTCTAGGAATTACCCAAGAGCATCAATCTCGTTGGTTTGCTGACCCTAGCCGTTATCCAGAACTCTTACAAGAAGACCACAAACTTCGTAACTTTATTGAGGAAAAACTGGGTAGATACGCTCAGAATAATGCAGGCATTTCGGAAGTACGGATTGAGCGTAAAGCCGATCAAATTGATCTGGAAGTACGCACCGCACGCCCTGGTGTAGTTGTAGGTCGGGGTGGGCAAGGCATTGAATCATTGCGTACCGGACTTCAAGACCTGTTGGGCAGCAATCGTCAAATCCGCATCAACGTTGTGGAAGTACAACGTGTTGATGCTGATGCTTACCTAATTGCTGAATACATCGCTCAACAGCTAGAGCGCCGCGTTTCCTTCCGACGAGTTGTGCGTCAAGCCATTCAGCGCGCCCAACGTGCTGGCGTACAAGGGATCAAAGTCCAGGTTAGTGGTCGTCTCAATGGTGCGGAGATCGCTCGCACAGAATGGACACGTGAAGGTAGAGTACCTTTACATACCCTACGGGCTGACATTGACTACGCTTACTGCACAGCAAAAACCATCTACGGTATTCTTGGCATCAAAGTCTGGGTATTCAAAGGAGAAATTATTCCTGGACAAGAAGAAGCACCTGCCCCCCCAACAACACGGGAACGTGAACCGCGTCGTCGTCAACAACGCCGTCGTCAGCAATTTGAAGACCGCTCTAACGAGGGGTAATGGGTAATGGGTAATAGGTAATGGGAAAGAAAACCAGCAATTACCAATTAGCAATTACCAATTAGCAATTACCAATTAGCAAACCATGTTAAGTCCAAGAAGAACGAAATTCCGCAAACAGCAGCGCGGACGCATGAAAGGTCTAGCCACTGCTGGTAGTTCCCTGAACTTTGGTGATTTTGCTCTCCAAGCTCAAGAACCAGCTTGGATCACCGCTCGACAAATAGAGGCATCCCGTCGAGCCATGACCCGTTACATCCGTCGGGGTGGTAAAATCTGGATTCGCATTTTCCCTGATAAGCCTGTAACAATGCGTCCCGCCGAAACCCGGATGGGTTCTGGTAAGGGTTCTCCCGAATATTGGGTAGCAGTAGTCAAGCCAGGACGAATTTTATTTGAAATTGCTGGTGTACCTGAAGCTACCGCCCGCGAAGCAATGCGCTTAGCAGCATACAAGCTACCAATTAAGACTAAATTCATTTCACGCTCTGAAATAGAACCACAGGAGTAGGAGTAAGTTATGCCTCTTCCCAAGATTTCGGAAGCAAGAGAATTAAGTGACGAAAAGCTGGCTGAGGAAATTCTTGCCGTCAAAAAAGAGTTATTTCAATTGCGCTTGCAAAAAGCAACCAGACAGCTAGAAAAACCACACCTGTTTCGACATGCCCGACACCGCTTAGCCCAATTGCTAACGGTAGAGTCAGAACGCAAACGGGCTGCAAATCAAGCCGCAAAAGAACAAGAGTAGGAGATTATGGCAGTTAAAGAACGAGTTGGCTTGGTAGTGAGCGACAAAATGCAAAAAACAGTTGTAGTCGCTGTTGAAAACCGCGCTCCTCATCCCAAGTACGGCAAAATTGTGGTGAATACCCGGCGTTATAAGGCTCATGACGAAGAAAATCGCTGTAAGATAGGCGATCGCGTCCGTATTCAAGAAACCAGACCCCTGAGCAAAACCAAGCGCTGGCAAGTCACAGAAATTCTGACTACGAAAAATACTTAATGGGTAATGGGTAATGGGTAATGGGTAATAGGTAAGACAACTAGTAATTACCAATTAGCAATTATCAATTAGCAATTACCAACCACAAGGAGAGTTATTGTGATCCAACCCCAGACTTACCTGAATGTTGCAGACAACAGCGGCGCTCGTAAACTCATGTGTATCCGTGTTTTAGGAGCAGGTAACTGTCGCTACGGTTTTGTGGGCGATAGAATTATTGCTGTTGTCAAAGATGCCCAGCCAAATATGGCTATCAAAAAATCAGATGTTGTAGAAGCAGTGATTGTTCGTACCCGCCACAATATTAAGCGGGATAGCGGTATGAGCATCCGTTTTGACGACAATGCCGCAGTCATCATTAATAAAGACGGCAATCCTAAAGGCACTCGCGTCTTTGGCCCCGTTGCTCGAGAACTGCGTGATAAAAACTTTACCAAAATCGTTTCTTTGGCTCCGGAGGTGCTGTAATGGCAAGCAAAAAACAAAAGCCAAAGTTCTACAAAATGCATGTCAAAGCTGGAGATACCGTCCAGGTAATTGCCGGTAAAGACAAAGGCAAAGTTGGCGAGATTATCAAAGCCCTGCCTCAAGAAAGCAAAGTCATTGTCAAAGGCGTCAATATCAAAACCAAGCACGTCAAGCCCCAAGCGGAAGGTGAATCCGGGCGCATTGTCACCCAGGAATACCCAATTCACAGTTCCAACGTCATGCTTTACTCCACTAAGCAGAACGTCGCTAGTCGCATCTGCTACACCTTTACCGAAGAAGGTAAGAAGGTACGGATGCTCAAGAAAACAGGTGAGATTATCGATAAATAGTTATTGGTTGTCAGTTGGTAGTTAGTAGTTGATCGAAAAAAATTAACAAACAACAACCAACAAGCAACAAACAACAAAATGCTATTTCCCTGACCAAGCCCAGGGACAACCAGGACAAAAACAAACTATGCCAACAAGACTTAAAAGTTTATACCAAGAAACAATAGTCCCCAACCTCACCAAACAGTTTGGGTATACCAACGTTCATCAAGTACCAAAATTGGTGAAAGTAACTGTCAATCGAGGGTTGGGAGAAGCAGCACAAAACGCTAAAGCCCTAGAAGCATCTTTAAGTGAAATTGCCTTGATCACAGGGCAAAAGCCTGTAGTGACAAGAGCGAAAAAAGCGATCGCAGGTTTTAAAATTCGTCAAGGTATGCCTGTAGGGATCATGGTTACCTTGAGAGGCGAACGCATGTATTCCTTTCTCGACAGATTAATCAACCTGGCTCTACCCAGAATTCGCGACTTTCGTGGTGTTAGTCCTAAAAGCTTTGATGGTCGTGGTAACTATACCCTTGGCGTTAGAGAACAGTTGATTTTTCCAGAGGTTGAGTACGACAGCATTGACCAAATCCGAGGGATGGATATCTCCATCATCACCACAGCTAAGAGTGATGAAGAAGGTCGTGCCTTACTAAAAGAAATGGGAATGCCCTTTCGGGAACAATAAGTTCAATTAAACGAGGAGACGATGGCGACTAACGACACAATTGCTGACATGTTGACGCGCATCCGCAATGCCAATCTGGCGCGGCATCAAACTACACAAGTGCCATCCACAAAAATGACCCGTAATATCGCTAAAGTGCTTCGAGAAGAAGGATACATTGGTGATTACGAAGATGTTGGAGAAGGAAGTAAGCGAAACTTAGTAATTTCACTGAAATACAAGGGTAAAAATCGCCAACCTATCATCACCACTCTCAAACGGGTAAGTAAACCAGGTTTACGCGTTTATTCCAATAAAAAAGAATTACCACGGGTATTAGGTGGCATAGGCATCGCCATTATTTCTACATCTAGTGGCATCATGACCGACAGAGAAGCACGGCGTCAGAACTTGGGTGGTGAAGTACTTTGCTACGTTTGGTAGTCATTGGTTAGTGGTTAGTAGTTAATAGTTAGTAGTAATAACCAACCCTCCGGGTTCGCAGTCGCTCATGGGGGGAACCCCCTGTTCAGCGCGCTGACTCACAACTAACAACCAACAAACAACAAACAACTAACAACAAAGATAAAGTTATGTCTCGAATTGGTAAACGCCCAATTACAGTTCCCGCAAAAGTCCAAGTAAATTTTGATAACGCCAAGGTGACTGTCAAAGGTCCAAAAGGTGAGCTTTCGCGCGAACTTCCCGCCAATGTGATTTTGTCCCAAGATGGGGAAACACTCACGGTTAGTCGCCGAGATGAGTCACGTACTTCTAGGCAGTTACACGGCTTATTCCGTACCTTGGTTGCCAACATGGTTGAAGGAGTTTCCAAAGGATTTGAACGGCGTTTGGAAATTCAAGGGGTTGGCTATCGGGCGCAAGTCCAAGGTCGTAACCTAGTACTGAATATGGGCTACAGTCATCAGGTACAGATAGCCCCACCAGAGGGAATTCAGTTTGCAGTTGAAAATAATACTAACGTAATTGTCAGCGGTTACGACAAAGAATTAGTCGGGAACACAGCAGCAAAAATTCGTGCTGTCCGTCCACCCGAACCTTACAAAGGAAAAGGTATTCGCTACGCTGGCGAAGCAGTTAGACGTAAAGCTGGTAAGACTGGTAAGAGTGGTAAGAAGTAAATATGAAACTTACTCGTAGAGAATCAAAACAGCGTCGTCATCGGCGCATTCGTGGGAAAGTAAGCGGTTCTCCAGAACGTCCACGGTTAGCAATATTTCGCTCCCACCAACACATCTATGCTCAGGTGATTGATGATACTCAACATCACACCATAGTGGCAGCTTCCACTGTAGAACCAGAACTCAAATCCAAGCTCACCTTTGGAGGCAATATTCAAGCCTCTACTGAAGTTGGCAAACTAATTGCAACGCGAGCCTTAGAAAAAGGCATAACCAAAGTCGTGTTTGATCGCGGTGGTAATCTTTATCACGGTCGCGTCAAAGCACTAGCTGATGCAGCACGTGAAGCTGGGTTAGATTTCTAAATTTGTCAAGAGTCAATGGTCATTAGTCAATGGTGAGTAGTTGGTAGTTAGTGGTTAGTAGTTGGTTGCTTCCAACAAAAAACAACAAACAACAAATGATAAATGACAAATGACAAATGATAAATAAATGACAAAGGAAATTAGACAATGGCAACAAATCGTCGTAAAACTAACCGCGTTAAAAAAGAAGAAACTAACTGGCAAGAGCGGGTCATTCAGATCCGACGTGTCAGTAAGGTAGTCAAAGGTGGTAAAAAACTCAGCTTCCGCGCGATCGTAGTTGTTGGCAATGAACGTGGTCAAGTTGGTGTAGGAGTAGGTAAAGCCTCAGATGTAATTGGTGCGGTGAAAAAAGGTGTAGCCGATGGTAAAAAACATCTGATTGAGATTCCTATTACAAAATCCAACTCTATACCTCATCCCATTGATGGTACTGGCGGTGGTGCAAAAGTAATTATGCGACCAGCAGCTCCTGGTACCGGTGTAATTGCTGGTGGTGCGGTTCGTACCGTACTAGAGTTGGCAGGTGTGCGTAATGTTTTAGCTAAGCAACTTGGTTCCAACAATCCGCTAAATAATGCCAGAGCTGCGATCAATGCCCTCACTACCTTACGTACCTTCTCTGAGGTAGCCGAGGATAGGGGTATTACTGTGGAGAATCTTTACATCTAAAAAGTCATTTGTCCTTAGCAAATGACAAATGACAAAAAACAACTTTTGCTTAGTTTATTGCTTATGAGACTCAACGATGTTCGCCCCCAAAAAGGATCTAAAAAACGCGGTCGGCGTTTAGGTAGAGGTGTCTCTGCTGGTCAAGGCGCAAGTGCTGGTAAAGGTATGCGGGGTCAAAAAGCTCGCTCTGGTGGCAGTACCAGACCCGGTTTTGAAGGTGGTCAACAGCCATTGTACCGTCGTATACCCAAGCTGAAAGGCTTTCCTTTAGTTAACCGTAAAAATTACACTACGATTAATGTAGAGAAGCTAGCCTCACTTCCAGCTAACACAGAAGTTACTTTGACTTCTTTACAAGAAGCAGGTATTCTGACTGCTGCCAAGGGGCCATTGAAAATTTTGGGAGATGGGGAATTAAATGTTCCGCTCAAAGTGAAGGCCGCAGCTTTTACAGGTACAGCTCGTAGCAAAATTGAGGCAGCAGGCGGAAGTTGTGAAGTTGTGTGAAGGTTGTAGACGCCCTATAGGGCGGCTTTCCACAGGGTAGGATGAAGAATGAAGGATAAAAGATGAAAAACTTAATACTTCAAATTTCGTGCTTCACACTTCCACATTCTTCACACTTCTGACTTCATACTTCATACTTCATAAGGTAGCCCTCTATGATCAGTCGAGATAAACCCCCAACCGCTCAAGAAACTTTTATGCAGATGGCGCAAGCCGCCGGATTAAGAGGTCGGCTGCTTGTTACTGTCGGTATTCTCATTTTGATTCGTCTAGGTATACATATACCTATACCAGGAATTGATCGACAGGCATTTGCCGCAGCAATTAATAGTAATAATCAGGTATTCAGCTTTTTGGATATATTCTCCGGAGGCGGTCTTTCTGCATTGGGAGTCTTTGCCTTAGGTATTCTGCCTTATATCAATGCTTCGATTATCATCCAATTGCTCACTGCTGCGATTCCATATTTAGAAAATTTACAAAAAAACGAAGGGGAAGCAGGAAGGCGGAGGATTTCGCAAATTACCCGCTATGTATCTTTAGGTTGGGCAATTTTACAAAGTGTTTTCTTGGCCGCATTTTGGTTAAGACCTTTTGCCTTGAATTTTGGTCCCGTTTTCGTTATTGAGACAGCTGTTGCTCTTGTAGCTGGTTCGATGTTTGTAATGTGGGCATCAGAAGTAATTACAGAGCGCGGCGTTGGTAACGGAGCATCTTTGTTAATTTTTGTCAACATTGTGGCAACGCTACCTAAATCCCTGAGCGATACCATTGCTTATATCCAAGGTAGTGGTCAAGAGATAGTTCGAGAAAGAGTTGGTCCAGTAATTGTATTGGTTCTAGTGTTTCTATTCACAATTGTTGGTATCGTCTTTGTTCAGGAAGCAATTCGCCGTATTCCAATTATTTCCGCTCGTCGCCAAGTCGGTCGGCGCATTTTTGCTGAGCAGCGTAGCTATCTCCCCTTACGTCTTAACCAAGGTGGAGTTATGCCAATCATTTTTGCAGCTGCAATCCTCAGTTTGCCACTGTTTATAGCTAATTTCACCAAAAATCCAGAACTAGCAAATATCATCAACACCTATCTCAGTCCTGGTGGATCTCAGTCTTGGGTCTATGCCCTTGTTTACCTAGTTTCAATTATCTTTTTTAGCTACTTCTATTCATCTTTGATAGTAAACCCAGTTGATGTGGCCCAGAACCTGAAGAAAATGGGTTCTAGTATTCCTGGAATACGTCCTGGTAAAGCCACTAGTGAGTATATAGAGCGCATTTTGAATCGACTAACTTTTTTGGGTGCTATCTTTTTGGGCTTAATTGCGATCATCCCCACCGCTGTAGAAACTGCTTTAGGAGTACCAACTTTTAGAGGTTTGGGTGCTACCTCTTTGCTGATTCTAGTAGGTGTGGCGATTGAAACAGCTAAACAAGTCCAAACTTATGTGATCTCTCAGCGCTATGAAGGAATGGTGAAGTAATAGTGACACGATTAATCTTCTTGGGACCGCCGGGTGCTGGTAAAGGAACTCAAGCTAAAGCATTGGCCCATGACTGTGATATACCCCATATTTCCACGGGTGACATCTTACGGCAAGCATTGAAAGAGCAAACTCCTTTGGGTATAAAAGCTCAGAGTTATATGGATAGGGGTGAGCTAGTTCCCGACCAGCTTGTACAGGAAATGGTGGAAGAACGCCTCTGTAAACCGGATACCAAGTCAGGTTGGATTTTGGATGGCTTTCCTCGGACTGTAAAACAAGCAGCTTTTCTGGGAGAATTACTGCAAAAACTTGAACAGCAAGGGGAAAGAGTAGTCAATTTAGATGTGCCAGATGATGTGGTTGTTGATCGTCTGCTACAACGAGGGCGTGCTGATGATACAGAAGAGGTAATTCGCCGTCGCTTGGAAGTATACCGCTCTGAAACTGCTCCCTTGATTGACTACTATGGCGATCGCCACCAATTGATCACTATCAACGGCAATCAGTCCCTAGAAGAAGTCACCGCCGAACTGAAAAAGGCTATAGCCTCCTGAATCAACAAACCAAAAAAGGGGTTGGGTATTGGGTATTGAGGAGTGTGTAGACCCACCTTCTTCGGCTTCCCGTAAGGGTGGAGTGTGGGGAGTAGTAGACAAACAACAACTAACCACCAACCAGCAACCACTAACAATTACCCATTACCTAAGCAGATACATGTAAAACTTGGATAAGATATATTAATAAAATGTTGATATTTTTCTAAAAATATGTTCATTTCCAGACTATGAAATGGCTGTAAATGAATAAAGAAGTGTTGAATTGAGGGAAAAATAAATTGTCTAAGCAAGATTTGATTGAAATGGAAGGTACAGTTACTGAGTCATTGCCCAATGCTATGTTTCGCGTTGATTTAGACAATGGCTTCAACGTCTTAGCTCATATCTCTGGCAAGATTCGCCGTAACTATATCAAAATTTTACCTGGCGATCGCGTCAAGGTGGAGCTAACTCCCTACGACTTGACCAAAGGTAGAATTACTTATCGATTACGGAAGAAATAGCTCTATGTAAGTTAATATACCACACGTTCAAAACAATAAGTTTTCTTCCTGTAATTTAACTGAACATTTATCAAAAAAATGCTATAATTTAATATTTGGAGTCAATTAGCAAGCATGAAAGTCAGAGCCTCAGTCAAAAAAATGTGTGAAAAGTGTAACGTGATCCGCCGTCGGGGTCGCGTTATGGTGATCTGTTCCAATCCGAAGCATAAACAGCGCCAAGGTTAAAGGGAATTAAGGTACAACTTTTAAGACTTGGTACCATCGTTAAACACTAACTTACATCACTAGCAAGCAAATTAGGGAGACAATTGTTGTGGCACGTATTGCCGGAGTAGACCTACCACGCGATAAGCGTGTTGAAATCGGTCTAACTTATATTTATGGAATTGGTCTATCGCGATCGCAGGAGATTTTAAAGGCTACGGGTGTAAATCCTGATACTCGTGTCAAGGATCTCAGTGATGCTGATGTAGCAGCTCTACGGGGAGAAGTAGAAGAAAACTATCAAGTCGAAGGTGACTTGAGGCGCTGGGAAGCGATGAACATCAAGCGCCTAATTGATATTGGTACATACAGAGGGCGTCGTCATCGCATGGGCTTACCAGTGAGAGGACAGAGAACTCGCACCAATGCCCGCACCCGACGGGGAAGACGACAAACAGTCGCTGGTAAGAAGAAAGCACCAGGGAAATAAATTTTTGGCAACGCTTGCTGTTAGCAAGTTTTACATTCATCGAATCACAACCATATGGCGCGACAACCAAGCAAAAAGACCGGGAGCAAAAAACAGAAACGCAACGTACCAAATGGTGTTGCTTACATCCAATCTACTTTCAACAATAGCATTGTCACCATTACCGATCAAAACGGAGATGTGATCTCTTGGGCAAGTGCTGGTTCTAGCGGTTTTAAAGGAGCAAAAAAAGGAACTCCCTTTGCAGCTCAGACCGCAGCTGAAAGTGCAGCACGCCGAGCGATCGATCAGGGGATGCGCCAAATTGAGGTAATGGTGAGTGGGCCAGGAGCAGGTCGGGAAACAGCCATCCGGGCGCTGCAAGGAGCAGGACTCGAAATAACGCTCATTCGAGATATTACCCCAATTCCTCACAACGGCTGCCGCCCTCCCAAACGCCGTCGAGTCTAAATACGACTTTTTGGGTGGTAAAGATAGTCAGTTGACAGTAACCAGTGAACAGTGAACAGCAATTAATTAATCATTGATAACTGAATAACTGTTAAACTTACCTGTTTCCCTCACACGTATAGTGGCCGTCCGAAGTTCGTAAGCCCTAGTTGGTACAGAGGGCTGCTAAACTTCGGAAAACCTAAAAAATAGTAGCGCCTGTAAGTTGGTAGAGTATTAAACTTAATTGCTCATTAAGCAAAGTATTTAGTTTGCTCAACCTCAAACACAAGGCAAAAATCCAAATTTGTAGGTAGTCTATATTCTGTCTACTACTAAGACCTTAGAGCAAGGGAGGCTACTCCGTGGCGCAGTTTCAAATTGAATGTGTAGAGTCTAGTACAGAGGAAAGTCGGAGCCACTACAGTAAATTTATCCTAGAACCTCTAGAACGGGGTCAAGGAACAACCGTTGGCAACGCCCTTAGACGGGTATTGTTGTCAAATTTAGAAGGTACGGCTGTGACAGCAGTACGAATTGCAGGAGTAACACATGAATTTGCCACCGTTCCTGGTGTCAGAGAGGATGTACTAGAAATCCTCATGAGAATGAAGGAAGTAATTCTCAAAAGTTATTCCTCTCAACCCCAAATAGGTCGTTTACTCGTCAACGGTCCGGCTACAGTCACATCAGCACACTTCGATTTACCGAGTGAAGTAGAAGTCATAGATCCGACCCAGTACATAGCTACCCTTGCCGAAGGGGGAAAGCTAGAAATGGAATTTCGGATTGAAAAAGGCAAAGGGTATCGCACCGTAGAAAGAGGTCGTGAAGAAGCCACATCTCTAGATTTCCTGCAAATTGACTCGGTATTTATGCCAGTCAGAAAAGTTAACTACAGTGTTGAAGAGACTCGTGGCGATAACGGAATGCCAAGAGATAGATTGCTTCTAGAAGTTTGGACGAATGGCAGTCTTAGCCCTCAAGAAGCTCTCTCTTCCGCAGCCGGAATTTTGGTAGACTTATTCAATCCCTTAAAAGATATTGATATCAGACAAACAGATACAGATTCTGATATCCCAGATGATCCTACCGCTCAAATTCCGATTGAAGAGTTGCAGCTTTCTGTAAGAGCTTATAACTGTCTCAAGCGGGCGCAAGTTAACTCGGTAGCAGATTTGTTGGATTATACCCAAGAAGACCTATTGGAAATTAAAAACTTTGGTCAGAAGTCAGCGGAAGAAGTCGTTGAAGCACTACAGCGACGCTTGGGCATTACCCTACCAACTGAACGGTCTTCTAAACACGGTTAGTCATTTGTCAGTAGTCAAGAGTCAATTAATGATTAGACCATGGACTAACTAATAACTTTCTTAGTAAGCGTTATCTTTAAATGGTTCATAGTTATGCGTCATCGTTGTCGTGTCAAAAAACTCAGCAAACCAGCTGATCAACGTCGCGCCCTGTTGCGTGCGCTCACCACTGAGTTAATTCGTCATGGTCGAATTACCACCACCCTACAGCGAGCTAAGGTAGTGAGAGCCGAAGTAGATAAAATGATCACTTTAGCTAAAAACGGTTCCCTGTCGGCACGCCGTCAAGCCCTTGGCTACATTTATGATAAACAATTAGTTCATGCTCTATTTGAGCAAGCTCCCACTCGTTACGGTAATCGTCAAGGCGGCTATACTCGTATCCTACATACCGTGCCTCGTCGTGGTGATAATGCTGAGATGGCAATCATTGAACTAGTATAAAGAAGGCAGCTATGCTGGAGGCAGAAGGTAAAAAATTAGATTTTATACTTCATACTTCACACTTCAGCCTTGAGTTGATTCTATGTTAGAAAGCCACCAGCCTACACCAAAACAACGAGTCGCCCTGGTAATTCAATACCTGGGCACTCATTTTCATGGCTGGCAGAGGCAACCACATCACCGTAGTGTACAGGAAGAAGTAGAGAAAGTTTTAGCCAATTTACTAGGTTATTCTGTTACACTACACGGAGCGGGACGTACTGATAGCGGAGTCCACGCCGCAGCTCAAGTAGCTCATTTTGATGCGACTGGTAAAATTCCAGCTCACAAATGGGCAACCATTCTGAATAGTTACCTGCCCGAAGACATATTAATTTTAGCTTCAGCAAGTGTCAGCGAAACTTGGCACGCTCGCTTTAGCGCAGTGTATCGGCGTTATCGCTACACTATATACACTGGAGAACAGCCGAACTTGTTTGTGAGGCGCTTCAGTTGGCATTACTACCATGCACCCCTAGATGAATTTTTAATTCAGGCAGCATTAAAACCGTTACTCGGACATCATCATTTAGCTGCATTTCACCGTAGCAACTCAGCACGTAAGCATTCTTGGGTCGAGGTGCAAGCAGTAGAGTGTTATCGAAATGGGCCGTTTCTCCACATAGAAATACAAGCCAATGGATTTTTGTATGGAATGATGCGGCTGTTAGTAGGAATGTTGGTGCAGGTAGGAACAGGAGAGCGATCGCTTGCTAGCTTTACTGATCTCTGGAAAAATGAACGCCGGGAAGAAGTAAAATATGCTGCACCTGCCCACGGCTTATGCTTATTGCGAGTCGGTTATCCAGATTTTCCCTTTCCCAAAACAGTCTGGTTTGACACTCAGCCACTTTTTGTCATTCAATCACCAACAATCAACAACCAACAATCAACAATCAACAATTAACGATGAACAAAACATATCTTCCTCCTACTGATTCCATAACGCGTGATTGGTACGTCGTAGACGCTACCGACAAGCGTCTTGGACGCCTAGCTAGCGAAATTGCTATGGTCCTACGAGGCAAAAATAAACCTCACTATACGCCTCACATGGATACAGGTGACTTCGTAATAGTAGTCAATGCCGATAAAGTAGCCGTAACTGGTAAAAAGCGTACCCAAAAGATTTACCGTCGTCACTCCGGTCGTCCTGGCGGGATGAAAACGGAAACTTTTGCCAAACTCCAAGGACGTTTACCTGAACGCATTATTGAACAGGCTGTCAAAGGAATGCTACCGAAAAATAGCTTGGGACGGCAGTTGTTCACTAAATTAAAAGTATATGCAGGGCCAACTCATCCCCATGATGCTCAAAAACCAAAAGAGCTGAAAATTAATACTATTCCAGGAGAACAAGATTAATGCAAGCAACAGATAACACTAGCGGTCGCGCTATGTACTGGGGTACTGGTCGTCGTAAGTCTGCGGTCGCACGAGTACGCCTAGTTCCAGGTACTGGACAATTGATTGTCAATGGCAGACCTGGAGATTTGTATTTCCAATTCAATCCTAATTATCTCGGAGGCATCAAAGCACCTCTGGAAACTTTAGGACTGGAAAACGAATATGATATTTTGGTGAAAGCCGAAGGCGGTGGCTTGACTGGCCAAGCCAATTCAATTCGTTTAGGAGTGGCTCGTGCTTTATGCCAACTTGATCCTGATAATCGCTCACCTCTAAAGGTTGAAGGCTATCTCACCCGCGATCCCCGTGCCAAAGAACGGAAAAAGTACGGCTTGCACAAAGCTCGCAAAGCACCTCAGTACTCGAAGCGGTAAGGAATTGGTGATCGGGGATCGGGTATTGGTGTTTATGCTCCTCCAAGTCGTCCCCCTTGTCTCCCTTCCATTGCCTATTCCTAATCAAACATCAAAGCTATAATTGTAGTATATTCACCACAAAAGGAACAATGGCTAAACCTGGTATTCATCCTGAGTGGTATCCAGAAGCTAAAGTTTACTGCAACGGTCAGGTTGTAATGACCGTCGGCTC
The DNA here is from genome assembly GCF_000317225.1 of Fischerella thermalis PCC 7521. Classification (GTDB taxonomy): domain Bacteria; phylum Cyanobacteriota; class Cyanobacteriia; order Cyanobacteriales; family Nostocaceae; genus Fischerella; species Fischerella thermalis. The sequence goes on from NZ_AJLL01000009.1 coordinate 22,947, forward strand.
CACCAAGCCAGAACTGCACGTAGATGTTTGGTCTGGAAACCACCCCTTCTACACCGGCACTCAAAAGATTATTGACACTGAAGGTCGTGTTGAGCGCTTCATGCGCAAGTATGGCATGAAGGGCGATCAAGCTTCTGGCGGCAAAAAGAAAAAGTAGCGGGTTGGCTCTGTTGCTGGTAATGACGACCCTGCATCTGCTGGGTCGCTTGTCATAAATGCTCAGGCCAACTTGGTTATTTTAAGGAGCGATCGCACTCATCATGGCAGAACAATACTTACTGGAGAAACTTAGATCTGTTGAACAAACTTTTAATGAATTAACCCGTCGTCTTGCTGATCCCGATACCGCCAAAAATCCTGATGAGTATCAGAAAGTGGCAAAGGCGCGCTCAGGGTTAGAAGAAGTAGTTAATACCTATGAAACTTGGAAAACAGCCCAAGAAGAACTAATAGGGGCGCGGCAAATACTGAAAGAATCTCAGGGAGATGCCGAACTGCAAGAAATGGCAGCCCTGGAAGTTCAAGAATTAGAAGAGAAAATAGAATACTTAGAAAACCGCCTAAAGATATTGCTGCTACCCCGCGACCCCAACGATGATAAAAATATCATGTTGGAAATTCGGGCAGGGACTGGCGGTGAAGAGGCCAGTATCTGGGCAGGGGATCTAGTACGCATGTATTCCCGCTATGCTGACACTCAAGGTTGGCGAGTCAAGTTAGTCAGTGAATCCCTGGCAGAGATGGGTGGCTTCAAAGAAGCAATCCTGGAAATTCAGGGAGATAATGTTTACAGCAAATTAAAATTTGAAGCTGGGGTGCATCGTGTTCAGCGTGTACCAGTCACTGAGGCGGGAGGGAGAGTTCACACTTCCACAGCCACGGTGGCGGTAATGCCAGAAGTCGATGATGTGGAAGTCCACATTGATCCCAAAGATATTGAAATGACTACAGCACGATCCGGTGGTGCTGGTGGGCAAAACGTCAACAAAGTAGAAACTGCTGTTGACTTGTTCCACAAACCAACGGGAATTCGGATTTTTTGTACTGAAGAACGCAGCCAGTTACAAAACAAAGAACGGGCGATGCAGATTTTGCGGGCAAAGCTGTATGAAATGAAGTTACGCGAACAACAAGAAGCAGTAACTTCTATGCGGCGATCGCAAGTAGGTACAGGGTCACGTTCCGAAAAAATCCGCACTTACAATTATAAAGATAACCGAGTTACTGACCATCGTCTTGGTCAAAACTTCTCCCTCAGCCCAGTTCTAGAAGGTGATTTAGAACAACTGATTCAGTCTTGTATCTCTCAAGACCAGCAAGAACGCCTAGCAGAACTTGCTGCTTCTGGGGCAACAAATTAAGTAGGGGTTGTTAAATTTAGACCTCACAAGAACAGCCCCTCTCCGCGAGTTCGGAGAGGGGTACCCGATAGGGCGGCGGGGTGAGGTTTTGCGTTCAAGGGGCGACAATCGCCTCTTTTATTGTTGTAAGAGAACAAAATTCATCCTACACTTTTTCCGCCTCCATACTGAGAAATTGCATCTGCATCATTTCCCGATCCAACATGGCAAATAGTAACCTATCTTGCCATTCTCCTTTACTCCATTCGTACTCTCGCAGATAACCCTCCTGTCGCATCCCAATTTTAATTAAAACTCGCATCGAAGCTTTATTTTTGGGATGACAAAGTGCAAAAATGCGGTGTAGACTTAGTTGCTTAAAACCAAACTCTAATAACTTCTGTGCTACTTCCGTTGCATAGCCTTGTCCCCAAAATTCCCTAGCCAAGCAGTATCCTATCGAACCTTCTTGCTTGGTGCGATCAGTGATGGAAATGCGACAGGAACCGATGACTTGTTTATCTGCTTTTAATGCGATCGCAAATGCAAAATGCTCACGTATTTTCTTCCGCCGCATTTTAATCTCTGTATGCAAATAGTTTTGAGTCTCTTCTTCGCTATTAGGACCGAATGGCAAATAGCGAACAACTTCTAGATCAGCAGCGTAGGCGTGTACTGCTGGCAAATCTGATTCTACAAAATCTCGGAGGATTAAACGTTGGGTTTCTAAAAGTGGATGGATGCTGCTCATACAATTAGACATTAATAGTTAGGAGTTAAGAATATGACTCACTATTCATAACTCTTAACTATTTTTTGTTGTTCAATTCTACACAAAATTGATTGAAGAATTATCCAGAGTCGTTCTTAATTACCCCATTGACCTCTTGGCAATTGCTCTATTTTCCGGGAAAAAGGTAGAATTTGCAACAATTGATAATAAAAATTTTTCAAAAAAACATTATCTAACTTGAGGTATAGAAAATTCACGACATTGGATAAAGTAGGTATGAAAAATTAACCGCCATGACGCCAAGAACGCCAAGAAATTGTTTTATTGTTTCAGGATAAGATAAAATCATTCTGCAAATATGTATAATCTAAATTTTCTGAATTTATTGTGAATAAGCTTTGATGATACTGTTGAAGTAGATTCATATTTGATTTAGGGACGGTTTTTATTGTCCATCCCTAAAAAATATTAATTTCTCTTGTAAATAGCGAATGTTACAGTCATATTTCTAAGAATTGGAAAATTCGGCGCGCAATTGACTCACAACCCGATCTAGTCCTACGGAATGCGCTGCTTTAAAAAGAATGCGATCGCCTTCCTTGATTAACGTTTTCAATCTAGCCGTCAAATCTGCATGAGTTGTAAAACACTCGGAGGGGACACCTTTGGCACTAGTAGCGATCGCTTCGGCGTCTTGTCCATCAACTAAAACTAACAAAGCATCTAAATTCAATTTCTGCACAGTTTCGCCGACTCGTTGATGCAATTGGCGCGATCGCTCTCCTAATTCTTTCATTGCACCCAACACAGCGATGTGTCGTTTGCCTGGGGTTTGTGCTAATAAATTTAATGCTGCTAGCATAGCTTCTGGTGCAGCATTATAAGTCTCATCTAAGATTACCACATCATTGGGTAATGCGAACCGTTGCGATCGCCCAGTTGGCATATCTACTGTTACCCCAGATTTCAGGCATGACCAATCAATATCTAATACCTGCGCCACTGCCAAAGCTGCCATGTAGTTAGCGGCGATGTGACGACCGGGCATTGGTAGAGGTAATTGCATATCTGCAACTGCCAAGGTATTGTTATCAATTAACTCTCCTTGAATGTCTCCACCAGTGAAGCCGAAAGTTATTACCTTTCCTGACCAGACTTTTGCTGCTGTTTCAATTAACAAGGGATTGTCATAGTTGAGAATTGCCACACTATCTTTGGGCATTTGCGCCAATAACTCACACTTAGCAGCAGCGATCGCTGCTTCGGAACCGAGTAATTCTATATGCGCTGTCCCGACGTTGGTAATGACGCCAATTGTCGGACGTGCTATTTGTGTGAGTTCAGCAATTTGTCCCTTACCCCGCATCGCCATTTCTACCACGGCGAAATCATGTTCTGCATTCAACTCCAATAGAGTTTTGGGGACACCAATTTCGTTGTTGAAATTAGCATGAGTCTTGTGAACCTTTCCTTGAGTTGCTAGAACTGCGGCGATTAGTTCTTTTGTAGTGGTTTTACCTACAGAACCAGTGACTCCAATTACCGGGATCTCAAAGCGATCGCGCCACCATCTACCAATTTTTTGATAAGCCTGGAGAGTGTCTTTTACCTGTAGTACGGGAAACTGCGGATTTGGGTAGGCAAAATCAACAATTGCTGCTAACGCACCTTTGGCGATCGCCATTGGCACAAATTCGTGTCCATCAAACTTTTCACCGCGTAAAGCTAAAAAAACTTCACCCGGTTTGAGAATACGGGTGTCTGTTTGTATACCATGACTTAATTTTGCTAAGGCTGCATCCGATAAATTAGCTCCTTTAGCTGCAAGAATATCTATGAGTTGACTTAAAGTGGCAGAACAAGCCATAGTGAGAGATTTTTCGGTTTCCAAAATTTTGGTCGTAAATGGTTAGTAGTTTACTACTACCTTTGTCAAAGTGGGTAAATTTTTTGGACGAAAAATTTCTCTTTTCTTTGGGCTGTTGACTTTATGCAGCAAAGCAGATAAGTCTAACCAAACCAGTGTGAAGGAGCTAAACCAGGGTCAACTTCTTCGGGTATTTGTAAACTTAACTGTTTTTCCCGCTTGTACATAATGTTCTCAATACCTTGGTGGATTAAATCTTCTATGCAATACTTGTCTTTGAGCGAACACATCAAAGACCCTAAGTTCAGACATGGTTGTTGACCTTCTTCAGCAACCACATAGCAATTGGAGACTTGACTAAGAACATGTGCAATTAGTTCTTGGCGGAGATCGGGAATAGAGAAAGCTTGCTGATAAGGATGATGAGGATAAGTTTCTAAAACATCCTCTATACAGCTGACAACTACTGGCAATGTTAAATTAAAAATAGTTTTAGTCATGATTTATCAACCCTCAGCTTGTAATCTTTCTGTTTATCAAATTTATTGCCGATAGAGGTATGACCAGAGATCGGAAATAGATAGGTTTTGATCTTAAATTTAAAGAAAGAATTTGAGGAAGTTGTGAGTATTGAAATATCAACTACTAACATTAAAAAAAGTAAAGGCTAATCGCCAACAGTAATTCACTATCAGCAATTAGCCAGAAGCACCAGGAACATTTAAATGAGGTAATGATCAGCAATAATCATCATCTATACGTTCATACTGATATTTACCTCTCACATTTTCATTGAAAAATTTACCAATAGAATCAGCTTGATGCAAATCTTGCCAAGTATCTTGGTCTATGTCTGAATATTGATATACAGCACCGTTGTGAAACTCAATCTGTAAAATATTTCTGTCGCTGTCATAGCCTATAGCATTCGCCATTGATGAATTCATTGGCAACATTGGAATTGATTGCTCATATGCAGGCAAATCTTTCGCTTCCGCAACGATTTCGTTTAAATGTTGCAGTCCTTCAAAGGCTGCGACTGGTGCAGGAATTTCTATAAACTCTAACTCATTACCTAAATCAAGTAATAACTGTAAATGTCCCTGAGAGTGAGCGATCGCTACTACATTACCCAAGTCCAGTTTCGATAGCTTCATCTATAATTTGCTCTCCTATTGGCAAAACAGTTTTTATTTTTGGTAGATTTTTATGCAAGAGTAAATTCTTATAGTACATATATACTATATAAATCATCACCAGTCAAGCCTTTGTCAAAAAAAATGTAGAGATGCGCAAATGCAAGGGAGGTAGGGACACGGGAATGCAGAGAGATTTGAATGATAAGTAATACGAAGTTACGCCTATACAGCCTACACTCTCTCCCCTGTCCTGCTTGTCTCTTCCCGTAAACAGTCACCATTGTTTGCTGCTGGCGGGGTTTGATATCGCATTCTATTTGTATTTCAGTTAAAATTGCAACAAACTAGATATCAAAACAATGGCTGAAACTGGGAGAATTAGAGTTGCAAAAGATAAAGCTGAATTGGTAAAGGCTTTAACATCGGCAGATGGTGGTACGGGACCTTTTCAAACCTTTGCTGATGTAGTTGTGTTTGCTGCTGCTTTGGGTGCAAAGCATAAAAAGCGAGTACCTTTAGGCGAAATTTCTAAAAGAGAACCGTCACCAATCAGACTAGAGTATTTTGGTAATGATTGGGTAATTAAATTACTAGGAGTTACCGAAACTCAAGACATCAAAATCCTATCAACTAATGAAGAAGAATACGAAGCTCAACGCAACCATATTTTTGAAGAATATGCGAATGGAGGATTAGAAATTCTACAAAGTGAGTTACGTGGAGCAGTAGACTATTCAGAAAGAATTTTATTATTGCTGAGTTATGAACGAATAAATAACGAGCAGCAAGACGAGGAATTTGATTTAAGCAAATTCCTGCCTTAATTTTATTTCTGCTAAACAACAAATATTTATATCCATCCTAATCCGGCTTTTCCAATTCTAACTGCATCCATAACAGCAGTAGGGCTATTCAAATTACTGTAGCCGAAGCATTTGCCAGTGGTTTAAGCCATCACTAATTAGATTTAAGATATAATCCTTGGAAGTCCTACAGCCTTGGGTTCAACAAACTTACCATCGAAACCCACAGTTTTATTCTCAATTGTTCTAGCATTAGCCAAATCCTTACGAAGTCCAGCAAGTTCCATCTGATCTTGAATTCCACCCAAAATATAAATCAATAACTTCGCCGCCAAATCCCTTCCAGCCACCTGCACTCGCTTTTTATTTGGATCGTACAAAACGCCATACCACAGAGATTGCGGATATTCCATCCCACTAAAACCGCCTTGCTGGTCAAATTTTCGTAGCTTTTTAAAAATATCTTCCAGGTTGAATCCTTTTCGGAAAACCAGGATACCCAAAGCTTGTGCTAAAGCTACTTGAGCAACAGGACGGAAAAGCATATTTCCTTCGCCTCCATCCTTTTCAAAGCTGAAGCGTCGCAAAGCTGGTGTATCTTCATCTTCTAAAATCTTATAACTGGGTAGGCTTGCTAAATAATCAAACAGCTTGTGAAACTCCTGTAGTCCCTTCTCAAGTTCCTCGTCCTCTGGACGAATAGGAATCAAACCTTTGTCTAAGGGTTTCCAATGGGGAAATTTTTGCCCTAAATATCGCTCAGACATATCTGTAAGAGCTTGTAGTGTTGTCAAAACTGTTGATTTAGCTGCAACTGTAGCACTGTTCCAATTTACACGAGGTTTTCGACCCTCACGCTGTTCCAAAAGCGGATGGATCACAGCAATTTTTCTTGCAACAATCGAAAAACCATCATCTTCATTCAACTGTGCTAGTTGACCTTTAGTCAAAGGTGCAGCCATCAAATTGACATGAACAAAGATCGATCTCACCCGTCGTCTTGCTTGTTCGCGAGTTTCTCCTTTCTCAACCGCACAGATAAACTCAATACCGATTTTTTCTTTGGGTAAACTTTGCAGATCAGCTGGCTGAACATTGTACTGCTCTATTAAATCATCTACTGTAATACAAGTGTCGTCAGGAGTTTTATCTTTCTTGTAACGTTGAAGTTTACCAGTTTGTAGCAACTCCATTAACCCCTGTACCCCCATGAGTCGATGTTGACCGTCCAGTGCATAAATGGTGACATCTTTCTCAGCAATACTAAGCAGACCAACATTACCTTCTTGATCTAATGGTGTAAAAACTGTGGTAGATTTTAGAGCGATCGCGTGATTATTCCATTCGGTAGCCTTGGGATTATCCACCCAAGGTTGATTAATTACCACCAGTACCGGAGGAAACTTATGATTTTTACGAGATGCTAGATACTGAGCTAGAGGTAATTGACGCGACCAATCAAGAGGACGCTGTTGAATTTCGTCAATACTCTCAGCATCAATTTCAATATTATCTGTGTGAGGATTATATTTTTGTTGCAGCAGTGGTAAAGCAGAAGCAAAGTGAACCCGCTGTGCAAACCATTCTAAGGTAACAGAGCCTATATAAGCTTCGTTACCACCCATTTCGGTTTTTTGAACTAGAATATAGTTTTTCTGATTTGTGAATTTTTCTAGCAGAATTGCTAGTGCTTGTTTATCTTTATTATCTAGTTCGATATCTCCATTTTTGATGTCAGCAGTCAGCTTAGCTGCATTTGTATTCATGTTAATTTTTAACACCTTAAATAATAGTCCAGATTATTTTTGTACAAAAATTGGATTTACTGATAAAGTTTTTAAAAACCTTAAAGGTTTTTACCTGCTCGCTGGTGGGGAGATATTGAAGGTGGAGTTCAGAGGAAAGGAGAAATGGTCATCGCACAACAGCCAGAAAACAAAAGTCAGCAACCGCGTACTGTAGCAGAATTGGTAGAAGATGTCCAAGCTCTCACCACTGAAATACAGCAATTGTATTGCTTAGACGAAATACCCTGGGTTGTGGGCTATTCAGGTGGAAAAGATAGTTCGTGCGTACTGCAACTTGTTTGGAATGCGATCGCAGCCCTTCCACCCTCCAAGCGAACAAAGACCATTCACGTTATTACAACAGACACGCTAGTAGAAAATCCTTATGTTTCTCTTTGGGTGCGCAATTCCCTCAAACAGATGAAATTGGCTACTCAAGAACAAAACTTGCCATTTGAACCACATTTATTACAGCCAGAATTTAAAGAAACATTCTGGGTAGGTTTAATCGGTAAAGGTTATCCAGCACCAAAAGGAAAATTCCGTTGGTGTACAGAACGTCTGAAAATTAAGCCATCTAACCGCTTTATTCGTGATGTGATCCGCGATAACGGTGAAGCTATTCTGGTTTTAGGTACTCGCAAAGCTGAAAGTACAAAACGTGCTTATAGGATGAAACAGTGGGAAGCAAAACGAGTACGCGATCACCTCAGTCCGAACATGAACTTGCCAAATTCTCTAGTTTATAGCCCTATTGAAGATTGGCGAAATGATGAAGTTTGGCTTTATCTAATGCAGTGGGAAAATCCTTGGGGATGCAGTAACAAGGATTTATTTGCAATGTACAGAGGTGCTAGCGCTGATAATGAATGTCCCTTAGTTGTTGATACATCTACACCTAGTTGTGGAGCTTCTCGTTTTGGTTGCTGGGTCTGTACGCTGGTAAGCCAGGATAAATCAATGGCTGCAATGATTCAAAATGATGAAGAAAAAGAGTGGTTACAACCTCTACTTGATTTCCGTAAAGAATTAGATGCACCAATAAACCGCGATCGTCGAGATTTTCGCCGTAGAAATGGTGATGTGCAACTTTATGAACGTAACTTAGATGAAACAATTTCGGTAGAACCTATTCCTGGTCCATATATTAAAGAAGCACGGGAAGACTGGCTCAGAAAACTCCTGAGGCTTCAACAACAACTCCGTAGCACAGCGCCAGAAAACATGCGCGATATCACTTTAATTACCCTAGAAGAGATGAGCGAAATTCGTCGCATTTGGCTAGAAGAAAGACACGAATTTGATGATAGTTTACCCCGCATATATAAAGAAGTGACAGGAGAAGAATTTCAAGACCCACGCCCTGGTGCTGATTATAGTCTCTTGGGTAGTGATGAATGGGCAGTGCTAGAAGAAATCTGTGAAGGTGACGCCATGCACTTAGAATTAATGGCAAAATTATTAGATACAGAACGTCAATTTCGTAAAAAAGCCCGCCGCACAGGAATATACGATGCGCTAGAGAAATGTTTTGAAACTAGTTCTCGCTCCCTTGAGGAAGCAGTTAAAAATGCTTACTTGAAAAGAGATTTAAAAGCAGCAGTTAATCAAGGTGATGTGGCGAAGGTGAAGCAGCTAACTTTGGGTGATGTTGTAAAAGAAGAAATAACAGATGCGTCTTCTGCTGCTAAACCTAAGACTTGGGCGAGTATGAAGTTTCAAAATAGGGAAACAACCTCTTGAGATCAACAGAAGTAAAAATTACCGCCTAGATCCCCAGTCGGGGATCTAAATCCAACGTGAATTTACTTATTTGTATGAGAATTAAATATAAAATATCGCTATGATTTTTCTGGAACTTGTTCTGCAAAATTTTGGCCCCTACAATGGGCGTCAGGTAATAAAACTTGACCCAAAACTGAACGATTGTACTCGTCCAATTCTTCTTTTAGGCGGAATGAATGGAGGCGGTAAAACTACACTCATGGACGCCATTCGCCTTGCACTTTATGGACATCGTGCTGAATGTTCTACTCGTGGAAATTTAAGTTATGCTGATTTTTTGACTCAGTGCGTTAATAGTAAGGCTTCACCTCATGAACAAACTCGTGTTGAATTAGTTTTTGAACATATTGAAAATGATAAACCAGTCAAATATAAAATCGTCAGAGCTTGGGAAAAAAATCCTAAAGAGGGCAAAGATTCTTTAGGAATTTTTGGGGATGATGATACATGGTCTATTGAGGCTTTAGTTAATACTTGGGATGATTATATTGAAAATATTTTGCCTTTAGGAATTTCTAATTTATTTCTATTTGATGGAGAACAAGTTAAAGAGCTAGCAGAACAAGAAGTACCACCATCTCTTGTAGTAGATGCAATTCGCGCTCTTTTAGGATTAGAATTGGCTGAACGTTTAGCAGTTGATATAGAAATTTTAGTCAATCGTAAACGCAAGGAAATTGCCGAAAAAGATGATTTGGCAAATTTAGAAGATATTGAAAATGAGTTAAAGCAGATACAAGAAGAGTTTGAAGTTAATAAATTAAGTTATGCAAATTTACAAGAAGAATTAAAATTATTTGAACAGCAATATCAAGAAGCTGAGAATAAATTTATTTCTGAAGGAGGAAAAATTGCGGCAGAAAGAAGCTATTTAGATAAACAAAAACAAGAAAAAACAGCAGAAGCTGAGCAAATTCGCCAAAAAATGACTCAATTGGCTAGCAATGTTTTACCACTTGTGTTAATTCAACCGTTACTCACGCAGGTACAAACACAAGGAGAAAAAGAATTTCACGCACGCCAAGCACAAATAGTACAAGATATTTTGTTAGAGCGAGATCAACGTTTATTGGATTTAATTGGAAAGTTAGATATTGCTAAAGAAAGTTTAAATAAAATCAAAGTATTTTTAGAAGAAGATGAATACAGGCGAAATTCATCTGCTCTTCCAGAACAACCTTGGTTATTAGCTGATGATGAAGCTTTAAGTCAACTGGGTAATGTGATTTATTACTTACACAATGCTAAAATCTCTGCTAAACAACTACTAGCTTCTCTGAAAAATAAAGAAGAAGAAATTCTCACTATTGAAAGACAAATACAGACAGCAGCATCACCAGAAGCATACGATCGCCTGCGTGATACTATGCAAAAAGCCCAAAAACAAGTGACTGAAGCTAAAGCTAATTGCGAAACAGCGCGTCGTCGTTTGGTTGAATTAGAAGCAGGTATTGAAAAGGCTAAAAAGAACTTAAAAGAATATACAGAACAAACTATCGATCGCAAGAATAGAGAACATATTATTACCGCTTCTGCCAGAGTTCAAGAAACGCTGAAGTTATTCCGGGAACGCTTGACTTTGAGAAAATTGAATAAATTAGAAAATGAAGTCACTGAATGTTTTCGCTATCTGCTGCACAAATCAGATTTAGTGCATCGCATCGCCATTGATACCAATACTTTTAGCTTATCTTTGTATGACTTACAAGGTAAACCAGTTCCCAAGCATCGGCTTTCCGCAGGGGAAAAACAACTTTTGGCGATCGCTTTTCTGTGGGGACTAGCACGAATCTCTGGTCGTCGTTTACCAGTCGCGATTGATACACCACTGGGAAGATTAGATTCTTCGCACCGCAGTAACTTAGTTGAACGTTATTTTCCCTGTGCTTCCCATCAAGTAATTTTACTTTCCACCGATACAGAAATTGGCAAAAAAGAAGTAGAAACACTGAGAAAAAACGAAGCGATCGCGCGTGAGTATCTTCTCAAATACGACTCATCTACACGTCAGACGACTGTACAACCGGGTTATTTTTGGTAATGAAAGCGATCGGAGATTGGGGAGTGTGGGGAGTAGGGGAATAATTACTAACCACTAACTACTAACCACCAACTAACAATAACCAACAACACACAAGTTTTGACAGCTGAACCACTAGCCAACAATATACAATCTTGTAGACGAATATAATTCGCAATAACACAAGCAAAGTCGCCTTGTGCAGACTAATCAAAATATTATGGAAACCCCTATCGAACGCATCAAATTATCTCAAACAGCCAAAGACCAACTCACCAAACTCAAACGTCTGACAAAAATCGACCAATGGAATATCCTATGTCGCTGGGCGTTTTGTCGTTCCCTCGCCGAACCAACTGCACCTTCTCCAGTACCAATTCCCCAAGATAGTAACCTCGAAATGAGTTGGCGCGTGTTTGGTGGGGAAATGTCTGATATTTTGCTGCTAGCACTAAAACAACGTTGCTACAATGACGGTTTAGGTACTGACAAAGAAACCCTGGCTACACAGTTCCGTCTGCATTTACATCGTGGTATTGGATATTTAGCTGGTGATCCAAATATCAAGAAAATTGAAGATTTGATTGAATTAGCGACGAAGAATTGAAAGCATATGGTAATCGGTAATGGGTAATAGGTAATGGGAAAACTCTAACCAATTACCAATTACCAATTACCAATTACCAAACTCCTATTTGCTCTTATGTCCGAGAGCTACGTAGAAATTGAACGTCACAGAGCAGCAATTTTTCGTATTGACTTGTCTCGCCCTGTGCGATTGGCAATAGAGTGGTCAATCCTCAACAAAGATACCACGTTTTTTGACTATGGCTGTGGCTATGGTGGTGATGTCGATCGCCTGGCAAATTTAGGCTACACTAGTGCAGGTTGGGATCCTTACTATTTTCCCGATCGCGATCGCATTCCTGCTGATATTGTCAATTTAGGTTATGTCCTCAATGTGATTGAAGACCCCGAGGAACGTCGTCAAGCCCTCGCAGAAGCTTGGTCACTTACCCGGAAAGTATTAATTGTTGCTGCTCAAGTCCTAGTTAACGCTCCTAGTCGCAATCTCATACCTTATGGCGACGGCGTTGTCACTCGCCACAACACATTTCAGAAATATTACCAGCAAGATGAGTTAAAAAAATACATTGATGAAACACTGAACGTCGATGCTGTGCCTGTAGCACTGGGCATTTACTTTGTGTTTCAAGATGAAGCTGAAAAAGAAGCATATAAAGCCCTACGCTTCTTTTCCAAAACCTCCACACCCAGAGTCCGCATCCCCACCAAGCGGTTTGAAGACTACCAAGAAATGCTTCAGCCGTTGATGAATTTTTATACCAAGCGTGGGAGACTACCAGTCAAAGGTGAATTGGAAAACGAACAGGAATTACTCAAAGAATTTGGTAACTTCCGCCGGGCTTTTGCGGTGGTTTTGCAAGCTACCAATGAGGAAGAATGGGATGCGATCGCTTACCGTCGTTCTCTTGATATTCAAGTTTACCTGGCTTTGACTCATTTTGAGGGTCGTCCCTCATGGCACAAGCTAGCCCCAGAAATGCGTCATGATATCAAGGCTTTTTTTGGTTCCTACGAAGAAGCTTGTGAAGTTGCTGACGCCAAGCTGTTTAGCTTAGGAAAACCAGGGGTAGTAAAAGCTGCTTGTGAAAAAAGTAAAATTGGTAAACGTACTCGTGGCGCTTTATACGTTCATGTGTCTGCTTTGTGTGAAATGGATGCTTTGCTGCGAATTTATGAAGGTTGTGCTAGTCGTACAATCGGACGTGTTGATGATGCAACGCTGATCAAATTTGATACTGAGAAATCGCAAATTTCTTATTTGCTTTACCCAGAATTTGATACTGACCCTCATCCAGCCTTAAAAGCAAGTGTTGTGATTGATTTAAAAACTTTATACATCACTCACAGAGACTATGCCAACAGAGCCAATCCACCCATACTCCACCGCAAAGAAACATTTGTGACTCCTAATTATTATCTATATGAAGAATTTTATCAACTCACTCAAAAAGAAGTTGAATTAGGATTACTCAAAGACAAAAGTAATATTGGTACTCGCGATGGTTGGACAAAATGCCTTGCTGAACATGGAGTAGAAATTAGAGGACATCAGGTTTATCAATTGGGGATGGAGTAAGTGTGAGGAGTGTGGGGAGTGGGGGAGCCAGCGCGGTCTTGTTGGTTTCCAACAAAGAGCGACTGGCGTGGAGTGTGGGGAGAAGAAATACTGACAAATGATCATTGATCATTAATAACCAATAACTCACCACTAACCACTATTGTACAGACGCGATGTTCCTCGCGCCAAATTGGCACGAAATTACACACGAGTTATGGCAATATATTTCAATGCCTGATCAGGATAAACACAGATGTACACAAGTCATAGTTAACAATAAAGAAATACAAAATTTTATCCTTAAATTCTCATTATTAAAAGTAAATTAAATTCACGCCTAATGTGAATTAAAACTATGATAAAAATCCTGTTTTTAAAATCGAACACCGATAATCTATCTGTGTACCCTGCACCGAAGCCGCCCTTAGGGGCGTCTACATCGGTGTGCATCTGTGTTCGCTAATCAAAATCAACTAAAGAATTGCCAAAAAACCTTGATGTAATTCTGATTCCTGATTAAGTCATACAAGGAACTTAAAATATTGTGCGACAAATCCAATCTCTGCTGAAGTTATTTGTAAGCCGCAAAATGGCGGCTTTGTTATTGCTAGGTTTTGCCTCAGGTTTGCCCTTATTATTAATTGGGAATAACCTCAAAGCCTGGATGACTCAAGAACAGGTTGATTTAGCAGCGATCGGCTGGTTTAGCCTCGCTAGTCTGCCCTACTCATTGAAGTTTCTTTGGTCGCCGTTTCTAGATCGGTTTACACCTCCATTTTTCGGTCGGCGGCGGGGTTGGTTGATTGTGACGCAAATCGCTTTGATAGTAGCGATCGCCTTTATGGCTTTTCAACAACCCAAACAAGCCTTACAGCTTTTAGCCATCAACGCTATAATCATCGCTTTTTTGAGTGCGACTCAAGATATTGCTGCTGATGCCTACCGTACGGATGTTTTGACAAAATTAGAAATGGGGGCTGGAGCGGCAGTTTTTATTTTAGGTTATCGTATTGCGCTATTAGTTGCTGGTTCTTTAGGATTAATACTGGCTGATCGAATGCCTTGGTCTTCAGTGTATTTGTTCATGGCAGGAATAATGGTGCTTGGAATTTTTGGTGTCTTAATTGCGCCAGAACCACGACAAATTAGCCCGCCAGCTTCTTTGGCTGAAGCCGTCGTTTTACCATTTGGGGAATTTTTTCAGCGCCAAGGAGTAATCCAAGGCTTATTGATTTTGGTGTTTATTACCTTATATAAACTTGGTGATGCTTTATTGAGTAATATGGCGACACCCTTTTTACTTACTATTGGCTTCACTAAAACTGATATTGGAGCCATACAGGTAGGAATGGGATTAATTGCTACTATTGTGGGCGCCCTTGTTGGTGGTGCTGTTTTAAGCAGAATAGGTATCAATCGTTCCCTATGGGTATTTGGTGCGTTGCAAGCCTTAAGTAACATTGCTTACTTTATACTGGCCCAACCGCAGTTTTCTCAAAATTACCAATTATTAGTATTGACTATTAACATCGAAAACTTTTGTGGTGGACTGGGAACAGCTGCCTTTGTTGCTTTTTTAATGAGTCTTTGTAACCAGCGATTTTCCGCCACTCAGTATGCATTGCTTTCCAGCTTAATGGCTGTCAGCCGGGATATTTTGGCAGCCCCAGCTGGCGCGATCGCCAAAAGCACAGGTTGGCCTACATTTTTCATAATTACTATCATTGCCGCCGTGCCAGGGTTACTTCTGTTGCCTGTTTTCGCTCCTTGGAACCCTCAACCCATAGCAATGCCCAGACCAGGACTAGATGATGAGGAAGAAGATTTATGGGGCAAAAACTAATCATTATTATTGCCACAACAATCCTGTTATTTACAGGACTCCTACTTGGCTATGTGCTTTCCCAGTTAGTTTTAGGATTTCTTGCACTTAATCTCCTGACTTTTTTGGGGACATTCAGTTTAATTGTAATTTTTGGTACGCTTTATTACGTTTTATTTTGGGAATTGCGTAGGCAGTCTAACCAAATCAAAGGCAATAGACCACAGCCTGCAACCCAACCTGCAACCGAGTCAACAACCCAACCCACACTCAGACCAACGACTCCACGCGGTGCTGACAGCCGTCTCCAAAACAAGCTAATTGCAATGTTAGACGGCGACATAGCCGCAGCAGAACGCCTTGTTGCACAAGCAAGACAGAATTATCCAGGAATGCCAGAAAGCTGGTATTGGGAAAGAGCGATCGCTGACTTGGAACGCGATCGCAGATGAAATCAGTGAACAGTTATCAGGAACATCGCTAGAATAAATCATGTTAACTTCATAAATCTTCAGTCAAACTTCATATCTAAAAAAATGGCTATATTTCGTCAATACATTGCCCCCCTACTCGTAGTATTGCTATTTTTAATTGCGCTAGTGGCAGTCAGTGCCCGTATATTTTTACCTGCGGACATGGCAGCACCTGCACCCATTGAGGAAAATGGGGAGACAGGAAGGCGGGGTGATGGGGAGACGTTTGCTAACAAAGAGAATAATTTCTCCGTATCTTTCTCTACTCCTTCAATTTCTCCTAACTCATTGTCATAGGAGCAACTACTAAAGTTTTAATTGTGGAACTGCTACCAGGTTACTGTATCCGCCATGGCTCCAGTCTAGATCGGGCATTACTTGTTAAGTTCATGCAATTGACTTACCAAGAAATGTTTCCTAACCAAGATTTTTCTCATCTCGCACAAACAGTAGAACAATACTTCTCTAGCCAAACTCCTTTGTGGTGGGTCGAAGAAGATGGGGAGATGGGAAGATTGGGAGATGGGGAAGATTTCACCACACCACCCAATCATCCAATAGCCTGTCTCTGGATGGGAAACGCTATTGACCAAGTTACAGGCGATCGCCATGCTCACATCTTTTTACTGTATGTTGTACCAAAACACCGGCGACGGGGTATTGCTACAGCTTTGATGCGATATGCAGAGGACTGGGCAAGAAACAGAGGTGATCGGCAAATGGGGTTGCAGGTGTTTCAATCTAACCAAGCTGCATTAAATCTTTATAGTGGCTTGGGTTATCAAACTCAGTCTTTGTGGCTCAAGAAACTTTTATAATTCTAATTTTTTTGAACTTTCAATTTTAAATATTGAATTAATTGGTAAGTGGTATTAGGGAATGGTACTTTTGATGTATGTATGACGAAGACGACCTCAGCCTACTTGATGCTGAAGTGGAGCTAGAAAGTCCTCTAGATAAAATAGGGCCCCTGACCGCAGAGTCAGAAGTGCCAAAACCCGATCCAGAGGAAATGCTACCGCTACTAGAGCATCCCCAACCACAGCAAAGAATGCTGGCAGCACGTGCTTTCTGTGACATTGAAGATGCACGTGCCACTCCCCATTTAATTCGCTTGCTCACTGATACTTGTCCCCTAGTGCGGGTCAGTGCTGCCTATGGACTCGGACGCAACCCTAGTCCCGATGCTGTAGAACCGTTAATTAACCAATTAGGCCGAGATTGGAATGGCTATGTACGCAAAGGCGTAGTTTGGGCATTGGGTAATTGCCGCGATCGCCGTTGTTTAGCACCCCTAGCAAATGCCCTGAGAACTGATATTTCCGCAGTTAGATTATGGGCTGCGAGTTCTTTAGCCCAGATGGCACAAATTGGTTATGAAGCTGTGGTTGGAGCAATACCACCATTAATTGAAGCTTTGGTACAAGACCCTGTAGCACCAGTACGGAGTAACAGTGCTTGGGCGATCGGACAGTTATGTCGCGAACTACCTTCTAATATAGTCTATGCCACTGCCATTGATGCTTTAATTCAAGCTTTTGCCGAAGACAAAGATTTAGGAGTCCGGGAAGATTCTAAAGCAGCGCTTTTGGGAGTAGGCGACCCGCGAGGTTTGCAGCTGATTGAAACCCTGGAACAAGAGGGATGGTTCTAATCGGGGATCGGGGAACTCACCGAGGTCGCCCTTGAGTATTAAAGGGAACAAAAACAACTTTGTAACTAGTGCTGCGATCGCGATTCCAAGAACCACGAAACGCAACAAAAGCGCCATTGCGATATTTTTCAGGAAAAGTTTGTCCGTTGTAAAATTGCAAACCCAAGGTAGCTGAATGAGCTTGGAACAGCACATCTGGCGTGCGAGTACGCTGTACTAAATCCGGGCGTTTACTTGTACCGTTCTTTGCTTGACGCGGCTCAATGTTGGCCCCTGCAATTAGATATTTTTATTTAGAAGTTCCTTATTCAGGCTGACTACAATATTTATTTACCTGTGTCCCTAACACATCTAATTGTTTAGCAGCAATCTCAGCTGCTTTCAGCGCATTGTCAATTTCACTTCTTGCTGTTTGTATTTGTTTTCTACCAGATGTTGAAGCTTCTGCTGACTTTGCAGTGTTAAGTGCTTTACCTGCTTTGTTGATATTTTGACTAAGTGTTGTAAATACTTTGACAAACCGAGTTTGGTATTCTTTCAGTTTAGGGTCTTGTAAATTTAGTTGCTCAATTTTTTCGGTGGCTGCTTGCAAATCCTTAGCCAGTTTTAAGCTTGTTGCAACCTGAGTACCCTTATTTATCTCTACTAAAGAATTTCCGTCATTCACAGTCTTGATTAGTCGCTGACATTGAGAGGCTTTGCTGTCATTACAACCAATCAGCAGTAAAGTGAGGCTGACACCCACAGAAACAATAATATTATTTTTACGAAAGCCGACAAACATTTACACCTGAGCCAATTTATATAATGAAATCCAAATAATCGTAACCAATAGTAACCACAGATTCAGTGATTTCAGTTAGTGTTCCGATAATTTGACACTTCTATTAGGGGATCAGGGAATAGGAAAATAATTTGAAATGAGAATGTTCGGGTATGAAGTGAGAACTTTGAGGTTGAAAATGAGAAGGTTTAGACTTGAAGCGAGAATGTTCGGGTTTTGAACCTCAAATTTTACGTTTGTTACTAGGAATGGCTGTGCGATCACTCGATAAATTCCCATTTACCGACTCTGACCTTTGGGAGCGCTCACACAACCAACAATCAACAACCAACCACCAACTACTATCTACATTGAATCAAGGCGTTTACGTAACTGACTACTTAACAAATCTATAACAGTAACAACTACCAACAACACCAACATCATCGTTGTTGCTTTGTTGTATTCAAAGCCATCTATATAACTTTTCAACTGAAAGCCAATACCCCCTGCTCCCACGACACCTAACACAGAAGCAGCGCGGATATTGTACTCAAACATCCACAATGTATACCCTAAACCCAAGGGCAAGACTTGGGGTAAAATGCCGTATTGCGCTACTTGTAATCTTGATGCTCCCGTTACTTGCAAAAATTCTATAGAACGAGAGTCCACTGCTTCGATCGCTTGTTGATAAAACTTTGCCAGATAGCCAATTGTATAGATACTTAAAGCCAAAGTCCCAGCAGGTGCGCCCAATCCAGTTGCTGCGACAAAAATTAAGCCCAAAATAATCGAAGGAACCGAACGCACTATATTTTGGAGGAAATTAGCCAACCATTGCAACCAAACAGGGGCGACATTACGGGCGCTAGCGATCGCAATTGGTAAAGAAAGAATAGCCCCTAAAGTAGTTCCCCACAAAGACATCTGTATTGTTTCAACTAATGCTTGAATAGCAATATCTAATACAGCTGGATCTGGTGGAAATAATCTGGAAATAAAATCAGTAATGTAAGGCCAACTATTCTTGAGGAGTTCAAAATCTACCTTCAAACCCTGTAATGCCCAAGCATAAATTGCTACCACCAGGCAGAATATCAGTAGGCGACTCAGCCAAGCAAAACGCTTCCGGAAACTTGCAAAATTCTTCATCATCAACCACTCAGCCACCAACGGTTAATCTGTCTGTGTTCATCCGTGTTCATCTGTGTTTATCGGTGTTCGATTTCTAAAAAATAATCTCGTCCATAGTCTCAATTCAAATCAGCTATTCACGAATGTTGGTACACAACCAAACATGAAAATTTGACTTCTCCTACACCCCTACACCCATTTTCAAGTACAGATGTAACTCTTACTTCCTTCCTCTCCTACCCTCTCATCCCAGAAAACTGGGCTTGCAAATTTTCACAAACACCGTCATAAACAATACGTCCAGCATCCAAAACGATCGCTCGTTGGGCATATTCTGCTGCTATGCCCAAATCATGCAAAACTGTGACAATGGTTATGCCTTGTTGGGAATGTAATTGAGATAAAGTATCCATCACCTGTTTACAGGCCATGACATCTAAACCTGTAATCGGTTCATCGGCTAGGAGTATCTGGGGAGATTGAATTAAAGCCCGAGCGATCGCTATCCGTTGTTGTTGTCCACCGCTAAGTTGACTAGTTTTTTGATAGGCTTGCGCTCTTAAACCGAGCTGTTCTAATATCTCCAAAGCTTGACGGCGATCATGTTTGGGAAAGCCAAATAATGTTTGCCAAGTTGTACGTGTACCAAGCTTGCCACACAAAACATTATCAATCGCCGGAAGTTGACGAATTAGCCCCCCACCTTGAAATAACATCCCAATATCCTGCCGGATTTGCGGTAGAGTGCGGGGATTAACTTGTACACCATTGATATTTATGTTTCCTCGTTCTAATGGTACTAGTCCAACAAGCGATCGCAGCAATGTAGACTTACCCGCACCATTAAGTCCTAGCAAAGCCACAAACTCACCATGATGAATCTGACAACTAATCCCATTTAGGATGGGACGTTGTAATGATGGTGAATATGCTGTTTTTAAGTTGTGACACTCAATGGCAGGAGACATGTTGAAGGAGGTGGGGAGGTGGGGAGGGGGGAGTAGTAAACTACTAACCACTCACTACTAACTACTAACTCTGTTACGGTTGAATTCCTGCTAGTTGCAGGGCATTACGCAGAGGTGCTAGGTGTTGGTTGTGGTCAATTTTGACCAATTCTGTCGAGTTATATAAATTACGCAGCAACTGGTTGTTTTGTGGCTGATTCAACAACAGCATAGCATTGATGATTTTGTTGCGGGTAGCGACGGGAACATCATCATCAATAGCGACGCCGTGAGCAGGAACACCGGGGATTTTGTGCAAAATTCGCAGTTGATTCTTTTCTGCTTCTGTAATATATGGGGGGGTTAAGAGCATACTCTGAGACAGCAGCCACATCCGCTTGACCACGTAATACAGCTTGTATTGCTTTGCTGTAGTTACCACCGTAGGTAACTTGTCCGAAGAAATCATTTAAGCGATCGCGGTTTGGTACAAGTCCCTGTTTCACAAGTTCAGCAGTTGGGAAAATAAACCCAGAGCCAGAAGTGGGGGAAGTGAAAGCCATTCTTTTGCCGCGCAATTGTGTCAAAGTGGCTTTAGCTGTAGACTGTGTTTTCAGCGGGCTATTTTTGGGAACAACAAATACGGAGTTATACGTATATTTCCCTGAATAAGTGGGGCGGACTTCCGCTAAATACAACCGAGCATTTGCCAATTGTTCTGCTTTCAACGCTGGACGGCTACTCAAGAAAGCTATATCAGCACGATTAGCTCTTAAAGCTTCTACTGCTGCGGTGTCATCACCGATCTGTGCTTTGACCGGAACTCCTAATTGTTTAGATAAAAACGCAGCTACGGCATTAGCTTTATTTTGCAAATCTGTAGAGTCAGAGCGACTAGGAAAAATAACCACTAATTCATTGGTTTTTCCTTGGGCAAGTAAGGTTTGCTCTTTTTGGTCAGGAATTAGATTGGCGATCGCTGATTTCTCTCCAAATGTACTGGCAATCATACCTGCAAGGGCAACAGATGCGACACTTACACCCAAAACACCCTTTGTCATGAGTCTCATTATCTTTCTCCACCAGGAATTTTTATCAGTAATTATGCGAATTTATTGCAATTGTTTTTGTTAAAACTTTAGAGTTTTCAAGAATCAAAGTCAAGATGAATTGTGTAAAAACTTGAGATATGGGTTAATGAAAACAATATCTCTGATTGCTGGGAGAAGTGAGGAATGCGTAGTGAAACGACACAGCAAAAATAGTGCAATAAATCAATCTCTTCTTTTATCTGTGTGTTCTTTCTTGCCTCATGCGGTCTATTAATGCACCATCTTAAGGCAGTCGCGCCAATATTTACAGTAAGTCCACTTCTTATGTAAGTGGGAGGATGTCTAAACAATATATGGACGTAACTGGATTCGAACCAGTGACCTCTACGATGTCAACGTAGCGCTCTAACCAACTGAGCTATACGTCCGCACTTTCGCTAGTATAACATAATTTTTTTGCTGTAAGCAAGTTTTGCAGACAATTTATTTTTGTCTATTTTTATAGCGCGCCACTTAGCCTTATTGGTGCTGAAAGTGGAGGCTGGCGTGATTCGCTACAATATGATCACAAGTCTTCGTCTGATTGCCACAATTCTGATTCAGGTGTCAAGGAATTATGCGCCAAAAAGTCTTAGCCTGGTTAGCTGAGAACGTTCCGAGTTCACGGATTAATCACATTCTCAGAGTCGAACAGATGGCGGTGGAATTAGCTCAACATTATCAATTAGATAGAGAAAAAGCTGCCACAGCTGGGCTAATGCATGATTTGGCAAAATATTTTCCATCCAAAAAACTTTTGCAGATGGCAGAGTTGGCTGGGTTGGAAATAGACGAGGTGATGGTAGCATCACCCCATCTGTTACATGCAGATGTCAGCGCCATCATCGCCAGAGAGAGTTTTGGTGTACAAGATGAAGAAGTATTACAAGCGATCGCCAATCACACTTTGGGTAGACCAGGCATGAGTCCACTCTCTTGTATCGTATTTTTAGCAGATACTCTCGAGCCGGGACGGGGTGACTCTGCTGAATTACAAGCTTTAAGAAAAACAAGTTTTGCAAATCTCGAACGGGCTGTTTGGTTAACCTGCGATTACACAATCAAATTCTTGCTAGAAAGTCCTAGTCTGATTCATCCACGCGCGGTCGCCACTCGCAATTGGTTTTTACAAAAGTCGAAAACTAAACAGCCAGTGATAACAACAACTGTATAGACCGCCGTTTTTTTTGTTAGTATTCAAAAAAACCAGCTCATACAGTTGCAGTTCAATGCTCATTTGTCAGTAATTGTAAAAATTTGCCAATAAACAAAGAAGCAGCTGAGGTTTAATGTCTGATTATTTCCAAGCCAACTTTCCATTACAATCACTTACTGTCCAAAAAAGTGCGCTCACAAGCCCACAAATTGACACTAATGACACCAGTGAAAATGTAGTCGCAACCATTGCTGAAGCAGCATCAGACCGGAAAGCAGGTGATATTTTAATACTGAGAGTAGCAGATGTATCTTATCTAGCAGACTACTTTGCATTCATGACCGGCTATTCCAGGGTGCAAGTCAGGGCGATCGCCGAAGCAGTAGAAGATCAAGTACAACAAGAGTGGCAAAAACGTCCCTTACGGGTAGAAGGAAAAGCAGAAGGGACTTGGGTAGTGCTAGACTACGGCGATGTCATCGTCCACATTATGATGCCAAAAGAGCGTGAGTTTTATAATTTAGAAGCCTTTTGGGGTCATGCAGAACGTGTCGAGTTTCCAACATCCAACGATGGTGGGGGGTAAATCAACATGATCAAGTCTTCAGTCTCAAACTGCCCGGTTCCTACTGAGCAACAACCACTGAATGAGTACGAAGAGTTGAAATCTTCTTGGTTATTTAGTGATTGCACCTTAAACTGGCGTGACTACATCAGAAAAATAGCTTGGATATGGGGTTTATCTTGTGTACTCGCAGCTCCAGTAGCAGCAGCAAGCTTTACTCCACACAAGTACACGCTCCAGTTTGTTCTCTGTGGTGCTGCCGGAGGAAGTATTGGTGTCGTACTGGTACTGTTACGGTTATATTTGGGTTGGTCTTATGTGCGCGATCGCCTTGCCAGTCCCATTATATTTTATGAAGAATCAGGCTGGTACGACGGTCAAACCTGGACAAAACCGTTAGAAGTACTCAATCGCGATCGCTTAATTGTCACCTATGAAATTAAACCAATCATCAAACGGTTACAAATTACCTTCGCTGGCTTGGCTGTGTTCTTCGTTGTTGGTACGATAGTTTGGCACTTAATTTAAATAGTCATTGGTTGGTGGTTGATAGTTGCTAGTTGTTAGAAAAAACAACACACAACAAACAACTACCAACAAAATGATGACATATAACAAAATCACCATAGATAACTACCCATGACAATGGGAAAACGAACCCAAGCCGCCACATTAGAAGTTAGATTACTGCGCGAAGGCATTATAGAATCAAAGCATATAGTCCAAGCAGTCGTATGCGACGAACGGGGACGGGTGCTGTCGGTTGCTGGCAATGCTGAAACCGCCACCTTTGTCCGTTCTGCCCTCAAACCATTTCAAGCTCTGGCTGTCACCACTACAGGGACACTAGAGCGCTATGATTTGAGCGATCGCGACTTAGCAATCATCACTAGTTCCCACAAAGGCACAATTCAGCAAGTCCGTCAGGTATTTAATATTCTCTGGCGGGCTGATATTGATCCCTCAGCATTGCAATGTCCAACTCCTGAAGGCAAGCGTAGCCCCCTAGAATATAACTGCTCTGGGAAACACGCCGGAATGTTAGCCGTATGTCAACAGTGTAATTGGTCTTTAAACAACTACTTACAGCGCAAACACCCTGTACAGCAGCTGATTATTACCAAAATAGCAGAATTGCTAAAAATGCCAGCTGAAGAATTTATCAGCGCTCATGATGACTGCGGCGCACCCACATATCTCATGCAGCTGGCGCAAATGGGGTATTTGTATGCTCTGCTAGCTTCTCGCAGTAATTTGGATATGGAGCGGATAGTCCGAGCCATGACTCATCATCCCACGATGGTGGCAGGAGATGGAGAATTTGACACCGAACTGATGCGTTTAACTCCAGGAGAACTCGTAAGTAAATCCGGTGCGGAAGGAGTGCAGTGTATAGGCAGACTCGGTGAAGGTATGGGACTGGCAATAAAAGTTATAGATGGAGCCAAACGGGCAAAATATGCTGCTGCCATTCACTTGCTTCAGCAGATGGGTTGGATTAGTCCTAGCGTTGCCCAAGCCTTATCAGAAAAGTTTATGAACCTCGGTAAATACAAGCGTCTAGAAGTCATTGGAGAATTATCACTTTTATAGTTGCCAATTTTTAGTCTTTGCTGTTATAGTAGAGAAGAAGGAGCGACGCGGGATAGAGCAGCCTGGTAGCTCGTCGGGCTCATAACCCGAAGGTCAGTGGTTCAAATCCACTTCCCGCCACCAAATAAAAATAAGCCCCTACATTCATAAAGATTGTAGGGGCTTATTTTTGATTACGAATATGGTAGTTCAAAACAAACGTGATTCACCACCAAGACACAAAGAAAAATCGCGGTTAGTAGTTAGTAGTTAGTGGTTATTCTATACTTTTCACACACCCCATCACCCCTTCTACCCTTGCAATTCTTCACTTAAACCCTGTTCCAACATATTCAATAAACTATCCACATCTTTCCCGACTTCTGCAAAACATTCTGGTGGTGCTGGTTGTGGCTCATAATGGATCAGCTTGATTTGCTCTTTGCCAATAGCAACCATGACAACTTCAACTTCTGGTTGATAATGTTCTATGATTCCCAAGACTTCCTGGAGTCTATTTTCCACACTCTCATTTAATTTTTCGATCGCCTCTTTGGGACAATACACAAATCGCGGTTGAGGCTGTAGATCAATACCAATAGTACCCTGAGTGTCACCATTTTCTAACCACAAACCCCAAGCTAGTGCTGCTAATTCTAGCTGATGTACTTTGACAAATTGATCTAGTTGGCGACGCCATTGGTTGTTAGGTGATTCTGGTTGGGTAGTACCGAATATCATGTCAATTTTGGATTTTGGATATATTGGATTTTAGGTTACTTCAAACCCGATTGTACACACCAGAGACTTGTATAAACTTCGTTTTGCTCTAACAGTTGTTCATCAGTTCCAGACTCAAGAAATCGTCCGTATTCCATAACGTAGATACGATCAGCATAGCGGATATTAGAAAGACGGTGAGCGATCGCAATTGTTGTTCTGGTCTATTACCAGAAGAAACTAACTTAAGGATGATTTTGACACTGCATTAGGTCAACGCTCAGAAAAATATGGAATAATAGTTTTGGATACTGGCGTGGTTAACTTAACTTTTTCTCCGGAATTTGCAATAACACTAGAGGAAAAACAAATTGCTAAACAAAGAGCGAAAAAGCTGTTTACATAGCACAATAAGCACAGGCAGAAATTAATCGTGCTAAAGGCAAATCAGAAGCTCAAAGACTTTTAGCGCAAACTTTAAAAGCTCCAGGAGGGCAATTAGTTTTGCAAAAAAAAGCAATTGAAACTTGGAAGAACAGCGGCGCTCAAATGCCGAAAGTTCTGTTAATTGGTAAAGACTCACAAAATAGTGTTCCTTTCCTTTTCAATGTGAGTAATATACAAGATTAAGCCTTAACTTGTCTTGGGCAAGAGGGTAATTCCCTACAAAGAAAGCGCACATCAACACAGATAATAAACCGATATATGTCAAGTAGAAATCAAACTAATTTCACAGTTGCTGAAGCTAAAAAAGTTCTCAATAAATTTAACTGTGTAGACATAGCACCACAAGTCAAACCATCAGAAAAATCTTTAATTCGTGAGGCTTTACTTTTAATTGCCAAATTATCTGATTATCAAATTTTAGGGATTTGCGCTGACACTGAAGAAGAAGGAATACTGGCAATGAAAACCTATTCCCTCGCGTTAGGATATGAACCACCAAGAAATTTACCTAAAATTGATGGGTCTGTTTATATCAAATTAAACGGCAAAAATGGCGTGTGTCATATTGATACTTATTTTGGCCATCATCGCGGGGTGTTGGTATCTTGTCAATCATATTCTTCAGAGGGAATTAATGAGATGTACGGTCATTTACCCTTGGATTTATTTGTTTAATAGTCAAGTTGTCTTTGTGTCTTAGTGTCTTAGTGGTTTAAGTAAAATTTTATTAACCACCAAGACGCCAAGACACCAAGTTTATGAAATAAAAATTATGAGTTTAGTCACACTACAATCAGTTCAAAAGGATTTTGGTATTAAAGAGATTCTTAGGAATGCCAGTTTTAGTTTAGATGCTAATGATAAAGTCGGTTTAATTGGCACTAATGGTTCTGGTAAATCAACTCTATTAAAAATGATTGCTGGATTAGAACCGATTGATGGAGGGCAAATTTTAGTTAATTCTGGTGCGAAGATTATTTATTTACCCCAACAGCCAGATTTAGATGAGAATCACACTGTTTTAGAGCAAGTTTTTGCTGACAGTGGTGAAAATATGGCTTTGGTGCGTGAGTATGAAGAAATATCTGATAAGCTGGCTCACTATCCAGAAGATAATCAGCTCATGTCGCGTCTTTCGGTGGTGATGCAGCGTATGGATGCGACTGGTGCTTGGGAGTTGGAAACCAACGCTAAAATTATTCTTTCTAAATTAGGGATTACGGATTTTAATGCTACTGTTGGGACTTTATCTGGAGGTTATCGTAAGCGTATTGCTTTAGCCACAGCTTTGTTATCAGAACCAGATTTGTTATTAATGGATGAACCAACAAACCATCTAGATGCAAATTCGGTGGAGTGGTTACAAAGTTATTTGCACCGTTATCGTGGCGCACTTTTATTGATAACTCACGATCGCTATTTTTTGGATCGGGTCACGAATCGGATTATTGAGATAGATAGAGGTGATATTTACACCTATTCTGGCAACTATTCATACTACCTGGAAAAGAAAGCCGAAGCAGAAGAAAGTGCTGTTAGTAGTCAGCGTAAATTTCAAGGGATATTGCGGCGAGAGTTGGAATGGCTGAAAAGGGGACCAAAAGCTAGAAGTACAAAGCAAAAAGCGAGAATAGATCGTATTCGTGATATGCAAGCGACGGAGTTTAAACAAGCTCAAGGTAAAGTAGATATTGCTACAGCCAGCCGTCGCATTGGTAAGAAGGTGATTAAACTGAATAATATCTCAAAGGGGTATGGCGATCACACTTTGATTAAAGATTTCACCTACGAATTTAGTCCTGAAGACCGGATTGGTATTATTGGTGGTAACGGTGCGGGTAAATCTACTTTAATGGATATTATTACTGGGCGGGTGCAGCCAGATGCAGGTAGTGTAGATATTGGTGCGACGATTCATATTGGCTATTTTGATCAGCATTCTGAAGAATTGCTGACTGCTTTAAATGAAAATCAGCGCGTGATTGATTATATTAAGGAAGAAGGGGAATACGTCAAAATAGCCGACGGTACTAAAATCACTGCTTCCCAAATGTTGGAAAGATTTTTATTTCCGGGGAATCAGCAGTATGCACCTATTCATAAACTTTCTGGTGGGGAAAAACGGCGGTTGTTCTTATTGCGTGTGTTGATGAGTGCGCCGAATGTTTTGATTTTAGATGAACCGACTAATGATTTAGATGTCCAGACTTTGGCGGTACTAGAAGAATATTTAGAGGATTTTAACGGTTGTGTAATTGTGGTATCTCACGATCGCTATTTTTTAGATCGGACTGTAGATACTATCTTTGCTTTGGAAGAGGGGGGAGTGATTCGCCAGTATCCTGGTAATTACTCAGTCTACCTCGATTACAAAAAAGCCGAAGAAGAAAAGCAACAAGCTACTATCAATCCAAAGGAAAAGCCAAAAAATCAACAGACACAGCCAGCGGAGAGTCAAGCCAAAGAAGCAGCTAAGAAAAAGCGTTTATCAACTTGGGAAAGGCGGGAGTTTGAGCAGTTGGAAGATAAAATTGCTCAATTAGAAGCCGAGAAAGCAGAAGCAGAAAAAGCAATGGCGAATGTTCCCGCAGGGAATTATACGCAGGTGCAAAAGTTGTATGAACAGGTGGAAGCACTCAAGCAAGCGATTGATCAAGCGACAGAACGGTGGTTAGAATTAGCGGAGATTGAGTCTTAGGAACGGGAATGGGAAAGTGTGGGGAGACAAGGGTGAAAAATTTGTTCCCTAAATAGAGGGGTGGGTTAATTTTTACAAGTCGATATTGCTGTTTTATAGGCTCTGTCGTGAGAATTTCATCAGCAATATCATTGATATGTTCTGGTTCGTTTTCGCTTCTGGGACGAGTGCACAAAACTCTCATGAATTATCCTTAATGGTGATTCTTGTTACATCAAAGATGATAATGACAAAAATATCAGTTTTAAACAAGACAGCGTTACACATGCTTGCATCTTAACAACAAGAACCCCGACTTCTTGAAGGATGCAACTGGCAAATAACGGGTATCACAAAAAAATATATTCATCTTCTCCAACCAAAAAAGCACACAAAAAATCCATCAGTGTCCATCTGTGTGCATCTGTGTTCGATAAAAAATATATCATCCCTTAGCAAACACCATCAAATGCTGCTGCGGTAACAAATTTTTAGTCTCCCGCCACACCAAACCAACAGCTTGCATTTCTTTTTTCACCTGCTTTTGAGTCATTTTGTGCAAGCCTTTAATCATAATCAAAGGATTTTCACCCCGGTACTCAACTAACACTACCCTACCGTCAGGTTTCAACGCTTTCACAATAGCTTGCATTACTTCCCGTGGATATTCAAATTCGTGATACGCATCCACCATCAAAGCTAAATCAACACTTGCGGGTGGTAAGTTGGGATTAGTAGGAGTTGCTAATACTGCTTCCACATTAGTAACATTTAGCTCCTGCTTGAAAAAATTGATAATATCCAGCATCTCTGGCTGAATATCTACAGCTAGCACTTTTCCCTGTGGTACTTTGGGAGCAATGCGAAAACTCAAATAACCTGTACCCGCGCCAATATCGGCAACTACATCAGTAGATTTGAGGTGGAGGGCGTCTAGTATTTTACTCGGCTTTTCTTCCGTCTCGCGACTGGGACGTTCTAGCCAAGCTGCACCCGTATGTCCCATGACTTTCGCGATTTCCCTACCCATGTAGTACTTACCGATACCATCTGGATTATGTAATTGCCGTTGTTCGTAAACAGAAGAAGATACCGTAGTTGCGATCGCTATATTTATAGGCCTAAGTAAGTAACTCCAAAATATTACTAAAGCAAGGAGTATAAAAAATAAAAAACTATACTTTCGTTGATGATGCATGTGTTATGAATGCGGCTGTGTCCAAATTTAATAATAACGAACACAGATGCACACCGATGTAGACGCGCCCAAGCGCAGCTTCCCGCAGGGTACACAGATGAATTATCAGTGTGCATCTGTGTTCATCGGTGTTCGTTTTTCCAAACTTGATTTTTGCCACGCCAACATCAAGATTTTAGTTGGCTTTTTGAAGGACTCTAGCCCTCGAAGATAAACATGTGTTCTAGTTAAATCTCAAATGGTTCCATTACCTTGTTAAACCACTCTCCTTGAAACCATTCAGCAACCAGTGGTTTGACAACAAACTTGGGTGGAGTGCCACCTCTAACGTCAATTCGCACACATGAGTATGGCAGCCGCTTGAAAATATCGTATCCATTGCGACCAACAAATAAAAGTGAATCCGCAATTTTACGAATAGGACTTCCTTCTAGATACTCAAAAGTCTCCATTAACTCTGTCCCTTCCTCTCGCTGACGACGGGGACGACGACCACTTCCACCGCAGACTATACAATTGAGGTGAGAGTCAGCATAGCCAGTGTCGGCAGTGCGGAGATATTCCAGGCAATGAGCATGACCATTTAAAATTAAATCGACAATGGGACGTCCCTGAGTTGCCGAACCAAGAGTTTGTGCCACACTATCAAATACCCAACGCAAACGCCGACGCACTGCTAAAGTTTGGGCTTGATGCCATTTACTCGCCTCGGTGACATAGGGGGGATGGTGAAAATAAACTACTCGTCCCCGTACCTCTTGGCTATGCCAAGATGCAATTAGCCTTTGCTTAAACCATTCCAATTGTTCAAAGTCGGTGGCTGGTTCGTGGTGAGATGTGAGTTGTTTTTCGATGTCTATTTTGACTTCATCAATTTGATATAACTTGGCTTTGAGGGCGTCGAGTCTTTCCGCTTCTTCAGGATTATCTGGGTTGAGGCGATCGCACGCTTCCAAAATTTGGATTTCTTCGTTTTCAATCTCGTGGCGGCGCTTCTCTAGTTGACGGCGACTGCTTTCTCCTTCTTTAGTTGCAGGTAGCGGTGATGGGGCGTTAAAAGTATTCGAGTCAAGGGCGAAAAAGTCAATCCCGCCGTAGCGAAAAGTGTAATAACGGTTGGGTAGACGAGTAAAACGTCCGGGTTCGTAGCGCAAACACCGTCCCGTGTCTGTTTTGGCGGTGTAGTGTTCGTCGAGGTGAAATTCTAACTGTTCTCTAGAATGGAACGCTTTGAGATAATCCAAAAATGCCCGTGCATAGGCATCTCCTTGATAGGAACCATGCCAACCAATTTCAATATCTTTGTAGCGGAACAAGCGGCGTAGTGGTAACGTACTTCCTGCTAGAAGCCGATACATCAACGGTACATCATAGTAATCATGATTACCCAGAACTGGTAGAATCGGAGTTTTAAAAACCATGCGATCGTAGAGAATACGCTTGTAGTTTTGTCCACCCTTGATAAACTCCCGGTAAGGTTCGATAAAATTTCGGGGGTAATACTCGTGGGAACCAACAATATAAATTACATCACCCGTATGCAAGACAAAACTACATTCCTCTTGGTGCGGTAGCATCAGTTCTGCAACTTGGCGCTGGGGGTGGTGTTGGTAATATGATTTTGTCCCACTATCGCCGATAACCATAAACGAAAATTCTGGATTATCCGAATTGCCATCATCGATCACCATGCAAGTTTGATCAATTCCGCGCTGGACAATACTTGCATTACCCCAGTGCACCCGTTCTTTCATCTTTTGAATTTTTACAGGTATCGACGGTTCGGAAATAAATTTCATTAGCGATCGCTCCAGAATGCAGAACTTTACCAATTTCTGCTTGCATTCCGATTGTATCTATAGTGGTTAGTTGTTGGTTGTTTGTTAGTGGTTAGTGGTCGGTTGTTTAATACTTACTCCTCATACCCCTCACACTCCTCATACTCCTCACACTCCCCATCCCCTATCATCCCATCCCCCCATCTCTGTCTAACCCTGTCAGATAAAACGCGATCGCACGATTATTTATTTATCTTCTTGGCTACTCAATAGTTTTAATTTATCAGCCGGTTCTATGCTCGAACCATACAATTCAACGAATCTTCTAAATAGCCACATTGTTTCGTGTTGGGAAATCCTATTTAAGCTGATTAAACGGTCTATATTTCTTTTCGCAAGTGCACGTAGATAGGGTAAATCTTCATACAGTGTCAGACAAGAGGCAAAATGTAAGATAATTTGCATTACAGGCTTGGGCCACCCTAGATCACTGTAAATATCTACGAAAAACTTATGGGCATTACTACTTAAGGGAAGAGCATTGAACATAACAATTATTCTTTTATTATTATAAACTGGAATGCTCAATTCCACAGTAAACGGTGTATGCAATATTAAATCTACTTCAACTATTGGCTGTCTCCAAATTCTTAAAATATTGACACCTGATACAGCTAATACGGTTTGAAACTTTAGCACTCCACCATTGTTTGTAGCCTGAACATAATTAACATCAACGACCTTTAAATTACTCAAACTGAAGCTGTGAACAGTTTCCAAATGTTTTAAATTTAACAGATGATAGATTTGGCAGAGATAGGGAAAAGGTAGAGTATACGCCTGACTGATCATATGTTGCCTTTGCAACTCAAGCATTCTATCTCTAACTGTGGATAATGCCTCATGGCGATAATGACTTAAGTCAGTTTGATAACTTGAACAAACACCTTCATCATCATTCAAGCTTTCATCTGGCTTTAAAAACAACCAACTCAAGAATAAAAAAGAGATTGCACATATTTGTAGAATCTCTACCGGAGATAAATAACCATCAGCAAACGCAGCCACACCTCTATCGGTGACTCCAAACATCCAAGAAAAAATACCCCAAAACCAAATATTATTTTTGAGGTTTGCGAGTAACAGAGAAATTTCTACAGTTTGATGATTTCTAGTAGATTTACAGACATTGTTGGGTGACATATTATTAGTCATAGCAGTTAAAAATTAGATCTTTACTTTATGAGACAGCACTAAAACATTGCCTGTATTGAAGTTACTGTTATGACTTAAGCTTGCTCATTTTATACTTTAAAAAGCATCTTTCTTAAGAAACAATCCTAAATTTATTTTGCTGCTTCATTGGATATAAGGATTTCGGTTTTGCGAAAAAACTAGCAAACACAACTACTCTTCTTATACTTCTTAAGTAGTAATTAATGATTGTATAGTCAAACGTTTAGTACAACTTACCAGCAACTCAATTACAGTTATGTTCATCGTGAGCATTGTGTTAAAAGCGATCGCCATTCCAACCTTGTATCTTTAATTCTGTGAAAATTTTGGGATTCGACTTAGTGTCTTAGTGTCTTGGTGGTGGAAAAAGTTCATACATTCCCCCGATAGAAGTCAACGCACCAGGACAGGGATTCTACTGACCAAATGAGCAGATAATTAGCGATCGCGCACTTCTAAATAATGGCCAAAAATGAGAATTGTTGACATTATCTAGAGATGCGAAATTTTGCGTCTCTACAACTGCATCGACAATTAACTTACCTATGTAAGCTACAGCAGCTGGTAACAGACCTGCTGCTAAGGTTAAAGTCGCAAGAATAATTGTGAGAGAGTGGCTAGTGTTCCATTGCCTAAGCGATCGCTCGTCCACTGTAGCGAAATACCGCCAGTGATTGATGCAGGGCGTTACGTTTTTTACGAAGAGTCCTCATTATTATTTTTATCAAGAAGGGCAGAGGGCAGAGGGCAGAGGAGGCGCGGGTTCGCCACCTGTGGGCGAATCTTGATAAAAACTTATAATATAAGTGTATATATTGAAAAATCTCAAGAAATTTTCTTGAGATTTAAAATCATTGAGAAATACCAGCAAATGAAAATCTAACTAGTCGCATTAGACACCATCAAAATTTCCTGCGCCCAAGCAATATTTTGCCGCACCGACTCCGCTGAAACACGCAGTGCTGCCATCTCCTCGTCACTAAGATCCAATTCTAATACACTGGCAATTCCACCACATCCCAACCGACAGGGAACACCGATCGCCACATTTTCTAAACCGTATTCTCCCATAAGAGCTACTGTTACAGGTAACAAACGCGACTGATTTAATAAAATCGATTCCACCATCATGCAAGTAGCAGAAGCCGGAGCGAAAAACGCACCGCCTGTTTGCATTAATTCCACAATTTCTGCACCGCCGTGGCGGGTGCGTTCTACCAAGCGTTCGATTGTAGCTTGATCTAGCAATTCTGTCAGCGGAATGCCATTTACAGTAGCAAAGCGTGGTAGGGGAACCATCAAATCGCCGTGGCTACCGAGAACCATCGTCTTGACATCACGTGGTAATACCCCCAGTTCCATTGCAATGAAAGTTTCAAACCGGGCCGAGTCTAACACGCCTGCCATACCCATGATGCGATCGCGTGGTAATCCTGTTGCTTGCCATGCTAAATATGTCATCACATCCAAAGGATTGGTGACGATAATAAATATGGCATCGGGAGAATGAGCGATCGCTTGCTTAGCCGCTTCCACAACAATCTTGGCATTTGTCCGCAACAAATCATCGCGACTCATACCTGGTTTGCGGGGAAACCCTGCCGTAATTACCACTATCTCCGAACCAGTCGTATCGGCATAGTCATTAGTACCGATAATCTGACGGTTATGCATTTCAATTCCCCTCGCCTCCATCAAATCTAGTGCTAGTCCTTGGGGCATTCCCGGAACGATATCCAGTAACACCACATCTGCAAGGTTTTTTTCAGCAATGCGTTGGGCAAGGGTACTGCCAACTCTACCAGCACCAATAATGGTGACACGGGGTGAATAACACAGAATTTGGGAGGAAGGGGAAGTATACATAATTTTTTACTGATAATTTTACTTAAACTCTTCAAGCTGATCTAAACGCAACCAAATATTTGGTGTTGGTACTTTCCCAAACTTGACAAAGGCATAATCACCTTTGATATCTACGATTTCGCCTTTACTGTCAAATATATAATCAGGAAAGCGAGTATCACTGGCTTTTGCTTCTACGCTGTTTTCTAACTTCTCGCGAATCACGCGAACCATATCTCCACGTTTTACAGGCATAAATTCCCCTCTTGAGTGTATCGATGGCTTTACAGGATTTTATCTTGTTGATGTTGTTTGTTGTTTGGGTGTTGTAACAATTAACTACCAACCACTAACTATTAACTACCAACAATCAACCACCAACACCTAACGTTGACACTGCAAACAAAAATGACTGGATCTACCAGCTAATCTTGTCCGTTGAATTACAGTTCCGCAAACACGACAGGGTTCGCCAGCACGATTATAAACCCATGCTACACCACCGTAGTTACCGTTAATGCCCTTAACATTGAGGAAATTACTAAAAGTCATTCCACCAGCTTCAATACTAGTTTCTAATACTTTTATTATGTGCGATCGCAGCTTTTCGATTTGCTCTCGCTGCAAATCTATACACATTGTTTCTGGTAGTATGCCACTCATAAACAAGGCTTCATCGGCATATATATTACCTAATCCTGCCACTACAGATTGATCTAATAAGGCGGTTTTGATCGGGCGACGTCTGTTTTTGAGTTTCTCGCTTAGATACTCAACTGTAAATTCTGATGAAAAGGGGTCTGCTGCTAATTTTGCTAAACCAGTGATAATGCTTTCTGGTGCTTGATTTGCTGACACCCACCACATTTGACCAAAGGTACGCTGATCAACAAAGCGCAATTCCCACCCATCTTGAAAGAATAATCTGACTCGCGTGTGCTTGTGTAATGGTTCGTCTTGGCGTAGCCACAGTAGTTGACCCGTCATACGTAGGTGGACGCCCAAGTAACTGGTGGGGGGAGTGGGGGAAGACAAGGAAGCAATTTCTCCTCCAAGTTGTCCTCCTTGTCCCTCCACTCCCTTGTCTATTAAAGGAAGAGTAAGTTCGGCGAGGAGATATTTACCGCGACGATGCCAAGTAGCGATCGCATTTCCCTGGATACCAGTAACAAAATCATCTACTGAAAACGGATAAGCGATCGTCCGATGCAGCAGTACGTCCCCACCCGTGATTTCTTGGTTGAGGGTCAATTGATTTAGACCCCGTCGGACTGTTTCAACTTCAGGCAACTCAGGCATCTAAGCTAATTATTGACAACAAGCTTATTGTGACAAGTACTGCGGTTTTTTGGCAGACACTAAAATCGGGAGTAGTCAACAGTGAGTATAGAATCAAATCCTTGACTCTCTACCCTCTGCTTTACTCCCGAAAATCACCCCATTAAGTTTTTTTGGAGGTTTCTAACCCTTAGGCTTTTTTAGCTTTTGCCTTTGGCGCTTCAACCTCTACTAATTCGTCTTGAGCAAAGTTATTTGTGTTCACGCCAGCATAATTCACTTTATCAAAGCGGACAATCACTGGGTATCTGCTAGTACCACCTTGCTCGATAGATGCAACAGTGCCTACATCCTGAAACCAGTAGGATTCTGGACGGAGAATGCGTACTTTAGAACCACGTTGAACCATGAGTTTGTTCCCTTTTTATTATCAATTGCCAACGTATTAAGGCTAATTGATTTCAATGTACAATCACAGCGCCTCTGGCAGAAGCTTTGTTAAGTTATTTGTCATTGGTCGATGGTCAAGTGTTGGTGGTTGGTGGTTGGTGGTTGATAATAATTTCTCTACTCCCCCCACCTCCCCACCTCCCCACCTCCCCACCTGCCAACAAATGGGGTGTCACACCCTCCTTGACAATCCCCTAATCATGGAATATCCTTCAGTCGCAAACAAAAATTTTTTGTTAACCTATGCTTTGGTTAAAACAAATACACTACCCTCGTTACCCCTGCCAATTCGTAAGTCGTTATCTAAATAAGTGATATCCAACCAGCCTTGTTGTTCGTTGCTGTTGAGAGAAAAATCAATCGCAGTCAATTTCTGACCAGCTTCTATTTGTTGGATATATTTCTCAGGAGACTTGTAGTTAATTAAACGTTGGAAGCCAACTATTGATCGCTCAAATTTAACTTGGACACGCCGCCCTGAAACTGGTTCAAATTTAGCAGCGACGCTAATTAAACCTTCAAGTAGCGGTAAACCATAAATTTCAGCTATGTTGTAAACGCTATTGGTGTTAACACGAATACACTGATAGATTTCTCCAAGTTTATATAAAGGAAAGCGATCAAGATTCAAAAGAGCCTTGCTGGTGGTGTAAAGAAGTCGCCAATTGCCATCAAGTAAATCACCAGCTTCCAGCGGACGCGGTGTGGGGTTTAGGTCTTCTAAGTTGGCGATCGCGACTAAAATAGCTTGCTTATCCTGTTCGCTTGCCAAAAGACCACGATTTTTACCAGCAATTGCTTGTAATAAAGTTGCTTTTGTGAACATCACCTGTCACCTAAAACAGTATTAGTCTCAATCAAGGACAACAAGAAGTTAATATCTTTTTTGTGTATTGCACTGTATCAATAAGCTTTTTGCAGAAGCTAGGAAAACAGAAAAGCCAAACAACTAAAGGTATTAATTTTTCCTTTACCCTTACTCTTTAACTTTTACCCAAAATTACTTACTGTAATTGTTACTTTTGCAAGATGCCTAATCACAAAGTTACTGTCACTATTTACTTAAATTGATAGTAAAAACAAAAAATTTTGTCGGATTTTGGAAGTAACTCGTTGAATGATCAACTAAAATCTTCCGTATCAAGTGATAGACTCTTAATGTCAAGCTATGATGGCACTCCTTGTATCCTAAGTCTAATATGCTAAATTCCCCATTACGCGAAGAACCTCGCAATCAACGTGCTGCTGTAATACCATTAAAGCAAGAGTCCTCCATTTTGGATTGGTTGCAAAATAGTGGTCGTCTGATAGCGCGTGACACCCAAGAGCCAGATTTTAGTGAAGATAACGAAGAAGAAATTTCGGAATTTTTGGGTGGTGATGACGGTATAGCCGATTATGACTTTGATGACGATGATGATATCGTTCCAGACGAAGAGTAGTCAGTAACGACTAAAGAGTCAACATCTTAACGAGTCCCTATTGTTCATCTGTCGTACAAGTGTGGAGTGAGGGGAAACAACCGTGGACGCTAAATTATCTCCTGACCAGGGGTTGAATATTTCTGGCATAGGTTTAGTTTCTGTTTTAGGTGTAGGGTTAAGTGTCACAGCATTAGTTTTGGATGGCATGGCAAATAGATTGCCGTGGGCTAACACTTTTTCCCTCACCTTGCCATTTCTTTTATGCGCTGTCATATCAGCAGCCGTGGGCTTTTTTGTTGTGCCAATGCTGCAAGCACTGAAAACAGGGCAAATAATTCGCGAAGACGGCCCTCAAGCCCACTTGAAAAAAGCAGGTACGCCGACAATGGGTGGTATCTTTTTTGTTCCTGTTGGGTTGATAGCTGCTTGTATATTATCAAACTTTAATACAAATGTGTTGGCAGTTTCGGGATTGACGTTAGGTTACGGATTAATTGGCTGGCTCGACGATTGGCAAATTTTGCGCCGTAAATCCAACAAGGGTATTTCCCCTCGGATGAAGCTTTTTCTACAGATCGGCTTTGCGGTTCTTTTCTGTTTATGGCTGCTTTTTAATCAACCTGCTAATATCACAAATTTAGCTTTACCTTTGGGCTTCTCTTTACCTTTAGGCTTACTGTTCTGGCCTCTAGCAGGCTTTGTATTAGTAGCAGAGAGCAATGCTACTAACTTAACAGATGGTATTGACGGATTGGCAGCAGGAACAGTAGCGATCGCATTGCTGGCCTTAGGTGCGCTGATTGGTTGCACTTCACCAGAACTGATGGTTTTCTGCGCTGCTTTGAGTGGTGCTTGCTTAGGCTTTTTGGCACACAACCGTAACCCGGCTCGCGTCTTCATGGGAGATACTGGTTCTCTCGCCCTGGGAGGAGCATTAGCGGCTGTGGGATTGCTGACTAACAGTCTAGTGACACTATTCATTTTGAGCGGTATTTTCTTTGTAGAAACCCTGTCTGTAATGGTACAAGTCAGCTACTACAAAGCCACAAAAGGTCCTGATGGCAAAGGCAAACGTTTGTTGAAAATGGCTCCACTACACCATCACCTTGAGCTTTCAGGTTGGTCTGAATTACAAGTAGTAGCAGTTTTCTACATCATCAGTGCTATTTTGGCTGTCATCTGTTTGGCGAGCGGCAAATTCTGAGATTTCGACACAAATCATCACAGCAGATAACCTCCCTATGTAAAGGAGGTTTTTTTAATTTAAACCTTCTAACTTGAAAATAAAATTTTAGCTAAAACCCAACAAGAGTATGTAGCTGAAGTCGTGGAATGGCGACAGCCAAAACTTATACATCAATTACAGGTTGAAATTGCGATGAGGACTACCTCTTTGTCTCAGGCTTAACTCGAAACTATCACATTTTCATGCATGGCGGTGAAAATTGTTTCATTTGGACTGTCCTCTACCTTTCCTCTTATTAACTTCAGGTTGTTCTTTGGACTTGCATAAGTATTAGAATTGGTGAAAAAATTGAAGCGCGAGAATCCTTAATGGCTGCTCGTGCTTCAAGGGACGCAAGAGGAAATCTGTGAAAGTTTTAGTAGTAGGTAATGGAGGGCGGGAACACGCCCTTGCTTGGAAACTATTGCAATCCAGGCAAATTGAGCAAGTTACATGTGTGCCAGGAAATGGTGGTACAGCCAGTATGTCACAGTGTCAAAACTTGCCTTTAGGAATAGATGACTTTGAGGGTATAAGTCAGTTTGCTCAAAAAGAGAAAATTTCTCTGGTTGTAGTCGGACCAGAAGTTCCTTTGGCTATGGGTATATCAGACTATCTGCACTCACAAGGCTTGAAGGTTTTTGGTCCAACTAGGGCAGGGGCGCAAATAGAAGCGAGTAAAGCCTGGGCAAAAGCTTTAATGCAGGAAGTAGGAATTCCTACAGCTAATGCTGCGGTATTTACGCAAGCATCTGCTGCTAAATCTTATGTAAAGGATCATGGCGCACCCATTGTTGTGAAAGCTGATGGCTTGGCAGCAGGTAAAGGTGTGACAGTTGCTCAAACACTTGATCAAGCTATTGAAGCTATTGAAGCTATTTTTCGGGGTCAGTTTGGCAATGCTGGAAAATTTGTCGTTATTGAAGAGTGTTTAGTTGGTCAAGAAGTCTCTGTTTTAGCCTTAACAGATGGGTTGACAATTAGGTCATTGTTGCCAGCTCAGGATCATAAACGGATCGGTGAGGGTGATACAGGAGAAAATACAGGTGGTATGGGAGCTTATGCTCCAGCACCTATTGCGACGCCAGAGTTAATGGCACGAGTTGAAAAAGAAGTATTAGAGAAAGCGATCGCAGCTTTTAGAGCCAAGAATATTGACTATCGAGGTGTACTATATGCTGGATTGATGATTACTCCTGATGGGGATTTTAAGGTTTTAGAATTTAATTGTCGGTTCGGTGATCCAGAAACCCAAGTGATTTTGCCACTGTTGGAAACACCGTTAGAAGAGTTAATGCTTGCCTGCATTGAACAGCGCTTGGCACAAATGCCACCAATCGCTTGGAAACAAGGTGCAGCTGCTACTGTTGTTGCTGCTGCACTTGGTTATCCTGGGACTTATGAAAAAGGTAAAGCGATCGCAGGAATTGCAGAAGCCCAAGCCGCAGGAGCAATTGTATTTCATGCTGGTACTAAGTTACAGGATCAGCAATTGCTCACCGATGGAGGTCGAGTATTAAACGTTACTGGTACAGGAGAAAATTTTGAACAAGCATTAGCTCAAGCATATGTTGGTATGAGATGTATTAACTTTGAGGGTATGTATTATCGGCGAGATATCGGTCATCGGTTAAAGGGGTGAAATAATTTAGGGGCTAAGCATTTGAGCGATAATTTATAGTTTGGAAAAATATTATTCACCAAATGCTACCCTGCACCGTAGGTCTATAGCCGTATCTACTTTCCAGAACACCCCCAAAGCCTACTATTTGAGCAACTGTAATCCTAGAAAGACATCGGTGCAGGGTACAACAAAAATAACAAGCAATGTCTTTAATTGAAATAACCACAGACATAACAAATTTTTATTTTAAGATGCTGGCTCTTTTACAAAACATCCGAGAAACGATCGCGAATTGGTGGTCAGAGTTCACTCTCCAGACCAAACTTTTGGCTGCTGTAACCTTGGTGGTTTCTTTGGTGATGAGTGGTCTGACCTTTTGGGCAATCAATACGATTCAGCAGGACGCCCGTTTGAATGACACTCGTTTCGGTCGTGACTTAGGACTGCTGCTGGCTGCTAACGTTGCTCCCTTAATTGCCGATCATAATCTGACCGAGGTAGCACAATTTTCTCAACGCTTTTACAGCAGTACTTCCAGCGTGCGTTACATGCTTTACGCTGATGAGACTGGAAAAATCTATTTTGGTATTCCCTTTT
Organism: Fischerella thermalis PCC 7521; assembly: GCF_000317225.1. GTDB lineage: Bacteria > Cyanobacteriota > Cyanobacteriia > Cyanobacteriales > Nostocaceae > Fischerella > Fischerella thermalis. The sequence continues at coordinate 64,246 of NZ_AJLL01000009.1, forward strand.
GGGAACCGGAGGTTGAAACCTCCTTAACGATTGAAAGACGCATCCAACTACCAGACGATTACGCTGCTGATGCCGACAAACCAATGGTGCGACAACATATGTCCCCAGATGGTATTGTCACAGATGTGTTTGTGCCTCTGACAGTAGAAAAAAAATATCTGGGTGTTTTAGCGATCGGTATTAACCCCAATCCGAACGCCGTCATTTCTACAAACTTTACCCGCGATGTCACCATTGCTGTATTCATTTCTATTTGGGTAATGGTGATTTTAGGAGGGGTAATTAATGCTTTGACAATCACCAAACCAATTAAAGAGCTATTACTAGGTGTAAAGCAAATTGCTGCGGGCAACTTTAAGCAGCGTATCGACTTGCCATTTGGAGGCGAACTCAAAGAATTAATTTTCAGCTTTAATGAAATGGCAGAGCGTCTAGAGCGCTACGAAGAACAGAATATTGAGGAACTCACTGCCGAAAAAGCCAAGTTAGAAACATTAGTTTCCACCATTGCTGATGGTGCGGTTTTGATAGACGACCATATGCAGGTGATTTTAGTCAACCCCACAGCCCGACGCATTTTTGGTTGGGAAGGGCTGGATGTTGTGGGTGAGAGTGTTCTTAATTTATTGCCGTCAGCAGTACAAATAGAAATCACTCGTACTTTGTATGAAATGGCAGCCGGGGAATGCGAAAGTGCCGAATTTCGTATTCCTTTCACTCAACCGAGTAAACGCACTATTCGCCTTCTCCTAGCCACTGTATTTGACCAACAAAGGGAGAGTGTGAAAGGAATTGCCATTACTGTGCAAGATATCACCCGAGAAGTAGAACTAAACGAAGCCAAAAGTCAATTTATCAGTAACGTTTCCCACGAATTACGCACTCCCTTATTTAATATCAAGTCTTTTATTGAAACTTTGCACGAATATGGGGAAGAACTCAGTTCAGAACAACGGCAAGATTTTTTGTTAACGGTTAATCATGAAACCGATCGCTTGGCACGTTTAGTAAATGATGTTTTGGATTTATCCAGGCTAGAATCTGGTCGGAGTTATCACTTAGACGGGGTGGATCTGGCGCAAGCCATAGAACAGACACTACGTACATACCAGCTTAATGCCAAAGATAAAGGTATAGAGCTATATCAAGAAGTGGAACCCAATTTACCTTTAGTGGTAGGTCATTATGATTTGTTACTGCAAGTGCTAGCAAACTTACTAGGCAATGCGCTGAAATTTACCAAGGCTGGTGGTAAAGTTATGATTCGTGCCTATCAACTAGAACCGCAGCTACACGATGGCGATCGCCCTGCTCAAGTGCGGGTAGAAATTGCTGATACTGGTATTGGCATTGGTCCAGAAGATCAAGAAGCAATTTTTGATCGCTTCTTTAGGGTAGAAAATCGTGTTCACACCCTAGAAGGTACAGGCTTAGGATTATCAATTGTTAGAAATATTATCGAAGAAAAACATCACAGTAAAGTTCATTTAGTTAGCGAAGTGGGTGTAGGCACAACTTTTTGGTTTGATCTGGCAGTATTTGAAGAACCCCTGTTGCCTTCAGCTAAAGCTAGTAGTGATTACAAAAATCACAGCGAATTATGAAACATGTTTAATATGAATTAATATCGTTTCCCCAAAAAATAACTGGATAATGCAGAAGACTTGATTAACTGGTATCAGTTTCTATTGACTTTTATGTGCTTATTCGATCTTTAAGATTGCAACAGAGCTACGAGCAAACACACTAATAATAAAGCCAATAGCAACAATAAAGCCTGATTGCGTTTGATCCAGTTTCTCGCAGTAGTGCTAAAGCTTTTCGCTTCGCGCAACTGCTGTAACTCCAGTTCACTTTCTGCAAGATTTTGGTACAGCGTACATTCTTTGGCATAAGGACGCTGGGGAAAATTACAGCTATCATCAGCGTGGTAAGCACAACTGTCACACAGATAGCTATTTCCAGTTGCTCTGTGTAGAGGAATACCAGGATGGCCGTAAGCTTTTAGTTGAGCGCGACAATAGGGACAGGTGATAGCTTGCCTGTTTACAGGTTGATGACAACGAGGGCAAGTAGTTTTAGTAATGTCCACAACTTGAATGTCAATGAGTAAATACTTTGATCTTATATTTTAGAAATAGGAATTTGCTAAGCAATAAAATTGCGATCGCTAGTGCTAATGGTTCTGGCAAATCGAGTTTGGCCAAGGCAATTTTAGACAATGGTAAACTTTTTTTCCACGTCTTCAGATCAAGCATTGAGCAAATGGTACAAGCTATATCAATAAAGCTTTTCGGTTAACTCAACAAGCTTTGCAAATGACTACATATCTGCCACATCAAACACAGGAATGTGATCAAGAATTACTTGATCACAGCTAATGTTCCCAGAACAAGACTATATCCATAAAGCTTCAACTACTTGCATTGGGTTTTCTTCGTTAGTAGAAAATCTTTGACTTTCTTTGAGCAAATACTCTAGAAATGTACTAGCAGTTATTGGTAGCTGTTTTTTCTTAGGAAAGATGATCTGCCATTGACGATGAATTGGAAAATGATCAAAATCTAATATTGCTAGCTGGTTTCTGACTTCTGCACAGTTAAGGGTGTGCATAGATATGATGGAAACTCCCAAACCATCAATGACAGCTTGCTGAATTGCTTCATTGCTGCCTAGTTCTATGTTAATTTGCAGGTCTATTTCATGTTGTTTGAAAAATTGTTCTACTACCTTGCGGGTTCCCGAACCCTCTTCCCGCATGATTAAGGGTTCCTCAGCAAAAGCTTTCAGAGATAGATTGCGTTGGTGAGCAAAACGATGACTTGCAGGAGCGATCGCTACGAGGGGATTAGCTAAAAATGGCCTTACCTCTATGTCTTCTCTATTCGGTGGACAACTCATGATATACAAGTCATCAAGGTTCTCATGCATTCTCGCCAATAGCGCTTCATGATTGGTAAACTCCAAAGACAATTTCACACCAGGGTAGAGTTGACAAAAAGGCTTTAGTAGTTTGGGGAGGAAATACTTTGTTGTAGTCGCTGCGGCTAATCGCAGCCGTCCCTGTCTCATCCCTTGCAAGTCAAAAATAGTTGTTTCTAGGCGATCTAGGCACTGCAATATTTCCCGGCAAGTATGCAAAACCTCTTGACCTGCTTGGGTCAAGTAGATGCGCTTTCCCACTTGTTCAAACAGGGGCATACCCACAGCCTGTGCAAGATGCTTGACCTGCATTGATACTGTTGGTTGGGTGACAAACAACTCTTCGGCAGCACGAGTAAAGCTACAGTGTCTCGCAGCTGCTTCAAAGACCTGCAACTGATCGAGAGTAATTGATCTTGAGAGGCTATCTTTTTGTCTAAATTCTGCCAAAGAACTTTTCATAGAACTGTAGTAAGCGTCTGTTAATCAAAAATCAAAATTTCTACCAACACTAATGTTGCTTAATTTTTGTTTAGTTTTAATATACATTACTTTAACAACATTAATGTTGCTAAAGTTCAAATTTGTTGGTAGGTTCTCCAAACAACAAACAACCAACAGCACTTTAAGTAGAAGCAGTAAAGCAAATCGGCAAGTTATAATTTTTGTGCAGAAGAGACGTAACAAAAATTTATGAGCAACCCCCTGGTACAAGCTTTTTTCGTAGGTAGAGCAGTCGCAGAAGTGATAACAGAACGTCTGGAAAACGCTTTGACTGACACTTTGAGCGAAGTAGGCAAACTGGATGCGGAACTCAGAGAGCAGCTGCGCCAGTTCACAGAGGAAGTGATGGAGCGAGCCAATCGAGCCGCTGATGCAGTTGACACAGGTAAAAGCACAACAGGATTTGGTCAAACAGGTACTGACCCTGTGGATTTGCAAGCAATGATTGATGAACTGCGGGCAGAAATCGCCTTTTTGCGAACAGAACTACAACGTTATCGCAGCAGCAGAAATAGTTAGTTAGTGGTTAGTGGTTAGTAGTTTTTTTGTTTAGAAAAATCAACTATTTACCAATGACCTATGACCTATGAGCAATCATTCCGACCAGGCTATAAGCCCCTAGATGACCTAAGTGGGGTCAATCCAAATCTAAAATCTAAAATCCAAAATTGTTTGACTTAGATCAAAACCAGCGGTAAGCAAAGCATATGGAAAAAGGTTATACAGATAAGGCATACCGTTGGAATCGCGAAAACTACTCGAGTAGACGGCGGTTTGTAGACATTTGGTCATTTGTATTGACCTTATTGTATAGACTCTGGCTCTACAACAAATCTTGGAGTTATGCTGGTGGAGTGACTGAAGCCAAGCAAGCTGCTAGACGCAAAGTGTTAGCAGTGTGGATTCGTAATACTCTGCTGGATTTAGGGCCGACCTTTATTAAAGTTGGGCAACTTTTTTCTACACGTGCGGATATTTTTCCTAGCGAATATGTAGAAGAATTGTCAAAATTACAAGACAAAGTGCCTGCTTTTACCTATGAGCAAGTAGAAACGATTATTGATCAAGAGTTAGGTAAAAAGATACCGGAACTCTTTGCCAGTTTTGAACCAATTCCTTTAGCTGCTGCTAGCTTGGGACAGGTACACAAAGCAGTTTTGCGCTCAGGTGAAGCTGTCGTTGTGAAAGTGCAACGTCCAGGATTAAAAAAGCTATTTGAAATTGATTTAAAAATTCTTAAAGGTATAGCTCGTTACTTCCAAAATCATCCAAAATGGGGTAGAGGGCGCGATTGGATCGGAATTTACGAAGAGTGTTGTCGTATTCTTTGGGAAGAGATTGACTATCTCAATGAAGGACGCAATGCTGATACTTTTCGCCGCAATTTTCGCGCTTACGGATGGGTAAAAGTACCACGTGTTTACTGGCGCTATACTTCCTCACGAGTTTTAACTTTAGAATACGTTCCCGGGATCAAAATTAGTCAATACGAAGCTATTGAAGCTGCGGGTTTAGATCGTAAGCAAATTGCTCGTCAGGGCGCTCAAGCCTATTTACTTCAGCTACTCGACAATGGTTTTTTCCATGCTGATCCACATCCTGGCAATATCGCTGTTAGTCCGGATGGTGCTTTAATTTTCTACGATTTTGGCATGATGGGACGCATCAAATCCAACGTGCGAGAAGGACTGATGGAAACACTATTTGGCATTGCTTCTAAAGATGGCGATCGCGTTGTCCAATCTTTGATCAATTTGGGTGCATTAGCACCTGTAGAAGATATGGGTCCTGTGCGCCGTTCTGTCCAGTACATGCTGGATAATTTCATGGATAAGCCTTTTGAAAATCAGTCCGTAGCAGCAATTAGTGACGACTTATATGAGATAGCTTATGATCAACCTTTTAGATTTCCAGCTACATTCACTTTTGTGATGCGCGCCTTCTCGACTTTAGAGGGTGTAGGCAAAGGTTTAGACCCAGAATTTAACTTTATGGAAGTTGCCCAACCCTATGCAATGCAGCTTATGACGAATATGAATGGTTCTGAAGGCAATAGCTTTTTCAATGAATTAAGCCGACAAGCTGCCCAAGTTAGTAGCACAGCATTTGGTCTACCACGTAGACTGGAAGATACACTGGAAAAACTTGAGCGTGGAGATGTACGTCTGCGTGTCCGGTCTATTGAAACAGAGCGTCTACTACGTCGGCAGAGCAATATTCAACTTGGCATAGCCTATGCCTTAATAATCAGTGCTTTTACACTTTCAGCAACGATTTTATTTGTCAACAATTATTTTTGGCAGGCAGTTTTTATTGGTTTGATCGCAACCGCAGTATTATGGTTGCTAATTAGACTGCTAATGCGTCTTGACCGTTATGACCGTATGTATTAATTTTTGCAAAAATATATGAAACTTCGTTTTACCGGTATTAGTGATCCGGGACTTATTCGTTCTAACAATCAAGATGCTTACTATATTGACCCAGAAGGGCGCTTTTTCATTGTTGCTGATGGTATGGGCGGTCATGCAGGAGGTGAACAGGCAAGTCACATTGCTGCTTGTGAAGTGAAAAAGTATTTGCTTGACAATTGGGATTCTTCCCAAACCTCAGCGCAGTTGTTAGAAGATGCTCTCTGGCAAGCAAATCAAGCTATCTTACAGGATCAGGAAAATCATCCAGAAAGATCTGATATGGGAACAACAGCTGTGGTGGTGATTTTCCGCCCTGGAGAACCTCCCTGGTGCGCTCATGTTGGTGACTCTAGGCTATATCGCTTCCGAGATTCCCAATTACAACAAATTACTGAAGATCACACCTGGGTGGCACGTGCCATCAAAATGGGTGATATTACACCAGATGAGGCACGGATTCATCCTTTCCGTCATGTCTTGTCTCGCTGTTTAGGACGTGAAGACCTAGATCAAATTGATTTACAACAACTTGATGTTAAAAGTGGCGATCGCTTGTTGTTATGTAGCGACGGACTCACAGAAGAACTAGTGGATGAAAAAATTGCTTCCTACCTTCAAGAAAGCCTGCTTGTGGAAAAAGCTGCGATCGCCCTTGTTGAAGCTGCCAAAAAAGAGGGTGGACACGATAACATCACTGTTGTCATCGTTACTCTGGAATAATTAGGGATCAGGGAGCGGGTATAGGCGGTCGGGCTTGTCCTCCTTGTCCTCCTTTTCTCCTAAATCCTACTCTCCAATACCCGATGCCCGATCTCCTATCCCTTTTTGGTAAATATACTCATCATTTTGTTCAGCCTGAGCATTTTTCTGATTTACAACTTGATACATATAAACTTAATCTCTGAAGAAGTTTACCTACAGAGGGTGTTTTACTATCTTTAGTTGGTTGACACCTTGCGCTTTATAGGGTAAGGCGAATATAATTTACATTTATACCCTCTCTTTGATCTATCGCAAAGAGTAATAAGGGAACTTCGCCGACCAGAGCGTTTCTGGAAAACCTAATTTTTACCGAAATTTCTTTAGGTAGACTTGAGGTTTATATCAGTAGGATGAAAACAAAGATATTAGGTTAGTCAAAAAATCCCCACAAAGGATATGGGCAAACTGTCAAACACTTGTTATCTTTCTTAATATAGATAAAGTAAGTGTCAGACACATAAGCGACTAGCCCAATAATCTCTTCGGATCCCTTGTAACCGAATCTAACCTTTACTTATTTTTCAGGAGCTAATTATGGACAAACCTATTGAGTTGACTTTAGAACAGCAATTTAGCATCCGCTCTTTTGCTACTCAGGTACAAAACATGAGCCATGATCAAGCAAAAGATTTCCTCGTCAAGCTCTATGAGCAAATGGTTGTCAGAGAAGCAACTTACAAAGAATTGCTCAAGCACCAGTGGGGCTTAGACTCAGGTTCTAGCTGGGCAGCTTAGGGTTTTGAGTCGCGGTAGGCGACCTCCTTCTCTTGCTAGGTTCCACCAGAGGAAAAGAGCTGGGGATGTCGGGGCGTCAACTTTGATAAGGGTGAAAATAAAAAACTTAACACAATCAAGCTCCAAGATGTGGAAGGAAACCATAACATATAAGCTTGTGTGTTCTAAACGTTACCCGCGATAAATTCGTGTATTCCTAAAAATTACACTAGCTAAGTATTCATTACTCCACAACAAAGTACTTTGTTTAAAAGCACATTATTGTAATTTTTTAACCCAGCGATAGCACCAATGAAATGATTTTAAACGCTCACTAGATGAGTACATTAGCACAAACCTTATGCAAAGGCACAGAGTTTCGGGCTTTTAGGTATAAACAATCTATACCTTTGCCCAGACTTTAGAGAGGGGTTACTGTGCAACCTCTAGCTCATCTGTGTTTTTGAGTTTATATCTTTATTATTTATATTTCTTATGAGGGTATTTTGCAACTCCTAAACAATTTTTCTTAACATTAATTAATATTTTGCTCTCTTCACACAGCAATTTCATAGATGTGATCCAGTTCATTCCGGCTTTTTCCTTCATTTCAAATTAGCCTGAGAGGTCGAATGGAGAATCTGTATCAATTGCTTGTAATTTTGCTAAGATTTGGGGCTTAAGTTTTTCGTACTCAAATTTAAGTAAATTTTTACTAACTTGGGGGTCATCTGAGGATGCCAATGATTTACTCATTCTTGCCCACTCTTCGAGTCTTTGACGTTGAGCAGAGGCAATTGTCGAAATTATGATGTGAGCGCAATGGTTTGGTGTTTCTCTAGCAAATAATAGTAGACGGTAGTAACCATTTTCCACGAGTAGGCGAGTAGTTTCCTGGGCGATATTTGTTTTGAGATCAAGATAATAAGGTAACCATTTAGAACCATGCTTGCGGTTATAGAGGACAGTAATCCACAAGAGCATGGGATGAGGAGAAGTAATGAAAAGAAACTGATTATAACGAGTACAGACTAAACGCTTTTGAATTTCTGCTTGTGGTAGCATAACCCACAAAGCAGGTTTTAGTTCCCCATTGAGACGAATAGGGTGAGGAAAAACAATATTGGCAATGGGTTTATTTTGAGGCCAGGAAACTTGTTGTGCAATTTCATTATTTAATGGAGATATGCGCGAATCAGCGTCAGATTTGTGAGCAACATTAGTTTTTACAGACGGAGGATTGATAATAGCAGGTAAATGAGTGGTTTTTTCTTGAGTACGTGTAAAATCATGCTGTTCAACAGATGTTAGCACTTTGAGAATTTCACCAATATTTTGAGGGCGATCGCTTGGTGATTTAGCCAGACAACCTATGATCAAATTTTCTATTTGCTTAGGTAATTGTAATGTCGGGGCAACTTCAGCAAAAGTCCGTGGTGGTTGAGTTTGATGTGCTTTATACCATGCTCCAAAAGAATGGGTTGGTGCGACTAGGGGCATTTTGCCTGTGAGCATTTCAAACATCATCACGCCCAAACTATAAATATCAGAACGGTTGTCTAGCTCCTTACCCTCCATTTGCTCTGGTGAAGAATAAGCTAGTGTACCTAAATAGAAATTTGTATAATTGCTATCTGCCTGTAGTAATTTAGCAATACCAAAGTCTAGAATTTTGACTAATTCTCCAAAACTAGCGTCTTGAACTACTAATATATTGCTGGGTTTAATATCACGATGGATAATTGGGTAGATTTTGCCATCAATTGGAATTCCATCATGGGCGCATTGTAACCCTAAACAAATTTGACGCGCCAAGCTCAAGAATCTTGGTAAAGATAATTTTTGCTTACGAACAATCTGGTTTAGACCTATACCTTGTAAATATTCCATCACGTAGAACGGAGTATCATAGTCGTCTACGCCATAGTCCATCACCCGAACAATATGAATACTTTTTTGTCCCAATAAAGCACAGGTTTTTGCTTCTCGTTCAAAACGCTCTTGCAATCGCATTTTTTTATTTTGAACTGACAAAGCCAAAAACTTAACAGCAACAGGTACGCCCCCCAACAAAACGTCCCTAGCACAATAAACTCGACCCATTGCTCCGGTTCCAATCAACTCTTTAAGCTCATAGCGATTACTGAGTAAACGACCAACGTTGGGGTCTGACATATAAAATTGACTCCAATGTTCAAAAGTAGAAAACGATACAAAGGGTACTAATATCTTTGGCTTTGCCTTGTATTTTAGTTTGCCCACTTTTGACTCAGTTCATTAACTGTGGATAAAGGAATGTTAGTAGTTAGTAGTTGGTAGTTAGTTGTTAGCGGTTATTATTAAGCACTATCCACTTGGCAATTTTTCAGTTTGTACGCTGGCGTTCCAGACTCGCTTCCATTGTGATAGTTAAATAGTGACCAGCCATAATGCCACTAGTTAGGTAGTAGCTGTCATCGTTCACTCGATGTAGAGTTTCAAAACCGCTGCGACGTTCGCGATCGCTCAGTACCCAGTAACGCTGCACAATTGTATCTAAACCAATCCAGCCCTCGCCTTCAACTTGCCCTAAAATATTATGTTGTAGTAAAAAAGTATACTGCCGCGCACCTACATCTAAACGTCCTTTATACTGCAAGGCAATATCCGCGCGATCGCTACCAGGAAAAATCAACTTTGTTGCCATTGTGAACCAATTATCTCGATTCCAAGCCACCAAAGTCATACCCTTAACATTGATTGCTAGACCATCGCGTTCCAGCCAACTCCCTTGTAATACCCAGCGTCCGGGTTGCAATAAAAACGTGTGAGCCACCTTGTCAAATTCCTTGCCGTTGAGCGAGTACCGCCAAGATAGCATAGTATCGGTGGGGAGGTGGGGGAGTGGGGGGAGTGTGAGGAGTGGGGGGAGTGGGGGAGTGTGAGGAGTGGGGGAGTGTGAGGAGTGTGAGGAGTGGGGGGAGTGGGGGAGTGTGAGGAGTGGGGGAGTGTGAGGAGTGTGAGGAGTGGGGGGAGTGTGAGGAGTGTGAGGAGAATAAATAGTAACAAATGACAAATGACAAATGACGAATGATCAATGACAATTGACAATTGACTATTGACTAAAATTTATTTCTCCTAACAATACTCGTTTGCTTGCTCCAGTAACAGTTGGTAAGTTACCGGGAAAGCCTAATTGTCGCCAGTAGGCTAAGACTGCAAAGGCGATCGCTTCTTTGAAATCTGCGCTCAATCCAACTTCATCTGTTGTTAAAACTGGCACTGGTTCTAAAAGCTGTTGTAAGCGATTTTTTAAATAAAGATTGCGACTACCACCACCGCATAAAAACACTCTTTCTGGCAATTTTGGTAAAAAAGAGCGGTAATTGTGAACAATAGAAACGGCTGTTAGTTCTGTGAGGGTTGCTAGTAAATCTGCGGAATTGAGTTGGTATGGTTCAGAATCTTTGATACACTCTTGTAGGTAATCAACACCAAATAATTCTCGGCCTGTAGACTTTGGTGGTGGCAGATGAAAGTACTCTTGCTCCAGCCAATGTTCAACTAAGGCATGACAAGGGGTTCCACTAGCAGCCCAAGAGCCGTTTTCATCATAGGTTTTTGTGCCATTTGTTAAATACTGTACTGCCAGATCCAATAAGCTATTTCCCGGTCCGGTATCCCAACCACGAATCTTTTCTAACCAATGATCTGGCTGAGAATCTTGCCGAGGAGGTAGATAAGTAATATTACCAATGCCACCTATATTTTGAATACAACGTGCTTCTTGAGGATGACTGAATAAAGCAGCATCTACAGGCGATACAAGGGGCGCACCTTGACCACCAGCAGCAATATCTGCTACACGGAAGTTATTTACAGTTGTTATACCTGTTAATTGAGCAATGACAGCACCGCGACCGAGTTGGAGAGTGTAACCTAAACAATGGCGGGGTGAAGTGTTCTCCCTATCTCCCACACCAGCTGGTCGATGGTAAACTGTTTGACCGTGAGAACCAATTAAAGTAGCTGGTTGGTGATCGACTTGAATGTTTTGTGCGGCTTGAGCAAAAGCAATTGCGATCGCATCATCTAATTCTGCCAACTCTGCCATTGAGATGGCTTGACCAGCACAAACAGCCAAAATACGTTTTCTTAGATCATCTTGGTAGGGATATGTTGCTCCGGCTACGAATTCTACTTGTAAATCAAAGCCTGTACCGGAAATATCTACTAAAGCAGCATCTATACCATCTACAGATGTGCCACTGATTAAACCGATGACGCGAGTCATATATATTGTTAATGGTTGGTAGTTAGTGGTTAGTTATATCACAAAGCTTATGTTTTGCTGGGTAATTAGGCTATCTAGTGACCTTTACCGTAGAATAGCGATGATTAATCAGATGAGAACATTTCTCAATAGAAAAACCTACTCCCAATGCTTTGTAAAATCCAATTGCAAAAGCGATCGCCACTCCATCTCCTAAAGCCTGATTCATAACAAATCGAAAATTTTCACGCTGAACCTATATCCCGATGAGACAGTGGTGATGCCAAATTTCTTTTAAATGTTGTTGGTTGTTTGTTGTTTGATGTGTGGGGTCTTAACAAACAACAATCAACTACCAACTACTAACAACTATTGACTAATGACTAAAATTCATCAAACATCAGGTCGCTGGCGCTTAGGACTAGCATTGTCACTACTCACTGCTTTTTTGTGGGGAATTCTACCAATCGCTTTGTCAGTAACATTACAAAAACTAGATGTATATACTGTCACTTGGTTTCGGTTTTTGATCGCGTTTGTTTTGTTAGCAATTTATTTAGGTGTACGAGGTAAATTACCTACACTAAGACAACTGCGTTCTACTTCTGGGAAATTATTAGCGATCGCAACAATTTTCTTAGCTCTTAATTACATTCTTTTCCTCCAAGGTTTGGCGCTAACATCACCTTATAACGCCGAACTACTGATCCAATTAGCACCTTTGCTCATGGGTTTGGGAGGTTTAGTAATTTTCCGAGAACGCTATACACTAACTCAGTGGCTTGCCTTGGGAATTCTAACTATTGGCTTTATTCTCTTTTTTCACGAACAACTTTTGCAATCATTTATAGCAAGTTCTCAAAACACTAATACTTCTCATACATATCAACTATTTCTCAATAAAAATATTATTTTTGATTCATCTCGAAAATATCTACTAGGCAGTAGTTTAATTATCTTGGCAGCAGTCACATGGGCAGTCTATGCTTTAGCACAAAAACAGTTATTAAAATCTTTATCTTCATCCAATATCATGTTAATGATTTATGGAGGATGTACATTATTTTTCTCTGTATTTGCAAAACCAAAAACAATATTTAATCTTGATTACTTTCATGCTGCAACATTACTTTTTTGTGCCTTAAATACTCTGATTGCCTATGGTGCTTTTTCGGAAGCTTTGGAACATTGGGAAGCATCGCGAGTAAGTGCTGTATTGGCTTCGACTCCGATTATCACTTTATTGTCAGTAGAATTTGTATCAGTAATCGCACCTAATTTAATCGCTCCCGAAAAATTAACTCTGGTAGGAATGTTAGGAGCAGTTTTAGTTATCACTAGTTCAGTAGCGATCGCTTTGGGTGAACGCTAGTAAAATTTTATTTAATCAGTACTATTACTCTTGATTTAATTCAATTAAGAGGATTCTAAATATTTATGATTTGCATACGCAAGCGTATGTTTTTTTATTTGATATGATGTCATCGTTAGAGTCAACTAGCTGATTTGCTCGACGACTAGATAAGTAACTCAACTTATCCAGTAAACTTAACTGAAGTTCAATATTGAATTTCTAAATTTCCAGAAACTGCAAAAAATCCGTACATTAGAGGCGCATCACAAAAACTAAACCCAGGGTGTAGGAATAACTACCACAATACACGCCTCGTCAACAACATCACTGTGTATAGTTGAACGATGAATAGCTTGTTTAGTAAGTGGGTCAGCACCCTCACAAAAAATTGGCAGTTGCTGGTTATATCTACGGTGCTGCCAACCTTTGGGTTGAGTCATTCAGCCTTGGCAGCAGAGCGAATTTATGGATCTTATTCAGCCATAGAACGTTCTGTTTCCGTTACAGCCTTGGAAAACTTCGCCACAAATGGCGTAGTAAATGAAGAATTGGCAGTTTATACCCAATTTCTCAAACCAGAACAACTTCAGGAGTTGCGGCGGGTATTAGTTAGTCCGATTAAGGTTCATCCTGTGGCAGTATCACAATTTCTCTATACACCGCAGGGAGAATTTTTGCTAAAACGTTTGGGAGGAGTAATTAGAACCGAATCTCGCCAACCAAAATCAGGATTCCATGCTTTGCGATCGGCGTTGATTTTAGCAGCAAATGAACCAGGAGGCTTAACACTACTAAATTTGGTGCGGAAGTATCCCAATTCCAGCATTCATATTGACTTAGCGCGTACTCTGGGTATTGCAGCAGAACTAACAAAAATGGTGAATGACACTAACCGCGCCGTAGAAGCAGTTTTGCAAAAGTCTGCCACAGAAGCTGCCAGGATGCCATCATCATTTAATCTTTCCCAATTGCCAGATGTACGGCGTCAGGGAAAATTTGTTGTGACAAAAACCTCGTTGAATCAAATAGATGGCGCAAGAGGGCGGGAACGACTTTTATTGAGCGATGTTTATCTTCCCAACGCCCGCACCAAAGTACCCGTGATCGTTATTTCTCATGGTTTAGGTACAGACAGCAGCAACTTTCAATACTTAGCTGAGTATCTAGCTTCCCACGGTTTTGCTGTTATTGTTCCCAACCATCCGGGTAGCAATACTCAACAACTGCGATCGCTACTCAACGGCAGTGCCAGAGAAATATCACAAGCGGAAGAATTTTACAACCGTCCTTTGGACATAAAATATATATTAGATCGATTAGAGAATGATGCTAGCTTTAAGAATCGGCTAAACCTACAACAAGTAGGTGTAATTGGGCAATCTTTTGGTGGTTACACAGCTTTAGCTTTAGCTGGTGCAAAGATTAACTTTAAGAAATTAAATAAAGACTGTCACGAACAGAAACTCCAGCAGACTTGGAACATGTCTTTGCTATTCCAGTGTCGTGCCTTAGAATTGCATGGCAAGAACTATGGTATTAGCTATAACCTGCGAGATGAGCGAGTTAAAGCTGTGATTGCAATTAACCCAATTACCAGCAGTATCTTTGGTGAAGCGGGCTTAAGTCAAATTAAAATTCCAGTCATGATAGTTGCTGGCAGTGATGATACGATCGCACCTGCCTTATATGAGCAAATACAACCCTTCTCGTGGATTACAAATTCAGACAAGTATCTCGTCTTACTTGCCGGTGGAACACATTTTTCTACTATCGGCGAGAGTAGTAATGCTTCTAAACAAGTACCGTTACCTTCAAACTTAGTTGGAGATGATCCAAGACAAGCACGTCGTTATGTAAGCATGTTAAGTATGCCTTTCTTACAAACTTACGTTGGTGGCATATCGAGATACTCTCCCTATTTGAATGCTGGCTATGCTAAATATATCTCTAACCAGAATATGAGCTTAAGTCTAATTCAGTCTTTGACTCCAAATGAATTGGCAAGAGCTACAGCAAAGTAGGTAAAAAATGATCGAGATCCCTTAGCAAAATCAAAAATAGGCATTGCAGAGAAAGCAGGATGTTTTTGAATTGTTGTCAACGAAAAAATCTAACTTCTTCGCGTACTTCGCGTTACTTTAACCCATCTTTCGATTTTGGTTTCAAAGTCCATTGATATCCTTCTGCGATCGCTACTTCATCTCTATAGCTACTACGGGGATTCCTTTAGCGTTGAATACCCCAAAGTACCGTGTTTGAGTTGCTTGCATTGCTGTATTTAGTATAAAGTCGCATTTTTAGCCAAATTCCTGTAGCTAAACTCTGCGCTCCCTAGCGTTACCGTTGAGGCGATCGCTCTTTGCTAGGTTTGTTACTCGCACAAACTTTATGATAAGCATAAGCTAATAAATATGTATCCAATATTTAAAATAACTAATAACAGTCTTTAGAAATTGACATTTTACAAATCTAGTGCATCCAGATAAACATTAAATAAGGTAAAGCATTATTACGAAGATTGCTGGAGGCAGCAGCGTATGGTTGCACTAACTGCTCGTGAAAATACCAAACCCCAAGGTCGCTTGACCATGCAAACAATTGAGATAGGGGTTGAGACGATCGCTATTCGTTCTCTAGATTGGGATCGCGATCGCTTTGATATTGAGTTTGGATTGCAGAACGGTACAACCTATAATTCCTTTCTCATCCAAGGTGAAAAGACTGCCCTGGTTGATACCTCTCACCGCAAGTTTCAGCAATTATACTTAGATGTGGTCAAAGGATTAATTGACCTTTCAACCCTAGATTACTTAATTATTAGCCATACCGAACCAGATCACAGTGGACTGGTGAAAGAGGTATTGCGGTTAGCCCCCCAAGTCACAGTAGTGGGGGCCAAGGTTGCCATCCAATTTTTAGAAAACATGGTACATCAGCCATTCTTATCTTTAATCGTCAAGAATGGCGATCGCTTGGATTTAGGCAATGGACATGAGTTAGAATTTGTCTGTGCTCCCAATCTCCATTGGCCAGATACCATTTTTACCTACGATGCCAAAACCCGCATCCTTTATACTTGCGATGCTTTTGGAATGCACTACTGTGATGACCACGCCTTTGACGAAGATCCAGAACTCATAGAACAAGATTTTAAATATTATTATGATTGCCTGATGGGGCCAAATGCCCGTTCTGTGTTGTCTGCGATCAAGCGGATGGAAAAATTAGATGTCGGCATGATTGCCACGGGACACGGCCCTTTATTACAACACCACCTCTTAGACTGGGTGAATTACTATCAAAAATGGAGCCAGGAGCAAGCCAAAACAGATACCTTAGTAGCCCTCTTCTACTGTGAAGATTACGGATACAGCGACCAATTAGCAAAGGCGATCGCTCATGGGATCACGAGAAATGGTGTTGCAGTAGAACTGGTAGATTTAAGTATTGCTGAACCCCAAGAAGTCCGGGAATTGGTGAACCAAGCAAGCGGTTTAGTGATTGGAATGCCATCCCAAGCTGATCAAAATGCCCATGCAGCTTTAAGTACCATTCTCGCCGCCGCCCACAACAAACAAGCAGTCGGGCTGTTTGAAACTGGTGGTGGAGAAGATGAGCCAATTTATCCCCTACGGAACAAGTTTCAAGAAATTGGACTAACCGAAGCTTTTCCCCCAATTTTGATCAAAGAACCGCCCACACAAGCAACTGAACAAATGTGTGATGAAGCGGGAACTGATATCGGACAATGGTTAACGCGCGATCGCACCATTAAGCAAATTAAAACTCTAGATAATGATTTAGAACGGGCATTAGGAAGACTTAGTAGTGGACTCTATATTCTGACTGCCCAAAAAGGCGATGTTAGTAGTGCCATGTTAGCCTCCTGGGTGATGCAAGCAAGTATGAATCCCTTAGGAGTTGCCATTGCAGTTGCCAAAGACCGGGCTATTGAATCCTTGCTGCATGTAGGCGATCGCTTTATTCTCAACGTCCTTGAGGAAGACAACTACCAAAGCTTAATGAAACACTTCCTCAAGCGTTTCCCCCCCGGTGCAGATCGGTTTGCAGATATCAAAATTTATCCCGCTAGCAATGGCTGTCCCATTTTGGCAGACGCCCTAGCATACATGGAATGCGAAGTCACAACCCGCATGGAGTGCAGCGACCACTGGATCATCTACAGTAACGTCCACACTGGTAGAGTTGCCAAACTAGACGCCCTCACCGCCGTCCATCATCGGAAGGTTGGTAACCATTATTAAGGTATGAGGGGTATGAGGGGTATGAGGAGTGTGAGGAGTATGAGGAGTGTGAGGAGTATGAGGGGTATGAGGGGTATGAGGGGTATGAGGAGTGTGAGGAGTGCAAGGATAAAATATTTGTTTTACTCCCTCCACTCCCTCCACTCCCTCCACTCCCTCCACTCCCCCCCCACTCCTCACACTCCCCCCACTCCTCATACTCCCTCCACTCCCTCCACTCCCCCCACTCCTCACACTCCCCCCACTCCTCCCACTCCCTCCACTCCCCCCCACTCCTCCCCACCTCCCCACCTCCCTCACTGGAGTTATTACATGATGCAATTGCTGAAAGATTTGCCTGTCAAACCCATAAAGCGAGAAAGTTGGTTAAATCTAGGTCGGATTGTGCAAGCACTGGAATTAGTTCAAGATTTAATTGTGATTTCTTTGTGCATCGGGCTATTTAGCTTTATGGTGCTGCAAATCTGGACTATGTTCCTTTCTCTCATCCCCCCGATCCACTTCCACGTTGTGACAGCAGATATCCTATCATTGCTGATTTTAGTGGAGTTATTCCGTCTGCTAATTATTTACTTGCAAGAGCAACGAGTTTCGATTGGGGTTGCTGTGGAAGTTTCGATTGTTTCTGTACTCCGAGAAATGATTGTACGCGGTGTATTAGAAACGACGTTTATGCAAGTATTGGCTGCTTGCGCATTTTTACTGGTATTAGGTGTGTTGATGGTGCTGAGGGTTTGGCTACCTCCAACTTTTGAAGGTATTGATCCTGAACAAGAAGTTTCGAGGCGTTATAAGAGACGTCTTGCTAAAGAAATGGGCCATTCTGATTTTTGAATTAGCCCAAGGTTTTGTTTGGAAGATCGAACACCGTGCAAGGCGATGCACACGGATGGGTTATTCCGTTTGCACAATAGCCTACTGATTTACTTACGTCTCTACAACCACCAACCTTTACTATGTCTTTCTCAACTGTAATCCCAACTCTCAGTCGCCCCCGTGATGTTCAAGTTGCTGAAATTGGTATTAATACTTTGGTTTTGCGATCGCGAACTTGGGAACGTCTCAAGTTTGAGGTTGAATACGGTCGTCAAAGGGGTACGACTGCTAATTCTTATTTGATTCAAGCCCAGCACACTGCTTTGATTGATCCTCCTGGGGAGTCTTTTACCCAGATTTTTTTAGAGGAGTTACAGAAACACCAAGATTTGGGTAAGTTGGATTACATCATTTTTAATCACGTCAATCCTAACCGGATGGCAACTCTCAAAGTCTTGATGGAAAAAGCACCCCAAGTCAAGATTGTCTGTTCTAAACCTGGTGCGAATGTCCTGAAAAACACCTTTCCTGACTGGGAGTCAAAAATACAACTTGTTCGTTCCGAAGATACTCTTAATTTGGGCGGAGGACATGAGCTGCAATTTGTCACTGTACCAACTCCGAGATGGGCAGATGGTATGTGTACTTACGACGTTGCTACTCGCATTCTTTATACTGACAAGTTGTTTGGCGTACATGTCTGTAGTGATGTCTTGTTTGATGAAGATTGGAAGCAACTGGATGGCGATCGCCGCTATTATTTTGAATGTCTCCACGCCACCCAAGCTAAACAAGTAGAAGCAGCTTTAGATAAATTAGCACCTCTAAAAGCGAAATATTACGCCCCTGGTCACGGGCCGATTGTTCGCTACAGTCTCAGTCGTTTTACTTACGATTACCGCCAATGGTGTCAGGAACAAAAAAATCAAGAATTGCGAGTAGCTTTGCTTTATGCTTCTGCCTACGGTAATACGGCAACTTTAGCACAGGCGATCGCCCAAGGATTAATTCAAACTGGAGTTGCAGTCGAATCTATCAACTGCGAACTAGCAGAACCCAGTGAAATTACTCGCGCCATTGAAGCTTGCGATGGCTTTATCATCGGTTCTCCTACTTTAGGCGGTCATGCACCCACCCAAATTCAAACTGCTTTGGGAATTGTCCTCTCGGCGGCGGCGAAAACCAAATTAGCGGGTGTATTTGGTTCCTACGGTTGGAGTGGGGAAGCGATCGACCTGATTGAAAGTAAACTATTAGATGCCAATTACCGCTTAGGGTTTAACACTATCCGCATTCGCTTCAGTCCTACTGAGTTCACTTTGCAACAATGCCAGGATGCGGGAGCAGAATTTGCCCAAGTCTTGAAAAAGAAAAAGAAACTCCGCACTCCCCGCCAAGCGTTAACAGCAGCGCAAGTAGACCGGACAGAACAAGCCGTTGGACGCATTATTGGTTCTTTGTGTGTTATTAGTACTCGCCGCGGAGATAGCCACAGTGGAATCCTCACATCGTGGGTATCTCAGGCTACTTTCAACCCTCCCGGTTTAATGATTGCGATCGCCCAAGATCAAAATGCCGATGCCATGATTCATCCCGGTGATCAATTTGTCCTGAATATTCTCAAAGAAGGACGTAACCTCAGACGCTACTTTTCCTACCACAGTACGCCAGGTGATAATCCTTTTGCTCAATTAACAACCAAAACAGCTAATAACGGTTGCTTGATTCTTTGTGATGCCCTTGCCTATCTAGAATGTACTGTGCAACAACGAACCGAATGTGGCGATCGCTGGTTAATTTATGCCACTGTAGATAAAGGCGAAGTCCTAGAACCGACGGGTGTCACCGCCATTCAGCATCGGAAATCAGGTAGTCATTATTAATCACAAATTACTCACAACATGAATTTTTTTACCAACAGATAACATAAACGCACACCCAAAATCCATCTGTGTGCATCGCCTTGCACGGTGTTCGATTCACAACTTAATGTTGGCAGAAGCCACCCCTTATACTCACGCACACACCCCAAATCTATCACAGTCCATCGGTGTCCATCTGTGTGCATCGGTGGTCGATTTTCAAAACATATATATTCTGTCACCTCTCCAATTCACAACAGAGAATAAATTGAGGTGATTTGAGAAAATCATCATCTATGTGATACTTGGGTGAGTGCTGTATGTGGGATTTGGAGCTGCTGTGGTTGCTGATGGGACGGGAATTGTACTTAATAATGAAATGGATGATTTTGCGGCTGCACCGGGAGTACCGAATGCTTTTGGTTTACCAGGTAACGAAGCGAATGCGATCGCGCCATGCAAAACACCTTTATCTAGCATGACTCCGACGATTGTAACTGAAAATGACCGCCTACGTTTAGCGGTGGGTGCGCCTGGTGGTGGTACTATCATTACCCAAGTACTGCAAGTCATTCTAAATGTGCTGGAATACAACATGGATGTAGGCGCAGCCGTTTCTGTTCCTCGCATCCATCATCAGTGGCTTCCCGATGAGTTGCGAGTCGAACCCTTTGGTTTAGATGCTCTCACTTTGTCAGAATTACAGCGTCGGGGACACAAAATTAAACAAACCCAGCCTTGGGGTAATATTAACGCGATCGCAGTTACGTCTGATGGAAGTTTAGAAGCAGCAGCCGATCCACGTGGTGAAGGATCAGCAAGAGGATATTAAATTAGGTGATGGGGTGATGGGGTGATGGGGATTAGTAGCCATTAACCACTAACCACCAACAACCAACTACTAACAATTGACAATTGACTACTCTTAGGCTTGTCTTCTAAAAATTACCATTTCACTACCCACAACAGGGTTACGTGCGACCAGCCTATTTTGTGAGTCGCTAATTTCTAGGTGGGTAAAGTCCAGTTCTTGAGAACGTTGGAGGATTTCGGCTGCGAGTTTATTCTGTTCGGATTCGCTGAGGGTGTACCAATCATCACTAATTTTGATATCCAAATTGCTAGTGAGAAAGTTAGCTTGGATCGATTTTATGAGTCCAGAAGCAAAGCGATCGCTAACTTCTGCTACTTGATTTTCAATCGTTGCAATTAAAATTTGTTCTGGTGTTAATACTATCGTTGCTGGTTGGTTGTCAATTGTGGGTGTGGGTGTTGGAGTTACTTCTGGTTCTGGTTCTGGTTCTGGTTCTGGTATTGGTGTGGGTTCTTCCTCTGGTGATGGTGTTTCTGCTACGGTTGGTTCTTCAGTTAGAGATGGTTCTGGAGATGGGGAGGTGAGGGGAGTAGGAGAAGTAGGGGGAGTAGTGGCAATTTCGGTGGGTTTGCCTGGGAAAATGGTGGAAGTAGCCCAAACTAGGATGACAGCAAAAATAGCGATCGCTCCTGTCAAAGCTGTATCTGACAACTTTGCTGAGAAATTTGCTGGTAAGTAAGAGCGGATTTTGGCTAATAGTCTACTCCACCAGTTGAGAGATACATCACCTGGAGGTGATTCTGTTTCTAGTTTGTCTACTGTCGTTTCTAAAACTGCGATCGCGCCTTTGAGAATTTGGATAGTTTTAGTCTTCCAAAAAGACTGTCCCCTTTGGTGATTTCTCTGACGAGATGTATCATCTTGCGGTTGTGGCGAAGAAGGTGGTTGTGAATTCTGATTGTCCTGTGACATGGAACTTTCACCTAAAGCAGCTAATCAAAGATTTATATTGTGGCTGCTACCTCCCCAACCTTAATGTATCATTTCAATGCTTGGGTTAAACTGACTTAATTAATGATTTTTGCCAAACATGAAACTAAAACGTCGTCAATTTTTATTTTTAAGTGGACTCGGTGCGATCGGTGCAGGATTTTTAGCTAGTATTAGTCGTGGGACAATTGGTCAAAATAGCCAGCAAATCTCAAAGGTAATAGCCGCTAATCCATCTACCAAAAAAGATTTATTACTGCGTTTTGTTTCTGTAGCAGATACAGGTACAGGTGCAAGAGGGCAATATGCTGTAGCTAGAGCAATGGCTAATTATCACAGCAAAAATCCTTATAATTTGGTTATCTTAGCAGGAGATAATATCTATACCAACGGCGAAATTGAGAAAATCAACGCAGTATTTGAGCGTCCCTATGCTCCATTACTAAAGCAAGGTGTAAAATTTCAAGCTGCTTTAGGAAATCACGATATTCGCACTGCCAATGGCGACTTGCAAGTTAAATATGCAGGCTTTAATATGCAAGGGCACTACTACACATTTAGTCGGAATAAAATCCAGTTTTTCGCACTAGATACTAATAGTAATGCTGACTGGATTAGCCAGCTAAATTGGTTAGAAAAAGAATTAAGCCGTAGTAATGCTACCTGGAAAATTGTTTTTGGTCATCATCCTATTTATGCATCAGGTGTCTATGGTAGCAACCCAGATTTTATTCAAATTTTTACTCCTTTATTTCAAAAATATGGTGTGCAACTTTACATTAATGGACATGAACACCATTATGAACGTACCCGTGTCATTAATGGCACAACTTATTTAATTTGTGGCGGTGGTGCAGGTACTCGTTCTGTTGGTAAAAATGAATGGACGGAGTATTCTGCGGAAAGATTAAGTTTTGCAGCTTATGAAGTGTTTGCAGATCGCATAGAAGTTAGTGGTATTGATACAGCAAACCGTATTTTTGATCAAGGTATCATTCCATTGAAGTCAGCTTGATTTTATAATCAAAAAATCACAAATAACTAGCCAAGATAAACTGTGTACACCAAAATGAAGGAAAACNC